>DATMOS010000061.1:0-39760 GCA_035568155.1 Verrucomicrobiia bacterium | reverse complement strand
GTTTCCTGGCTCATGGCATCCCCTACGCTTTCTCGAGCTTCACCAGGAAGCCCTTGAATTCCGGTGTGTAGGCGTTGGGATCAACGACCGTCGGGGTGAGCAGGTTCGCCAGAGTCCTGGCGTCCCTGCCCTCGTCCTCGGAGATACCGCGATAGCCCTGATGAATGGGGAGGCCGATCGGGTAGACTTTCTTGCCGTCGATCATCAGCGGCTTGATGCGCTTGGTGACCATGGCTTTCGCAATGTAATCTCCACGGATGCTCGAGACTTTCACCTTTTCGCCTCCGCGGAGCCCCATGTCGTTCGCTAACTCGGCGGGAATTTCCACAAAGGGTTCCGGCACCAACTGCACGTTCATCGGATTGTTCTTCGTCCAGTAATGATAATGCTCGGTCAGGCGATAGGTCGTGCAGACAATCGTGTAACCGTCCTTCGGCGTGGCGTACTTATCGTCGGGGGTCTTATAGCGCTTCACTACCGGATTGTGCGTCTGCGCTGGATGAAACAGATTGTCAATCGGACTCTCGATCGGTTCGTAGAATTCGGGGAACGGTCCATCGGCAAAGGCCGCCAGCGGGGCAAAGACTCGCCCTACGCCTTCCGGGTTCATGATGAACGGACCCATGTGATCTTTCGGCTTGGAATCGACCTTGAAATCGGGCACATCGTTGCCAACCCACTTTTGCAGGTCCGCGTTCCACCAGACTTGTTTTCGCGTTGGATCCCAGGGCTTGCCGTCCACGTCGCACGACGCGCGATTGTAGAGGACGCGGCGGTTCGCAGGCCAGGACCAGCCCCATCCGGGATGCACGCCCAGACCCGAAGGATCGGAGGGATCGCGTCGCGCCGACTGATTGCCCGCTTCGGTGAAACAGCCGGAGTAAATCCAGTTGCCGCAAGACGTCGTACCATCATCTTTCAGCCACGCGAAGCCAGGAAGCTGCTGGCCGGTCTTTATTTGCTGCTTCGTCGCTGGATCCTCCAGATCCGCCAGCGCCTTGCCGTTGATTTCCTTCAATACCTCGAATAGCGGCGGGCTCGATGGGGCGCTGTAATTCCAAGTTAGGTTCAGGATGGGATCGGGGAACTTGCCGCCGTCTTTCTTATACAGCTCGCGGATCTTCAGGAAAATCTGCGCCACAATGGCCTGATCCAGCCGGGCATCTCCGGGCGTTGGCAAAGCCGTGTTTTTCCACAGCGCCCAGCGCGCGGAATTGGTGAACGAACCGTCTTTCTCGGCAAATCCCGCGCAAGGCAAGCGGTACACGGTGGTTTGAATCTGTTTCATTTCGTCCTGGGTGATGCCCGGCGATCTCCAAAACTCGCTGGTCTCGTCAGGATAAATCTCGCCGACTACCAGCCAGTCTGCTTTTTTCAGCGCGTCGATATTTTTCTTTGAGTTGGGGCCAATGGCGACGCCGTTCATCCCAAAGGCAATCATGCCTTTCACGGTGCCGTTGTACATGTCGTCCCACATATGCACCCACGAATAGTTGCGATCCACTTTCGGCAGATAATCGAAGGCCCAGCCGTTTTGTTTAGTGGCCGCGTCGCCATAGAGGGCCTTCAGGTAGCTGACCGCGAATTTCGGCGTGTTGCTATAGTAGTTGAACGAATCCCAGGGGGCGGGCTTGGACGGCTTGGGAGTGAGGCGCTTCATCCAGTCTGCGAACGAGGTGTCCCCAGGCGTTGGCACTTTCAAGTAGCCAGGCAAAGTGTCGAAAAGGCCGGCCATGTCCGTGGCGCCCTGAATGTTGGAGTGCCCGCGCAGTGCGTTGACGCCGCCGCCAGCGCGGCCGACGTTGCCCATGAGCAATTGAAGAATCGCTGCGGTGCGGATGATTTGCGTACCAAACGAGTGTTGCGTCCATCCGACTGCGTAAATGATCGTGCTCGCCTTCTTCATGTCTCCGTCTTTACGAATCGAAGTATAGAGGTCAGCGGCTTTGAGGAATTGTTCCTTGGGAATCCCGGTGATCCGCTCAACCATCTCCGGCGTGTAGCGGCTGTAATGCTTCTTCAGAAGCTGGAAGACACAATTGGGGTTCTGCAGCGAGAGATCGTAAGCGAGTTCTTGCGGCAACGCCAAAGCCGGCGGCGGCGAAGCCGGTTCAGGATAAGTGGTGACCTCAGCCACTCTCTGTTCGGCCATGGCTCTGCCCGCGCCGTCGGCGACCGCATAATTCCACGTCGACTTGTCGTAGCTCTGCGTCTTGGCGTCGAAGCCGGAGAAAACGCCGTCCGTTTCGCCCGGCAACTGAAAGCCCGGTTTGATGATAAATGCCGCGTTCGTGAAGTTGACCAGGTATTCTTTCGCGATGCGGTTGTTCTCAATGGCATAGCGGATCACGCCGCCGAGGAAGGCAATGTCCGATCCAGCGCGAATCTGGCAGTGGAGATCCGCCACCGCAGCAGTCCGCGTGAACCGCGGATCGACTACGATCATTTTCGCGTTGCGGGTGCGTTTCGCTTCAACGGGCCACTTGAATCCGCAGGGATGGTTCTCGGCAGGATTACCGCCCATGATGAGCATCATGTCGGTATTTTTCATGTCCACCCAGCCGTTGGTCATTGCCCCGCGTCCGAACGTTGGTCCCAAACTTGAGACCGTGGGGCCGTGTCAAACCCTGGCCTGGTTTTCCAAATGCACGACCCCGAGGGCGTGCATCGCTTTCACCACGAGATAGTTAAACTCATTGGTATCGGTGCATCCGCCGATCCACGCGACCGATTCCAGCCGGTTTACGGTGTGTCCCGCCGCATCTTTCTCGATGAAAGTGTCGTCGCGGGTCTTTTTTACGCGCGCTGCGATTTCGTTGATTGCATCGTCCCATGAAATGTCTTGCCAGTCGGTGCCACCCGGCCGCCGCACTTGCGGCTTCAGCAAGCGCCGGTCGTTCATGATCTCTTGCTGCAGCGAGGAACCCTTTGGGCAGAGAGTGCCACGATTGGTCGGATGATCGGGGTCTCCCTCGACGTGCACCACTTGCGCGGTCACATTCTTTGCGCGGTCTCCAATCGTGTAGATGATAGTGCCGCAGCCCACCGCGCAGTAGGGGCAGGTCGAGCGTGTCTCACTTGCACGCGCGATCTTCAATTCGCGAAGCTCCGCGTAAGCGGATTGCAAATCAAATCCAAAAACCGCCGCGGCGACACCACCAGCGGTTGTTAATTTCAGGAAGTCACGACGGGTAGGCTGCACGGGCACGTCCCTTAGCAGTTTTGGCAGAACACTTGTGTTACAGGTCCTTAATAGAACGATGTAACTGCCGGAGTCAAGTAAAACAATTACAATTCTTGTGATGCAGTTGGGCGCCTAACGGACGCATACCTAAAATTCTCAGGACAAGCTACAATACCTGCATTGAAGCGGCTGACACGCCTACCGTGTAGCCGGTAATCTTTTGTATCCTGTGCGCGTATCAATATACACACGCAACAATCGCGGAGTTGTATACGTATCGACGAATACGCGGTTTGTAGGCTAAGGAGCATCGGCGCGGATGGCCTCGCACCCACAATCCATTAAACCTGACCTCGGCAGTCTGCGCATCGGCGACGCTCACCGAAAGGCAGGTGCGGGTGCCGGTAAGCGCTTTGTGATCATTGTGTTGGTGATTCTGCCTTTGGCGGCAATTGCAGCGGCTGCGTACGCTCTGCGGAGTCAAAAACCGGTTGTTCAAGTGATGACGGCGGCCAAAGCGGAAGCCGGCGGGCGCCAATCGCTGCTTAACGCCAGCGGGTACGTGACACCGCGGCGGCGGGCTACCATTGCAGCGAAAATTACCGGCCGGGTGACTGGCGTGTTTTTCGATGAAGGCACGCACGTTCGGCAGGGGCAGCTGTTGGCTACCCTCGACGATTCTGATGTGAAGCGCGCGCTGGAGTCGGCGAAAGCTGACCGCGACTCGTCGCAAGCGGCCATTGCAGACTTTCAGGTGCAATTAAAGAACGCCAAGATTCAGCTGGGGCGCGCGGAACAACTGCAGAAGGCGGGCGTACAAACGCAGGAAAATCTGGACAACGCATCCATGGCGGCTGACAGCTTGACGGCGAAGATCGCGCTCGCCAAACAGCAGGTCGCAGGCGCCGATGCACGCATTAGCGAAGCTCAGCAGGCGGTGGACAACACCGTGATTCGTGCGCCATTTGACGGAATTGTGGTTTCGAAAGACGCGCAGGTGGGCGAAATGGTTTCGCCGATTTCCGCGGGCGGCGGGTTTACGCGCACTGGTATCGCTACGATCGTGGATATGAATTCGAACGAGATTGAAGTGGATGTGAACGAATCGTACATTGCGCGGGTGTTGCCCAACCAGCCAGTGACGGCGACTTTGGATGCTTATCCTGATTGGCAAATTCCCTGCAAGGTGCGCACGGTAATCCCCACTGCAGATCGACAAAAGGCCACGGTGAAAGTGCGTATCTCGTTTCTGAAGCTTGATCCGAGAATTCTTCCAGACATGGGCGTAAAGGTGGCGTTCCTGTCGGAGGAGCAGCCCAAGGCCAAAGGGCCTGAGCCGATGACGTATGTGCCGAAAAGCGCGGTGCGCAGCGAAGGCGGAACGACTTTTGTGTATTTGGTGCACGACGGCAAGGTTGAACACCGTGCCATCAAGCTTGGTGTTGATCGCGGCACGGATGTGGCGATCATGGCAGGGGTAATGCCGGGCGACTCGTTAGTGGTTACCGGTCCGGCTACTTTGCACGACGGCGATAAAGTTGAAATCAAACAGTAGGAGCTGACTATGATTCGCGTAGATGGACGGTCCGATTCGCCCAGCCTCATCCGGGTGCGAGGCCTGAACAAGACGTATCGCCGTGGTGGCGAAAATATTCAGGTTTTGCAGGGGCTGAATCTTGATGTGGATCAGGCTGATTTCGTGGCGTTCATGGGTCCCAGCGGATCGGGCAAGACAACGCTGCTCAATTTGTTGGGTGGACTCGACGTTCCGTCCGCCGGGAGCATCACCGTGGCTGGTGACGAGATTACGCACATGTCCGCGAGCAAGCTGACGCAATGGCGCGCGCGGCACGTGGGATTTATTTTTCAAATGTACAACCTGATCCCGGTGCTGACGGCCTTTCAGAACGTGGAGCTGCCGCTGCTGCTCACTAAACTTTCTAAATCCGAGCGCCGCAAACACGTGGAGACCGCGCTCGGAGTTGTGGGCTTATCGGACCGCATGAACCATTTCCCGCGGCAGCTTTCTGGCGGACAGGAGCAACGCGTGACGATCGCGCGCGCCATTGTCTCTGATCCGACCTTTTTGCTGTGCGACGAACCGACCGGAGACCTGGACCGCAAGAGCGCGGATGAAATCATGGCCCTGATTGAAGAGTTGGTGGGCAAATATCACAAGACGGTGCTGATGGTGACGCACGATCCGGTGGTCGCAGCTCGCGCACATACAACATTACATCTCGATAAAGGCGTCCTGGTGGAAGCGGCGAGCAAGGGTGTGCTGGTCGGCGGTGTAGCGTGAAATTCAACCGATTTATATTTGCAAATTTGTTCCGCAAAAAGATTCGGCTGATTTTGACCATCGGATCTTTCGCGGTGGCGCTCTTTTTGTTTACGTTTCTGGCAGTGGTGAGAAGCGCTTTCAGCCGCGGTACCGAACTGGCTGGCGCCGACCGTCTGGTGGTGATCAATCGCGCGGGCCTCATCAACGTGATTCCGCTCGCGTATCGCGACAAAATCCTCACCATCAAGGGCGTCAAGGCGGTTACTCATAACAACTGGTTCGGCGGCGTTTATCAGGACGAAAAGAACTTTTTCCCTCAATTCGTGATTGACCCCGAAAATCAGCGCCAAGTTATGACTGAAATGCGTGTTCCCGACGACGAGTGGGATAATTTTGTGAAAGATCGCCAGGGAGCCGTTGTTGGAGCCGGCCTCGCAAAACGTTTTGGATGGAAAGTCGGTGATCGCATCCCGATTAAGAATGCGCTCTATGGACCAACCAAGACCTGGGAATTCGTGCTGGACGGCATTTATCACAACGACCATCCCGGCGGAGACGAGAGCCAGTTCTGGCTGCAATGGAAATATTTTGACGAGACGGTACCTTCGGTAATCAAGAGCCAGGTCGGCTGGTATGTAGTGAAGCTGGATTCCCCGGATGATGCTGTTCCGGTGGCCGCGGCGATCGATAAGGGCTTTGCTAATTCTTCGACCGAAACAAAAACGGAAACTGAATCTGCGTTCGCAGCCGGATTTGCGAAACAACTCGGGAATATCGAACTGCTCATTCTGACGATCGGTGGCGTGGTGTTCTTCACGCTGCTGCTGGTGACCGGAAACACCATGGCGATTTCGGTGCGCGAGCGCGTAGGGGAACTGGCGGTGCTGAAGGCGATCGGCTATCCGGATCGCTATGTGCTGTTTTTTGTTTTGTCGGAGGCGCTGGTGATCGCGCTGATCGGTGGGTTGATCGGACTTGGCCTCGCCGTGCTGGCCATTCCGGTTGTGGGGGCGGCGTTGAGAGGCCTGCTTCCGCCGCTTCTGTTATCCGTCAGTGTGTTGTCGGCCGGTCTGGCGTTTGCGGTTTTCGTCGGGGTTGCCAGCGGGCTGCTGCCCGGTATCGGAGCCATGCGCCTGCGCGTTGTGGATGCGTTGAGGAGAGTCTAACGTGGCCATTCCGGTCATTTACAATTTTCGTAGCGTGAAGGCGCGCTGGACTTCAGCGATCGTCGCGGTGCTTGGTATCGCGGGAACCGTTGGAGTATTCGTGGCAATGCTTTCACTGGCGCGGGGCTTCAAGGCCACGCTGGTGTCCTCCGGCTCGTACGACAACGCCATGGTTATGCGCGCAGGCGCAACATCGGAGATGACCGGCGGCGTGGGCATCGATGCGGTCAAAATACTGCAGGACGCTCCGGGAATTGCGCGAGGCGCGGATGGACCGCTGGTGACCCCGGAAGTTGTGTTGGTCGCCCCGATTCCTTTGATTTCGACTGGTACGGATGCGAATGTGCAGATACGCGGCGTTTCCAAAAATGTTTTGCAAATTCGCAACAAAGTTAAGATCGTGGAAGGACGGATGTTTCAGCCAGGGCTCAATGAGGTGGTGGTAGGAAAAAATGCCACCAAGTCGTATACCGGCCTGACGCTTGGGAATACCATCAGTCTCGGCAATGTTCGCTGGTTGATTGTGGGTATATTCGACGCTGGAGGCAGTGCTTTTGATTCTGAAGTGTGGGCGGATGCGCATCTGCTCGGACCAGCTTACAACAGGCCGGATACATTTTTTCAATCCGTGACGGTGCATCTCGTATCTCCAGACTCGCTCCAACAATTCAAAGATGCAGTGACCTCCGATCCCCGGCTCAACGTGGATGTCACGCGAGAGATTGATTATTATTCGAAGCAATCCACACGGTTGACCACATTGATTACTGTGCTGGGCGGTTTGATTGCCGCGATTATGGCGATTGGCGCGGTTTTTGGCGCGCTGAACACCATGTACTCTGCGGTAGCCGAACGCGGACGCGAAATCGCAACGATGCGAGCGCTTGGTTTTGGTGGTCCGTCGGTGGTGTTCTCGTTTGTGATTGAAGCACTGCTGATTGCGTTTGTGGGCGGGTTGCTTGGGTGCCTGGTGGTGCTACCGCTCAATGGGCTGACTACTGGAGCGATGAATCTGCAAACCTTTTCTCACCTGGCTTTCGCGTTTAAGATCACGCCCGAATTGCTGGTGAAGGGAGTTATTTTTGCACTGGTGATGGGATTTGTGGGCGGACTGTTGCCAGCGGTGCGTGCGGCGACTCAGCCGGTGGCGCAGGCATTGCGCGAGCTATAGGTTATCGAGCGACATCGGCGACGCCGGAATAGTTGTCGTGCCCGGCGGTGCGATTCGCTATCATTCTGTTGAAACCAGTCAGTCACTCGGCGTTCCAGTTCGACCGGCGCAACGCCGATAGCGCCGCAGTGATCTGCTCCCGGAACCTCCCACAGAGCGACGTGGCGATTTCCGGCGGCTATTTTTCTGGAATGCCGCACCGGAATATTGCTATCTAGTTGGCCGTGAATCAGTAGAACCGGCACCCGTGTCGATTCCACGGCTTTTTCAGGCGAGTCAACATCGAAATTCAGGTGGTACCGCCATTTCGCGTAAATAAAAGCGCATTCCACAATGGGTCGAAAAATTGTCCTGCCGAGCCACGGACCGGTATGAAAAAATTGTCCGACACGGTCGTAGGCTATTTCACGAAAAGTGGAAAAGGGTGATTCGGCGGCGACTGCGCAGAACCGCGATTCGGACTGAAGTGATTGCAACAATCCGGCCGCGCCCATTGATTCGGCAAATCCGTAAATACACGCAGGGTGTTCGTTCAAGTCAAGCCAATCGAGCCAGCGGTGGAGGTCATTGGCCTCGCGTATGCCGTAGGTGGCTATTTCTCCACCACTGATTCCGTGAGCGCGAGCGTCCGGCATCAACACATCGTATCCATGCCGCAGAAAAAATTGCGCATAGCCCATCATGCCGGCGCGGTTGTCACTCAGTCCGTGAGAGAGGATAACGGCATTGGCAAAATTTTTTCGCGGTTGTAAGTTCCATGCGCGCAAGACGGCTCCGTCAATCGCAACAATGCTGACATCGGTCAAATCAGAAGCGTTTGAGTCCGCCATTTCGGTAGCCTGCCGCTCATCAACTGCCAGTACTGGACGCCGGCCTGGATGTAGTGCACCCTCAGCCACGAATATTCCACCGACAATAGCCAGGATGAAAACGCTGGTGATGACACAAATAGAGGTAAGCTTTGCAGTTCGCATCTAACAGAAGATACGAAATTTCCGTTAAATTAGTTCATTGGATTCATGGTTTGGCTGGATCGCGGAGGAGTTCGAGATGAGAGAATTGCGCTGGCCTGCACTTCCTCTGGCGGAGTGGAAAGATACCTACGCCACGCTGCACATGTGGACTCAGATCGTGGGAAAGATTCGCCTGGCACTGAGTCCGCCGATCAACCATTTCTGGGGAACTACGTTTTATGTGACGGCGCGCGGGCTGACGACCTCGGCGATGCCGTACGCCAAGGGGACGGTTGAGATTAATTTTGATTTCACCGCGCACACGCTAGAAATCCTTACGAGCCTCGGGGAAACAAGATCGTTCCGTCTGGTTCCGCGTACGGTGGCGGAATTTTATTTTGAGCTGATGTCGGCGCTGCACTCTCTGGGTATTGATGCGAAAGTGTGGACCATGCCGGTTGAAGTGCCGCGACCGGTTCGTTTTAATCTGGACGAAGGTCACTCGTCGTACGACAGCGAGTATGCTCATCGCTTTTGGCAGGTGCTGGTCAGCGTGGACACCGTCCTTCGCCAGTTTCGTTCTCGATTCATCGGCAAGGCGAGTCCGGTGCATTTTTTCTGGGGGAGTTTCGATCTAGCGGCCACGCGATTTTCTGGAAGGCGCGCTCCGGAGCGGCCGGATGCAGACTTTATAACGAAAGAAGCGTACTCGCATGAGGTCATCAGCCACGGATTCTGGCCGGGCGATGGCGAGGTAATAAAGGACGCCGCCTTTTATGCGTATGCCGCACCAGAGCCCGCGGGTTTCAGGGAACAACGTGTGATGCCTTCAAAGGCCTTCTACGGCGGCGAGAAAAACGAATTTTTTCTCATGTATGACGATGTGCGTCTGTCGCACGCGCCGGAACAAGCTTTGCTGGAGTTTTGTCAAAGTACTTACGAGGCTGGGGCAAATCTCGCGAATTGGGATCGCGCGAATCTGGAGCGACCGGCGGCAAGTACCCACGCATGATGCGTAATTGAATGGTGATCCAGTAGGCGGACATTTCGATTACCCTCTGCAAATTTGATCTCTTGGTAGGGTGCGTCCTGGGAGTGGGATCTGGCGATACCGAGAATTGGGTAGTACGGCGCGGAGAATAAGTTATTTTCAGCTTTGGAAAGTCAACAGGTCGGGGTCTAAGAGATCTTTGGTGCAACTGGAGAGGGCAGCGTCGGTTGCAATGCGACCTCAGAACCACTTGAACCAGGGCCCGTGCCAGTGATTGTTGCCGTAGGCGCGAAGGACTTGCCCGAAGACGAAGAGGAAATGTCCGTTTCGACCATTGCAACCGCAGGCGTGGCTCGATAGCGCACTATCAGCAAGGTCAGATCGTCAGCTTGATGTGCGCCTTTGGAAAAATTTTCCACTGATTCCAGAATGGATTTCTGCAATTTGTCCAGCGCACAGTCGGATTGGCCGGTTAATACTTCACGCAAGCGGGGCACGCCGTACAATTCTTCCCCGGGATCCATGGCCTCAGTGACGCCGTCGCTAAATAAAATTAACGTATCGCCCGGCTCGAGCTTCACTCTAGCGGTAACGTATTCTGCATCCTGCACCAGGCCTACTGGATAAGAGCCTTCTGTAAATGGCTCCTCGGCGACGCCATGACGAATCAAAAACGGCGACGGATGGCCGGCATTGATGTAATCCATCTCGCCATCTTGGTCGAGGATGCCAAAAAACATGGTGGCGTAGCGGCCAACTTCAGAGTGGCTGCAGAGAAAGCGATTTACGTGATTGAACACCCGCGCGGGATCGGTGCCCAACGTCATTCCGGAAAGCGCGCCCTGCAACATGGTGGTCAGCAGCGCAGCGCCCAATCCTTTTCCCGATACGTCGGCGATTAGAAATGCAGTACGCTTATCGCTAAGCGGAAACACATCGAAGTAATCGCCTCCTACGGATAGGCAGGGAAAATTAATCCCGGAGACGGCGAGATGGGGAAATTCGCGGAAATCGCGAGGAAGCAGCGCTTGCTGAATGTCGCGCGCGATATTGATTTCTTGCTCCATGCGCTGGCGCTCACGTTCACGTTCCACCAGGCGCGCGTTATCCAGGATGCTGGCGGCATCGGCGGCAAGCGCGTCCAGGATTTGGCGGTCGAGTTTTGAAAATGCGGCGGGGCGGCGGGAATCCATGTACAACACGCCCAGAAATTCGCCGCGTTTGACATTGACCATCGACTCCTGAGTGTTGGCCCGCAAGTTGGCATACAGCGGAATTACCACTACAGCCCGCAGGCGTTGCGCGACGATGCTTTGGGCCGCTGCCAAATCCATGTCGGTCTGAGCTAAATCCTCGGTGATAACTGGGGAGTGTTGTTTCAATGCGAGCTGAATGGCAGTCTGGCTCGGTGCCAGGCTTTCCGGAGGCAGACGCAAGCCGCCACTTCTGCGCGCCAGCCGTACTTTTAAATTTGCGCTGTTGTCGCCTTCCAGCAGTAAACCGCGGTCGGCGTCAGTAACCGAGACGGCATGATCCAGCATGGTGCCCAGGACGGAATCGAGGGGCAGCTGCGAATGCAGGAGCGTGGTCGCTTCCAACAACAAATTTAATTTGCGCAGACCGCCGCTGCCAGTAGGTTCTGAGGCAGTGATGTGCTCGATGCGCGTCAGCAGGTGGGGGATAGATTCGTCGTCGGTGCCGCTCGAGTTACGAAAAATTATTTCGTAAGAGTCTTCAAGACCAAAACTGATGGCATCGCCATTTTGCAGTTCGCGGCTTTCGATTTTCTCGCCGTTAACAAACAGGCCGCGGCGCTGGCCACGATCTTCCAAATAAAAGCGATTAGCTTCGGTAACGATGGCCGCACAATTCCGCGAGATGCGCCGGTCGGAAAGCTGCAAATGATTGCCGGTCTCGGCGCCGCGCCCGATATGAAAGGGAGTCTGCGTAATACGCGCGAACCTTCGCGCCCCGTCAGGGGACACCACTTCCAGAACCGGTTCTCCAGGCAGAGCGACAGAATCAGGCATAAGCTGCTCCAGTGCTGGGATTGTAGCATGCAGGTGCAATTGGCTAGCCAGGCCCTGCCACAAATCGTTACCTTTTAATTTAATGGGTAGATTCTCAGACTCTTACCGGTACAAGTATTGAGCTTAAAGGTGCATCCACATCCACTTATGCGCTTTTTCTTGCCCGCGAATGCCTGGCAGATTCGGCTATGCGGTTTTTTGCATTGCCGCCCTTGTTTGCAATACTTTGTTTCAAAGCGGTCATCAAATCCACGACCGGAGCAAGGCGCGTGGTCTTTTCCGGCTTAGGCGCCACTGTGCCCTTTTCCTTACTTTCAATGAGCTTCTTGACCCGTTCCTGATATTCGTCATGGTATTTTTCGGGACGAAACGGCGCGACCAGGCCTTTTGCGAATTGCTCGGCGAGTGCAATCTCGGGTTTTTTTAAGTTGGTCGCGTTGTTTTTGCCATACCCAGCAACATCATGAATTTCATTTGGATAGTAAAGGGTGTGCAGCGTCAGCCCGCCTTGATAGGGACGCAGAATGACGGTGCGTTCGCGCTGATGCAAAGTCACCTGGGCCAGGGCTGCGAGTTTCATCTCTTCCATGGTCTCCAGCAGCAGAGTGTATCCGCGGCGCCCGGCTTCTTCCGGAACGGAGAAATAAGAAGTTTCAAAAAAAATGGGATCGACATCGCTGAGCTTGACGAACTGCAAAATTTCCATGGTGGATGAGGATGCCGGCTGGAGTTTTTTTAATTCCTCGCGATCCACGACGACCATTTTGTCTTCGTCAACTTCGTAACCCATGACGATTTCGTCGCGCGACACCACTCGCTTGTCATACGGGCAATACAGCTGCTGTTGCACGCGATGTCCGCATTCACGATGTACTTCATGAAAGCTGATATGTGAATAACGAGCGGCAGCAAGTAATTTTATAGGTACGGAAACCAGCCCAAACGATATGCTGCCCTTCCAAACTGACGCGGCCATAACGCCCCCTTGAATAACATCTATGGTAGCGCGGAAAATTATGGCGTCAATTCATGGCCGGCAATTGATTTTTATTTGACAGGCCTGCGGCAACTATCGAAACTAAACAAGTATTGGAGAGGCCGATTGTGCCGGACGGCAGCGGAATTGTCAGGCAGGGGACCCTGTCGCGGCAGACTAGCGCGGCAGAGCGGTCTCCGCGCAGGCTGACCACTCACCAGCAAGCTGTGTTGATTCAAGTATTGCTGGCCTTTCCGGAAGAGACGGTGGCTGTCCGCTATTTGACTTCCGCGAGCGATGCGCTGAATTACGCTGACGATTTTTTGACCATATTCAAAGCTGTAAACTGGAACGTAGTTCCCGCGGAACCCGCTGAAGTCCTTCCTTACAGCTCCAGCGGTCTTACTATCGTGGTGCCAGAAAGCTTACCGCCCAGCGCCGAAGCGCTGCGCGACGCGCTACGAATTTACGGGATCGAAGCCCAGGTTGCGAGGGACCAGTCGAATTTGTGCGGCACGAGTAACTTTGCGCTGGCGGTCACCAGGCCCTAAGGTGCGTCTACTTTTTCACCGGAACTTTCCGCTTTCACATCTTTTTCTACCGCGGATATTTCTACGCGCTCGCGCTTAATGTCCAACCGCAGCCGAGCAAATATACTCATATAAATATTGGCCACCCACACTAGGGCGAAACCGGAAATTAGATAGCCGCGCCATCCGGGCATCAGCAATTTGAAGCGGGTGATAAACAAAAAGATTGCCGTCACATAATGACTGAAGCAGTATTCGCAAGTGAAGAGATAAAAAAACTTACGTTCATAAATGGTGCGGCAGGTTTTGCTGTTGCGCACGCACCAGTCGCGAGTTTCACGGAAAATTTCTTCGTGGGTGATGGTCCAGGCGATGGAGGAAATGGGAATCGCGAGTATCACCAGCGTTAGTAATTGTTGTCCGAGGGTCAGGTCCATAAGCAATTCGCTAAAACGAGCAAAACACCGCGATACTTCGTGGGTACGCGATTAATACTCTAAATCGCAGCTGGGCCTTCTCAAAATATGGGAATTACTTTGACTCCGAAGCTCCGGCACTAGCGTGTTCAGGAGCTAATTCAATTTGCTGAAAAACGCCGACTTGCAGGACGGCCTGAGCCAGTGTGATGGCCAATTTATCATCGCCGACAATGTTAAATCTGGCTGCCGCTTTGATTGGATCGCCGGAAAACTTCCACAGGCCTACGATGATCTTGGCGTTCGGCACGTTGGAGTGCACGCGCTTGTATAAATCACGGGCGTGAAGAAGCGCGAACGGCGGCAGCGCGGAAATGCACACAATGTCGGGAGCAGCTTCATTGACTTGAGCGAGCATTTCCGCAGTGGTACCGATCGGGATAGCCTGCCCGTGGTAGCCGGCGCGTTCCAGAAGCTGGCTGAGCATGATTCCCACGATCTCGTCTGCTTCGTCGCGAGCTGGCATACAGACCACGTTGGTCGCGAGGCTGGGAGGCGCTACTCGGATCTTCGGGGCTGAAAGTTCGGTCAGATCAGACTGCGCTTTTTGCATCTCGGCCTCGGCCGGCTCTTTCGATTTTTCGCCCAACTCTTCGAGCAATTCCTTGGTACTTTTACAGATGAACTGTTCGGTGATTTCTTCAAGGTCGTCGTGATGACGGTCCTGTTCCGCGAGCGCCAAAGCCGGGATCAGTACCGAGTCGTAAAGATCCTCGAGTGAATTAGTTTTCAGATAATTTTCCAAAACGTCTTTTGCTTCGGCTTGGTCTGAAGCCAGCAAGCGTTGGTAATAATGGGCCTCAGGCGATAAGACCGGCTGGTCGCCCAACATAATATTAAGGAATTGCAATGCGGGAACGTGTCGTCCCAGAACGACAAGGCAGACCGTCAGGGGAGTCGACAACAATAACCCGATCGGCCCCCAGATTAGAGTCCAAAAGATGGCGGCAAATAAAATCGCGAAAGAAGATATCCCGGTGTGCGCGCCATAAATCAAAGGTTCAAGAAAATTAGCCACCAGAATTTCCACGATAAGATACAGACCGATGGTGGCCACGGGACCGGTCCAGGTGGGAAAGATCGCCAGCGAAAGCAAGATAGGCAACACGGCTGCTAGCGGTGAGCCGACGTAGGGGAGAAAGCGCAGCAAACCGGCGACCACGCCCCACAGCATGGAATTTGGTATGCCTATGAAATACAGGCCCAGACCGATAACCACACCGAAACAAGCATTGATGACCAACTGTAAAACCAAATAGCGGCTGACACGCGACCCGGCGTCGTCCAGAGCTTGGGTCATCACGTTCAGATGCCCGTGACCTACAAGGCCAATTAGACGGTTCCGTAAATCTTCACGCCCGGCCAGCATGAAGATCGTGAGCACCACGACGATGATCGCGCTCCCTAAGGGGGTGATAACGCTGTTCAGGGATTCCAGCGGATTGGACACGGGCTGGAATATTTGCACGGGAACGGTTTTAGGCTGTTGTTGGGTGGCGGCTTTACCGCTCCCTGGATTCTTCAACGAAGATGGCGCCACCTCGGATGGCACGGGCGGATTGTCGGCGATTTCTTTGCCCAGTTCCTTCATGGCATCGGCGGCCTTATCCAGTCGGCGGTTCTTGGGATTACGAATAGCGTCGATTTTTTCTTTTATGTTGGTTTTGTAGCTAGGCAGTTGATTGGTCACGTCGATCAACTGGTTTCCTACTGTCCATCCCATAACTCCGATCCCAGAGACCGCAATTCCAACCACCAGAAAGATGGCGAGAAAACGCGGAAAGCGAATGCGCTCGAGCACGGTCACCAGCGGGGCCAGCACAAAGGTGAAGAGCACCGCGAGAGCCAGTGGCACCAACATCACCCGCGCGAAGTAAAGAGCGGTAATGACTACCACTGCAGCAACTAAAGTGAGGAGCCGGGAAATGTCTTTGGCTGAAGAAGTGCGGGCCACTACAGAGTCACCTGGTATTCAGGGTACAAGAATTTTATCGATTTTAATGCGGGTAAGTCACTGTAGTGTGACCAACAGCAGGCCTTACACAGAATGTTGGACCGCTCAAGCGTTGGTATCGCTGCCTGACATAGTGGCTGACAGCTTCAACTGCCGAGGCGCGCGAGGAAGTAACTCGACGGTCGGCAAGGTAGGAAAGAAGTTCTGAACTTCAGGCGCGCCATTTTCCATTTCCGAGCTCGCACACTGGCCCAGAAAACCATCATCTTCACTCATGGCTGCCAAGTCAGCCATCTCCTCATAAAAACCGAGCATAAACCCTCGCATCGAAAAGCACGCGCAGAAACGCTGTCTAAGCATACACGATCTAAGACTGGACGAAATACTCTGGAGTTAGACGGTCCTGGTTGTAGCGCAGTAATCCGAAATTTCGTTCAGTACCGCGAAGGCGCAATGAATCTACGCTTTTTACCGGATGGCCCGGAGAGACGCTAGAGAATACGATTCGCGACGTTAACGAATCGGGCCCTTTTAATATACCCGACACGGTGTGACCCGCTTCCGAGAACGAAAAGGAGAAATCATGGACGAGAATTATCAACAAGGCTCAGGACAGAATTATGGAGATGGATCCGGAACGAGCGGCACGGCTTCCGGTACGGCTGCGAGATTAAAAGAACAGATTGCTGACAAGGCTGCCGACGTCAAGGAGCGCGTATCCGACTTTGGGCGCAGGACTGCCGATAAAATCGACGCATCTCGTGGCCCGGCGGCGGATTCTTTGAACAGGACGGCCTCGGCTCTTCATACCCAGTCCGACCGTGTTGCGAGCGCGGCGCATGCCACTTCCGACCGCGTTGCCAGCGCAGCCCATGCCACTGCCGACAAGCTTCAAGCTACGGCAGATTATGTGCGCGATCACGATTTCAAAGCAATGGCTGACGACGTAACCGAATTGGTTAAGCGGTATCCCGGCCAGTCTCTGGCAGCGGCCGCGATACTCGGGTTTCTACTGGCTCGGGTGATGCGCAGCAGCGATTGAATAAAGGGCTGCTGAGAGAGCCAAAATGACGACTCAAAACGGCAGAAGTGTGCCTGAAGTTCTACAAGATATCGTAGGCAATATTCAGGAGATTATTCGGTCTGAATTTCGCCTGGCGAAGGCCGAAGTTAAGCAAGAGGCTTCCAAGGCTGCCCCGCCGGTAAAGGTGATCGTCGCCGGGGCGGTTATAGGCTTCTATGCGCTGGGTTTCCTGTTGTTCACCGCGGTGATGGGTCTCGCCACCATGATGGCGACATGGTTGGCGGCGCTCATTGTTGGGGCGGTCCTAGGGATTGTTGCGCTAACGCTTATCACCACAGCTTCAAAGCGACTCAAGCATGTAAATGCAGTTCCGGAACGAACGATTGAAACGATGAAGGAGAACGTGCAATGGGCGAAAAACCAGATCAAATAGAGCGACACATCCAACATCAACGCAGCGAACTGGAAGACAATATCAGCGAACTGCAGGAGAAGGTGAAGAGCGCATTTGATTGGCGGACCCAATTCGAAGAGCGACCGGCGATTTTCCTTGGAGCCGCCTTTTTAGGTGGCGCGGTAGTGTCCGCACTATTGCCGAGCACCTCGAGGATAAGTTCTAAGGTTTCGTCGACGGTTCGGCGATCGTCATCGAGCGATCCCTGGACCCCTTATACCAACCGCGAGTCGGCACCGCTTGCCGAATCGCATCCCAGTTCTTCTTATTCAACGCGGTCGTATGCCAGTGGCGACTCGGGATCGAAGACTTCGGAGACGTGGGAGAACCTGAAGAACGCGGCCATCGGAATGGCTACTGCACGCATCAGTGAGTTTATCGAAGAACTCGTTCCTGGCTTTTCAGAACACTACCATAAGGCGGCCAGTGGGAAGCCGGCGACGCCCTTCAGTTCGATGCCCAGCGCTGGCGGCAGCGGATCAAGCGAGAAAAATTGGCAGAAGGCCAACGGCGGAACGGATTACGCGTCGCACTCGTAAAATTAACTTCACACATAACACAGGGAAGACAAGCCGCGGATCAAATCCGCGGCTTGTCTATCGTGTGCCGATTGAACACTTGCAGACTGGTGCGGAATCTGTAGCTCGTACTAATACTACAAAATGTGCCGACCCCTACACCGTTTACCTGATGGCTCCCGAGACACATTGCCCTTACTGTCGCCCCATCTCTAAGGCGCCCGGACGGGCCGTCAAGAATTTATTCTAAGGAGACAGGAGAATGGACTTGCTTTGGACAATAGCAGTTATCCTCGTGATTCTGTGGCTGCTCGGTCTGGTCACCTCATACACATTGGGTGGCTTTATCCACATTCTGCTGGTCTTGGCGATCATCGTCATATTGATCCGGGTGATCCAAGGGCGCAGACCGATTTAAATTTCGCGCGGGATTTTTGGTTAATTGCGCGGAAGATGATGACTTAAACTCAATTTACTGTTAGATGTTAGCTACGTGCGCACCCATCGGTTAGAAAGTGGGTGCGCACTTGTTTGACGTTTGAATTTTTGGCGGTAACCCAGCAACCGAGGAGCGCACCATGACGGACGGTAATAAGGCGGACGATAAGAATAGCGGATTACTAATGAGCGTGGCCGAAACCATCGGTTCAACGTTGGGGAGCCTGGCCGCCAAGGCCGGTGCCGCGCAAAAGTCTATTGAAGAAACGACGAGTGAAGTAGTTCGCAAAGTGACGCCTACTAAACGGAAAGCGTCAGCGAAGAAGGCCAAAAAAGCGACGAGCAAAAAGAAATCCGCCAAACGGACCGCGAAGTCTGGGCGAGCGGGGAAGCGCGCCTCTGCTTCAAAAAGCAAGCGTTCGCGCGGCCGCTAATTTTTCAGACATCAGAGTCTTACCGCGACGGAACACCGAATCGCTGGCGATGATTTATTCATACCTTAAAGCGATGACCGGGTTGACGTGCGTGGCGCGTCTTGCTGGAATCCAGCAAGCCAAACCTCCAATAATCAACAACAGGAATGGCACGACCACCAATGTTAAGGGATCGTGCGCTGACACCCCCCAGAGTTGGCTGGCAATCAGCCTGGCCAGCACAAAGCTAACGCACAAGCCGATTATAATCCCCAAGGCGACCAGCCGCAGCCCAGTGCGTATCACTAGTCTCTGAACGTCTCCGCCATTCGCTCCTAAGGCCATTCGAATGCCAATTTCGTGGGTGCGGCGGGCGGTGGTGTAGGCAATTACGCTGTAAACGCCGATGGATACAAGGATCACTCCGACTAAGGCGAAGACAGTCACCAGCAAGAATCCGAATCGCGGCTGCGAAAAAGAAAAGGAGTTGATGAAGTCTTCCATCGTGCCGGTAAATGTTAACGCCACGCTGCGGTCCGTACCCCAAATCTCCTGCCGCATTGCATTCATCATCAGCATTGGATCACCGGCAGTACGAACCAGCACTCCCCGTTGGGCGGAGCCGGTAACCGTGTAGGGCACCCAAGTTTCCGGCTCGATCGGATCCTGAAGGCCGTGATTTTTAACGTCATCGACAATGCCGATCACTTCATACCAGGCATCGGGCTTGGGATCAGGGAATTTCTCAAGTTGCAGGATATGGATTCGCTTGCCGATGGGATCTTCGTCGCCAAAATACTTGCGTTGAAACGTTTGATTGATCACCACCAGTTTTCGCGCGTTGTTGACTTCCGACTCCGTGAAGCCGCGCCCACGCAGGAACCGAATGCGCAGCACGGTAAAATATTGTTCGCTGCAAAGCTGGAATAACGAGGTCCACGTTTCGTTGTGTACTCTACCGGGAATTTCGATGTCGGAGGGGATACCGCCGTAAGGTGGAAGCGTGCTTGTTTCCGTGGCGGACACCACACCTGGCAGGGAGTTCAGACGCTGCAGCAGGGGTCGAAAGAAGCCGGCGACCTGAGCCGCCGATTTATAGCGCTCCTGCGGCAGCGGCAGCCGCGCCACCAGTACGTGATCCGGGCGCAGTCCAAGTTTCACTTCATGCAGCGCCGCGAAACTGCGCATCAAGAGTCCTGCGCCAATGAGAAGTGTGAGCGATAGGGCCACTTCAAAAACGATTACAGCGTTGCGGATATTGGCGTGGCTGGAGCCACCGCTCGTTCCTTTACTGCTGTCGCGAAGCGAATCGTTCAAGTTGCGGCGCGAAGCCTGGAGCGCCGGAGCCAAACCAAAAATCAATGCAGTGAGAACGGCCACAGCCAGGGTGAACAGCAGCACTGCGCCGTTCATGCGAATGACGCTTTCCGCAGGAATGATGTTGGGCGGAATGATGGCGATCAATCCCTTAAGGCCGGCCCAGGCGAGCAGCGCGCCGAATAAGGCGCCTCCAATGGCGAGCAACATGCTCTCGACCAGGAGTTGTTGAATCAGGCGGAATCGCCCAGCTCCGAGTGCCGCGCGCACCGCGAATTCTTTTTCACGGGTGGTGGCGCGCGCCAGAAGCAGATTCGCGACGTTGCCGCATCCGATGAGCAGCAGCAATCCAACCGCAGCCAGCACGATGAACAAGGTGGCACGAAATTGACCGACCACACCATCGGCCAGAGACATAAGCTGCACAGAAAAATGTTGGGGGTAATCAGTGGGATGTTGAGTGGCTTGCTGCTTCGCGAGCACAGCGAAGTCGGCGGCACCCTGATCCTTGGTGACCCCGGGCTGCAAGCGTCCCAACATAAACCAAAACACTGGAAACCCATTGAATGTTTCACCTCGGACGGGAGTCTGGGGAAGCCACATGTCGGCGTCGCCCCAAGCAAAACGAGGCGGCATGATACCCACAAGTGTGCGTGACACTCCGTTCAGCGTGAAATTCTTGTTGAGGATCGAGGGATCGGAGCTGAAACGGCTTGCCCACGTTTTGTAACGCAATACGAAGGTAGGTGGCGCGCCAGGCTGGTAGTCTGCGGTTTGCGCGGCCCGTCCGAGCAAAGGCTGAACGCCCAGAAATTCGAAGGTATTGGGCGTGATGAGCATGCCCACGAAACGTTCTGTACCTTCGCCGGAGGTATAAAGCACATCCGTTTGAGCCATCCCAATGGCGTTTTCGAACACGTGGTTCTGCGTCGAATAGTCCAGGAATTCAGCCCCGTTAAAGGCGCCACGGCCGCCCGGATTGCTCTGGTCGGTGTCATGAATTACCAGGGACATCAAGCGTTGCGCTGCTGGGTAGGGAAACGGCTCCAATAGGATATTGTCTATGACGCTGAAAATTGCAGAGGAAGCTCCGACCCCCAAAGCCAGGGTGATGATCGCGATTGCGGAGAAAGCGCGGTTTTTCCATAGCGTGCGGGCTCCGAAGCGGAGATCCGAACCTAGTGACTCAAGCATGGATTTCTCCTGCCACTCCGTCGACGGCGGTGGTGACAATCTTGAGACGAATTACTCTGAAAAGAGTTGGGTGCGAGCAAATCTCGTCTCTTCAGAAACGCGGAGAGAGGGTGGAAAGTTCCAGGTAAAAGTTTTACTTAAAAAGGCTACCGGGTGCTGATGGACACGCGGCGCGTCACGTAGTCGTCGATATAGGCGTCGAAGAGCTCATTAAGACGCTGAGTCACCGGACCGGGGGCAGCGGTGATTTTGTGACCGGCAATCTCGCCCACTCCAATAACATTGCGATTCGTCGAAGAAATGAAAACTTCGTCCGCGGAATACAAGTCCTCGGGGTGTAAAGACTGCGCCGCAACGGATACGCCGGATTCGGGGGCGATTTCCATCAAAATTCCGCGCGTGACACCTTCAAGGCATCCGGAGCTTAGCGGAGGTGTCAACACCTTGCCATTTTTCACAACGAAAATATTGGCGGAAGTGCATTCGGAGACTTCGCTGCGTTCGTTCAGCAGCACAACCTCGTCAAACCCGTCCTTTGCGGCTTCCGCTACGGCCCAGACGTTATTCAACCAGGAAATGCTCTTGACTCCGGAAAGCGGCGCGGCTGCGTGTCGGCCGTGGGCACGCAGCCCCAAACGGGCACTGTCGGCATACTCAGGAAGCGGAGCAGAACAAATGAGGAGATCCACTTGAGGACGCGGTTCGTCGCTTTGCCAGAATCCCAGGTTGTTATAAATGAGATAGATCCTGGCGCAGCCCTCAGTGATTTTGTTGGCGCGGATCACTTCGTGAAGATGCATGCGGACTTTGGCTGCTGCGTAGGGCATCGGCAGGTTAATGATGGCAGCGTGCTTGTCCAGCCGGCGCCAGTGGCGTTCGTAGGCGAAAGCCTCGCCGCGGGCTATGCGTATAGTTGTAAAAATGCCCCATCCGCAGATGAGCCCGGCCTGGCCCATGGAAAGGCGGGACTTCTCGATGGGCAACAAGCTTTCGTTATGGAAGATGTGGCGATGAATCAACAGACCCTCGAGAAGAACACGGTCACTGCACGATTATTGTAACTGATAAAGTGGCGCAAAAATCTCGCGTTGCCTTTTTCGAAACGCTGGAACAGGGCGAAGGTGATAATCAGATTGAGGATTACCTATTTTGTCGATGGGCTGTCACAGGCCTCAGGCACTGCGAGAATTTGTCCAGTGTAGATAAGATTTGCGTTCTGAATCACGGGGTTAGCTTTAGCGATGCAGTCCCAGAACCCGCCGAAGCCGAGCTTTTTCTGGGCAATTTTCCACAAGCTGTCGCCTCTGCGCACCGTCACGTTGGAATCATTTGGTGCAGTAGCCGCAACCGGTGCGGTTGCCGCGATCTTGATTGGCGTGCCCGGCAGGATGTGCTCAGGATTAACGATGGCGGGATTCATGGCCGCGAGCTCATGCCAACGGTGGCCGTCGCCCAAATTTATTTGCGCCAGCTTCCACAACGAATCGCCGTACTTCACGATGATGCTGCGTGGTGCTGACGCGTTCGAAATCGCTGAAGCCACGAGCGCGGGTTGTGCAGTCGGCGCAACAAATCCCGCTGCCGGCAATGAAACGACCTCTGGGTTTGCAAGTACTGGAGCAACTGGGATCTTGCGCGCTACCGATGCGGGCATGTTCGGTTTTGAAGCCGCAAACATGGTCTTTGTCGCAATCGTTCGTGAAATGGAAACTGCATGACTGGCTGCCGGCCGATTAGGCGTCGGCGTCGGCACGATTGGTGTCGGCAATACCAGCAGCGTATTCAACCTCAGGGCATTCAAGTCGGGATTTGGGAAGAGCGGCGCGGCGGGCGCGTTATGCGTCGGTGGCTCTACGGCGGTTGGCCTTGGTGCTACAAATTCGGGCTTTGCATATGCCAGCGCCGCATCTGTAACACCCAAGTGATATTCCGCGAGCTCGCCCGTCTGCGAATGATCCAACTCTTTCATTGCGCGGTACATGCGAGCCACATCACCAAGCGGGAGATGTTCAAGCGCTTGCGCGTCCAAGGTTGTGGAGGCTTCGGCCCCGGGTAGTACTGCGTCGGGCTTTTTGGCGGCCAGCAGTTCCTGATCCTCGCGAGTAAGGATTCGGGCGCGCTTTAGGTCTTCTTCGGTGTACACGTGCTTTTTGTGCTTGGTTTGCTGATGCTTACGGGCTTGAGCTTGGCGCGCCACTTCGGCTACGTCCTGCGCCCAGAGCGGCGCTCCGGCGGCAATCGCGCAAGCCGCGAACAAGATGGCACCGGCGTGCAGGCGCTGCCTGGAACGATCCCATGCGGTGATATTAAATTCCGGCAATTTTTGATTTTCTTTGTAAATTTTCATTGGCATACCCCAAGAATTAAGCTTGGTGCCAGTTTATCGAAGCCCGGACAGGGTCAAAAAATCGATTCGCGAGAGTGCTCTGTTCGATATGGGAACTTTCGACACCAAAAGTCCGGGTTCAAAACTTATGGGGCCAAGTCACTTTTACAACCCGCAATCAGAGCTATAAAAGTACCGTGGCGCGGGGGTTGGGCATTTGGCATGGCTGCGCGGAGGGCGAACTTGACGTAACATGTCTCCGCCCAAGTTACTTTGACGAGGTCACTAATGAAGGATGAATCAGAGGTGGACGGCGAAACGCCGTTGCCCAATGCTTCGCAACTGGATGAGTGCGGAGGCCACAATGTACCCGGTCCCGAACTACCCGCGCGCAGAAAATTTATCCAGGCAAGCCTCCTGGCCGGAGCCTCCGCGGCGGTGCTGTCCCCGCGTTCTTCGTTTGGTGCATCTCCGAACGTTTCGCCGGCGTTTCAAGCCAAGAGCTCAGCTGGATCCTTCGAACTTGACGAAATTACCGTTGGCGAACTGCAAGAGGGTATGACGTCGGGCCGCTTCACTGCGCACTCCATCACCGAAAAATATTTGGCGCGCATCGATGCAATCGATAAACACGGGCCGGTCGTCAACTGCGTGATCGAAGTAAATCCTGATGCGCTGGAAATTGCCAAAGGGCTTGATAAGGAACGTAAACAGAAACATCTTCGCGGACCACTGCACGGCATCCCGATTCTGATTAAAGACAACATTGATACTTCTGATCGCATGATGACCACCGCTGGTTCGCTGGCACTGGTGGGCTCCAAGCCGCCGAAGGATTCCACGGTGGCGCAAAAACTGCGCGAAGCAGGCGCGGTTATTCTGGGCAAGACCAATCTCAGCGAGTGGGCCAACATTCGTTCGAATCAATCCACCAGCGGCTGGAGCGGCCGGGGCGGACAAACAAAAAATCCCTATGTGTTGGACCGCAATCCGTGCGGGTCGAGTTCCGGATCAGGGGCGGGTGTTTCCGCCAACCTGTGCGCGATCGCTATAGGCACGGAAACTGACGGCTCGATCGTGTGTCCCGCGTCGGCCAATGGCGTGGTTGGCTTAAAGCCTACCGTTGGGCTTTGGAGCAGGACTGGGATTATTCCCATCTCGCACAGCCAGGACACCGCAGGTCCGCTCTGCCGGACCGTGCGCGATGCGGCGATTTTGCTGGGCGCGCTCACGGGCGTCGATGACGAAGATAGCGCCACGTCTGAAAGCCGCGGAAAATCCTACGCCGACTACACACAATTTTTGGTAGCCGACGGGTTGCGCGGCGCGCGCATCGGTGTCGTGCGCGGAGCTTTTGGCTTCAACGCCGCAGTCGACAATCTTATTGGGAGCGCTCTTGAGGTGTTGAAAACGCAGGGAGCGATACTCGTTGATCCCGCGGATATTGAAACCCGTGGAAAGTTTGACGAGACGGAATCCACGGTGTTCATGTACGAATTGAAAGCTGACCTGAATACTTACCTTGGTCGCCTCGGACCGCGCGCGCCAGTACACACACTGCAGGAAATTATTGAGTTCAACGAAAATCATCGCGAACAGGAGATGCCCTATTTTGGGCAGGAGCTCTTCCTGAAGTCTCAATTGAAGGGGCCGCTAACAAGCCAGGAATATCTTGATGCATTAAATAAAAACCATCAGTTGGCGCGCACCGAAGGAATCGATGCGGTGATGGACAAGCATAAATTGGACGCCCTGGTGGCGCCGACCGGTGGGCCAGCCTGGCTCACGGACCTGGTGGCGGGGGATCACTTTGGTGGCGGAAGCTCGAGCTTCGCCGCGGTTGCCGGGTATCCGAATATCAATGTTCCCGCGGGTGAGGCGTTCGGCTTACCTGTGGGGATCTCGTTTTTCGGGCGCGCGTGGAGCGAGCCTGTGCTCATACGGATCGCGTATTCGTACGAACAAGCCAGCAAACTTAGGAAGGCGCCGCAATTCCTGCCTACACTCGGCCCTAAACCGTAAATGAAATAGTTGAATGGAATGACGGCGGCAGTACGGCGTTTTACGCTAGCCCCCCTGACCGCGCGAGCTTCAGCGCTTCGATAGCGGCGCCACGGGCGCCAGCAGTGTCGCCGTTAGGCATAATGAAAATGGGGATGTCGACCTGCTCTTCGCGTTGGGTAGGCATGCCTGCATGGATCTCCTCGATGAACCAGCTTTGAAACTCGGGAGATGTTTCGATCGCGCCACCGCCGACGATCAGTGCGTCCGGGTCAAATGTATTGATCATCTCGTCGAAGAAAAGTCCCAGAGCGTGTGCCTGCACGCGGAAAATTTCGCGGCACATTGGATCGCCTTTGTCCGCCATGCCGCGTACCATTTTGGCGGCGCGATTCAGGTTGTCTGACTTTCCCAGTTCATGTCCGGGATATTTCGGCAGAAAATATGGCAGAAAATCTCTTTCGATGGCGGTCAGCGAACAAACTGACTCGAGACAACCGATGCGTCCGCAATTGCACTTGGGTTTCATACCACTGATTCCCGCGATGCTTTGGTAGGGAATTAGCACGTGGCCTAATTCGCCGCCGAATCCTTTTCTGCCTTTGATGACGTTGCCGTCCAGAATAACGCCGCCGCCCAGGCCTGTTCCGATGACTACCGACACGGAAGTTTCTTTTCCTGTAGCGCCAAAAATATTGAAGTGCCCCCACAGCGCGCCGGCGTTTCCATCATTCAGATAGCTGACCGGTTTGCCGAGCCGTACTGCGAGTCCCTCGCGGATGTCGTATTCCGCCCAATTGGCATGTACGAAATTCGTGGAGCCTTTGGCGCTGAGTCTGCCTGCGGCGCTTGCGGGCCCGGGCGTGTCGAGGCCCACGGCCACAATCTCTGACATCTGCACACCAGCGCGGTCAGCGGCAATCCGCAATCCGTCTTCAATCTGCTTCAGACACACCTCGGGCCCCTGCTTGGCCAGCGAGGGGTGCTCGCATAATCCATCAATCAAGAATTTTTCTTCGCGATCCACCAGCGTGTAATTAACAGCGGTTCCGCCCAGATCGACTCCGGCAACAACTTCCACGTTTTTCTCCTTCTATTTCTATCCGCGATCACAAAAACAAACAGTCTTACTTGAGTGAGGCCCTTCTCGAGTGAGGCGTTATACTAGCGCGCTAGGCCGGCTGATGGCGATGAACTGGGCGCCGCATTTCTGCTTCAGCATCCTGCTTGTACCAGAAAAGCTGCCCAAAATGAAAGGTAGTGACCATGGGTATTCTAGGCGCTGCCAAACCCGTTGCGATCATTTGCACGAGAGACCGCGCTCGCGCCGCAGTATTTTATCGCGATACGCTGGGTCTTAAATTGAAATCGGAGGACGATTACGCCGTTGTTTTTGATGTCGACGGAGTTGATTTGAGGGTCTCTACCGTTCCCGATTTCACACCGCATGAACATACCGTGTTCGGATTCAGGGTTCCGGAGGTGTCCATCATCGTGGAAGCGCTACGCGAGCACGGAGTGATGTTCAACACCTATAAGGGCTTTAATCAAGATGATCTGGGTATCTGGTCGCTTCCAAATTCAACGTTGCGAGTAGCCTGGTTCAATGATCCCGACGGGAATGTCTTGAGCGTGACGAACGCATAAGCTGAGCGCTAGCGCCGTGAGAACCTTGAAAGCGTCCGATGAACCTGTATACATTCCTTTGACAATATCCGGCGGGTACTCTAAGATTTATGTTTGTCTCTACAGGGAAAGGTGTGACCGTTTCAATGAGGACGTACGTAGCCAAGGGTGAGGAAGCCGAGGCCCTAAAAGTAGGCGCCAACTGGTTTGTAATTGATGCCACGGATATGGTTCTGGGGCGGCTGGCCACCAAAGTGGCTCGCATTTTAATCGGCAAGGATAATCCGAGTTTTACCCCTTATCTGGATTCCGGTGACCACGTGGTGGTCATTAATGCGGACAAGATTCGCATGACCGGAAATAAGGTTGAACAAAAGGTTTATTACTCGCATAGCGGTTATCCGGGCGGCTTGAAAGAAGTACCAGCCAAGCGTCTGCGGGTGGCTAAAGCCGACTGGATGGTCCGCGAAGCGGTGTTGGGCATGTTGCCGAAGAATAAATTGCGTGCGCGACGCGCCAAGAAGTTGCGCGTGTACCGGGATGCCGCCGGTCTAGCGCGCCACGCGGGTCAAAAGCCGCAGGCGATGGCGAGTTAGTCGTTGAAACTGTAAAGGTTCGGGGATTGTTGTTCTGGTGGGTGTAACAACCTGCAGTATTCCAGTCTCCAGGAATTTTCCATCGGGGTTTTTCGAGATGCGCGCACTTCGTGTCTCTGAAATCGCTTTCATTAAGTTCCGCGTACGAGTTCTTGTTTTGGAGTTTAGGAGGAACGTTGAGTTCTACTGGTTCGCCCTTCACGGGCAAGCAAACTTGGATTCTGGGTACAGGTCGCCGTAAGGAATCGGTTGCACGAGTTTTTCTGCGCGCGGGTTCCGGCAAGTTCAAGATCAATGGCAGAACGGCGGAAGAATATTTTCCAAACGTGGCGTGGAAGCATAACGCTACTGAACCGCTGAAGTTCACGAGCCTGCACGACCAGGTCGATGTGGTCATCACTGCCAAGGGCGGTGGAGTTGGCGGGCAAGCTGGAGCAGTCCGCATGGGCTTGGCACGCGCCATTTCGGTGTTCAATGCGGAATTGCGGCCGGCGCTGCGCAAGAATGGATTTTTGACTCGCGATTCGCGCATGAAGGAACGCAAGAAGTACGGCCAGAAGGGCGCACGCAAGCGCTTCCAGTTCACCAAGCGCTAAGCGATGGCAGACATCGCGGTCCTGGACCGCGAGTATCCGCGAGTTGTTTTGAGATTTGCTGGGTACCGAGTTTAGAAGGTACGCAGCTTCGAACTCCGGCGGTTTCGCGCAAGGGACGCTGCCGAGATCACGGCCGGCAAGGAGCCGGCAAAAAGGCTGTTCTTTCGCGAGAGCGTTTCGCTCGCGAGCGCAAACAGCAATCCTTAAAGGAGGAAACTTGGCAGTAGAAATTACCATGAAAGAGTTGCTGGAGGCCGGAGTTCACTTCGGTCACCAGACGCGGCGCTGGAATCCGAAAATGAAGGAGTACATTTTCGGGGAACGCAACGGCATTCACATTATCGATCTGCAAAAAACCCTGAAAATGTTCCGCGAAGCGAGCCGCTTCGTTGGCGAACTTTCCGCGCAAGGCAGGAACGTTTTATTTGTGGGCACCAAGCGCCAGGCCCAGGAAGCGGTCGCCGAAGAAGCGAAGCGCTGCGGCGCATTTTTTGTGAACCACCGCTGGCTGGGTGGCACGCTGACCAACTGGTCGACGTTGCAGAAATCCATCAAGCGTTTGAAGCTCTTGAAGGCCATGAGCGAAGACGGCCGTATGAACGAGCTCTCGAAGAAAGAAAAAGCGCGCCTCGAGCGTGAAATGAAGCACCTCTTTCAGAATCTGGAAGGCATCGAGAATATGGCGCAGTTGCCGGATGCCATGTTTGTGATCGATTCCAACGCGGAAGAGATTGCGGTCAAGGAAGCGCGCCGCATGGGCGTGCCAGTGGTTTCGGTAGTAGACACCAATTGCGACCCCGACGTGGTCGACTGGATTATTCCTGGGAATGACGACGCTTTGCGCGCCATTCGCTTGTTTACTTCGAAGATTTCCGAATCGGTGCTGGAAGGCCATAACGCCTACCAGCAATCGCAAGTCGCGGAGCAGAAAGCCACTGCGGACCAAGCCCTAGTCGATGGCGTCGAATATGTGGACACCAGCGCCTACGAGCAATACGAAAAGCAGGAAGGCGACTTCGTGGAGGGCGTCGTGGAGACGCCGATCGATGCTCCTGCGGAGCCCGCGGAAGCTGCAGAAGCTGCAGAAGCGACCGTTCCCCCCGACGCAGCAGAAGCGCACCGGTAACGGGTAGTACCCGCGCGCGAGAAGGTAACCCAGCCCGTGCGAACGGGCCGCGAGATACCTGCATCACCATCCGGATCATCAAACTAATAGTGAGAAGAGAAGACGAATGAGCACACAGCCAACGCCCAACAGCAACAATATTCCCGCGCAACTGGTGAAAGAGTTGCGGGAGCGCACCAATGCGGGTTTTGCCGATTGCCGTGCGGCGCTGATCGAAGCCGGCGGTGACATCGAAAAAGCCATCAGCGTCTTGCGCAAAAAAGGGCAGGCCGCTGCGGCAAAAAAGGCGCAGCGCGAAGCCAGCGAAGGTTTGGTGGGCAGCTACATCCACGCGGGCGGCAAGATTGGTGTGCTCGTGGAAATCAATTGCGAATCTGATTTCGTCGCGCGCACGCCCATTTTCCAACAACTCTGCCACGATATCGCCATGCACATCGCGGCCCTTGATCCTCGTTACGTGCGTCGCGAAGAAGTGACGTCCGAGATGCTCGACAAGGAGCGCGAAATCTACAGCGCTCAGGCACGCGCAACCGGAAAGCCCGACGCGGTGATCGAAAAAATCGTGAACGGCAAAATGGAAAAGTTTTACGAAGAAAACTGCCTCTACGAGCAGCACTATATCAAGGACGAAAGCGTCACCATCGGCGAGATGATCAGCCAGGCCATTGTTAAACTCGGCGAGAACATGGGCATCCGCCGCTTCGTGCGTTTTAAAGTCGGCGAAGTAAGCGGCAGCGCGTCTTCGAGTTCCGACAACGGCACAGCGCCGGTTTCCGCATAACTATCCACAACTAGAAAAAGTACTCAAAAAGCGTCCCGACGGAAATTCGGGGCGCTTTTTTTTGATTCCTCTGCTGTGCGGCGACTAAGATAGTTTGTTACAATTTCGAAGCTTTCTGCGCACTCATCGGAGATCCATGCCCGCAAAGATCGTGAAGCCCAAAGTCGCCGCCCGCTTACCCGCCGCGGCAAAGCGCGCGTCATCGTCCCCGGCTAATCACGTTCAACCCATTTACAAACGTATTTTGTTGAAGCTTTCAGGAGAATCATTCCAGGGCCCGCAGGGCTTCGGGATTCACGGCGAAACCATTCAGGCTATCGCGCGGGAGTTAAAGGATGTGCACGCCCTGGGCGTGGAAACGGCCATCATGGTTGGCGGCGGAAACATTTTTCGCGGCGCGCGCCAAAAGGGCTTCGAAATCGATCGCGCCACGGGCGATTTTATGGGCATGCTGGCCACGGTGATAAATGCACTGGCTTTGCAGGATGCTTTGGAAAAAGAAGGTGTACATACGCGGGTACAGAGCGCTATCGAGATGCACCAGGTTTCCGAGCCGTTCATCAGGCGCCGCGCGATTCGTCACCTTGAAAAAGGCCGCACGGTAATTTTCGCGGCCGGCATTGGCAATCCGTACTTTTCTACGGACACCGCCGCGGCGCTGCGAGCCATGGAAATCAAGGCCGATGTGATTCTAAAGGCCACGCGGGTGGATGGGATATACGATGCCGATCCGGAATTAGTGAAAGAAGCAAAGCTGTACAGTGAAGTGACTTATCGCGACGTGCTGCACAAAAGTTTAAAAGTAATGGACGCCACGGCGATTTCTCTATGCATGGACAATGGCATGCCTATCGTGGTGTTTAATATGAATCGCCACGGAAACATCCAGCGCGTGTTATTAGGGGAGCGCGTTGGTTCAACGGTGATACCCGCGTAGAATCTGGTTGCAACATCGCGGATTGTTGCGCGGCGGAAGTAAACGGCAGCGGGAATCAGAAAACAAATCTAATGTCGATTCACCTTTTGCATTTTCTTACGAGGTGTTTATGAGCGCGATCTCAAACACAAAAGAAGCTCTTGCCGCGGCAAAAACGCGCATGGAAAAAGCGGTCGAGGACTTTCGCAAAGAGTTAGGCACGTTGCGCACCGGCCGGGCAAATGCATCGCTGCTGGACAGCATCCGCGTCGATTATCACGGATCGCCGATGCCTGTAAATCAACTGGGCGCGCTCACGGTGCCGGAGCCCAGCATGATCGTCATCGCTCCATGGGACCCCAGCGTAGTGCCTTTGATTGATAAAGCTATCCGCACGTCCGAACTGGGGCTTAATCCCACCAATGACGGCAAGGTCGTGCGCGTTCCGATCCCCGCGCTTACCGAAGAACGGCGCAAGGATCTCGTGAAGCAGCTGCACAAGATTCTTGAGAATCATCGCACTGCGTTAAGGAACGTGCGCCGCGATTTGAAGGAAGCCGTCGAAAAACTGGAAAAAGACAAGAAAATCAGCGAAGACGAAAAGAAGCGTGGCCTCGATGAACTCGAAAAGGTTTCTCACGCGGAAACCAAAAAAATGGAAGATTTGTCGGCCACCAAAGAGCGAGAGATTTTGCAGGTGAAATAGCGCCACTTGCTTCTAGGCCGAAAAACAATCTTCATTCGGGTAGTTATAAACAGAATTAACGGCCTGTTTGCGCGGAAGTCTTTTTCGCCGCGGGCTTTGCATGATCATCCGCGGAAGCTGGCCGTTCCAATGTGAAATCCTGGGCTTCATCGTTCTGCACCGCGTGCACGAACGCTTTGTAGTCCGTAACGCGTGCTGCCGGAACTTCTCTCAGCAAAAAACGAACCCGGCGCGACGCGGTCAGCGTCACATTCCCGGCAGAATCAAGCCCCTGAATCGAGTATTTCGACGCAAAGGTCGCGTAGTCGCGTTCCACGGACGTACCGGTAGGCACATGCGCGATTGTTCCGGGAGGTAATTGCAGCGTGGCGCTCGTATCGACATCGAGCGGCGTGCCCAGATCGATTGGCGAAGCCGCTGCTCTAGTGACGACGGTGGTGGATGCATCGGGCAAACCTAGTTGCGGAAGCAACGCCGGGATACGCACCGGCTTTTTGGACCAATCCACAAATTTCGGCGTAACAATTTCGTAATCTACGGAGAAGGGCTGGCGCGTATTCGACGGGTCGGATGCATTCGCGTTGGTCACTTGCCCACGAAATCCGTCGGAGATGGAGAGGAGTTGCGCCAGATCTCGCCACTTTTCTTTTGGCGTTTGATGAAATGCCACGCGCAACAACAATTCATTGTCGCCGCGCAGCGAGTAATGCACTTTAGCGGTGAGCTGTCCGTCCGCCGCCAGAACCGCGTCCACACTTACTTGTTGCGCCGCGGCGAACGGTAAATCAACGGGCACCGTCAGCCACGGCGGCAACGAAGAGTTCTCTTTTGTATCGGGCAAGAGCAAAAAAGCGGGCTTGCCTCGCAAATTGGCGCCGACCATGCGGAACGGCGCCACTTCCATGCTGGGATCCAACCAAAATCCGGGACCTTCCTTGTCTGTTCCGGTCCACACGAGCGCATGACTGAACAGAGAAGGGCGCGGGAGCAATTTGTTGGCGTCATCGGGTGCGCCAGCGAGCGCTACAATCGCCGGCATATGCCCCGCTCGGATGAGTGCCGAGAATAAAACCATCTTGTCTTCAGGGGTAGCGTAACCAGAGGAGAGAATTTCCGCCGGCGCACGTGGGTGAAAGCCATTGGAATCCAGCGGCAGCTCAACTGTGGTAATTTTTTGCGACACGAAATCATAGATGGCTTCAATTTTTTCTTCAGGTTTTTCCGCTGACTTGGTCAAATCGCTGGATTTCGCGAGCACGGGCGGCGCAATATTTTCCGTTGCTTCAAATTTCTCCGCCAGCCGCGCGGAAAGCTGCTTCCAGGAAGTAAATGTTGTGAGCGCCACGTCCGGTTCGGTGGAAAGGTTCTGGAAGCTTTTCGCTTTGCCTTCCGGGGAACTCCACCGATACTCCCACCGCCGAATAACGCGCGATTCCTGCCCCTCCGCAGTTTTGCCTTCGTAGCTTGGCGCTGTGGCCGGATTTACTCTTAGTTGCACGACGCGCGATGAAGGCAGATCCAGTTCGAACAGTTCCTGGGTAACGATGGCGTCCTTCGCAAAAGTGTGGAATAAATAAAAATCCGGTGCGAGCGGGGCGTGAGCCGTGGTGACCACGCGATATTCCAAGATGTCCGTAGGCTGCAGCCCGAGAATTCGAACCGTTTTGCGTCGAATATCCAGATAAGCAGGGGCGTCGACTACGATCGAATTAGGCTGGTCGGTCACCGCACTGGGCAAAATGTCAGCAGTGCCGCCGCTGGCATGAGTGACACGGGCCAGAGGGATTTCCACGGTTTCGAACGCGCGGTTGTAGTCGAAATTCAGGCGCGCGAATTGCCGCGTTCCCAGTTCCGTATTGATGCGCACTCTCGCGTGCACTTCTTTGCGGCTTGAACCGTCCGTTTCAAAGCGGATGTGCGTTTCGAGCAGCTCGATTTGCGCGGGAGTTTGCGGGGCTCCACTCGCAGGCTTCTGGTCGGTGCTCTGACCGGGTCCGGACGGCGTCTTGCTGGACGAGTCCGGCAGCTGTTGCGCGGATAAAATCGGCAGAGTGGCCGCCAGAAGAAAAAGGGCCGCCAGTGCGCATCGCAGTTTCATCGAAATGAATGATCGATTGGCAGGCACACCTCGCAGTTTAGGTGCTCCCGCGAAAAACGCAAAGAAGAAGCTTGCGCCGCCAGGTGGATACTCTGGCAATTCCACTGAACTTCGCCGGAGCCGTAAACCCTTTTTACAACCACATCCGTCTCAAGTGCATAGCACAGGTGCGTGCTATAGACTGGATATCAGGAGAGAAATGAATGCGCCGTGTTTTCGAGATTCTCGCAGTTCTGTCTCTGATTCTTACTCTATCCGCTGCGAGTGTTGTCTCGAAGGAGAACAACGAAGAAGCGACTAGAGCCGCGCTGGTGAAAATTGCCGGCGAAGGCCTGGTGGAATCTCACGCCTACGAATACCTGACGCAACTCAGTGACGACGTAGGCGCCCGCGTTACCGGGTCGCTGCAGTCTCAAAAGGCTGTCGAATGGAGTCTAAACAAAATGCGCGCCATCGGTCTCGAAAATGTTCACGCCGAGAAATTCCAAATTTGGCGCGGATGGACCCGGGGCACCGCGCAGGCGGAATTGACGGGTCCCATTCACCGGCGGCTCAACGTTGACGCCATGGGCTGGACGGGATCAACGCCGGCGAGTGGGACCGAAGGCGAACTCGTTGCCGCCAACGTTTTTAATCTGGATCAAGAATCGAAGGATCCCGCCAAATTCAGCGGTAAAATTATCTTGATGGTTGCGCAGGGTGAGCCAAAAAAAGACCAGGATGGAATGCTGATTTTTACGCAGTTCGGTGATTTCGTGAGGCTGGCCGCCAAAAATGGAGCACTCGCCATCTTTGGCGGTCAAGGCGGACTCAAAAGCGAGGGCATGAACCTCACCCATACTGGCATTCTTGGATTTGCGGCGGATTTCGCCATACCGGTCCTCTCTCTAACCACGGAAGATCAGAGCCAGTTGGAGCGTTTTTTGGACAGCGGCAAAAAAGTTCACGTGCGCGTGGATGTGCATAACACCTTCAGTAACGGCCCGGTGGAAACCGCCAACGCGGTGGGCGAAATTCGTGGCCGCGAGCATCCCGAGGAAATTTTTGTTGTTGGGGCGCATCTCGACTCATGGGATTTGTCGGAAGGAGCCACTGATAACGGCATGGGTTCTGTTAGCGTTCTAGGCGCCGCGGAGGCCATTCTGCGATCCGGCCAGCGCCCGCGACGCACAATCCGTTTCGTTTTATTTAACGGTGAAGAGCAAGGTTTGCTGGGCTCGTATGCCTACGTAAAACACCATCAATCGGAAATGGCCAACCATCTCGGCGATCTGGTGCTTGATGAAGGTCAGGGACCGGTCAAGGAATTTCAGCTCGGTGGCCGTGATGATCTCCTCGGCGATTTTCAGAATTTCGTCGATTCGCTGGCGAATATTCGCAGCATCAAGGTGAACGACAAAGTTGAGTTCGGCACCGACACCGGGCCCTTTATTATGGCAGGTTTGCCGGGGATTAACATGAATCAGGATTCGCCGGAATATAAGTACACCCATCATTCCGCAGCCGATGCCTTGGAAGAAGTAAAACCGGAGGTGCTGGCGCAGGACGCCACACTGATGGCGATGACTGCGTTTTGGATTGCGGACCGTCCGGAACGATTCGCCAAACCCTGGCCCACAAGCAAAACCGCTGCAATGCTGCGGGCGCAACACCAGTTTGAATTCCTCAGGGCCATCGGTTTATGGCCGTTCGGCGATCAAGGCGCGGACGATACCAAGGATAGACCGCCGTCGTCTGAGTGACGCGCCTGAGGGTGACGGACTGGGGCTTGTAAGTTACTGATATAAAAGGCTGTACTGTTATTTTGGGCTGAATGGGCCATCCTTCCGCTCAATTTCGACTGGATTGCCCTCGGTGGGATCACTTGCACAGGCAGGGGCGGGGCCAAAGTTGAACCTGTGCACTTATTTCCACACGGGGGTTTCGAAGATAATTTGACAGAGCACGTTTTCTTCCTTATACTTCGTTGTTTGTCGGGGTAGTTACTATCCCGATGGGGGCGACCGCAGGTCTATCGCGGTCGTAGTTGGAAGGAATTCTTCAGTCCCGGAACACGGCACGACGGAATGGGACCGAAGAGCGGCCGGAATGGGACGCCAGTCCCGCAAAGCCGAGTAAGCCTCTCCGAATCGAAGCCAGGAGCGAATACGTCCGCCTCTTGGAGTTGCGCACGGAGTTTCTTGCTGGTATCTCCGGATTCGCAGTAGACCTTTCAGCGTTGGAGTGCGCTCTCGCGCATTTTTGTGCGCGCGCCTTGCGAGAGCCACGGAAAATTGTGCGCGCCATTGAGGGAAACAACTGTGCCGACGTTTTCGCAACTAGTACGTATGGGCCGCGAGCAGGTCCAGGTTAAAACCAAGTCGCCAGCGTTGATGGGCTGCCCGGAGAAGCGCGGTGTTTGCATTCGCGTGTACACGCAAACTCCCAAGAAACCGAACTCCGCATTGCGCAAAGTGGCGCGAGTGCGTTTGACGAATTCGATTGAGGTCACCACCTACATTCCCGGCGTTGGCCACAATTTGCAGGAACATTCGATCGTTCTGGTGCGTGGCGGCCGCGTGAAGGATTTGCCAGGAGTGCGTTACCACATCGTGCGCGGCACGCTGGACGCCGCAGGGGTGGAGAATCGCAAGCAGGGGCGCTCGAAATACGGCGCCAAGCGTCCGAAGGCCGGCCAGACCAAGTAAGCAAATTTTGTAAGAAATACGCAGCAGTTCGCAAGAACGTTCGTTGGCAAGTTTTTGAGTTTGCAATTTCCTGAAGGAGCTATACACAGCAATGCCACGCAAAGGACTAGTTACTCGCCGAGCGCAAGCAAGCGACCCGGTTTATGACAGCCAGCTGGTGGATAAGTTTATTTGCTCGATGATGTGGGAAGGCAAGAAATCCACGGCGCAGCGAGCATTTTATGGCGCGATGGAGCAAGTCGCCAAGAAGACGAACGATGATGCGCTGAAGATCTTTAATAAGGCAGTCGAGAACGTGAAGCCGTTGCTGGAAGTAAAAACTCGGCGCGTTGGTGGCGCGAACTACCAGGTTCCAGTGGAAGTGAATCCTTTCCGGCGGCAATCGTTGGCCATTCGCTGGTTATTGCAGTATTCGCGGGAACGCTCGGGCAAGACCATGATCGACAAGTTGGCTGACGAGTTGATCGACGCTTCGAACGCACGCGGTGGCGCGATGAAGAAAAAAGAAGATGTGCACCGCATGGCTGAAGCCAATAAGGCTTTCGCTCACTATCGCTGGTAACAGCTCTGTGGTCGTTGAATGAAGGTTGAATCGTGACGGTTAAAGACTTAACGCAACAGGAGTCGACGAAGCAAGCAACGGCAAAACCGGGATCAGGGAAACAAGTATCTGCAAAGCAGGCTGAACAAGGACACATGGGCAGGGCATTCAAACTCGAAGACACGCGTAACATCGGAATTATGGCGCACATCGACGCCGGAAAAACCACGTCGACGGAGCGCATCCTTTTCTATACCGGTGTCACCTACAAAATCGGTTCGGTGGACGAAGGTACTGCCACCATGGACTGGATGGAGCAGGAGCGCGAGCGGGGCATCACCATTACCAGCGCGGCAACAACCGCGTCGTGGGATCGCAATGGCAAGAAGTATCGCGTCAATATCATTGATACTCCGGGCCACGTGGACTTTACCGTGGAAGTGGAGCGTTCCTTGCGCGTGCTGGATGGTGCGGTTTGCGTTTTTGACTCCGTCGCGGGAGTGCAGCCGCAATCGGAAACGGTGTGGCGGCAGGCCGACAAATACCGCGTGCCGCGCATCTGCTTTGTGAACAAGATGGACCGCATGGGAGCGGATTTCGACCACGTGGTGCGCACCATTCGCGCGCGGCTGGGAGCGCATCCGGTACCGCTGCAATTTCCTTTGGGCCGCGAAGATAATTTCATCGGCATCATCGATTTTCTGGAACAGAAAGTTATTGTCTGGCTGGAAGAAACGCTGGGCGCCAAGTTCGAAGAATTCCCAGTTGAAAAATTGTGGGATAAGGCTTTCGTCGATTCACGCCCGGATGTAGCCGCAGCTTTGAAAGGCTCCGCTATAGACAAGGCTTTCTACGACGAGCATCGCAACAAGGTCGTCGAATACGTTGCCGAGCATGACGACGAAGTGATCGACAAATACCTAACCGAAGGCACGCTTTCCGTCGAGGAAATGCGCAAGTCCATTCGCAAATCCACGCTGCAGCTTAAAATTGTACCGGTGCTGGCCGGCTCGGCGTTCAAAAATAAAGGCATTCAACCTTTGCTCGATGCGGTGGTCGATTTTCTGCCGTCGCCTGTGGATGTGCCGCCACTCGAAGGCACAAATCCGCTCACCGATGAAGTCGAATTGCGCCGCGCTTCCGACGATGCTCCGTTTTCCGCGTTGGCGTTCAAAATTATGTCCGACCCGTTCGTCGGACATGTCACGTATATCCGCGTCTACTCCGGAGTTTTGAAATCCGGCAGCTACGTTTATAACTCCGGCAAAGGCACTCGCGAACGAATCAGCCGTTTGCTGCAGATGCATGCCAATAAGCGTGAAGAAATCGACACCGTTTATGCCGGCGATATTTGTGCGTGCGTAGGATTGAAGAGTGTCAATACCGGCGACACGCTTTGCGATGAAAACAAGCCTGTGGTTCTTGAGTCCATCGATTTTCCTGCCCCGGTTATTTCCGTTGCCATCGAACCTAAAACCAAAGCCGACCAGGACAAGCTTGGTGTGGCTATGCAGCGGCTCGCGCAGGAAGATCCCACTTTCCGCGTTTCCACTGAGCCTGATACCGGACAGACGTTAATTTCCGGGATGGGCGAGTTGCATCTGGAAATCATCGTGGATCGCATGCTGCGCGAATACAACGTGCAGGCTAATGTTGGCCGGCCGCAAGTGGCGTATCGCGAAACGATTCGCAAGAAGGCCACCGCGGAAGGGAAGTACATCAAGCAGACCGGCGGTCGTGGCCAATACGGCCATTGCAAGATCGAGTTGCATCCGATTCCGAGCTCCAGCCACGAGAACATGAAGGAAATGTCCACCGACGAGCTTGATGCGCTGGCCAAAGAAGTTGTTGGCGGGCCGGCTGGCAAGTGGAAGTTCGACAAAGAGCATCGCTTTCTTTTTATTGACAAGATTATTGGCGGGTCGATCCCCCGCGAATTTATCGCTCCTATTGAAGCGGGGATCCGCGAAGCTTTGGACAACGGCATTCTGGCCGGCTTCACCATGGTGGACGTCGCGGTGGTGCTCATCGACGGCAGCTACCACGACGTAGACAGCTCCGAAATGGCCTTTAAAATTGCGGGTTCCATGGCTTTCAAGGAAGCTTGCCACAAAGCTTCGCCGGTTCTGCTGGAACCCATCATGAAAGTGGAAGTGGTCGTTCCGGAAGAATATATGGCCGCTGTTTACGGCGATTTAAACGCGCGCCGGTCGGCGATTCAAGGTTCCGAGAATCGCTCTGGCAGCAACGTGATCCGCGCGGAAGTGCCCCTGGCGCAAATGTTTGGTTATGCGACGGATTTGCGCAGCCGCACCCAGGGCCGCGCGAATTTCACCATGCATTTTTCGCATTACGCCGAGGCGCCGAATTCGATTGCGCAGGAAATTATCGACAAGAACAAGGGCAAGAGCACTCGCGGGTAAACCGGGATCAAGAATTCAGGATTTGTAGTGGCAGCAAAAACGACTTTGATTTGAGGAGCTGAGGCAAAGATGGCGAAGGAGAAATTCGAACGTAATAAGCCGCACGTGAACATTGGGACCATTGGTCACATTGATCACGGCAAAACTACTTTGACGGCGGCCATCACCAAGGTGCTGTCGAAGCACAATCCCAAGGTGCAATTCCGCGCGTTTGACACCATTGATAACGCGCCGGAAGAGCGCGAGCGGGGCATCACCATTGCC
>DATMOS010000060.1:0-17682 GCA_035568155.1 Verrucomicrobiia bacterium | reverse complement strand
GCGTGCTCGTGGCGTGCCTTAAGACCTCGAATTTGTGCGATGAAGGAGGAGATATGAAGCGAAGCAAATTTTTGGTTCCAATCGCAATGACCCTGGCATTCGCCGGACTTGCGGTGTGCGGTTCTAAGGCACAGCAGAGTTCAAAACCCGCCAACAATGCTATCGCGCTTACTGGCCTCCCCGGCGTCAAAGACAACGCCAAGGGTACGCTAACAGTCGAGAGCGGAAAATTACATTTCAGCTATGGTAAGAAAAGTTCCGAGGTGAACACAGCCAGCATTGAAGACGTGGTCACCGGCGAAGACACGCAAGCGGCGGTGGGAAAGACTGTCAGCAACCTCAGCATGGCCGCACCCTATGGATCGGGGCGCTTTCTGGCGCTGTTTCGCACCAAGTTCGACACTCTGACGCTTCGCTATCGTGATGAGAATGGTGCGTTGCACGGCGTCATCTTTGCATTGCCTACTGCCGGTGCCGAGCCCATTAAGAAAGAACTGCTGGCCCAAGGGGCGCATACCACGGCGGTGGAGGCAGCAACCAATTCATCGAGCAAGGAGCCAAAACAATGAAGTTTTATTCGAGCGCAATTTTGTGGTCAGCGGTTGTGGCTGTGGCTTTCGCTGCGTCGCCTTTGTCAGCTCAACCAGTCAAAGCCAAGGCCTCTGCGATTCAGGTGGAAATGATCGTCTCCGATGAAATCAAACTGCCAGCGGAGTTCCAAATTTCGCTTTATGAAAATTTGATCCGTCAGCTCGAGAAGCAGGGTGGCTTTGAACATGTGTATCGCGACGGCGACCGCAGAGCCAAGGACGCTGCTGACCTCGTCGTTCTGCACAGCACGGTCCGCGGATTCAAGGCAGGCAGCGAACGCACCCGGCGGGTGACCACCGTTGCCGGGGCCACTTCCGTCGCCATTCACTGCGAATTTAAGAGCGCCGATGGAAAAGTGCTGCTGGAACAAGACGTGAATGGCAAGGTGCGATTCTTTGGCGGGAATCTGCGAGCGACATACGATTTTGCAAAGAAGACTGCTCGCGTAGCTCACGACAACTTCAGCTCTTCTCAACACAAATCGTAATGCGCAGGTTCGCAATTGGGATTGAATCTCTAAGAATTGATCCCGTTTGAAAATTACAGCTAGCCGGAGGGTGCCCCACCCTCGATTTTTAGGGTGGGTCTTGTATTTTCTTCTGCCCTCGTGAGAAACGTGCCCCGGATCCGCAGGCGAATCAAGAACCGATCGTAGTCTTCTGCTACTTCAGGCGCGCCACAATTACCGTCATATCATCCGCCTGTTCCGCGCTTCCCGCCCACTCTTCCGCTGCGGTCATCAACGATAGCGCCACACTGCTCGGTGGCGACGCCTGTACGCGCACCGCCGCCTCTTGCAATCGTCGAATTCCAAACTCCTCCCCATACACGTTTTCCGGCTCTACCAGTCCATCACTGTAGCCAACCAGCACCGCATCGCGCGGCACCATCAGCGAATTTTCCTCATAGACACAGTCTTCGTACACCCCCAGCACCATCCCTCCCTTATCCAGCCGCACCACATGGTTCTGGCTCAACAAAAACGATGGCAGGTGTCCGGCATTGGTGTAACGCAGTGTTCGCGTCTCGCTGTCATATACGCAAATAAAAAACGTAGCAAAACGATCGTCCGCGGTATTTCGCACCAGGTGCTTGTTCAGCCGCGAAACCAACTCATCCGTTCCCAGATGTTCGCTGCCGCCCATCAACAATTGGCTTCGCAGCGCCGCCTGCAAACTGGCCATCAACAACGCCGCCGATATTCCCTTACCGGAAATGTCCGCAATCGCCACAGCGATATGCGTGGGAGTGAGCTGAATGAAATCATAATAATCGCCGCTGACCGACCTCGCCGCCTTGCAGATTGCCTCCACCTCCACTCCAGGAACCGAGGGCAGCCGCTTCGGAAATAGCTGGTCCTGCACTTCGCGCGCGATGGAAATCTCATTCTCCAAACGCTGCCGTTGTTTTTGTTCCTCGATTAACCCGCTGATCGACCCGGTCATCAAATTAAACGATTCACCGAGCACGCCCAACTGGTCGCGCCGGTCCACCCGCACTCGATGCGTCAAATCCCCGGACTGTACGTATTGCGTCGCTTGGTACAAGTCCGCGATGGCCGTGGTAATCGTGCGCGTCATGCTGATTCCGGTAATCAACGCCGCCAGCTCAATCAGCAGGAATACCACGCCGACAATAATAAACAGCAGCAAATACGAATCTCGCAGCTCCCCCAGCGAATTAAAGATCCGCGCGCTCAAACGCGATGGCCGCGCATTGGTCACCGCCAAAACCGGCCGGTCATATTCCACCACCTTGCCGTCACGCCCCACGTAAACCGAATTGAGCCTCGACACCACGCCGACCGCCGGATCGATCCAAAAACCTTGCGGTTGCAAGACGCGAGCATGAGCGTTTATAGGTTTGCCAGCCGCGTACTTTTCGCCCGCCGACTGGTAAATCGCCGTCCTTTGATCTCCGCCAGAGATTTTCCGCATCAAATTTAATTGGATCGCCCCCACGTCTGGTGCGATGGTGGAGAGAAGTTCGGGTGTAACTTCAACCCGTAGCCGCACGACCCTGATCGCGTCGTTTCCGTGAATCGCCCGCATGCTCATCAGCCACAGCTTGTCCTCCTCTTGTAGCAATCCTGCAAAGGAATCACCACCACGCGCCACCTTGTGGAGCAACGTCGCGTCATCAGAAAACTTAATTTCTAAGCCAGGCATTTCTTGGCCATGCACCAAGAGCGACTGCCGAGCAATAATGCTTTCTAGCTCTTCCTGGCTGCTTCCTTTTGTCGCGGGCCCGTGCGCCGCGGCAATGTGCTCAGCCATATCAGCGATGGTATTAATCCGCGTCTGGATGTCTTCATAGAGCAGGTAAGCGCCCAGCTGCGAATACAAAATCCGTCCCGCAAGCGCAACCAACGTTACGATCAGCAAAATGGGAACTAAAGCGATAAAGAGGTAGGCGACAATCAAGCGGTTGCGCAAACTCCACAGGAGCCGCGACCGCCACCACCCGATCATGCGAAAAAGAAGATAAAACAGGCATAGAACTGCTAAAAATTTTACAAAATTGGCGATACTGCCGCCGAGATCGGCGACGATAGCCACTACGCCCAACGCAAAAATCACTAGCGCGACAATGTCAAAACCGGACAGTCGGCGCCACATGTTTCGCACTGTGTTGGACGCGAGAGGAGTCATCGTGGAATCGAGAGAGAAATACTACTCTACCGGAAGAAGTCTCGCCCGCGCAGGACACGCACGTCCCAAGAGCCAGCCTCGGCTTTCGCGCACCCGAATATGAATGCTATTCCGTTGCGTTGCGAACGTGGCTATGTTTCACGCCATACGTAAAATAAATCACCAGACCGATGATCAACCAGACGACCAATCGTATCCAGGTGAGAGCTTTTAGACCCGCCATGAGACCAAGCGACACGATCATGCCCAGGATGGGCACAAGGGGAACCCACGGAGTCTTGAATGGGCGCACAAGTTCCGGCCGCCGTACGCGAAGGATCCACACACCCGCACAAACGATGACGAAGGCAAGCAGCGTGCCGATGCTGACCAGCTGGCCGAGATCACCGATCGGCACCAGCGCCCCCACAAACGCCACGCAGAGACCAACGATAGCCGTGGACTTCCATGGCGTCCGAAAACGCGGATGGATGTGGCTCGCCCACTTCCACAGCAGGCCGTCCCTCGACATCGAGTAGAACACTCGCGACTGCCCCAGCATCATCACCAGCATGACTGTGCTCAACCCTGCCAGCGCGCCGGCGTTCACCACATAGCTTCCCCACCGCACTCCGGTTTCTCGCATCGCGAGCGAGACGGGAGCGCCGATGTTCAAGCGCGAGTAGTGCACAGTCGCCGTCAGCAGACCGGAGACCAGCAGATACAGAATCGTGCAAATGACTAGTGACCCGAGAATACCTATAGGCATATCTCTTTGTGGATTTTTTGATTCCTGGGCCGCGGTCGAAACCGCGTCAAAGCCGATATAAGCAAAGAAAACGACACCCGCACCTCTCAAGATGCCTGACCAGCCATACGATCCGAAGGATCCGTCATTGGGTGGAATGAAGACTTTCCAGTTTTCGTGCGCAATAGCCGGATGCTTCATGACAAAAGCGGTCGCGACCGCGATGAAGACCAGAACGGCCGTTAGCTTGACAAAAACCACTCCCGTATTAAAGTTCGCCGACTCCTTGATTCCGATGATGAGAAGAGTTGTAACCGCGAGCATGGCGAGAAAGGCAATCAAGTTAAACTTCGCGGTGGCCGTCGGCAAACCCACCATTTGCGTGCTACTCAAACTCAGCGTGCTTATCGGCGCCCAGCGGCCCTCGTACATAATCCACTTTGCACCAGGAACGTCGCAGATTTGAGGGGGCAAGCTGATCCCATAGTCTTGCAGAAACGCCACAAGCGTGCTGCTCCATCCGCTAGCCACGGTGGCGGCGCCAAAGGCGTACTCCAAAATCAGATCCCAGCCGATGATCCAAGCGACCAACTCACCCAGGGTGGCGTAGCCATATGTATACGCGGAGCCTGCAATGGGAATCATCGATGCAAATTCCGCGTAACACAGGCCCGCAAACAAGCAACCGATACCCGCGAGCACGTACGACAGCATGATCGACGGCCCAGCGTAGAGCGCCGCCGCAGATCCCGTGATTACAAAGATGCCGGCGCCAATGATGGCCCCAATACCCAGGGTCACCAAGTTCACGGGACCCAGAGCGCGTTTCAGACAATGCTCTCCGGTTTGTCCGGCCTCCTGCATCAGGGTGGTCATCGACTTCGTTGCGAATAACGGGTTGCCCATGCAAACAGTCTCCTGGAGAGATTATTCCACTGACTCAGGCCAATTTGGACTAGAGCTGTGACATTGTAGGTTGCCCACACCTTTTGCCCTACAACAAAATCGCATCGAAAAGTAAATTTTTGCGGCTCACCGAATGCCGCTCGTCACGCCGGAAGGTTCATCACACCAGAACTTTTGTCAGGATCTAAACCGATCGCTCCGTTGCCCCAGTATCCACTCGCCCGCGCCGCGACCACGCGAAGTAAACCGGCACTCCCAACAACACAATTAACAATCCGGCCCCGGCCGTCTGCGTCTGATATAAAACCAGCACAAACATGATCGCTGAGGCCGCCACAATATAAAGCAACGGCACAACCGGATACCCGAACGCCCGGTAAGGCCGCTCCGCATCAGGCCGTTTCCTGCGCAAAACAAAAATCCCCGCGATCGTCAGTGCGTAAAAGATCAGCACGGAGAAAACCACATAGTTGAGTAGATCGCTATACAAATTCCCGTACGTAACGGCCCCGTTCGTGTCCACGCGTCGGGTGCGCAAAAGAATCAGCACGATAATCCACACGCCCTGATAAGCCAACGCCACGGCGGGCACTCCGTGCCGGTTCAGTTTCCCGGTCGCCCGAAAAAATAATCCGTCCTCGGCCATCGCATACGCCACCCGCGACCCCGCCAGAATCAGCCCGTTGTTGCAACCAAAAGTCGAAATAATGATCGCCACCGCCATAATTGACGCGCCCACTGGTCCAAATACCGCGTTCAACGCCGCCGACGCTACCCGGTCATCCGCCGCATGCTGAATCTGCTCCAGCGGCAGCGCACACAAATACGCCAAGTTCGCCAGCACGTACAACGTAATCACGATCATCGTGCCAAACGCCATCGACAGCGCCACATCTCGCTTGGGATTCTTTACTTCCGCCGCCGTGAACCCAATGTTGTTCCAGGCATCGGCGGAAAACAGTGACCCTACCTGCGCTACGCCAAATGCGACAAACAATCCAAACGCACCGCTCGCTGCGGTTATTTTCGGCACAAAACCGCGAAGAAAATCCGCGCCTGGCTCAATTGGCTCCGCCCCGCGAACGGCCCAAAAGTGCGAAAAATTATCGCTGATGGCCGCCGCATTACGTCCCACAAACACGCAAAGAAAAATTAATCCCAGCAGCGAAAGCGTCTTGGCGCTGGTAAAAATATTCTGGATAATTTTTCCCAGCTGCACACCTAGCGTATTCAGAAACGTCAAAAAAATGATCATCAGCATCGCCACCAGTTGCTGCACCGACAAGCTGATGGCGTACTTCGACGACAACGCGATCGGATGCACCACCCACGTCTGCGGCGAAATCGCCGGCGCCAATACGCCCAGGTAGCGCGCAAATCCAATAGCCACTGCCGCGATTGTCCCCGTCTGGATCACCAGAAACAATGTCCATCCATACAGGAAGCCCCATAGCGGCGAGTACGCCTCGCGCAAATAAATATACTGCCCACCGGCGCGCGGAAACATCGCCGCCAATTCCCCATAAGATAGCGCCGCTGAAATCGTCAGCAATCCGGTAATGATCCAGGCAAACAGCAATCCACCCGGCGACCCCGTCTGCCGGGAAATATCCGCCGCCACGATAAAAATCCCCGACCCAATCATCGACCCCACCACGATCATGGTGCCGTCGAACAACCCGATAGCGCGCACAAATCCACCTTCGCTTCGCGCCACGCTCGTTACCGTCGCTGTTTTAATGTCGGCCATATCCGCCATTTTTCATTGCACCGAATCTCGCAGTTCCAACAAATCCACATACTCTCGGGCGCGGTTCCCTATATTTTCCGCGCCCAAAATATCGCTGATGATCGCGACCGAATCCGCTCCCGCCTCGATCACTTCGGCCGCTCGTTCTAGCGTAATCCCCCCAATGGCTACCACGGGCCTGTCCGTCATCGCGCGTGTCTCCCTTACAAACCCCACGCCCACGACGGGATCAGGATTCTCTTTCGAGCCGGTCGCAAAAACCGGCCCGACAGCGATGTAATCCGCCGAAGTTTCGAGGGCGCTACGGAATTGCCGCGCATTGTGCGTAGAAATTCCCACCCATTTCCCTTCGCCCATCACTCGGCGCGCCTGTTCCACTCCCAAATCATCCTGTCCCACATGCACGCCTCTCGCGCCTGCAAGCACAGCGACATCCGCGCGGTCATTCACAATAAATTGCACTCCGATGGGATTCAAATATTCGGCGAGCTCACGAGAAGTCTCAAACAATTCGCGCCCGGAAGCACGCTTGTTTCGGTATTGGATCAAACGCACCCCTGCGTCAACCAGGTTCTTTGCACACTCTTTTGCGGGAATTTTCAACAATGCTGCGTCTAATATCACATACAGTCGCGGCAGAACAAGGCGCATCGGCACCTATTTTCCGTTAGTCCCCAACAATCGATCGATAAAATGCGTATCAAAACGCCCTGCCGCAAAATCCGGGTCCGCCAAAATTCGCCGGTGCAATGGAATAGAAGTTCTGATTCCCTCAATCACGAACATTTCCAGCGCGCGCTTCATGCGCCCAATGGCTTCCCCGCGATCGCGTCCCTTCACAATCAACTTCGCAATCATGGAGTCGTAATACGGTGGTATCACCGCATCGGCGTGAGCCGCGGAATCGACACGCACCCCGGTTCCACCCGGTGCCTGGAACGTCGTAATACGCCCCGCAGAAGGCACAAACGTCTCTGGGTCTTCCGCATTAATGCGGCACTCAATGGCATGCCCGGAAAAATGAATCTCCCCAGTCGCATCGTGCAAGTGCTGCCCCGCGGCAATTCGAATCTGCGCTTTGATCAGATCCACCCCGGTAACCAGCTCCGTCACCGGATGTTCGACCTGGATGCGCGTATTCATCTCGATAAAGTAGATGGATCCATCTTGATCCATCAGAAATTCCACCGTTCCGGCGTTGGTATATCCAATCTTGCTCAAGGCCTTGACGACTTTGGCGCCCAGATCTTTGCGTTGCTTCGCATCAATTGCCGGCGATGGCGACTCCTCCACTAATTTCTGGTGCCGCCGCTGAATACTGCACTCTCGTTCACCCAGATGAATAATCTGCCCGTGCTGATCACCAAGCACCTGGTACTCGATATGCCGCGGGTGCTCGATAAATTTTTCCGCATACATATCGGGATTGCCAAAAGCCTGCTGCGCCTCGCTGCTGGCGGCCTGATACGCCCCCAACAAATCTTCCACGCGGCGCACGATGCGCATCCCACGCCCGCCGCCGCCTGCCGAAGCCTTCAAGATTAACGGGTAGCCAATTTTTTCCGCCGAGGCCGCAAGCCCTTCTTCGCCCTGAATAATTCCGTCGCTGCCTGGCACCGTCACCAGACCTGCCGAGCGAACTTCCCGCCGTGCACGGTCCTTATCACCCATCATTTCGATGATTTCTGGCGTAGGACCAATAAAGGTAATTTCCGAAGCCTCGCAAACCTTCGCGAAATTAGCATTTTCAGACAGAAACCCGTAACCCGGATGAATGGCATCCACATTGGTAATTTCTGCCGCGCTGATTACTTGGGGGATGTTCAGGTAACTCTCGCTGCTGCGCGCCGGCCCGATGCACACCGCTTCGTCCGCGAAGCGCACGTGCAGCGAATTGCGGTCCGCTTCGCTGTACACCGCCACCGTGGAAATACCCAATTCCTTGCAGGCGCAGATTACCCGCAGGGCGATTTCCCCTCGATTAGCTACAAGGATTTTTTGGAACATAGCTCTGGGATGCGGCTATTTCTTCCTGCCCGGCCGGATGCCAAACAAGGGCTGGCCATACTCCACCGGCTGCCCGTTTTCGACATATACGCGTATGACCTCGCCGCTGGCGTCTGACTCGATCTCATTCATCAATTTCATGGCTTCCACGATGCACAGCGTCTGCCCGCTTTCGACTTGCGAGCCAACCTTCACAAAAGCTTCCGCCCCCGGGCTCGGAGCCCCATAAAACGTACCTACGATGGGAGATTTGATCAGGTGCAAATCTTCGCTGCCTCGCCCATCTCCACCACCCGAGGAGGATTGAGAACTGGAACTGGCAGATGTGTTCGACCCACCGCCCTCGACGATAATCTCAGGAGCATATCCGCTCCGTGACTGCCGTACCACCACGCCGCTCGACGGCTTGCGCAAACGGATACGCAGGTCCCCTCGTGAGTATTCAAACTCTTCAAGGTTATGCTCAGTCATAAACTGCAATAGCTGCTCGATTTGCTTCAATTCGGGGGTGGCGAAGCTATCGGAGGCGGCCCGATTGGATGCTTTTTTCGAAGTCTTTTTGCGCGTCATGCCTGTCGTCAAATCTCTATGAGATCCCGCATAATGCGGGTCAGTACTTCTATCCTATCAGCGTGCACCGCGACATCATCTTCGATGCGTATGCCGCCCACGCCCTCGATATAGATTCCCGGTTCAATTGTCACCACGTTCCCCGCTTCAAGCCGCTTCTTTTGTCCACGCGCGATACGCGGATCCTCGTGAACTTCTAAGCCAAGCCCGTGCCCGGTGCTGTGCACAAAATATTTTCCCAATCCCTGTCGCTCTAGTACTTGCCTCGCCGCCGCGTCTACGTCGCCGCACAAAACGCCGTTCTTTACCGCCGCAATTGCCGCAACTTGCGCGTCCTGGACAGCCTTATACCATTGCCGGACACGCTCCGGAGCTTTCCCATAATAAAATGTGCGTGTGATGTCGCTGCAATAGTGCGCGAGTATAACACCCAGGTCCAGCACCACAAACTCATTTTTCTTCAATCGCTTGGCGGTTGGACGCGCGTGCGGAAGGGCCGCCCGTTCCCCAAAAGCTACGATCGTTTCGAACGCCGCTCCCGATGCGCCCCTCTTCCGCATCTGGTATTCAATCTCCGCGGCGACCTCAAATTCGCGGACCCCGGCCTTCAGCATCGGTATGGCTTCTTCCATCACCCGCCCGGCCAGGATGGCCGCCCTGCGCATCACTGCCAACTCCTGCGGGTCTTTGCGCATCCTCAAGGACACCACTAGGCCGTTGGCCGGCTTCCACCTGCAACCCCTTCCCGCAGCTTTCCGCAACATTCCATGCCGACTCACGGACAACTGCGTTGCTTCAAATCCCACGTTCTTTGCTTTGATGCCGGTAAGAAATTCCCCGGTGGACTCCAAGAGCGAACCCTTTTGCTGCACCACCGCGACGCCGCTCGTCTCCGCTTTGGCTTGTCCTACGAATCTTCCGTCCGTGAAAAGCGTCGTCCCTCGCCGCGAAACCACCAGCGCTCCTGAATCCCCAGTAAATCCTGTCAGGTAATACCAATCCGCAGGGTGTGTGACTACCAGGCTGTCGATTTGTAGCGCTCCGAATTTCTGGACCAGCGCGCTCCGTCTCTCTGGAAACCTTGTATTCATAAAAACGAATCGAGGAGACCGTGGTCTCCTCGATGTACTCCCTTTGGGAAGGTGTCCCTTGCCCGGCTGAATTTAGTCAGCTAGCCCTGTTTAGCCAACCTGACCCAGATAATTTGCGCCAGAGCATTGCTCAGGCTATTACCCAGGTATGATGCGCGGCGTCAGGAAGAACAGCAGTTCCTGTGACGACACTGTTACGTTGGTACGCTTGAATAGGTTTCCGATCAACGGAATGCTGCCCGCTATCGGCACCTGCGTGATGTCCACACGCTGGTTGGTAATAATGATTCCTCCGATGACCACCGTGCCACCGTCGGCAACGGTCACCTTGGTTTCCGCCGATTGCGTGTCCAGCGCAGGAACTCCTTGCACCCGTGGAATACCGGGGTCTATTGAGGTGTTTTCCACCAGCACGTCCATAAACACCGTGCCTTCGGCCGTTATCTGCGGCGTGACTTCCAGTTTCAGCACCGCGTCAATGAACTGCACCGATATTGTGTTGTTAATGGTCGTCTGTATGGGAATCTTGGTTCCCTGTTTGATGATTGCTTTTTCGTTGTTCTGCGTGATCACCTTGGGTTTCGAGAGCAGCTTGCCTACGCCCTTGGCTTCCGCCGCTGTGATAAAGAAGTCTATGGCGAAGTTAGGCGAACGATGAGAGAAGCCGATTCCACTGGTCGGGGTTCCCGCGCTTAGCGACGTAACCAGCGGGATACCGGAAGTAATGCCGTTGCCCGACGTGGAACCTGTGCCGATCGAGACAGGCGACGGCGGGATGCCTGCGCCAGTAGTCACACCGCTACCGCCCACCGCAGGTGTACCACTAAAGAGCGTACGCCCGCTCGTCGTGGACCCTGCGAAACCGAGCTCCGTGCCGATATCCTGCGCAAAGGATCGCGAAGCGGACACCACCCGAGCTTCAATCTCCACTTGCTGCGACTTGCGGTCCAGCTGCCGGATCAAATTGTCGATCGTCGGAATCACTGAAGGAATGTCGCGAATAATCAACTGGTTAGAGCGGTCATCGGAAAGAATATCTCCTCGCGCGCTCAGGAACTTCTTTAGCGTGTCCTTCAGCGTCGCGGCCTTGCTGTAGCTAAGCACGCGCGTCACGGTAACGGGAGCCACCGCTTCGGCCTGCGCCTTTTCCAGGTCGCGCTCGGTCTCCGCTTCTTTCTTCAACGTGTCGCGTGTAGCGATGCGCAACACATTGCCATTCAATTGTTTGTCGAGACCATTATTCTGCAACACGATGTCCAGTGCCTGGTCCCACGGAACTTCATCCAACACGATCGTCAGCGTGCCCTTGACCGCGGGGTCCAGCACCACATTCAAGCCGCTGATTTCGTGAATAAGCCGGAAGAAATCCCGCAAGTCCACATCCTTCAAATTAACTGAAATCGGCTCACCCGTGTATCGACCGGCAGGCGCCGCCATCGGAGAAACCTGCATTGATTGCGCCATCGTTCCAGCAGCAGTGTTGGCCTGTTGGGCAGCTTGTTGCGCAGCCTGAGCCCCATTGGTTGTCGGCCGCGACGCTTCGCTCTTCCCGCCAAATGAAGCCAGTTTGATTGAGGGCTGAGTAAGTTCGCCTGGCAATGCAAACCGAGGAGAGTTAATTGCTGACTTCTTGCTGTTATTGGCGCTCAGCCTCCGTTTCGCAGTAACGCTGGACGAATTGCTTCTCGAATTGCTTGCCGCGGTCCCGTTAGAAACACCTGACGCTTCGTTGAAAAGTACGACCACCGCCCCGCCGTCATGAGAAAGCTGGAAATGCGACGCTTCCGTCAGATCGATTACCACCCGCACCACGTCGTCGCGAAATTGTCCCAGCCGTACTCCCAATATCGGAGCCATGGCGCCGGCGATCACCGTTTTCTGTGAGCTGAGCCGGGCCCCGCTGAAGTCCAACACCAGCCGCTCAGGATTTTGCAAACGCGCTGCGCGGGCTTCCAGCTTTCCTTCGCCCTCCACTCGCACGCTGGCTCGCTGCGATGCGCTTTGCAGGATGGCAACGCTGGAGATCACTGTCGGCGTGGTCATCACCCCGGCGCCTTCCTGCGCGCGCGCTGGCATCACCGTCGTGCCCACGGCCAAGCTCGTGAGGATCATGAAACCAGACCGTAACACCGGCCAATTCGTCTTCATTGCTCTTCTCCTGCAGTCGAGTAGATTCTCTTATTCACTGTGTGTTCCACTGGTTTGCCAAACGCGTCCTTGCCGGTTTCATGGAACGACACACCGTCCATCGCAATCTTGTCCACGCGTCCGTCGTATAACTGATCCCCTTCGTGCAAGAAGTACGTGCGCTGTTGAGGATTGCTGACCACAGCGATCATGCCGTTAGGTCCGTGCACAATCCCGTCTATCTTTAGCGTGCTCACTTGCAGTCCGCCCTTCCCGGGAGGAAGATTTTTCGCGTCTCCCCCTGCTTTTTGCCGTGCCAGCAGGGACTCAAACGGATCCCGCCGCGCAATCTTGACTTGCTCGGCTGTAGAGCTCCCAGCGGCACCTTCGGTAGAATTTTTCGCCGCGTGCTTCTTCGCCACCGGTTTTGCAGCAGCGCTTGCCGCAGGTTTTGCAGCAGGTTTTGCGGCAGGGTTTGACGCTGGCGTCCCCGCCGGGCGTGCCGCAGCCGGTTTCGGCGCGGGCGGTTGCCCTTGTGCGTGCGAGCACGTCGCGGCCGCCGTCAGTAAAATCGCGCTTATTAGTGTGATCACTGAACGCATAGTTCGCTCATTCCCGCTCAGGGCTTTCCAGCCGCTGCAGGCTGAGTCTTGGCTCCAGTTGCGGGAGCTGCACTCGCATCAGCAGGCTTGGTGAAAAAGGTTGTGGCCGTGAATATCGCGGACACTGTCGTCCCCGGACGCAACGGGTATTTCGTTCCGCTCGCTTTCTCTGGATCGTCAAATTTCAAATCCCCCACGTTGATGATTCGCGACAACCGGCCCATGCGCCCAAAGAAATCTAATAGGTTGAAATACGGCCCGTCCGCTTGCATCTCGAACGGCATCTCGTAGTGAAATTCGCGGGGCACCACCGCTTGCGCCGTGAATCGCCGAATAGTCACGTTGGACGCCGAGGCCGCACCCTGTACAAGCCGTATGAACTCATCCACTTCTTTCTCTTCCGGCACGATGGCCTTCAACGTCTCCAGTTGCTTTGAAAGCGCGTCCATCTGCTGTTTCAATTCGCCGTAGCGTTGTTTGTAAACCTGCAACTGGGTCACTTCGTCGCTCAACGTTTTTCGCTGGTCTACCGCCTTGTCCACCGCGTTGCGCTCCTGGGCCACCGGAGAAAACGGCAGATATACCCCGATTAGCACGATGACCACCGCAAGTGCTGCGGCAACCAGGGCCTGCACGATTACCGACATGTCGCGTAATGGATTCTCCATCGCTTACCCTTTCCTCGCGGGTGGCGCCACTGGCGGCGGCACACTCGCCGGCTTGCTCTGTGCCGCTTGCGGCGGAGTAATTTCAGCGGAAAGCTCAAACGTATAGGTCTGCACCGCGGTGTTTCTTTCGTCCTGCTTCGATTCCTTGATTTCCACTTTTTGGAAATACCCTGATCGTTTCAACGCGGTAATGAAATTTGCCACCGCATTGATCGAAGCCGACGAACCTTGCAGTGTCAGGTTGTTGCCCTTGCGCGTTACGTTCGTCAGCCACAGGTTTTCTGTTCGCGAAACGGTGTTCGCCACCATGTCCAGCAATTCCTGCCCGCCGGTGCGATCCCGCTGCAACTGCTCGATGGTCGAAACCCGCTGCTGCAAAACGCCCTTTTGTTTCTGGAACGAGTCCACCTGCTGTTTGATTTGTTCCAGCTGCGTTTTTTCCGCGGTCAGTTGCTGAATCCGGCTGTTCTCTTCATTCACCTGTTTCTGCCAGGTCAGATATAGAAAAGTAAGGAATGCCAGTCCGAGCACCACGCCCGAAAACAGGAAGATTGCGGGCATCGCTGACCCGGTATCCACTGCCATTTGGCGGCGTCCCGCCTTCGGTCTGGTTTGTCCGAGAAGATTTATTCGAATCATGGCTAGTCGAAGCTCCTCAGCGCTAGACCCACGGCGATGGCCAGTCGCGGTGCCAGCGCGCGAATCTGATCGTCACTGTGCCGGCTCGGATTAATGACCACTTTCCGGAACGGATTTAACTCTTCCACCGGCATCGCGAACTCTTCCCGCAACAAATCGACCAGGCCCGGCACTCTTGCGGTGCCGCCAGCCACCACGATGCGCTGGATGTTTTCGCCGCTCGCGGTAGCGCGGAAAAAGTCAAAGGTCTTCTGAATCTCCAGCGTCAAAATGTCTGACACGCTGCGCAAAATCTGCTGTTTCTGGTCATCCGTTACACTCGGCAGGTTCTCGCCCATTTTCAGTTTTTCGGCGTCTTCAAAGCTGAGGTCCAATTCCTTTTGCAACGCATCGGTATACTGGTTGCCGCCCACGCTCACGTCGCGCGTAAACAGCGGAATGCCGCCGCGAACAATGTTGATGTTCATCACGCTCGCGCCAATGTTCAGCAGCGCCACCGTTTGTCCTGCCTCCGGCTCGTAATTCATTTCGAAACAGTTCTGCAGCCCGAAAGCATCGATATCCACTACCACCGGGGTTTTCCCGGCCTGCGCCAGTACGTTGGTATGGTTCAGAATTTTGTCCTTCTTTACCGCCACCAGCAGCACGTCCATCTGCGAATCCATCGATTCCAGCAGCTGATAGCTCAGGTTCACGTCGGCGATATCGAACGGAATATGCTGGCTGGCTTCTGACGGGATGCGGTCAAACAGCTCTTCTTCAGTCATCAACGGAAGCGGAACCCTCTTCACAATCACCGAATGCCCTGAAACCGAACTGCCCACATTCTTTGTTTTTATCTTTTGTGTATCAAAAATTTTCGAAATGGCGTTGGCAACTTGTGGGGCATCCATAATCGCGCCGTCCACCACGGTATCCTGCGCCAGCGGCTCCATTCCAAAGCTCACCAGCTCGTATCCCGCTTTCGTCGATTTCAGTTCCACCGCTTTGATCGAGCTGGAACCGATGTCCAGTCCCACCAACTGCCTGCCTTTTCGTCCGCCCAGTGCAAACATATTCGCGGCCTCTTTCCTTGTCCCCTAGTTAATCCCGAACTACCGACGCCTCACGTGCGCCTGACTCATCTTCCGCTCCATCCAGCGGTCCAAAATTGTTTTACGAAGTTTCCATCGATTGCCCAGCTTGAATGCCGGAATTTCGCCTTCGGTGATGTAGCGATACAAGGTATCCGGAGAGATCCCCAGATACTGCGACGCCTGTCTTACGTTCATCACTTCTCGCGATTCATTCACGAGGAAAGCCACCCCGCCATCCGAACTAACACCCGAACTTAAGATCATTTTTTGGAGCACTCCGCATCGCGCTACAAAATTGCCGAGTGCGCTTCGTGAATTCGTTATCCCATCCCGTTACGCACAGCGTCAAGGAATTCTCTGCCGGAGTTGTCCTAAGAATGGGGGTAGTTTCAGGTAGTTAAAGGGTATTGCAGGCATGCGGTACTGTATACTGTGGTATATACGTCATGGTACCACTATGGAAGGTATCACACCGTGCCGCATGCCTGCTCTAGCGGACGGTTATTCTTTCACGCCAAAACCACTCATGTTCGAAAATAAGTCCAAAAAAAACCGCAAAAATCTGCCCGCCCAAATAATCCCGATTTTTTTCCAGTCGATCCGCTCGGCGCACAACTCCTGTCACCCATTTTCGTGCTATGTTTCACGAGATTCGCCCAGCGAGCTCAGGTGCCCCTCTTCAACCGCATAATCTGGATCGTTCTCGATAGCGTAGGCATCGGCGAACTCCCCGACGCCGCCGACTATGGTGATGTCGGTCGCAACACCCTCGGCCACATTTCCGAATCGCGTCCCTTGAATTTGTCCACGCTCGTAAGTATCGGCCTCGCCAACATCGCGCCTCTAAAAAATCTTTCGCCCGTGTCTGCTCCTTTCGCGGCCTACGGAAAAGGCGTCACCCATTCACCGGGCAAAGACACCACCACCGGTCACTGGGAAATGGCTGGCATCTGGCTTCCGCAAGCCTTCCCCGTGTATCCGCACGGGTTTCCGCCGGAAATTATTGCCGCCTTCGAAGAACAAATCGGCCGCCAAACACTCGGCAACAAACCCGCCTCCGGCACGGAAATAATTAAGGAACTTGGCGAAGAACATGTGCGCACCGGCAAGCCTATCGTCTACACCTCGGGCGACAGCGTTTTCCAGATCGCCGCTCACGAAGAGGTCATCCCCATCGCCGAGCTCTACCGCATATGCGAAATAGCTCGCAAATTACTGGACGGCCCTAACCGGGTAGGCCGCGTGATCGCCCGCCCGTTCGCCGGAACACCAGGCCATTTTATTAGAACGCCGCGACGTCACGACTACGCCGTCGACCCACCCAAGCCAATGCTGCTCGATGTACTCGCCGAAAAAACGATCCCAGTTTTTGGCATCGGCAAAATCCACGACATCTATAACGGACGCGGCGTCAATGACTACACCACCACGAAAAGTAACGCCGACGGCATGGAAAAATTAACCGAATGCATTCGTCAACGCGCGGCTGGATTGATCTTCTGCAACCTGGTCGATTTCGACATGCTATACGGCCATCGCAAAGACGTGGAAGGTTTCGCCAAATCTCTCGAAGAGTTCGACGATTGGCTCGCCAAATCTCTGCCTACGCTGGGCAAGACCGATTTGCTGATTATTACCGCAGACCACGGCTGCGACCCCGACCCCCGCTGGCCAACTACCGATCATTCTCGCGAATACGTCCCCATCCTCGCCTACACACCCGCAAAACAAAACGGTACGCCGTTGGGCACACGCGCGACGCTCTCCGACATGGGCCAAACCGTCGCCGAAAATTTCGGCGCCGCCATTCCGCACGGAAAAAGTTTTTTAAGCGATTTGCAAATCAGGCCGAACTAACTCTCACAAAACGCGAAGGGTGCGCCACGCTCGATCTTCAGCGTGGGTCTTGCTTTTGGTTTTTTGATTTTGGTTCGTTGCTGACGAATTCGTCTTGTTAGCGATGGTCGGCCTGCAGCGACGACCTCTCAGCAACCAATCGTTGTTTAGATCTTAATTCTCTCGAGAATCAAACAGAACAAACCGCTGTCACTTTCCCGAGGCCGTCCCACCACCCGACGGAGCGTAATACCCATTCCGAGTGCGTGCTACTAACTTCCCTCGCCCTCGCGGCGGAATGACTTCTACCTGCACCGTCCGGTAAGTCCCATCCCGCTTGGTATTCGAAGGATAGTAGGCCAGGGTGTACTGATTCCGAATATCGCGCGCCACTTGCTCGCAAATATTATGCACGTCATCCACATTTTCCGGAAAAAACGC
>DATMOS010000059.1:0-8404 GCA_035568155.1 Verrucomicrobiia bacterium | reverse complement strand
CCGGGCGACGATAAAATCGGTTCCCGCGTAAGCTGGTGGTTTGCCGGGAACGCCCGCTACCCATCGAACCCGTCCGCCATCACCTGATTCCTCGGGAGGGAAGATGGGCTGATATTTGAAATCTGGATGTGTTGCTTTTAGTACACCAGCAATGCGATCAATCTCGTCTCGGCCACGAAATGCGCCGGTTTTTGGGTCGTAGAATACTGCATCTTCATGAAAGAGCTCATCGATTGCGGCGCGACGACGCACGGGGTCATTTTCGCCAAATACGTCGCTCAGATTACGAAGCAACAAGGTCGATATGCTGTTGGACATCGTGTTCTCCGTTTCAGGTCGTAGGCCGCGAGCGCGCGACCTTGGCTAATTTTATGACCGTTGTGGTCGCCACATTAGCGTTCTTTGACCTTAACAGTCGAGTCGGATTTTGCGGATTCTGGCTAATCGACGATAGCCGATTCCGGAGCCAACCTCCTTTACAAGGATCAGCCGGCTATTCCCTTGAGTTTCATGCGATGTTTTGGATCAATGCGGGCTGGTTCCCGACGATAGTACTAAGTCGCGCCCGCTCTGGGCTGCAATGCTTGACCTGACCACCATTTTTACCTAAGCTCCATCTAAACAAGCACATGCTTCAACATCCGTGTAAATTTGCCTTTTTGGCCGTATTTCTCGCCGTTATATTGCTGGGAGCACAACTTCATTTCTGTGGGGATCAAGGTCTCCCTTCGAGTTCACACCCTTGTCCACTGTGTTCCACGGCGGCATCGGTAGTTCCTAGTCCCTCACCAAACGCAGCCGTCAGACATCCGGTGAATCGCCTGGAAGTCGTATCTGTATTCGTTTCCCCGTCTAAAAGTTTTCCGCTGTTAATTGCTCCTCGAGGTCCTCCAACGCTTTAAGGTAGTCCTCTTTCCTGCCTGTATTTACCCCTCTCGTAGCTATTCGTCCCGATCGAAGCGGCGCCCCGAGGAATACTCAAAATGAGGACCGTAATGGCATTCGCTGCTACAGCGCTCACTTTTGCGGCTGTCGCGGCTGCCCAACAAAACCCTTCTCCACCGGTTGTATCGCCCCCGCGTGCTGACCCGACACAGATGTTGGCAACGCGAATCTCGCTCGACGACGCAATCCGTATGGCGCTGCAGCACAATCACGCACTGCTCGCCGCACGGACTACAATCTTGCAAAATCAAGCACAGGAAATCACCGCCAACCTGCGGCCCAACCCGGTCATCTCGTGGGACTCGCAATTCTTCCCGCTATTTGATCCTGGCCAGTTCAGCGCGGACTATCTCGCAAATCAGTCGCAATTTGATTTGGGCATCGGGTACTTGTTCGAGCGCGGCAAAAAGCGGCAACACCGTCTGCAAGCCGCACAAGCTCAAACGGCGGTGACGCGGTCGCAAGTCACAGATAACGAGAGGACCCTTACATTCAATGTTTCGCAGCAGTTCATCGCGGTGCTGCTGGCGCAATCCACGCTTGAGTTTGCTCAGCAGAATCTCGACAGTTTTCAGCAATCGGTGAAGGTTAGCGAGCTACGTTATAAAGACGGCGACATCAGTGAGAGCGACCTGCTTAAGATTAAGCTGCAACTGTTGCAATTTCAGACCGATTTGTCCGCGGCCAGGCTTGCCAAGGTCGAAGCCTTGGTGGCTTTGCGCCAATTTGTCGGTTATGAATCTGTCCCCGACAATTATGATGTCCAAGGGGAACTCGACTACCAGCCCGTTCACGCTGGCGTCGACGATTTGAAGGCCTTGGCACTGCGCACCCGCCCCGACCTTCAAGCTGCACAACAGGGAATTACGCTCGCGCGCAGCCAGGAGGCGCTCGCACAAGCCATCAGCAAACGCGATTTGAACGTCACCTTCGACTACACCCACACCGGCGGAATCAACAGCGCCGCGCTCTTTTTTAATATCGACCTACCCATCTTCGACCGCAATCAGGGCGAAATTGCGCGCACGCGAGCAGCCATCACCCAATCCCAGGAGCAGGCCAACGAAGCCTCTGAGCAAGTGCTCTCCGATGTTTACAACGCCTACGAAACATTGCATTCCAACGATGAGATCATCTCGCTCTATCGCGGCGGTTATCTCGATCAGAGTAAAGAGTCCAGAGATATCACCGAGTATTCCTACAAACGAGGGGCCGCCAGTCTCCTGGATTTTCTCGATGCTGAGAGGAGCTATCGCGCCACCCAAGTCGCTTATCGACAAGCACTCGCCAGCTACATGACCGCAGTCGAGCAACTGCGAGAAGCCACCGGTACCAGGAGCCTGCCATGAGAATTCGCATTCGAAGCCAGGCCCTTTTTGTCATCGCCCTGGGATGTCTCCTGTCCGCGGCCGGATGCGGATCGCGGTCCGGAGAATCCGAATCCAAGATGACCTCTTATTCGGCTGGGGAACATCCTGCCGATACTGCGGAACTCTTTAGCGTCCCGCAGGAGCAGATGTCCCACGTTCAGATTGCCACGGTCGAAAAATCGAGCCTGCCTCGGGTACTCCGGCTCACGGGAGCAGTCGCATACAACGGATTCAAGACTACGCAGGTTTTCACTGCCGTGGGCGGGCCGGTGCAGGAGATTTTAGTGGCGCCCGGCGAGATGGTGCGCGCGGGACAGCCTTTGCTCGTTGTTTCCAGTCCTGATTTTTCGGTTGCTCGCTCCGCCTATATCAAGGCGCATTCGACATTCCAGCTCGCCGATAAAAATTACCAGCGCTCCCGCGATCTTTTCGAGCATCACGCAATCGCCGAGCGAGACCTGCAACAAGCGGAGTCCGATCGCGCCGCGGCCCAAGCTGATCTGCAATCCAGTGAAGACGCCATGCGCGTATTAGGCATTAAGGATCCGGAAGGCAGTGTGAAAAATCCAACAAAACTCACCTTCCGGGCTACTGTTATCGCACCCGTCAGTGGAGAGATCACCGAGCGATTAGTGGGGCCCGGTCAATTGCTGCAGGCCAACACTACTCAATGTTTCACCATCTCGGATATGGGCACCGTGTGGATTCTGGTCAACGTTTACCAGAACGATCTTCAGTACGTGCACATGGGCGACGATGTCGCCATCACCACGGACGCCTATCCAGATACCTTTCACGGGAAAATTTCGTTTTTGTCACCCGCGCTCGATCCTAACACCCGCACGCTGCAGGCCCGCATCGTCACGCCGAATCCGGGACTGAAGCTGAAAAAAGACATGTATGTGAACGCCACCGTGCAAGCCGGAAAAATCACTGACGCTCTGACCGTTCCCGATGCCGCCGTCCTTCGCGACACGGAAAACCAGCCTTTCGTATACGCGCTGACGAGCGCCAATCAGTTTTCCCGTCAATCCGTAACCGTCGGCGACAGCCACCATGGGCGCACGCAAATCACCAGTGGCTTGAAACAAGACCAGCGCATTGCCGGCGACGGCAGCTTGTTTCTGCAGTTCAAGAATTCTCTACAGCACTAGTCTCCGAGGAACCCGAGCCCGATGATCCATCGCGTCGTCCAATTCGCGTTACAGCAGCGCTTCCTGGTGCTCATGATCACCGTGCTGATCATCATTGCCGGGGCTGTTTCGTTTCAGCGCATGCCCGTAGACGCCTATCCCGACCTTTCGCCTCCTCTTGTGGAGCTGATTACTCAGTGGCCCGGACATGCCGCCGAAGAGGTCGAGCGCCTAACGACCCTGCCTCTGGAACTGGCCATGAACGGATCGCCCCACTTGAAAGTGATGCGATCTATTTCGCTTTACGGTCTTTCCGATTTGCGATTGACCTTCGATGAAACCGTTGATCCCTATTTCGCGCGGCAGGTGGTATTCGAGCGTTTGAGCGACGCACAACTTCCTACTGGTGTAACCCCGACCATGGCCCCGCTTTTTAGTCCCAGCGGGCTCGTCTACCGTTATGTGCTCGAAAGCCCGGACCGTTCGCCACAGGAATTGAAAACATACGAGGACTGGATCATCGAGCGCGTCTACAAGAGCGTCCCTGGCGTGGCCGACGATTCTGGCTTCGGGGGCACGGTGATGCAGTATCAAGTGCTGCTCGATCCTGCGAGGCTCTACAGCTATCACCTCCCGGTGGTGCAGATCGTCAGTGCCCTGACTGCCAACAATTCCAATACTGGCGGCGGGTTTTACTCCCAGGGCGGCCAGTTTTATTACGTACGCGGGATCGGGTTGCTTAAGTCCACCGAGGACATCGGGGAAGTTGTAGTGGGCAGCGCCAATGGCGTTCCTATTCGAGTGAAAGATGTTGCTCGAGTAGAGATAGGCCACGCACCGCGTCTTGGTATTTTCGGCTTTGAGAAAAATGACGATGCCGTTGAAGGCGTCATTCTTTTGCGCACCCACGAACAGCCTCAGAACGTCCTCGCCGGGGTGGAGAAAAAAACCGAGGAACTGAACCACAGCATTCTGCCCGCGGATGTAAAAGTGCGCCCGTTCTACGACCGCAGCGATCTTGTTCGCGTTACCACCGATACCGTCGAATGGAACCTGCTTCGCGGAATGGCGCTTGTTCTTATCGTGCTGATCTTTTTCCTGGTCAGCATCCGCGCGGCTCTTATCACCGCGCTGACAATTCCACTCGCGCTTCTGTTCGCTTTCATATTTCTTCATTTGACCGGCGAAGCTGCCAACCTGCTTTCCATTGGCGCCATCGACTTCGGCATCATCATTGACGGCACCATCGTGATGGTTGAGAACATTTACCGCGAGCTGAGTCTGCGCAGCGGCCAGAGCTACAAGTTAAACGAGGTGATCCTCATCGCCGCGCGCGATGTGGATCGTCCGATTTTCTATTCTGTCGCCGTCATCATCGCCGGATATCTGCCTATTTATGCTCTCACCGGGCCTGCCGGAAAACTGTTTCATCCCATGGCCGATACCATGGCATTTGCGCTGGTTGGCGCGTTGGTTCTAACACTTACCGTTGTGCCGGTGCTGGCTTCCTATTGGTTCAAGAATGGTGTTCGGGAAAAACCCAATCGCATTTTCGAATGGGTTCGCGAATCGTATGGGAAGCGTTTGCGCTGGTGCCTGGACCATCCCAAGTCAACGGTGGGCTTGAGCGTGCTGATCTTCGGCTTAAGTTTGCTCTTGTTGCCCTTTATTGGTGGCGAGTTCTTGCCCCACCTCGATGAAGGGGCGTTGTGGGTTCGCGCCACCATGCCGTATACCATTTCCTTTGAAGAGGCCAGTAAGTTCGCGCCGCAAGTCCGCGCTCTGTTGATGAAATATCCGCAAGTCACTGTGGTGGGCTCTGAACTTGGCCGTCCGGACGACGGCACCGATCCGACTGGATTCTTCAATTGCGAATTTTATGTTGGATTGAAACCTTACAACGACAAGTCCTGGAAGCAAGGTTCTATTCACTCCAAACAACAACTAACCGAGGACCTGGAGAAACATCTCGAAGCGTTTCCAGGCGTCATCTTTAATTACACGCAGCCGGCGGAAGACGCGGTTGATGAAGCGCTGACCGGACTGAAGAGTGCTCTTGCAGTAAAAATTTTCGGCCCTGATCTGGACGTCTTGGAGAAAAAAGCAGTAGAGATCAAGAACGTGCTGAGTAAAAACCCAGGCTTCAAGGAACTGACGGTCGTCCGCGAACTTGGCCAGCCCAGCCTGGTGATCGATGCGGATCGCCAGAAGATCGCGCGTTTCGGCATCAACGTTTCCGACGTTGAGGCGGTGGTACAGGCAGCCGTCGGCGGCCAGACCGCCACGCAGGTTGTTCAAGGGGAGAAACTGTTTGATCTGGTTGTTCGCATGGAGCCGCAATACCGGTCCACTGCCGGCGACATCAGCAACCTGCTCGTTCCTACTCCAACCGGCCAGCAAATCCCTCTCGCGGAACTTGCCAACATTAAAGAAAGTACCGGCGCATCGTTCATTTACCGGGAAAACAATTCCCGTTACATCGGCATTCAATTCTCTATCGAGGGCCGCAACTTGGAAGGCATCGTTAAGTCCGGGCAGGCCGCGGTGCGTAAAGCCGTGACTCTGCCTCCGGGATACACGCTGGATTGGGGTGGCGAGTATAGCGAACTTCTTGAAGCCAAATCGCAATTTCTGATCATTGGACCACTCGCACTGCTTTTGATTTTTCTTATTTTGTTTGCGCTCTACGGTAACTTTAAATTCCCACTGACCATCGCGCTCGGCGTGGTGTTAACCGAACCGGTCGGTGCGCTGATTGCGCTGAAACTTACGCACACCCCCATAAGCGTTTCCAGCGTTTTAGGATTGCTTGCGCTGCTCGGCGTTTCGGTCGAAACGGCCGTCATCCTGGTGAGCTATATCAATAAGCTGCGTCTTGAAGGTCGAAGCGTACGCGAGGCCACCCTGGAAGCATCGCTGTTACGACTGAGGCCGATCATGATGACTGCATTAGTCGCTTGCCTGGGTCTGCTCCCTGCTGCCATGTCCACCGGCGTAGGGAGCGACACGCAAAAACCATTTGCCATCGTAGTGGTCGCCGGTCTCATTTCCCGGTTGCTCCTCGGATTCTTCGTTAACCCGGTGCTCTACGAGATGGTCGCTCGCCAAGGCGACGTTCTTCAGGTATAGCTGGTTCGCGAGTGCGTCAGAAATAAGAGTCTGATACATTTCATCTTCGCAAGAGTTGATCGCAGCCGACCAGCAAGCCTGGCAGCCCTGACAAGGAGTACAAATGCGGCGAACCGCAGCCATCGTAATTGTGTGCAGCATGATCCTATTTGTCGCAGCGGCGGCCACGGTGAAACCGAAAGCCGACGACCGCTTGAAAGGATCATTCCGTCGCCCCGCGGTAAATGGCTGGACAGTCGTGCATCTTGAAGGCACTCCCGCTGAAATAGGTTTCCAGCACGGCTACCTGCTCGCTCCCGAAATTCAGGATCTCGAAAACGTGTACAAGCTTGAGCTCACCCACGACACCGGCAAGGACTGGAATTTTTTGCGGGAAGCAGGCAAAACCGTGCTCTGGCCTCATGTCGAACCGGAGTATCGCGAAGAGATGCAAGGCATCGCCGATGGCGCAGCCGCGCATGGCGTTAACGTAGACACTTGGGATGTGGTCGCACTCAATGCCGCGATGGAGTGGAGTTATTACGTCGCGGAATTCGATAAGGCTCACAAGATCGCATCATTGCCAACCGTAACCGCCCCGGACCACTGCAGCGCTTTCGTGGCGGTGGGCAGCTACACAAAAGACGGCCGAGTGGTGATCGCCCACAATAACTGGACAAGTTATCTCGATGGAGCTCGTTGGACCATGGTGTTCGACGTTGTTCCCGCGAAGGGCTATCACTTTATTATGGACGGCCTGCCTGCGCTCATTCACAGCGGTGATGACTTCGCCGTGAACTCGGCCGGCATCGTCATCACGGAAACAACTATCTCCGGTTTTCACGGTTTCGACACCGCCGGCATACCGGAATTCGTGCGCGCGCGAAAGGCCATGCAATATTCGTCCTCCATCGACGATGTGGCGCGCATTTTTCGCGACGGCAACAACGGTGGATATGCGAACGACTGGCTGATTGCCGACACACATAAAGGCGAAATCGCCAGCCTCGAGCTCGGCCTTAAAAATGTGACGCTGGAACGCAAGACCGACGGCTACTTTGTTGGTTCCAATTTCCCCATCGCGCCGAAGTTGGCCGCGGAAGAAACCGATTTTGCCACCACTGACATGAGCAACAGTCCCAACGCGCGCCATCGCCGTTGGGAACAACTGATGGCCGAAAACAAGGGCAAGATCGACGTGAACCTGGCTGAGAAATTTCTAGCCGACCACGTGGACTCCTTCACCGGAAAAACTGAACCCAGCGAGCGCACTCTCTGCGGTCACGTGGAACTTTCACCTCGCGGCATGGGCTCTTGGCAAATACCTTATGGCAACGCCGGCGCCGTGCAAAACAAAGCCATCGATACCCAACTGGCAGCGCAAATGGAATTTGTTGCCGCCGCCGGTCATGCCTGCGGGATGGATTTCCTCGCCGCAAAACACCTCCAGCAGCACCCCGAACAATCCTGGGAAAAATCCGAGTTGCGCGACATGAAGGCCTATCCTTGGACCACCATCAGCGCCCAGAAGTGAATCGATCCCGTTGGCACGAACGTAATTTACTCCTTCCGATCCACAACCGAAACGCAGTCAACCATTTTCTTGTGGCTCCGAAGTTCAAAAGTACTATTCACCGAGGTGCCCATCCGTCTTAAACTTGAATTCCCCAGCAAGGAGGATTCATGACCACTCAAAAAAAATCGCCGGTTCGCCATTCTGCTCACTCTGCTGGTCATTCAGACGCGATTCGCATCGTACCCTTGCATCACCCTCAAGCTCTGCAGGCCGCCGCGCCCCAGCTTACCTATCGCAATGGTCCGTTACTATCCGCCGTCGAGGTTTTCACC
>DATMOS010000058.1:0-5501 GCA_035568155.1 Verrucomicrobiia bacterium | reverse complement strand
TCATCGCCAAGTGCAAAACTTCGGCCAAATGCATCGCGCTTCTTCCCGTGGCTTGCCTGATTTGCTCGCGGCAACTGAAACCATCGGCAACGATTAACGTTTCCGCGGACTCTTGACGTACGGCAGGCAGCAACACCCGCTCTCCGATAGCCTGTGAAACATCGTACTTATCTTTATCGAATCCAAACGCACCTGCCATGCCGCAGCATCCCGCATCCGGCGAACGGACTTCCGCTGCCACTTTTCGCAGTAACGACATTTCATCGGTCATTTTCATTAATGCTTTATGGTGACAGTGGCCGTGAACCAGAATGCGGCGAGCCATCTGATAGGGCTTATAGCCAGGAGCGTGATGCTCCAGAAATTCACTGAGAAGGAAAGTCTGAGCGCGCAGCTTTTTAGCGCGGGCGTCATTCGGCAATAAATTAACGAGTTCATCTCGAAAAACAGACGCGCAGCTCGGCTCCAGCACCACAACTGACATTCCTGCGTCGATCTGAGGGCCGAGCGCTTGCAGAATACGGATAAGATAGTTCTTTGCTTCATTGAGCATTCCGAAATCATAAAGCGGGCGCCCACAGCACAAATGTTGTCGTGGTGTCGTCACGAGAAATCCGGCGCCCTCCAACACCGCCAGTGCTGCGCGACTCGTTTCTGGATGGAAGTAATTGTTAAAGGTATCGGCCCAGAGAATGACTTCCGGCTGTCCCGCGCACGCCGGAGATGTTTTCTGAATGTTCGTTGCGACGACCCGACGATTTCGCATCCAGTGCTGAAAACTAACAGCGGCGAATTCAGGAAGTTCGCGCTTGAGGGCCAATCCAAGAAGTCGATTTACGATCGGTCGCACCATGCTGCTGCGGTTCACAAAATTTACCAGTGCGGTAATCGGCGCGGCGATTTGGGCCCAGCGATCAATTCTGCCAAACACGTGCGCGTGCAAGGGTCGCGTTTTGCCTTCGTAGTAATGCGACAGAAATTCCGCGCGATAGGTGGCCAGGTCCACGTTCGCGGGGCATTCCGATTTGCACGCCTTGCATGACAGACACAGATCCAGTGCCTTTTTTACATGCTGGTCTTGCCAACCTTTCCTAACAACTTCTCCCTGCAACATCTCAAAGAGTAGATGCGCACGTCCGCGGGTGCTGTGCTCTTCTTCGCGGGTCACCATGTAACTTGGGCACATTGTCCCGCCATCTTGCTTGCGGCAGGCCCCCAATCCAATGCATCGCAGCGTGGCTTTTGCGAAGGAGCCATCATCCGCGGCAAATGCAAAATGAGTTTTTGGCTCCAGCGGCTTGTAGTCCGCGCCCAGCCGCAAATTCTCTGTCGGCAAGTACGCGTTTACAACTTTGTGCGGGTTCAGTTTATTGGCAGGGTCCCAAATGGCTTTGAATTCCCCGAAAGCTTGCATCAGTTCGGAACCAAACATTTTTATGAGCAGCGCGCCCCGCGACTGGCCGTCGCCATGTTCCCCGGAAAGCGAGCCGCCGTAGCCGATTACCAAATCGGCGGCACGATCAATGAACTCGCCGTACTTTCGAATGCCGTTTTCACTTTGAAGATCGAAACTCACACGCATGTGAATGCAACCATGCCCGAAATGCCCATAGAACGAGCCGCGATAGTTGAACTCGTTCATCAATTTTCTAATGTCGCGTAAATAGCCACCAAGCTTTTCCGGCGCGACCGCGGAGTCGTCCCATCCTTCCCACTCGGCTACTGCGCCAGGGGCAAACGCCGCCGCGCGCGGACCTGCTTCCCGCAGGTGCCATACATGGCGCGCTTCAGGTTTTGTGTAGATCCTCAGGACTGGAGTTGCATTTGAAAATTTCAAGCGCTTGACCAAGCTGTTTGCGGCAGCTTCAGTTTGAACGGGATCATCGGATCCAAATTCCACCAGCAAAATTCCGCCGCCTTCGGGTAACAGATCGACATGCGGCGCGCCCTTGCTTTTGAGCGCATCTACAATGCTTCCTTCAAAACCTTCGAGTCCGATAGGGTGAAACTCAAGAATTTCGGGCACGTGATCCGCGGCCACGAAAGCGTCTTCGTAACCGATACCGACGAGAGTTCTATGTTGCGGACTGTGAATTAATTTCAGCTTAGCTTCCAGAACAATCGCACAGGTGCCCTCGGTTCCAACCAGCGCGCGAGCGACGTGGAATCCACGTTCGGGGAGGAGTTCATCGAGGTTATAGCCGGACACGCGACGAGGAATTTGCGGAAAGCGCGTCCGTATCAGGGAGCTGTACCGATCGCGGATGCTCCGAAGGTTGGTGTAGATTTCAGATTCACGACCACCGTCACGTGTTTTTGACTCAAACTCTTCGTCACTGGTCGCACCTACCGTTAATTGCGTGCCATCGTAAAGCAGAATCTTCAGTTGCTCTACGTTGTCGACGGTTTTACCCCCAAGTAGCGAGTGTGTGCCGCACGAATTGTTGCCGATCATTCCGCCGATGGTACAGCGATTATGAGTTGAGGGATCGGGTGCGAAAGTCATCAGGTGCTTCTCTGCCTGGTCGCGCAGAGTATCCAGGACGACGCCTGGCTGAACGCGTGCAAATCCCTGCTCAATATTTATTTCCAGAATGTTATTCATGTACTTCGTAAAGTCGAGAATCACCGCGACGTTGCAACACTGGCCAGCCAAGCTGGTCCCCGCTCCCCTGGCTAATACCGGCGCGCCGTATTTTCGACAGGCCGCGACCGTGGCAATTACGTCTGCATTGTCACGCGGAACGACCAGCCCGATGGGAATTTGCCGGTAATTTGACCCGTCGGTGGCATACAACGCGCGACTGCCGCGATCGAAGCGCACCTCCCCCTTTAATGTGTCCTTCAATTCCTTTTCCAAGTCAGCAGCTTGACCAAATACATCCATCGGTTTTGCGTGTGAGCTTAGCGGTAAGGGAGAGAGCGGTTCCATGATTAGGCTAGTGGAATTCAACGAAAATAACTTCGACGATTAGATTTCCTCTGATCGCGAACATTAGACCGCCGCACTCCTAGGCGCGTAGTCCAGCAACTCCGCCCCGGAAAGGGATTCTTCAGGTTTCATCCAGAAAGCTAGAATAGCTCCCAAAAGCAACAGTCCAATACTTCCGATAAAGGGAAGATCCCAGTTGCCTGTTTTGTCGATCACAAATCCGAAAACCAGAGGAGAGATGATCGCCGCGAATGCTGTTCCAGTATTCATGAGTCCACTTGCGGAGCCCGCGAACCGGGGCGCGATATCCATGGGAATGGCCCACAGCGGTCCGATGGTGAACTCTGAGAAGAAAAACGCCAGGCTTAGACAGATCGCGGCCCAGGTTAGATTTTGCGAGAACAGCAGAGGCAGCATGCAAGCCAGCGAACAAAGGAAACCAAACACCACCAAATTTCTGCGAGCTTTATTTCGGCTTCCGGTGCGGGTCAGGATGTGGTCACTGACCACTCCGCCCAAGGTGTTGCCAACAACGCCTGCAAAAAACACGCCGGCTGAGAACAGCGCCGAGTTCTGCAGCTTCAGGCCATAGCTATGAAGAAAATACGATGGAATCCATGCCAGATATAGCCACAGGGTCCATGCGTAGCAAAAATACACCGCTGTGACCGGAAACATTCGCCACATAAGACTCATCCACGGCACAGACTTACTTTTGCTCCTTTGTTTTGCGGAATAGTCAGGTAGTTTTTCCAATTCGCTGCTAGTGATAGCGGGGTGGGATGCGGGATCGTCGCGAAAATATAGTCCAAAGGCGACAGCCCACGCCAGACTAATAATTCCTAGAATGATAAACGAGCCCCTCCACGTGACGGATGCGATTAACCACGCCACAACGGGCGGAGTGAGAGCATTGCCGAGTCTCGCGCTGGCGTGGGTAACGCCCTGCCCAAATCCGCGTCTTGCTACTGGCAGCCAATCGCTCATGACCCGCGTTGCTGTTGGAAATGTTGCGCCCTCACCAAAACCCAGCAGCAGCCGAGCGCTCACCAAAGCTGTTAAGCCGTTGGCTTTGCCGGTTAACAGGGTCGCTGCTCCCCAGATGATGGCGGAAACCGTCAGAGCCATGCGCGCACCGAAGCGGTCGCTGACCCAACCTCCAACAATTTGAAAAATAAGATATGGATAGGCAAACGCAGAAAAGACCAGGCCCACTTGGGTATTCGTGAGATGCAAGTCTTCTTTGAAAACAAATGACGCAGTGCTGACATTATTGCGGTCAATGTACGTCAGCGCGTACATAATGCACAGCAGAATCAAAACATTGGTCGTTGCCGAGAGAATTTTTGGGCGCGAGCTCGCCGCGCTCACTTGCGCACCAGGCGAAAGCATGGCGGCAGCGCCATTACTATGCCCGCACAGCTACGGGCTTGGACTTGGGCGCCAAGGAGTCGAGTGCTGCCATGACTCCGCCCTCTGTGTGCGGTATGCCGCTCTGGCGGAGTCCCATCTCGACTCCGGCCAACGTTCCGGCCAACATCAAATCGTTGAAGTGCCCAAGATGCCCGATACGAAAAGCTTTGTTTGCCAGCTTGGACAGGCCGGCACCTAAAGACATATCGAAGTTGTCGAGGATGGTTGCTCTTAATGCGTCGGCGCTGTGTCCTTCAGGCGCGAAGACCGCTGTTACAGTGTTGGAATATTCGGTGGGCTCTTCACAAACAAGTTCGAGACCCCAGGCGCGAACGGCAGCGCGAGTTGCATGTCCGTGACGCTGGTGCCGCGAAAAAACATTCGGCAAGCCTTCTTCCAATAACATTTGAACTGCTTCTCGCAAGCCAAAAATCAGGTTGATAGAGGGGGTGTACGGGAAGAAACCGTTCCGACTCAACTCCAGGACCTCTGGCCAGTCCCAATACGATCGCGGCAATTTGGCCGTTTTATTGGCAAGCATCGCTTTTTCAGAAATCGCATTGAACGCGAGACCGGGAGGCAGCATCAAGCCTTTTTGTGACGAGGCAATCATGACGTCGACTTCCCACTCATCGTGGCGATACTCAATCGAGCCCAGAGAAGAAACTGCATCGACCATTAACAGGGCCGGATGTCCCAGACGGTTCATCATCCGGCGGATTTCAGATATTTTGCTGGTTGTCCCCGTAGAGGTCTCGTTATGTACCACCATCATGGCCTTATATCGGTGCCCTTTGTCGTCAGACAATTTAGCTTCGATATCCGCGATTACCGCGCCTGTCCGCCAAGAGCCAGGCAGATAATCGACGTGAATTCCAAATCGCTCAGCAACCTGCCGCCACAGGCGCGAGAAATGTCCGGTCTCAAACATCAGCACCCGGTCGCCAGGCGAGAGGGTATTGACGATGGCCGCTTCCCATGCTCCGGATCCAGAAGCTGGATACATGACGACCGGGCCGCGGGTTTGCACAATTTTCCGGATGCCCTCCAACGATTCTTTTACGATGGAAGCAAATTCCGCTCCGCGGTGATCCATCACCGGGCGATCGATGGCGCGCAGGACGCGATCCGGCACGTTGCTGGGGCCAGGTATTTG
>DATMOS010000057.1:0-85584 GCA_035568155.1 Verrucomicrobiia bacterium | reverse complement strand
AGATAGTAAAAATTCTCTTCCTGCGCGAAGACGTTGGCTTGCGAGACTTCTTCGCGGCCGGTAAAACCCCACAGAATGATGGGGACGTCGGCTTGCGCGGAGAGTTGCGCGCGGCGCTCGGCGTAAATGATGTTCGGTTCGCGTTCGCGGCGTTGCTGCGCATGGGCCTGCGGCGCGCCAAGAGCGGCGACAAAAAGGAGTCCGGCTATCGAAGTAGAAATCAGCAACCACGAAACCAGATTACCGGGGCGACATCGGAATGGACCGAAAGATAAACCGGAAGCGCACGAGTCTTGCGTGTGGCCAGAGGCCTGACGACTCACAGATTCTCCTTGAAGTACCACCACAGTGATGCGGCCCGGGGCAAGCGGGGATGTTTCTCAGGAACAATTCTAAGCCAAATGCGAAAATCGCCATCAGAGATGGCGGCACAAATATTTGATGCGTGATCTTACTGCGGCGATTGTAGCTGAATTATTCCTGGCAACCAAAATCGCCCGCCCAGCTCTCGTCAGTAATACTTTTAGTGCCCAAGCGCCTGCGGTCCTCGACCCAAGATTTTCTAGGCAGCGTGATACGCTGGTAAGGATCGCCGTAAACAGCCATTTTGATCGGGGACTATGGAACTGCCCAGGCGCTTTTTTGTATTTCTGACTATCTTTCAAACAGCTTTAATTGCGGTGCATGGATTTCTTTTTCTCACCTGGGTTTATTTTTGGGCTCCGCATATGGAAGGACAAGCGGATGCATATGATTCCAGACCGTTAAGTCACTGGCGGCTGCTGATGGCGCTGGGTATTTTGTCGGTCAGCTTTCTAGCTACCTCCATAATTGCCTTCAACTTTACAAATGTGGGTTTGCGATTGGTGTATCGCATTACCGCGCTGTGGCTGGGATTTGTCAATTATGCGTTTTTCTCAAGCGTGCTGTGCTGGCTGGTTTATCTGGCGTTGCGATTAGGTGGAGCCAGGATAGAACGCCACTACTTCGCATTGAGTTTTTTGGGGTTGGCAGTCGCCGTCACCGCGTACGGAGTGATCAATGGACGATGGACTCGCGTAAAACGCATCGCCGTGAAACTGCCAAGACTGCCTGCGTCGTGGCGCGGGCGTACGGCGGTTTTGGTCAGCGACGTACACCTGGGAAATTATCATGCGTTTGGATTCTCACGTCGCGTGGTAAAGATGGTGCGCCGACTGAATCCTGATGTACTGTTCATCGCGGGCGATTTGTACGACGGCACGCCCGCCGATCTCGCGCGGCTGGCAGAACCTTTGCGGATGTTGAAACCTCCTTTGGGCGCATTTTTTGTAGAAGGCAATCACGAAGAGTTTTCCGACCACACCAAATATGTGAAAGCGGTCGCGGCTACCGGCGTGCGTGTGCTCCAGAACGAAAAAGTAATTGTGGATGGTCTGCAGATTGTCGGAGTGGCCTATCGGGACGCCACGCATGGCGAGCACTTTCGCAAAACGCTACGACTGACAGGATTCGATCGCGGGCAAGCGAGCATTTTGCTGACCCACGCGCCTGATCGTGTTCAGGTTTCCGCCGAAGAGGGCATCTCGCTGCAGCTCTCGGGACACACTCATCACGGGCAATTCTGGCCGTGGACGCTGGCCGCCGAGCGCATGTACGGCAAATTCGTTTACGGGTTCCAGCGCCTGGGGGAGATGCAGGTGTACACCTCGACCGGCGCAGGTACGTGGGGGCCTCCACTGCGAGTGGGGAGCAGCCCGGAAATTGTTGCCATCGAATTTGTCTAAAATATGGCGCTTGCTGCTGGTGCCGTGACGCGCCTGAACCAAGGGTGGGCTTCGGGGAGTATTCTTCGTTTCGTTTGACGCACAATTTCAAAAAAGTTAACCTCCGCGGTACATAACTTGGAGGTTAGCATGCCCAATTCTTCCAGTAAGCCCTTGCCGTCAGCATATGAAATTGCAGCTCCACAGACCTATGACGCTTTTGATCTTTCTGCGCCGGCAACCCCAGCTGTTGGGGTGCCCCAGACTTCCTCGATTGATCTGGCTCCAAAAGAGAGCGCCCAAAAAACGCTTGCCGATAAAGCAAAAAAGACAGCTGATGACTGGATCGACTCAAAAGACGAAACGCCCAAGGTTAAGGAGAAAGACAAAGATAAGTTTGAAGGCCCGGACGAACCAAGTGGGGGAATAGCAAAGTTAGCGGCTTCTCCGGAGGCTGTCGACGGGACGTCCCGTGAAAAGCGGGCGGTGTGGGTGGTGCACGGCATGGGACAGCAGATTCCGTTTGAGACGCTGGATAGTTTGGCGAATGGGATTCTCGATGTGCTGCCGAATCCGACACAGATCAAGCCGCGCTTGCGCACGGTAAAGATCGCCGATCAGATATTGCAGCGGGTTGAATTGGACGTCGACGGAATTAACAAAGACGCAGCCGGCCAGCCGCTCAAACGATATGAGCTGCATCTTTATGAAACGTATTGGGCGCCTAAGACCGAAGGGGTGGCGCAACTGACGGATGTGGTCAGTTTTTTGTGGGACGGAGGGCTGCGCGGAATTCTCAATAGCGTGAAGAGTTTTCAGCGAGCCATGTTCGGTGGGATGGCCACCTTCTCAATCCGCTGGCTGACGCCTCTGTGGCTATGTTTGACGCTGCTAATTCTGGTGGCACTGACCGCGATCAACGCGGTGGTATTGGTCTCTGCCGCTGCGCAAACCGGTCTCGCGCCGCTGGCCTTTTTGAAGACGCACTGGCCGCAACTCACCGCGTTGGCGAGTTGCATGGTCGCGGTAGCTTTCAGTTTTGGCGCGGTTTTATTTGTCGCCGACCTGGGTAAACCGCAAGAGTTGACCACGCCGTGGAGAATTGTGGTGGGCGGTTTTTGCTGGATTGCGATGATTTACACCATTCTGAATATTTTGGGCATTGCGGCTTTGATGACGGTTATGCTCCATGCGGATTGGCTCGGCGATAACGCCGCCGCATCTAGTGCATCGACAGCTATAACTGATACGTGTATAACAGGCGCAAATTCTCAGGGTTGGATCGAAGGCGCACGAAATTGGGTTGTGTGTCTGTTCGACAAAATGCCGCACGCGAAACTGCAGGGTTTTTCCACTTTGATCATCCTGATAGCCAGCCTTTTAGTGGGCGCCACGATGATAGCCAGGGCGGTGCTTCGGTCGTCTGAGCAGCGATTGCAGGGGCATTGGTTGTTCATAATTCTTTCCGTACTTACGTTTGTGCTCAATGTAGCGGCGTTTTTTGGCTCGGTTCTAATATTGCGGCGATATTTTGAGGGCTGGATTTTTTCGAGTTGGGTGAATTTTCTGGCGAATCCGGCGTGGGTGTGGCCGTTCCTCATACTATTCAGCGCCAAAGTGCGAGAAATAATGGTGCAGTACGTCGGCGACGTGGCGATTTACGTCCGGCCGAACAAGCTGGATCGCTTTGACGCGGTGCGAAGCGAAATCAAGGAGGCGGCGCGTTCGGTGGTGTCGGCGCTGTTCAGGTCGTATGAACTGAAAGCCCAGCCCGGCTCTGCATCTGAATTTCAGTACGACAAAATCGCGTTGGTGGGCCATTCGCTCGGCTCGGTGATTGCGTATGACACTTTGAACCGACTCATGCTGGATGACTGGCTCTGCGAGGGTGCTCTGCAGGTGGCGGAGCGAACGGCGACGATGGTGACATTCGGCTCCCCGCTGAACAAGACGGCTTTTCTTTTTACGATTCAGGGGAAAGATACTCTGCACATTCGCGAACAATTGGCTTCGACGGTGCAACCATTGATTATGAGTTATCCAAAATTTCGAAAACTAAAGTGGATCAATGTGTATTCGCGGAATGATATCGTTTCGGGAGATTTGAAATTTTATGACCTGCCTGGATATCAGGACGACCCGGTTCCGGATGTAGCGGTACAAAATGTAAAAGACAGAGACGCGGCGGTTCCGCTCGTGGCCCACGTGGCGTATTGGAAGAACAAAACGGTGTGGAAAGAATTATTGTCAGCGATCGCGCCGTAGTGAACCACAGACGCGATGATTCTAGAACCCGGGAGCGCCTGAGGCCGCGGGCCGCATTTCGGGGCTGGTTTCCACTTCGAAGCGGAGATTCGCCAGGTAGGTTTGACCTAGCGACATGAACCCGGTGTACAGATACCCCCATACGAAGAGAAGCAAAAACGGCACAGTCGCGTAATTTTCATTGGCCACGGCGTAAACAACGGTGAGCGCGAAATAGATCCCCAGGAAAATTTCCGCGTACGGCATCCATCCGGCCTTATTTTTATAAGATTTCTTGGCGTAGGAACCTTGCTTGCCCGCGATGTTGTATTTCGGCGTGCGCGCAAATTCGCTTTTCTTTCCAGCGATGGCTTCGATGACTGCCTGCGCATTGCGAACGGAAATACCAATTCCGGTGGCCATCACAAAGGGCATATAGAGAAAAGTGCGGTACCAAGTTTTGGGGTGCAGCTCTTTCTGAGCCACCAAATAAAAACTCGAAATCGAACATGTGGAAGCCAGAAACAACGGCAGGTCGATCACCAGCATCTGAATCCAGCCCTGGTAGAAACGCACAATCATGGCTGGCAGCAACATGGTGGAAAGCAGCACCATCAGCGGGTAGCTGATGTTGGCGGTGAGATGGAAGAAGGCTTCAGATTTCACATGCCAGGGGACATTAGCTTTAAAAACCTTGGGGAGGATTTTCTTGGCGGTTTGCATCAGGCCCTTGGCCCAGCGTGCTTGCTGCGCTTTGAAACCGTTCATATCCACGGGAAGTTCGGAAGCGCACTCGATGTGCGGGAGATATAGAAATTTCCAGCCTTTCAGTTGCGCGCGATAAGAAAGGTCGGTGTCTTCCGTGAGGGTGTCGTGCTGCCAGCCGCCGGCCTGCTCGATGGCTTTTCGGCGCCAGACGCCTGCGGTGCCATTGAAATTAAAAAACGTGCCGCGGCGGGAGCGCGCGCCATGCTCCACGACAAAGTGGCCGTCGAGCAAAATGGTCTCCACCTGGGTGAGCAGCGAGTAATCGGTATTGAGATAGGTCCACCGCGTCTGCACCATGCCGATACCTGTGCCGCCGCTGGGATTCATGAAATAGGGAATCGTTAGCTGCAGAAAATCCGGCGACGGAACAAAGTCGGCGTCAAAAATCGCTACAAATTCACCCTTGGAACTTTTCAAGCCGTTTTCCAGAGCCCCAGCTTTATAACCTTCGCGATTGCTGCGATGAATATAGGTTATGGGGATGCCCTGAGCGGCAAAACGTTCTACGCAGTTGCGCGCCACGTCTTGTGTTTCATCGGTGGAATCGTCCAGAACCTGCACATCGAGAAGCTCCGGAGGGTAATCGAAGCGTGAGACGGCCTCGACAAGACGCTCGATCACGTAGCGCTCATTGTAAATGGGCAGCTGAATGGTGACGCGCGGCCACTCCGTGACTGGGGGCGGCGGCGCGGGAACATTTTTGGAATAGGCGTAGTAATCGTAGACCAGCCAATAGCGGTGCAGGCCATACAGCGCCAGAATAAAAAGCACGATGAAGTAGGGAATCATCATCGCCAGATCGAAGCCATTGGCGTGGTACACGCCCGAAAAGGTGCGATCGGTGATTTTTTGCCAGTAGTGGCCGAGAGAGCTCTGTGCGGCCAACAGGGGGACGAACGATAGAGTCTGCACGATAGTCTGGATGCCGATACGGCATTTCTGCGCTAGCGCACCGGCGACCATGATTATAGTGCAAAACTGCCTCGGAACCTGTATGGTTCGCGAGAAAAAAATAATGTCGATAGTTGATTTCCGGCCCGTAGCTTGGAACCCCAAGACTCGATATGGGCTGGGACTGGCATTAGCATCTCTTAATTAATCGAGGTAGTTGGAACAGAGCAGTTATTAGAGGACTGACGATGTGGGGGAAACATCCATTCTGGATTTCAGACAATTGCGTAATGGAAGTGAGAAATCTGGGGGCGGCCCGCGATTGGTACAAGAAAACGTTTGGATTGCGCGAGGCATCAGGCGAGCGAGAAGACGATTCCGGGCGACCTTTTGTGGATCTGCGTGTTTCTAACGATGACACGGCTCTTACGTTGGTGGAACGAGAAGCGGCATCACCCGCACAGAGCGAACATGTAATTTTCTTCGCCAAGAATCTGCAGAAGGCACGTGAGTGGCTGACAGAAAGAGGAGTTACCGTCGAGGCCATCACTAGCGATTCCGGAGGGAACCGGCTCTTTCGGTTTCAGGATCTGGAAGGAAATGCGATCGAGGTCTGCGTTGAACCAGGGTAGGCATTCTGGTTAAATCGACTTTTTGAGTAACCGGTGCACGGGGTCGAGCGTCCCTAAGATTAGAAGCGAGACCGGCCGGACGCGTTAAGCACGAACCCGGCGAAAGTTAATGATCAGGAGGCGCCTGTGACAAGCCAGAGGATAAAGCGACGGGAATTCATTCGACAGACCGGCTACGGACTGGGCGCGGCATGGATGGGCGGAGGTGCGCTGGCGCGGGCGGCGTTTCTGAGCGAGCCGCTGCCGCGGAAATTTGCAGCTGTCGACACCGTTACGCTGGGTAACACCGGGATCAAGACTAGCCGGCTAGCGATGGGCACCGGCACCGTGGGTTCTGGTCATCACTCAAATCAGACTGATTTGGGAGTCGCGGGACTTTCTGCGTTGCTGCTCAACGGGTACGAGCAGGGGTTGCGATTTTTTGATGCGGCGGATTCTTACGGCAGCCACCCGCATGTGGCGGAAGCGTTGAAGCACGTGCCTCGAGATAGAGTGACGGTGCTCACGAAGACGTGGTCGCGCGATGCGGCTTCGGCGCGGGCGGACTTGGATCGCTTTCGTAAGGAATTGGGGACGGAGTATCTGGATGTTTGCTTGATGCATTGCGTGACGGAGGGCGACTGGACGGAGCGCTACCGTGGGGTTATGGATGTGTTTTCCGAGGCCAAGCAAAAAGGCATCATTCGGAGCCATGGCTGCTCGTGCCACAGCATCGAGGCGCTACGCGCGGCGGCGAAGTCGCCTTGGGTGGAAATCGATCTGGTGCGTATCAATCCGATTGGGTCGCATATGGACGCCGACCCTGAGACGGTCGTCAGCGTATTGCGTGAAATGCGCGCGGCCGGGAAGGGCATTGTAGGAATGAAAATTTTGGGGCAAGGCGATTTGAGTGGGCGCCAGGATGAAGCGTTGAAATATGCGTTATCACTGGGGCTGCTGGATGCGTTTACTATTGGCGCGGAAAGCAAAAAACAGCAGGATGACTTGATTCGCCGAATTGGCGTGGCAGCGTGAGGGAAAATCTGCAGATCGTTAGGATGGACTTAAAAGAAAGACCCACCCTTGCAAAAGGCGCAAGAGTGGGGCACCCTTCGCGTTTTTGCGGACCGGCGTTAGGCGCAATCTGAACAGAATGTTTGGAATGCGTGGGCAAATATTTCTGTGCGGTGCCAACGTGTTTACGGAATCAGGACGATTTTCCCCGCTGAGCCGGGCTCGAGAATTTCTTTATGGGCGCGAGCGGCTTCCGCGAGGGGGATTTCTTCGGCGACCACCGGGTGCAGGATACCCGTGGATAGTCCGGCGTTCAGCCCGGCATAAATTTCTTTGGTTTCCTGTTCGGTCAGGGCCCACAGGGTAAAGGCGCGAATGGAGCCGCGCTTCGTCATAAGTTCGCGAGGGTTAATGGTAGTTTCGCCGCGATTGCCGATTACGATGACCCGCCCGTTGATGGCCAAAAGTTTCAGGTCCTTGGGCAGATTCACATTGGCGAGCATTTCCAGAATGATGTCGACACCTTTGCCGCCGGTGGCTTTCAGGATTTCGTCCTCGTAACCTGGCTTAGTGTGATTAAAAGCGTGGCTTGCGCCTTCGCGTTTAATCAGTTCCAGACCCGGCTCCGTGCCGGCGGTCCCGAAAATGTCGAGACCCATCGCGCGTGCAATTTGTAGCGCGGCGGTGCCCACTCCTCCACTTGCGCCGTGAACGAGTACAGTTTCGCTGGCGTGCGCTTGCGCGGAATGGTAAAGCGCGTAATACGCAGTGGCGTAGGGCACCCATATGCCGGCGCCTTGCGCAAATTCGATGTTATCCGGCAGCGGTTGAACCTGATTTTCCTGCGCGAGAGTGTGTTCGGCGTACGCTCCGGACAGTGTGCGCGCGGTGTAAACGCGGTCTCCAGGTTTAACCTTGGTAACGCCTGAGCCCACCGATTCGACCACACCAGCAGCGTCTGAGCCGGGAGTGTAGGGGAGTTGCGGTTTCACGGGGTACGTTCCCGCACGCATGCTCGTGTCGTAGGGATTGACGCCTGCCGCGCGCACGTGCACGAGGACCTGACCGGGGCCAGGAGTGGGCGTCGGCACTTCCTCAAGCTTCAAAACTTCCGGGCCGCCAAATTGGCTGACGCGAATCGCTCTCATGGAAAACCTCCAATTATTTTGAATAAATGAATTTGGCGATTAGAAGTGTTCGTCGGCACTCACCGGGGTGCCGTCTTTTTTATCGACTTTCTCGAGTAATCCGGATTGCCGAGCCCATGCGGTGGTCTGCCAATTGTCTTTGCCTTTTTTCTGCGGTATCCAGGGCGGTAAAGTCTGGCTCAAATGCATGGCCAGCGAATAGACGAATGGTTCATACATGCTGCGCAACTTGAGGAGCTGCTGATCCGCCACCTCGCCGTCGTGCAGTTTCATACCGTGGGCCGCGAGTGTGTCGCGCAATTGGCGCAACTCGGCGGCGCTGAGGCGATCGGTGGCCGGGGCGCGCGGCGCAGTGCTGAAGACTTGCGAAAGATCGACGACCGCGTGGCGCGCAATTGCAAAAGTAAGATCAGCTTGGCGCTCGCAGGCGCCTTCAATACCGCTCTTGACCAAAGCACAAGCGTCGAGAATGGCGGTGAGCGATGCGATCCAGGACTGATTGTCGTGTTGCGAACGGAAATATGCGAGGACCGGGTAGGAGAGATGGCTTTCCATTAATTCCGCGCACCACAATTCCCAATCTTTGAGTAGATCGCGTAAGGCTTTTTGGCCTTCCGGGTAGCTGTAACGTCGCAGAAGTTCGCCAGCAGTGGGCGGCGTGCCTGCGCGCGCGTCGAGGAGCGAGATGTTTACTTCACGGCGAGAAAAAGAACTGTAAATAAACGGGAGATATCCCACGATGACCGCGAGGAAGCCATAACCTAAACCGGCTTCGGCAACGAGCAAGAATCGCGCTAACGGAACGCGCGGAACGGCATCACCGAGGCCCAAAGTAAAAAAGGTGGTGGCGCTGAGGTACACGTCCATGGCGAAACCTGAGTGGCTGGGTTCGTGGACGTCAATCGCGGAGCCCGCGCCGTATTGCATCATGCCGAAACTGAGCACGAGGCCGAGCGCCCAGATAGCGATCAGCAATAGCAGGGAACAGGGTCCGTAGCCACCGAGTAATGCCTCCCGAGTTTTGCGAGAGGAAATTTTGCCGACGACGAATTTCCAAAACCCCCATGTCGTTCTGAAGAAGAGCCGTGTAACGCGAATTTTGCGCGTGACGCGGCGTGGAAGAATAATGGCTTCAAACGCGTCAACCAAAATGATGATGGCTAACGCCAAGCCGCCGAAGAGCGCAAGTGGGTGGGGAACGATATGCGCCATTTAATTTAGGCTTTCGTGATGAGTGTGCGCGGCATTGACATAACAGGCCATGACAGAAGCGCTGGTGGTGGTTCAGGATTGCAGGCGCGCGTTCACGGTGATTTCGGCTTTGAAAAGTTTTGAAACCGGGCAGCCGGTCTCAGCGGCCTTGACCGCGGCGTCAAACTTGGCTTTGTCAGCGCCGGGAATGTTGGCGACGAGATCGAGATGGCTTTTGGTGATGGAGAAACCTTCACCGACTTTGGCGAGCGTAATGGTCGCGGTGGTTTCCAGTTTTTGCGCGGTCATGCCGGCGCTGCCGAGTTGCCCGGAGAGCGCCATGGTGAAACATCCGGCGTGCGCGGCGGCCAACAACTCTTCCGGATTAGTGCCGATTCCATTTTCAAAACGAGTGCTGAAGGAATATTGCGTTTGCTTCAAGGTGCCGCTGTCGGTTGATAGAGTACCTTTGCCGTCCTTGAGCCCGCCAGTCCACACTGCCGATGCTTTGCGATCCATAAATGCCTCTTTTCTATTTCTATTTTTCTTTGCGCCATAACGTTACTGCTAGAGATTCGATTCTGGGCGATTGAGGAAGGGTATATTGAGCGCAGCAAGATGTCGAGAAGCGGGTTTGACGGATTCTGATGATAGAAATTTTTAAGCACACGGCGCACCGGCCGTGGCCGTTGCCGCGCGGTCTGTGGATCATGAAGCAGGAGTGGCACCATTTGTTGTTCGCGCACTGGGCGGTGCCGGTGGAGGCATTGCGTCCGATGATTCCGCGGGGGCTGGAGATAGATACATTTGACGGGCAAGCGTGGCTGGGTGTGGTGCCATTTCGCATGGAAGGTGTGCGGATGAGAGGCACGCCGGCCATTCCAGGGTTTTCGCGGTTTCCGGAATTGAATGTGCGGACTTATGTGGTGCGGGATGGAAAGCCGGGCGTGTGGTTTTTTAGTCTGGATGCGGCGAATGCGGTTGCGGTGTGGGGCGCGCGAACGGTCTTTCATCTGCCGTATTTTTTTGCGGCGATGAGTTGTGCGGAGGATTCGGGATGGATTCGCTACGAGAGCCGCAGAAAAGATCGTAGCGGTTCGCCGGCTTCGCTTCGGGCGCGTTACCGGGCCATTGGGGAAATGTTTCACGCGCAACCAGGGAGCATCGAGCATTTTCTGGCGGAACGCTATTGCTTGTATACCGCGGATGAGAAGCCCCGCATCGTTCGGTGCGAAATTCATCATCCGCCGTGGCCACTGCAATTGGCGGAAGCAACGATTGAGGAAAATACAACGGCGGCTGCGGCTGGAATCGCAATCGCGGAGAAGAAGCCGGAATTGCTGCACTTTTCGCGACGCCAAGAGGTCGTGGTGTGGGCGCCGCAAGTACTGAAATAAATTGTGCGGGCTACCATTTGTGGAAAATAAAAAAAGACCCGATGGCCACGAGAGCGAAGCCTGCGCCGTAGTTCCACTTGAACTTGTCGCCTAGGTACAGCACGGAAAATACCGAGAAGACCATCAGGGTGATGACTTCCTGAATGGTTTTGAGTTGCGCGGCGCTGAATTCGTACGAGCCGATGCGATTGGCGGGCACCTGGAAACAATATTCGAAGAAGGCGATGCTCCAACTGGCGAGGATGACTTTCCAGAGCGCCTCGTTGCGATATTTCAGGTGGCCATACCAGGCGAAGGTCATGAAGATATTTGAAATGGTGAGTAGGAGAATTGTTCGCATTGCGTGGATCTTCCTCGAGGTGAATCTTAATGTGGCCGCAGTGGATGGCAATACAGATTTCTACGCGTGGTGAACAGTTATACGTTGAGTGTGAGTGAGACGAGGTCAGGGCGGGTGGGCGGCGGGACCGGCGGCATTTTGGAGCGATCAACGGGATTGTAGAGGGTGTCGCGTTCTACGGGGACGCGGCCTGCGGCGCGAATGAGGCGCTCGAGGTCGGCGCGCGAAGTAAATTCAGAGGTGACTGCGCCGGCGTCGTGATAAATCTTTTCTTCGACAACCGTGCCGTCAAGATCGTTAGCGCCAAAGCGCAGTGCGATCTGCGCAATCGAGGGCGAAAGCATGATCCAGTAGGCTTTGATGTGCGCGAAATTATCGAGCAGCAGGCGCGATACGGCGATGTTGCGCAGGTCATCGTAACCGGTGGGCTTGGGAATGTGCGCGAGCGCGGTATTGTCCGGATGAAACGCCAACGGAATGAAGGTGACGAAGCCGTGCGTCTGGTCCTGAAGCTCGCGCAGCTTGAGCAGGTGATCGACGCGCTCTTCTTCGGTTTCCACGTGGCCGTAGAGCATGGTGGCGTTGGAATGCAAGCCCAGTTCGTGGGCCTGGCGCGCAATGCTGAGCCACATCTGGCCGCTTACTTTGTGGTCGCAGATAAGTTTGCGCACGCGGGGGTGAAAAATTTCCGCGCCGCCGCCCGGCAGTGAATCGACGCCGGCGTCTTTCATTTTTTGCAGCGTTTCCTTGATGGAGAGCTTGGCGATGCGCGCGAAGTAGCCGACTTCCACCATGGTGAAGGCTTTGAGATGCACGGCGGGACAGCGTTGCTTGAGGCCGCGAATCATATCCAGGAAATATTCGAATGGCAGATCGGGATGCAGGCCGCCAACCATGTGGAATTCGGTGGCGCCTTCGCGCACGCCTTGTTCGGCGCGTTGATAAATTTCTTCGAGCGCGAAGGTGTAGGCACCGGGAGCGTTGGGGTCGCGCCCGAAAGCGCAAAGTTTGCAATGCGCGACGCACACGTTGGTGGGATTGATGTGCCGGTTTACGTTGAAATAGGTGACGTTGCCGTGACGTTTTTCGCGCAGGTGATTGGCGAGCCAGCCCACGGCGAGAAGATCGGGCGAGCGATACAGCGCGATGCCATCTTCTTGCGAGAGGCGCTCGCCGCGTAGAACTTTGGCGGCGATGGGTGCGAGGCGCTGGTCGGTGATGAGTAGCTCTGCCACGATTTAAGCTTATCCTTTTGCGGAAACACCCAGCAATTACGACGTGCATTTCAAAAGATTCGATGTATTCAAACGCGCCAGAGGGCCACTGCGGCCCCCCAGAATAAAAGAAACGACATACTAATATAACCGTTCATTGCGAAAAACGCAGCGTCCAGCTTGCTCAGGTCGTCAGCCTTTACGAGCGAATGTTCATAGGCGAGGAGTGAGGCGACCACGGCGATGCCCAGCCACGCGGGCCAGGGCAGGACGAAACTGGCGGCTAACCATATCAGTAGCGCGACCACACCGACGTGCATAAATCGAGCGATCATGAGGGCGTTGGCTATGCCGAAACGCTGCGGAATGGAGAAGAGGCCGGCGATGCGGTCGAAGTCGATGTCCTGGCACGCGTACAGTACGTCGAAGCCACCGACCCACAGAGTGACCGCGGCGCAGAGGATCAACATACGGGGATCGAAAATGCCAGTGATGGCGATCCACGCGGCTGCGGGAGAAATACCCAACGCGAAGCCGAGAAAAAAATGCGACCAGGTGGTGAAACGCTTGGTGAAGGAATAGAAAAAGAGAATTGCCAGGGCGAGAGGAGCAAGTTTGAGTGCTAGGAGATTCAGTTGCCAGGCGGCAAGAAAGAAAATGGCCACCGCGATCAGCGTGAAGGTCCACGCGAAGGGCACGGAGAGCAGTCCGGTGGCGAGGGCGCGTTGTTTGGTGCGGGGATTTTCGCGGTCGTAGCGCAGGTCCACGATGCGATTGACGGTCATGGCGGCGGAGCGGGCGGCGACCATGGCGACTACCACCCATGTCAGTTGACGCAGCGTAGGCCAACTGTGATGGGTGGCGCGCGCGCCGAGCAACGCTCCAGTCAGCGCGAACGGCAGGGCAAACACGGAGTGCTCGAATTTAATCATTTCGAGCACGATTTTCACGCGGTTAGGCCGTTTCACACTGGGAGCGATGCCGGGTGTCAATTCCGATGCCAAATCAAGCCTCTTTTTTTGCCGCGGCAGTGGAAGTAGTGTCTCGTCACCGCTGAATTCACTGCAATTTGTGGATAGGTTCAGTGTCGCAACGTGGTTAGAGCAAGTCAAGATTTTGGGGGGCTCGCGAGGCGTGACGGTGTGACGAAAGCGCGTGACGTTGTACTCTAGATTCCCGGGCCGGAGAGGAGCGCCATGGCGAGCACGGTACCAATGGAAACGGTTGTGGAGTTCATCAAACGAATCAATGCGGGGAATGTGGACAAGCTGTGTGAACTCATGACCGAAGATCACGTGTTCCAGGATGCGCTGGGCAAACGGTTCATTGGGCGTGAGACTTTGCGAGGCGGTTGGAAGATGTATTACGAGATGGTTTCGGATTATAGGGTGCGCGGTGAACAATTTTTCGTGGATAAGAACGTTGTGGCGGTTTTTGGTACCGCGAGCGGCACCAGCAAGCGTGACGGCAAATTTTCCAGCGTCGGGTTCTGGGAGATACCGGCGGCCTGGAAGGCTATTGTGCGTGATGGGCGAATTGCCGAGTGGTGCGTGTATGCGGAATCTTCGCGGGCGTGAGGATCTCCTTGAGCTCCCTCGTTAAAAGAAAATTCTTATGACCGAAACTGACCTGCTGCAGTTGCTTGATGAAGTACGCTCTGGAGCGCTAGCTCCCAGGAAAGCCATGGAGCAGCTGAAACTTTTGCCGTTTGAAGATCTGGATTTTGCGAAAGTTGATCATCACCGCACATTGCGGCAGGGATTCGCGGAAGTTGTTTTTGGGCAAGGTAAGACTGCAAAGCAGGTGGCGGAAATCGTAAAGGCGCTGCTGGGGCGAAAGCCGGAGCGGCAAAATATTCTGGTTACGCGCGCGGATGTGAAAATGTTTGCGGCGGTGAAACGGATTGCAGGCAAGAAGAATGGAATAGTCGAGTTTCATCCACTGTCTGGCGCGATCACTATTGAACGCAACCAAGAGATTTCCGGTAAGGGGACGATTGTGGTGGTTTCCGCGGGGACCAGCGACATTCCGGTGGCTGAAGAGGCGGTACTTACGGCCAGCTTGATGGGCAATCGCGTCGAGCATCTTTATGACGTGGGCGTGGCGGGGATTCACCGGCTTTTGAAGCACAGCGAAGGATTGATGCGCGCGCGCGTGATCATTTGCGTGGCCGGGATGGAAGGCGCGTTGCCTAGCGTGGTGGGGGGATTGGTGGCAGTTCCTGTAATCGCGGTGCCGACCAGCGTGGGATACGGAGCGAGTTTTGGTGGAGTAGCGGCTTTGCTGGGGATGTTGAATAGTTGCGCGTCGAATGTGACGGTGGTGAATATTGATAATGGGTTTGGCGCAGCGCGGGTGGCAAGCTGCATTAACCGGTTGTGAGTGACAAGGTTTCTCGAAGATTCTTTATCCTCAAGAAAGACACGACGCACCTGCCTTTCAATTTTGGCCCAAACAAAACCTTCACAGAGATGATTAAGGCTTCAAGAGGACCTTCATTACGCCGGGTTGCTGCGCGTATTGGATTGCGGCGGGAGCTTCACTCAGCGGAAATATGCGTGTGATGAGCGGGCGCGGGTCGACTTTTCCTGTGCGCAATAGCGAGATGGCTTTGGTAAACGGGCCGCATCGCGATCCGACCAGCGTGATTTCTTTCACCACCAGCGGCCAAGTTTCGACGGGGGCGGCGCCGTGAAATGTGGACTTCAGTACCAGGGAGCCGCGTGGCTCGGTCATGTGCTGCGCGAGAGCAAGACCGGAGGGCGATCCAGTGGCTTCCACGACCAAAGCGAAATTATCTTTCACGCGTTTCAGATCTGAAGCGTCGCCGCGAACGATTTGCGTTTCGATACCGGCTGCGGCGGCCTGCTGCAACTTGTCCTTGTGCTTGCCATACATGACTACGCTTGGAAGGGCGGTGCGCAGGACGCGGGCGATTAATTGGGCGAGTTTGCCATCGCCGAGGACCGCGGCTTTGTTGAATTGTTTGACGTTGATCTGTGCAAGGATCTCACAGGCGGCGGCGAGCGGCTCGACGAAAACGGCTTGTTCGTCGGTGATGGAACTGGAAATGAGATGAAGATTCTCGAGTGGCAACGCCAGATATTCGGCGAAGGCGCCGTCGTGATTCACGATGCCGAGGGCGGTTCGGCGGGCGCAGTGAGTTTTGAGGCCTCGGCGGCAGAATGCGCAGACGGGGCGATAGTTGTACGCGTAACAGGAAACGTTGATTTCACCGGTGACGCGTTTGCCGAGCCATTTGGTTTTTTCTTTTGCGGAAACGCTATTTACGGCGGCGACTTCGCCGACAAATTCGTGGCCGGGGACCCCGCGAAAGGCGTGATAGCCGCGAAGAATTTCCACGTCGGTGTTGCAGATGCCGGCCAGGAGAACGCGGACGAGCGCCCAACGGGCGCGGAGTTGCGGGAGCGCTTTGTTTCGCGCGACGAGTTTTTTATTTTTAACCGTGAAGGCCAGCATGGAATGTTTTGGGGGCTAAGGTTTTGGGCACTTTTAGCAAAGCGCGGCAGCGAGGGACGCCGCGAGTTGCGGCTCCTGCTCGGGGAATACAGTGCGTAAATCCAGGATCACGCGGTTTTCTTCCACGCGGGTAATAACGGAGGGACCGAGCGCCGGGCGGCGCAGGCGTTGCTCCAATTTGGCGGTGGCATATTTGGCGCTGGATACGCGAATAATTTTTGAGGGCAGAGATTGGTCTGGTGTGGAGCCGCCGCCGGCCAAAGAAAAGCCATCGGCGATTTCCATCTTGGCGTCAGCGGAAGGCAAGAGAGAGCGTACTTGGCGCAGAAAATTTTCGGCCCGCTGCTGTAGTTCTTCCGCGGTGAGGCGAATCATGCGTTGCGCGGGGATTTCTTCCCACGCGGAGCGCAGATAAGCATTAAGGGTGACTTCCAGCGCGGCGATGGTGAGCTTGTCGACGCGTAGCGCGCGAAACAGCGGATGGCGGCGCACACGCTGTACTAACTCTTTTTTGCCGGCGATGATGCCGGCTTGCGGGCCACCGAGAAGTTTGTCTCCGCTGAACATCACCAGTGAAACGCCGGCCTCGATACTGTTGCGCACGGTGGGCTCCGCGAAACCGCTGGCGCGCAGGTCGACCAGAGAGCCAGAGCCAAGGTCCTCCACCAGCGGGATGGAATGGCGTTCACTGAGCTCGGCGAGTTCGGCGAGGGAGGGCTTTTCCGTGAAGCCGGTAATTTTGAAATTGGAGGGATGCACGCGCAGCAATACGCGGGTGTTTTCGTTGATGGCGTTTTCGTAATCGCGCAGGCGGGTGCGGTTGGTAGTGCCCACTTCGCGCAGAAGGGCGCCGCTTTGCGCCATGATTTCCGGGATGCGAAAGCCATCGCCGATTTCGATAAGCTCGCCGCGAGAAACAATGACTTCGCCGCCCCGGGCGAGAGCGGCAAGGACCAGCAGAACGGCCGCCGCGCAGTTGTTTACGACGATGGCATCTTCCGCGCCGGTCAGGCGCGCGAGCAATTCGGCGGTGTGATCGTCGCGACGGCCGCGAGAGCCGGATGCCAAGCTATATTCGAGATTACTGTATTGAGTGGCGGCGTTTTTTATAGCGTTGACGACGGCGGCGGCTAGCGGGGCGCGGCCCAGATTGGTGTGCAAGATAACGCCAGTGGCGTTGATGACCGGCTGAAGCGAGGGCTGAAGCATGCGGTCGGCTTCAGCACCGATTAGTTCTTCGATGGAATCGAAATCGAGCGTTGTGACTGTGGCTGACGGGCTAACCGATTGAGGAAGAGTGATTTGAGCGCGGACTGCGCTCAACACTTCGCGGAGCAAGAGGACGAACTGGTCGCGATCCATGCGTTTGGCATATTCAGCCAAACGAGGGCGCGATAATAGTTCATCGACACTCGGGATCCGCCGCAATTGCTCGGCCTGCTCCGGGGAAATGGCGGCTTTGGACCCAGCGATACGAAAAGCGCGGTGTTTCCGAGGTTTGCGGGCGTCCACGGCTGTATTTCAGCACAAGCTAGCGGTGTACCGCAATGAGGGCAGGGTGCGGCTAGGTACACAATTCGCACGAAACCGCACGGGTTCCATTGACCGGGGCAGGGGCAGCTTCTAGCATATTAGTTCGAGGGTGCCCCGCGTGGCCGTATCGACCACTACCACTGTCAGTATTGACGAGGAACTGAACCAGTTCGAAAAAGACATCCGCCAATTGAAGATTGAGTATGAACAGTATTTTGGCGGAGGACGCAAGCGGCCGCCCACGGAAATTGAGTGGCGGCTCGAAATGGTGGCGAAGCGCTATGCGGAGCGGAGCGGTGAGCTGAAGTTCGGCCAGCGCTTCCGGTACAACAACCTCACGCAGACCTACGCAAAATATAAAGACGTTTTTCGCAAACGACTACAGCAGAAAGAAGAAGGCAAAGTATTGCGTCACTTTGGCTCAGCGGCCAAGAAGATTGAAGCGGAACGCGAAGAAAAGCGAGCGGCAACGCGATTGAAGGCTGAGGCGGAGGGCAAGCGCGAAACCGAGAAGGCGCTCTTTCGCGTGGTGTGCTCCAAGCCGGAGCAAGAGGTGGACAAAATCACCAAGCTTTACGAGGCATTTTTGGAGGCCAAGCAGAAAGCGGGAGAGGATACCCTCAAGTTTACGCGGTCGAATTTCCACGAATTTGTGACCAAAAAGACGAAAGATCTGCAAAAGACCAAGCATTGCAGGGATGTCGAATATGTGGTCGAGGTGGTAGAGGGGCACGTAAAGCTGAAAGCTCTAGTAATGGGTTGATTCGCTGCGCAAGACGTTATGGCATTTGTTGAAGATTGCCTCCTGAAGTTTTTTCACCTTAGCAGGTCAAGCAATTAACACCGAATCAAAACATGCTGGTTGCAGTTGAGGGTGCGAAGGCGTTTTTTGCTTTCGCCGGTGCGCGGCGCTTACACTGTTGGCCTTTCGTACGGGGAGGAAGCAGATGGCGGTGCAGCGCGCGTTGATCAGCGTATTCGATAAAACTGGGGTGTTGGACTTTGCAAAGCGGATAAACGCGCTGGGCATTGAGATTCTGTCTACGGGCGGAACGGCGAAATTGTTGCGTGACGCTGGGGTTGCGGTGAAGGATGTTGCGGAGTTTACCGGGTGGCCGGAGATGCTGGGTGGGCGGGTCAAGACCCTGCATCCGAAAGTGCATGGCGGTTTATTATTCCGGCGCGGGCATGCGGAAGATCAGAAGCAAGCGGAGGAACACGGAATCGCGCCAATCGATCTCGTGGTTGTGAATCTGTATCCCTTCGCGGAAACGGCCGCGAAAGCGGGGCTGACCGCCGAGGAGTTGATTGAAAACATTGATATCGGCGGACCCACGATGTTGCGTTCGGCGGCCAAGAATTTTGAAAGCGTGACGGTAGTGACCGATCCGGCGGATTATGAGCGCGTGGCCGGGGAACTGGAAGCGCGGCGACAGACGTCGCTTGCGACGCGGCTAGATTTGGCGCGCAAAGTTTTTGCGGCAACGTCGAGCTATGACGGGATGATTACCACCGAACTGGAAAGGCTTTCGGCTAAGACGCTAGCGATTGAGTTGACCGAGAAGCAGTTTTTGCCGCAGCGTTTGCACATCGCTTTGCGGCTGCAGCAACCGCTGCGTTATGGGGAAAATCCGCACCAGGCCGCGGGGCTATACGTTCCGGCGGGTGGCGCGCCTCGGGGATTGGCGTCAGCGAAGCAACTGCAGGGCAAAGAGCTTTCCTACAATAATTTCGTGGATCTGGAAGCGGCGCGTAGTTTGGCGGGGGAATTTTCGCGTCCCGCCGCGGTGATTATCAAGCACAACAATCCTTGCGGGGCGGCGGAACAGGAGACGCTGCTGGATGCCTATCTGAAGGCTTTGGCGAGTGATCCTGTTTCGGCGTTCGGCGGCGTCCTGGCCTTCAACCGGGTGGTGGACGCGGCAACAGCCGAAGAGGTCGCGAAACTCTTCGTGGAGTGCATTGCCGCGCCGGGATTCGACGAAAAAGCGAAGAACATTTTTGCGGTCAAGAAAAACTTGCGGTTACTTGAACTTCCGGGGAACGGATTGGAGCCTGACCGGGAACTACAATTGAAGCGCATCCTTGGAGGTGTGCTGGTGCAGCAGCCGGACCTGGGAGAAATTAAGGAAGGCGAGTTGCGCACGGTCACCAAGCGCGCGGCGTCCCCGGAAGAAATGAGCACTCTGCGCTTTGCATGGAAAGTTTCGAAACACGTGAAGTCAAACGCCATTGTATTCGCCAAAGATGGCGCGACGCTCGGCGTGGGTGCGGGACAAATGAGCCGCGTGGATTCCGTGAAACTGGCGGTCATGAAGGCGCAGAGTTCGTTGCAGGGCGGCGTGGTGGCGTCGGATGCTTTTTTCCCATTTCCAGATGGCGTGGAGGAAGCAGCCAAGGCCGGTGCGACGGCGGTGATTCAGCCGGGCGGGTCGGTGAAGGATGCGGACGTGATTGCGGCGGCCGACCGGTTGGGAATGGCCATGGTTTTTACCGGGATGCGACATTTCTTGCACTGAGCCAGGTGCAGCAAAGGCTTGCTTGTTTGTTTTCAAGAATCCCAACCGCATTTTACGCAGGCGGGTCTTCCTGCAACCTCGACCGATTGGCATGGCCCCGGCGTCCGGTCTAGGCCTAATTTATTAGTCTGGTTTCGCGGCGGAATAGGAAACGGGGACGGCTTTGACTTTTGACCCGGCCAGAGGCACGTGGGATACTTTCTTTTTGGGGTATTCATGAACTCTCAACGAGTGATTATCGCGTTTCTGCTGGCCGGGGCCACGTGTGGCGCGAGCTTGTGTCAAACCGGGGGCCAACCGGTACCACCGGCGGGAACGTCGCAAGACAAAAGCAATGTGCCGGCGGCGACGCAGGACCAACAAACCAGCGAGTCTTCCGCGCAGGTGGCGAAGACCCCTTCGCGCGCAGATGCCTATTACAACTTCACAATGGGGCACATCTACGAGCAGCAGTACGAGTCCACCAGCAAGCCCGAGTACGCCACGCAGTCCATCGATGCTTACAAAAAGGCTTACGCGCTGGATCCCAAGTCTCCGGTGATTGGCGAGCGATTGGCCGAAATGTATTGGAAGGCGCAGCGCACTCATGAGGCGGTGACGGAAGCGCAGGCATTGCTGAAGCGCGATCCTAACGACATTCAGTCGCGGCGCTTATTGGGCCGGATTTATCTGCGGAGCCTGGGCGATTTCAGCGTGGGCAATGGGCAATCCGAGATTGTGGAGCGGGCGATCGAGCAGTACGCGGAAATATACCGGCTTGATCCTACCGACGCCGAATCGGCCCTTTGGCTGGCGCGGCTTTACCGGTTGAGGAACGAGCACGACAAGGCCGAAGCGGTTTTGCGCGGCATGTTGAAAGAAGATCCCGAGAACGAGCCGGCTATTGAACAGTTGACGCAACTGCTGCTGGACGAAGGCAAGGCTCCCGAAGCGATCGCGCTGCTGGAAGAAGTTACCTCGCGGTCGCCATCGCCGGCCATGCTGGATTTGCTGGGTGATGCGTACACCCAAACACACGACCTACCTAAAGCCGAAATTGCTTATCGCAAGGCCACCGAGCTGGACCCGTCAGAGCTGAGCCACCAGCGTGGGCTGGGCCAGACTTTGATGGCGGAAGAAAAATATTCGGACGCGCTGACGGTTTATCAGAAGTTAACTGATCTGATGCCGGACGACGCGGACGTTTATCTGCGGATGGCGCAGATTTACCGCGAGCTGCATGACCTGGGCAAGGCCGAAGATAACCTGGTTAAGGCACGCCAGTATGCGCCGGGCAGCCTGGAAGTGATGTACAACGAGGCGATGTTGTATCAGGCGCAGGGGCGGAATGAGGATGCCATTCGCGTGCTGTCTGACGCGGTCACGGGCATCAAGGCCCAACCGCAGGGATCGCCTTCGCGGGCACATTCGCTGGGGATTTTGTACCAGCAGTTGGGGCAACTGTATCGTGACTCGCAAAATTATCAGGCGGCGATATACACCTATCAAGAACTGGGGCGGCTCGGTGAAGAAGAGGATCGGCGGGCGCGTTTGCTGATGATGGATATTTATCGCGCGGCCAAGGATTTGCCGAAAGCGCTCCAAACGGGCAAGGACGCGGTGGCCAAGTATCCGAGTGACGTGTCGTTGCGCTCGAGCGAAGCGCTGTTGCTGGGTGAGAGTGGACAAACCGATGAAGGCGTGAAGATGCTGCGCACGCAGCTTACCGGGAAGCCGGGGGATCGCGACGTTTACCTGAATATCGCGCAGGTATATGAACGCGGACGGCATTACAAGGAAGCGGAAGAAGCCGCGAAAGCTGCGGAAGTTTTGCCCGGGCAGCCACGGGATAACGAGATGGTGTGGTTTCTGCTGGGTGCGATTTATGAACGGCAGAAATTTTTTGATCGCGCAGAAGAACAGTTCAAGAAAGTGTTGACGGTGAATCCGCGGAATGCGCCGGTATTGAATTATTACGGGTACATGCTTGGCGATCTGGGGATTCGGCTGGACGAAGCGGAGGCTTTGGTGCGGCGAGCGTTGAAGGAAGAGCCGTTCAGTGGCGCGTATCTCGACAGCCTGGGCTGGATTTATTTGAAGGAAAATAAACTGGGCGAATCGGAAGTTGCGCTCCGAAAAGCGCTGGAACATGAAAGCCACGACGCGACCATTCATTCGCACCTCGGCGATCTGTATGCCAAGACCGGGCGGCCGGAGATGGCGGCCTCGGAGTGGGAAAAGTCGCTGTCGGAATGGAAGCATTCGCTGCCCGCGGATGTCGAAACCGATAAAATCGCGGAACTGGAAAAGAAGCTCTCGCAAATGAAGCATCGCGTCGCGCAGAAATCTTCCGCGCAAGAAAACAAGCCGCAATAAGGCGCATGCGCGAAGTACGCATTCCCTCCTTTGCAAAAATAAATCTGCGACTCGACATTCTGGGGAAACGTGCGGACGGTTATCACGAGTTGCGCACGATTTTTCAGACAGTGTCGCTGCACGATGAATTGCGGCTGCGAGCGGGCAGGAGCAACGAAATTTCGTTGACCATTCATGGAAACGACGAGCTGGCGCGCGAGCCGGTGACGAAAAATTTGGCGTACCGCGCGGTGGATGCGTTGCGCCACGAATTGAAAATTCGTCGCGGCGTCGAAATTGAATTGCATAAAACGATTCCGTCGGGCGGCGGGTTGGGTGGTGGGTCGAGTAATGCGGCTGCGGCGCTATTTGGGTACCTGCAACTGATCGGGCGCAAGTTGCCGATGGCGGTGTTGATTGAGTTGGCGGCGTCATTAGGCGCGGACGTGCCCATTTTTTTATTTGGCGGGCGCGCGTTGGGAGCGGGAAGAGGCGACGAGATTTACCCTCTACCTGATATTGCCAAGCTGGCGCTGCTGATTGTTGCGTCGCGCGATATTCGGGTGCCTACGCCCGACGCGTTTCGCTGGCTGAATGCGCCTGTGCGCAATGCCGCTACGTTGACAAAACTGGCCGCAGACCATAAACTTTGGGAGTTCTGTGCTCTGTCCTGGAGCGCGCAGGGGAACGGTCTTTCTAACGATTTTGAAAAACCAGTTTTCAAGCGCTATAACCGGCTGGATCAAATCAAGCGGGTTTTGCTTCAAAAGGGAGCTGCAGAAGCCTCGTTGGCGGGTAGCGGTTCGGCGGTGTTTGGAGTTTTCCCGAGCCCAACGATGGCGCGCCGAGCCGCTGTTGGGTTTCCGCACGACTTGACCTTCGTTTGCGAAACAATTTCGCGCGACGGGTATCTTCGCGCTGTTAAAGGCGCGAATGTCGTTCGTTGAACCGCAGCGTCCGCCGTGTCCATTGATAATTGAAGGTTTAGCGTCGGGAAGAGTCTCTGCTTCCCTGATGACGCGAGCCCACTTGCCACGGCAGGTGAACCTTCGCAAAACCCGCAAAGGGTAGGCCACCTGAGAGCAAGAGGGATACGCCCGAGAGCAAGAGAAATGCAGGAGCGCGCGCTTCGTGGATGACGACCGCTTCAAAATATTTTCGGGCACGGCGCATGTGCCGCTGGCCGAAAGTATTTGCCGCAACCTGAATGTATCAATCGGCAAGGCGTTGCTGGGACGTTTCAGCGACGGCGAGATTTATTTTCAGATTCTGGAAAACGTGCGCGGCGCGGATGTTTTTGTGGTGCAGCCCTGCTGCTATCCGGTAGACAACCATTTGCTGGAGTTGCTGCTGATGATCGACGCGTTCAAGCGGGCGTCGGCGTGGAGAATTACCGCGGTGCTGCCCTATTACTGCTACGCGCGGCAGGATCGCAAGGACAAGCCGCGAGTACCGATTTCCGCGAAGTTGGTGGCGGATTTGTTAGAGACGGCGGGAGCAAGCCGGGCATTAACTTTGGATTTGCACGCACCGCAGATTCAGGGCTATTTCGACGTGCCGGTGGACCATTTATACGGCTCACCAGTGTTGGTGGATTATTTCCGGCAAATGCATTTGCCGGACTTGACGGTGGTATCGCCGGATGCGGGTGGCGTGGAGCGGGCGCGATCGTTCGCCAAGAGGTTGGGGGCGCCGTTGGCGATCGTGGATAAACGGCGCGTGGATGTGGACGTCAGCGAAGTGATGAACTTGATTGGAGACGTTCGCGGACGGAGCACGTTGATCGTTGACGACATTATCGACACCGCGGGAACGCTGGTGAAGACTGCCGAAGCGTTGATGCGGGAAGGCTCGACGCAGGTCTTTGCGGCGGCTACGCATGCGGTGCTTTCGGGGCCTGCAGTGGAGCGCATCGAAAAGTCGTGCATCAAAGAGGTGGTGGCTACCGATTCGGTGCCGCTGAGCGAAGAGGCTAAGAAATTGAAAAAGCTAAAAGTATTGAGCGTGGCGGATTTGCTGGCTCGCGGGATTCGCTCAATTCACGAAGAAACGTCGATCAGCGAATTATTCATTTGAGTTTCGCAGGACTTTTGCAGGACCGATTCGTAAACGAGATTGCATCGCAGCATGAGGGAAGGAAATGAAGATGGCTCAAGAAAAAATTGTTGTAGAAGGGGCGGCCCGCGCCAAGCGAGGCAAGAATGAAAACCGCAGATTGCGGCTGACCGGTAAGGTGCCCGCAGTGTTGTATGGCGGCAAAGGCGAAGCCATCACGCTAGCGTTGAATGCCAAGCAATTGGGGGCGATCTTTCGGTCCGAGAGCGGGCACAATACTTTGTTTCAAGTGGACCTGAGCGGCAAACACGAACCGGCGATCTTGAAGGATTGGCTGGTGGATCCGGTGACGGGCAACCTTTTGCACGTGGACCTGCTGCGCGTGGCCATGGATGTACGCATGCGCGTAAAAGTTCCGGTGCACACCTTTGGCGAGCCTGCCGGTGTGAAGCAGCAAGGCGGCGTGTTTGAAATCGTGACGCGCGAAGTGGAAATCGAATGCTTGCCGGCGGAAATTCCTACGGAATTCAAGGCGGACGTGAGCGGCTTGATGCTGGGGCAGCAGTTGCGCGCCAGCGATCTGCCCATTCCGGGCAACATGAAGCTGCTTACGGATCCGGAACGCGTACTGGCGCACGTTGTGGCGCTGCGCGTCGAAGAAGAGAAGCCCGCGGATGCGGTGGCGGCCGATGCTGCAGCACCTGCGGAGCCGGAAGTCATCAAGAAGGGCAAGAAGGAAGTGGAGGGCGAAGAGGGCGAGGAAGAGGCAGCCAAACCCAAAGCCGCGGAGAAGAGCGACAAGGGCGAGAAGAAGAAGTAACACGCTGCAGGTTTCGCTGCGGGCTTCTGGTCCACATGAGCTACGGATCGATATACGAAATGCTTCACGAAATGCTTTGCGGGGAATGCGGAGTGTATGCGGCTGATTGTTGGACTTGGCAATCCCGATCCGGAGTATCAGTGGACGCCGCATAACCTGGGATTCATGACGGTAGATGAACTAGCGAATCGCAACGGGATTCGCGTTTCGCGGCCGGAAGGCAAGGCGCTGGTCGGGCGGGGAAAGCTGGCAGGGGAAGACGTGCTGCTGGCAAAACCGCAGACGTACATGAATCTTAGCGGCATTTCGGTGCGGGAGCTGCTCGAAAAGTACGGGCTAGGCCCGAGCGATTTGCTGGTGATGTGGGACGAAGCGCAGTTGCCGATGGGCACGATTCGCATCAGCGGCGAGGGCAGCGCCGGCAGTCACAACGGTGCGAAATCGGTGATTGGGTCGCTGAGGACGCCAGTGTTTGCGCGATTGAGGCTTGGCTGCGCGCCGGAACACGAAGTGAGCAGCCGCAAAGAATATGTGTTGCGGCCGATGCGCAAGGGCGAGTTAGAGGTTGCGTCGGAGATGATCGCGGAAGCGGCTGATGCGGTGGAAATGATCGTGGCGCAGGGAATCGATGCGGCCATGAACAAGTACAACCGGCGAAAGGAACCGCCGGCGGATGAAGCAGCAGAGTAAATGAGTTTGCCGGGCGGTTGCCCGGAGGGAAGAGAAACGAGGACAAGATGGAAGAGCGGCTATACGATTTGATTTTTATTGCGCGGCCGGCAACGGCGGAAGAAGACGTAAAGAAAGTGCTTACGGTTATCGAGCACACCTGCACGGAAAAGGGCGGGAAGGTCGAAAAGGCCGAGACCTGGGGCACGCGCAAGCTGGCGTACAAAGTGGCCAAGCATCGCGAAGGGATGTACTACTACCAGCAGATTCGCACTTCGCATCCGGATTTGATCGCGGAGCTGGAGCGGCGTTTGCGTGTGCAGGATACGGTCATCAAGTATCAGACGGTGCGACTGGATGAAGACTTGAAGCGCCAGAAAAAGCTGGTGGACAAGCGGGACAAGCGCACTGCGCGGCGTCCGCGCCGGGCGACGGCTCCTCCGGCGGCGGCAGCGCCATCGGCGCCGCCGGCTGCTCCGGAGCATAACGCGCCCGCGAGCTAGTTTTTAATTGATCGGGCTGGGCCTTTTTTAGAAATCGAGTTGAGGCTGGGAAAATTTAGTTGAGATTGTTTTTGCGGTTCAAGTGAAAGGGTGGCGGGTATGGCAGAGGAACAGAAACAGGCAACGGCACCGAGCGCGCCTCCGCGGCGGGATGGTGGAGGCGGTCACGGCGGTGGCCATAGCGGCGGCGGGCACAGTGGCGGAGGCCACAGCGGTGGCAGTCATGGCGGGCCGCGGCGTGAAGGCGGCGGGCCGGGCGGGGCTGGTGGTCCAGGCGGACCGCGCCGTGGGAAGCGCCAATATTTTCGCAAGAAGAAAGTCTGCAAGTTTTGCGTGGAGAAGATGGATTTCATCGACTATAAGCGGGCGGACATTCTTTCGCAATTTGTGCAGGAACGGGGCAAGATTCTGCCCCGGCGCATGACCGGGGTGTGCTCGCGGCACCAGCGGTGGCTGGGCGTGGCGATCAAGCGCGCCAGGAATATTGCGTTGCTGCCGTTCGCGGGAAGCGCGGCGGGGACGCAGCAGCCTCGCGCGGTGGTAGCGCAAGCGGCCGGAGCGCCAGCCGGGAGTTCGGCAGGTACTCATGCGGCGGCGCCGGCAGCTGCGGTGACGCCGGCGGCCACGGCACCGACAGAAGTTTCCAACGCATAAGATTTAAGATAATCGCGATCAGAGCAGGACGAGGATCGGGAGCTAAGAGGAAGAGCAAATGCAAATTATTCTTCAGGAAGATATTGAGAAGCTGGGACATCGCGGGGACGTCGTGACGGTGAAGCCCGGGTACGCGCGTAATTTTCTGTTGCCGCGCAAGCTCGCGGTGGAAGCCAGCGCCGGGAACTTGAAGGCCATTGAAAAGATTCGCGGTTCGCTGGCGAAAAAGACGGCCACGGAAATGGAAGCGGCGCAGAAGCAGGCCGCCGCGCTGAATGGCGTGGAGCTCACGTTTACGCGCAAAACGGGAGAGAACGACCAGCTTTTTGGATCGGTAACCACTGGTGACATTTCCGATGCGCTGGAGGCCAAGGGCTTCAAGATCGACAAACGGCAGATTCACACGGCGGAGCCGATCAAGGCGCTGGGAGATTTTCGCGCGACAGTGAAAGTCTTCCGGGACATTACCGCCGAAGTCAAAGTGCAAGTTCAGAAGGAAGGGCAGCAGGCGTAATTTTATTTTATTTCGCGCACTGAGGAGGCCCATTTACATGGGCCTCTTTTTTTTGTCCGTAGAAAAAAGTTTTGTGCAACAGAATTCTTTGTCGGAAAAAGTTTTGCACAAAATTTTCGTCGCGATGCACAGGTTGAAATTGGATTGCTTGTTGACGATGGTTTCAGTTCAGCACACAATGCGCTTCATAAAATTAATTCGGTTCGGTGCAAATCCAAGCGAGTCGTAAGCGTTCACCAACTCGACAATTTCTTTTCCTTGCCCTGGGGGCCGGGAACATGCTACAAATTCGCATAGGCGAATAAAAAGCGAATCACGAGGTGTGTCCCAGTTATGGCTGTTGATAGCCCCCTAGAAAAACCGCTGCCCAATAATCTGGATGCCGAACGTTCTGTTCTTGGCGCCATTTTGTTGGATAACAACGCACTTAATCCTGCCGTCGAGCATTTACGCCCGGAAGATTTTTTCATGGAACAGCATCGCCGGGTATTCACGCAGATGATTGCGTTGGGCGAGAGTCAACAGGCCATTGATCTGGTTACGCTCACGGAAGAACTGCATCGCCGTGGCGATCTGGAAGCTTCGGGTGGCGCGCCGTATTTGGCTGCGCTGGCCGACGGCATGCCGCGGGTTTCGAACGTGGAGCATTACGCGCGCATCGTGAAAGAAAAAGCGATGCTGCGCAATTTGATTCATGCCACGCACAATATTCAGCAGCGGGCGTTTGAAGGCGAGGATGGCGCTGACGCCATTCTGGATAACGCGGAGTCTTCGATTTTTGCGCTGGCGGAAGACCGGGTGCGCGCTGGGTTAATTCCGGTGAAGGACATCGTTCGGGACAATTTCGAACGCTTGGAAAGAATTTTTCGCGAAGGCAAAAGCATCACTGGGGTTGCGACCGGGTATGGGGAGCTGGATAAGCTGACCTCGGGGCTGCAGCCATCGGAATTGTTGATTCTTGCGGCGAGACCTTCGCAAGGAAAAACGGCGCTAGCGCTGAACCTAGCGGAAAATATTTCGATTCGAGCGGGGCACCCCGCGGCAATCTTCAGCCTGGAAATGTCGAAGGAGTCGCTCCTGCAACGGCTGGTGGCTTCGGTGGCGCAGATTGACGCGCACAAATTTCGCACCGGGCATTTGAGCAAAGAAGATTGGCGTCGCATGACCGAGGCGCTGGGAGTCATTTCGGCGGCGCCGCTGTGGATTGATGATGCGGGGTCTATCAGCGTTCTGGAGATCGGGGCAAAGGCGCGGCGGTTGAAGCGAGACAAGGGACTTTCGCTGTTGATAGTGGATTATCTCCAGCTCATCACCGCGCGGGGACGGTTTTCGAATCGCAATGAAGAAGTGGCCAGCATTTCTCGCGCGCTGAAAGGCTTGGCGAAGGAGTTGCAGATTCCGGTGCTGGTGCTGAGCCAGTTGACGCGCGCGCCGGAGCGCGATGATCGCGGACCGCAGCTTTCGGACTTACGCGAGTCGGGCGCTATCGAGCAGGACGCGGACGTGGTCATGTTCATCTACCGGCCACATTTTTTTAAGCAGGGAGCTACGCCGGAAGAGCGGGAAGAGACGGAGCTCAAGATTGCCAAGCAGCGAAATGGACCGACGGAAAGCGTGAAATTTGTTTTCCGCAGCCGCTTGACCCGCTTTGAAGAAGCCGCGCCAGATGCGTTTTCGCAGTTTGCCGCTGATGATATGTAGAGGTTGTGACGCGGCGATGTGTGCCGCTGCTATGTAAAGTGGTTATGTACGGGTAGACACGACGCCGCCTACGAGCCACGCTGATCGATCCGGCAGCGATACGGGCGCTGCCCCAACCATTCCCGGGTCTAAGCTGCAAGTCTCTTGCGCACTTCACCTTAGCGGATTTTTCTGGCGGGCTCGCTTTTTTCTCAATCAACCGGCACGCGACGTGCCCTGTACGTAGGTGCAGTTGCCCACTGTTGTCATTCACGCGGCAGTTTTCAGGCGTAAAACCACCCTTGCCGCGTGGATGACGTAAACTTAATTTTCCTTGGAATAAACATGGCGCGCGCACGGAAAGATCCCACGACACTCAATATGCGGCCGGTTTGGGCGGATGTTTCGCTCCCGGCGCTCATTCATAATTTCGAATCGATCCGATCCTATGTAAATCCGCGGAACGAAAAGCGGCTTACGCCGAGGCAGGTGCTGTGCATCGTGAAAGGTAACGCGTACGGCCACGGCGGGCCGGAGGTGACTAAAGCGCTGGAGAAGGCCGGGTCGGACTGGTTTGGGGTGACCTGCACGGAAGAAGGCATCGCGCTGCGCAAGGTTGGGGTGCGCAAACCAATTTTGATTCTGACGAGCTTTGTGCCGGGCGAAGAAAGGCGATTGCTGGAACACAATTTGACAACGGTGATTCATCGCTGTGAGCAATTGTCACAATTGGAGACAGCGGCGGCCCGGCGTGGGAAGAAAAAAGTTTCGTTTCATTTGAAAATAGACTCGGGGATGAATCGCTTGGGCATTGCGCCGTCAAGCGTGGACTGCTTTGCGCGGCAACTGGCAAAATCGCGGCATTTGCAGTTGAGCGGGGTGATGACGCATTTCGCTTCGTCAGAAGCATTTTCCGATACGGTAGCGGGGCGCCAGACACGTGAGCAAGAGGAGCGGTTTTTTGCGGCGTTGGAGCGGTTACGCGCGCTGGGAGTCGATCCGGGCATTGTTCACCTGGCGAATAGCGGAGCGATCGTGACGCGTCCGAAAACGTGGGCGGACATGGTGCGTCCGGGCGTGATTCTGTACGGATACCATCCGGGATACGATCCCGTCGAGAAGCGCGTGGAATTTGAGAAGCGGCTGGCGCTCCAGCCGGTGATGAGTTTGCGCACGCGGATAATCAGTGTGCGGGATGTGTCTGCGGGCGCGGGTGTTGGTTATGGGTCAAGTTTCGTGCCACAGCAGGCTTCGCGCATCGCAGTGCTGGCAGCGGGATATGGAGACGGCATTCATCGCAGCCTGAGCAACCGAGGTAAAGTGCTGATTCGGGGAGTGTTGGCACCTATTGTCGGAATTGTTTCCATGGACGTTACGATGATCGATGTAACGGCGGTGCAGGGTGTGGAAATTGGCGATACCGCAACGATTTATGGCACGGACGGAAAATTCAGTCATCCCGCGAACCTGGTGGCACGCAGCCTCGGCACGGTTACTTCGGATCTGTTGTGCGCGGTGAGCCAGCGGGTTCCGCGGTTCTATGTAAAGTGATTGTATATCTTTCAATTATTTATGGTTATTGCCAGTGATTGGTGGTTTTTGTGCGGGGATTAACTCTTTTCTACGAAATGTTGGATATCCGACTTGACCCGTCGGTAATGACAGGGTATATAAACCATTACGGGCGTGCCGTCGGAGGCAACGGCAGAGTAAGTCTGTGAGCTTGCAGCGAAAGAGGGCTTACGGCGTAATAAAATCGCTGTAATGTTGCTTGACAACTATTTCGCATGAACCAAAAAATTCCAGGTAACAGACCGCGTCCGTCACTCTCATCAACTACGCCGCCGATGCGCGCCGCTGAGCGCCGCAGCACCTCGCAATTGGACTCCGCTGTGACCGCTGATTTATCCGATTCGACCAAAACCAAGCCATCGATGCATTGGGAATTTTGGATTGTGCGGAGCCTGTTTACGGTGCTAATCGGGGTGCTTTGTTATGCGTTCGCGCCGTTCGGTTTGCGGGGCAGCGCTGCGGGAGTCGGAGTGTTGCTTGCGCTGGTTATCGTGTTTGCGGAGTTTCGTTTGGCGCACGCGAGCATGGGCGGATTGATCGGCGGGGCTTTCGGGGCCTTGGCGGGAATGGCTGCCGCGTTGTTGATGACGTTGATCATTTCTTACACCTCGCAGCCGTCGTCCACGAAGTCGTTTTTGGATTTTATTTCCTTGCTGGCGTTCAGCTATCTGGGGATGACCACGGGCTTTCGTTGCGGGGAAAACTGGCGAATACCGCGGCGCAAAGCGAAAGGAAACGTTGAGAGCACCACTAACGAGTTGATGAAATTGCTGGATACCAGCGTGCTTATCGACGGCCGCATCGCGGAGATTTGCGAAGCGCAATTTCTGGATGGAGTGCTTGCGGTACCGCAATTTGTGCTGCATGAATTGCAGCTGGTGGCCGATTCGTCCGACCCGTTGAAGCGGCAGCGCGGGCGGCGCGGGCTGGAAGTGTTGCAGCGCATTCAGAAAATGCCGCAGGTGGAAGTGCGGGTGGTGGATGACGATTTTCCGAATACCGCCGATGTGGATCATAAGTTAATTGAACTGGCGCGGCGCACCGGCGCGAAAATCGTAACGAATGATTTTAATTTGAACAAAGTTGCCACAGTGCAGGGATTTTCCGTGCTTAACGTGAATGAACTTGCCAATGCGCTGAAGCCTGCAGTGCTGCCGGGCGAAACGATGCATGTGCTGATTCAACGCGAGGGCAAGGAAGCCATGCAGGGCGTGGCGTATTTGAGTGACGGCACCATGGTGGTGGTCGACGGCGCGCGGCGGATGATCAACAAGAGCGTAGATATGATCGTGACTTCGGTGCATCAGACCACCGCGGGGAAGATGATTTTTGGGCGCGTGGACGAGCGCGTCGAGCCGCTCGGTCCTTATGCACGTGCTGCGGCGGCGGGACGAGGGGTTGCGGTCAATTCGACAGCATCGTATACGGCCGGCTCGAGCGCGCGGCAAGAAGAGGAAAGCAATCGTGCGGCTGACGCCCATGCCGGCGACCAGAATACTTTAGGGGCATCAGGGACGCCCCCGCAACCGGAAGGCGAATAGCGCACAGTTAGCAGGGAGACCCGCAGCGGACTGCGAATTTTCCACTCGGTATATAATCATCCGTTCATCGAGTCAACGTTGATCGAATCAATGTTAATCGATCACGGGACACGACTTTCAAACGATAAAAATGGGACGAATCACAGCCATTCTTCCGGCGTCGGGACTGGGTACGCGCATGGGCGCGGAGACCCCTAAGCAATTTCTGGAGCTGGCGGGAACACCGATTGTCATTCACAGCCTTAGGCGGATTGCGGCGTGTCCGCTGGTCACCGACATTATTGTGGCTACGCGCACGGATGTTATGGAGTCGTTGCAAACTTCGATTCGTGCAGAAAAGTTCGCGCAATTTGTACGTATGGTGCGCGGAGGAGATTCGCGGCAGGATTCCGTGGCTCAGGCGCTGCGCGAAGTGCCTGAGGATACTGAAATTGTGCTGGTGCACGATGCGGTCCGGCCATTTGTTACCGTAGACCAAATCACCCGGGTGATCGAAGAAGCGCGGAAATGTAAAGCGGCGATTCTCGGGATTCCTGCGATGGATACGGTCAAAGAAGTGAAACGCGCGAGTTTACCGGAAGATGTGGCGCTGATAATTGGGACGATTCCGAGAGAGCGAGTGGTGCTGGCGCAAACGCCGCAAGCGTTTTCGGCGAAATTGTTGAGGGAAGCGTTTGCGCGGGCGGAGGCCGACGGAGTGAATGCTTCGGACGAAGCAGGATTGGTGGAACGGCTTGGTCACGATGTGCACGTGGTGCTGGGGTCGGAGCGAAATATTAAAATTACCAGACCCGCGGATATGGAGCTGGCGCAGTTTTACCTGGAACGCGAGCGCAACAAAAAGTGAGCGTGCGCTGCGGCATCGGGTACGACCTGCACCGGCTGGAAGCGGGACGGAAACTGATTATCGGGGGGGTCGAAGTGCCTTTTGACAAGGGTCCGGTTGGACATTCGGACGGAGATGTTGTGGCGCATGCGCTCTGCGACGCGCTTTTTGGCGCGGCAGGGCTGGGCGATATTGGCACGCATTTTCCGGATGCCGATCCAAAGTGGAAAGGCGCTGATAGCATGCAATTTTTGGAGCATGCGGCGCGGCTGCTGGGCGAGAAGAAATTTGCGATTGAGCATGTCGATGCGGTAGTGATACTCGAAAGACCTAAACTGGGGCCACATTTTCCGAGGATGCGCGAGGCACTGGCGAAGGCTCTTAGTGTCACGGCAGGCCGCATTCATTTGAAGGCCAAGACGAATGAGGGCGTTGATGCGGTCGGGCGCGGTGAGGCGATTGCCGCGTATGTGGTGGCGACCCTGACAACGACCTAACGATTTTTGTTTGCTGAAGAAATACTTCTGATTATTCCTGTTTCCACCGCGAACAATTTTCTGCTGTAGACTTCCTCTCATATGAGATCCGAAAGGCGAACGCGAGATTCGGTTGCCAATCCCTTCACTGGAACCGAGGTCGGGGAAATTCTTCGCGAGAGCGGATGGATCGCGGGGGAAGAGTTTTCTCCGGAGTTGCAGGCATGGTGCGAACGTGCAGCAGGCATGCTCGGATCACATGTGGCCGACCGCGCGGCACTCAACGATCTGCTCGGTTTGATCTTCCACTATGAGGCGGAGGAAGTGCTGGAGCGAGTCGAAAGCCATGCGGTGCTGGCGCGTTACGGGGCCAGGGAAGTGGTGCGCCGGGTGGCTTTGTTGCTGCTGGATGGGGGCGCGCTGGATTCGGAACGGTTCAAAGAAATAATTAACATCATGAAGGAAGGGTCGGACTTGCGGAGCCGGGATTTGTTTCATCCGATACGGCTGGCGTTGGCTGGACGGGCCGGCGAGGGAGAACTGGATCGCGTGATATTGCTGGTTGATGAAGCGGCGGCGTTGCCTTTTGCAGTAGCGGTGAAACCTGCGCGTGTGCGGATAGTGGAATTTTGTTCCGCGCTTGATTAAAAATGGCGAGCCATGAATTTTGCTGGAGTTTTTCTATACACTGTTTGCTCGCATGAGTCCTGTGATTGACCGGCTGACGGGTATTAACGCGGTGCGGGAAGCGCTGCAAGCTGGGAGCGCGATTGATCGCGTGGTGATTGCCCGCGGACGGCAGGACACGCGTACGGAAGAGATTGTGCAACTGGCGCGCGGGCGCGGGATCCCGGTGCGATTTGAAGATCGCGGGCAGATCGACCGGCTAGCCAACACTAAAGATCATCAAGGAGTAGTAGCGCTGGCAGCGGCCCGTACCGCGGGATCGCTTGAAGATATTCTCGCGAATGGGAAGGCCGGCGGTCACGGCGGGTTGATTGTTTTGCTCGATGGAGTGGAGGATCCGCACAACCTGGGCGCCATAATAAGAACGGCGTTGGCGGCGGGTGCGCAAGGCGTGGTGATACCGGAGCGCCGCGCGGTGGGCTTGACGGACACGGTAGCACGCGCATCGGCCGGAGCGTTGGCTCATTTACCGATTGCACGGGTTACAAATCTGGCGCGCGCGATGGAAGAGTTGAAGGAAGCGGGCTACTGGCTGATTGGACTGGATGAGGCGGCAGACAAAACATATACACAGGTGGATTACACTTCGCCGGTGGGAATTGTTTTAGGGGGAGAGGGCAAAGGCTTGCACGAGTTGACGCGCAAGCGATGCGATTTTGTCGTTTCGCTGCCCACTAGCGGGCCGGTTAAATCTCTGAATGTTTCTGTGGCGGCGGGTGTGGTTTTGTTTGAGGCTTTGCGCCAGCGGGCCGGGAAAACAAAATAGTCGCGCAAACAAGATTCGCGCCCGTGCCTCTGAGCGCTGAAATCATTTGTCATACTGGATCAGGGAAAAGACGTCGAGGCCGGGGAGTTTGCAGCGGCCGTTCAGAAATGTTAATTCTACGGCGAAGGCCAAGCCTTCGACTTTGCCGCCCAATTGCTGGATGAGTTTGGCAGTGGCCGCGGCGGTACCGCCAGTCGCCAGCAAATCATCGCAAATAATGACGCGATCGCCGGGCTTGATGGCGTCTTCGTGGATTTCCAGGGTGTCGGTGCCGTATTCCAAAGAGTAGGAAACGCTGGCACATTTGGCGGGAAGTTTTTTGGGTTTGCGCACCGGAACAAAGCCGGCGTTCAGGCGATAGGCTAATGCGGGAGCAAAAATAAAACCGCGTGCTTCGATGCCGGCGACGACGTCGATAGTGTGACCATTGTAGTGTTCGCACAAGCGATCGATCAGGTTGTGAAAACCGCGCTTATCTTTCAGCAGAGTGGTCAAGTCGTAGAACAGAATTCCTGGTTTCGGATAGTCGGGCACTTCACGAATCAGTTTTTTTAAATCGTCCATTCAAACGGCTCCTGTGGTCGCGCTGGTTTTACCGCGTTAAGGCAGTAGCAGACGGATCGTTACACGTTCATGCGCTCAATCTCCGCGGCCAATTACAAATACCTGATCGTACTGTGGATCGGGTGAGGCAACTTCTTCACGGACTTCGGTAACGCTAGAAAAGCGCGGGCCGCGTTCGAGCAGGGTGCGCATCTCGCGAAGTTGCTGCGGGGAACCCATTATGAACACCTCTACGCGACCATCGTTGAGGTTTTTTACGTAGCCCCCAACTTTTATTTTGGCTGCGGCGCGCTGCGTGAAGTAGCGGTACCCAACACCCTGGACGGTGCCGGAGATCAGATACTTTCTGGCTTGTTTTGGCTCGGTCACGAACCAAAAAATTGTAACAGAGAGACGGCTGATGCGAAAAAGTGGGGTGCTGCTATTGAAGGAACAGGGAGGAGAAAACCAGGACCACGGGCAAAAGCACGACCTGCAGGCAAGAGCAGGAGCACGGGCAAAACTGGGATCACGGACAAAACCAGGACCCACCCTAAAAATCGAGGGTGGGGCACCCCTCGTGGTGGGTTGACTTTTGCATGATACTGTGTTGGTCTAGGCCTTGATTAAAATAACCTGAAGGGATTTTTGGGAAGGCGTATGCGAAAACCTGAACAGCGGGATCTGTTTCCGGGGGCTTTGGAGATGATGATTCTGCGCACCCTGAAGAGGCAGCCGTTGCACGGCTACGCGCTCGCAAAACAGATTAAGCACGTGTCGAATGATTTGCTACAAATTGAAGAAGGGTCGCTCTATCCGGCTCTGCAGCGGCTTCTCAAAGCCGAATTGGTGAAGGCGGAATGGGGTATTTCTTCAACGAATCGGCGGGTAAGGATATACAAGCTGACGGCGGCCGGCGTCAAGCACTTGCAGCTCGAGATTTCAAGATTCGAGCAAATGTTTGAAGGGATTACGCGCGTGCTGGCGGCGATAAAGTCATGAGCTGGCTTACACAGTTGTTTTCGCGGCGGCGAATGTACAGCGATCTTTCCGCGGAGATTCAGGAACACCTGGACGAACGGGTCGAGGACTTGATCGCGGAGGGCATGCCCAAAAAAGATGCTGAGGCTGCAGCGCGGCGGGAATTTGGGAACGTTATGTTGATTGCCGAGGACAGCCGGGAGGTGTGGCGGTGGCGATCGCTTGAGAATTTTGCAATTGATGTGCGTTACGGATTGCGTTCACTGCGGCGATCTCCTGGGTTCACGCTGATTGTGGTTCTGACGCTGGCGCTGGGCATCGGGGCTAACAGCGCGATTTTCAGCGTGATTGATGCGGTGTTGTTGAGGCCGCTGCCGTTTCCCAACGCGTCGCAACTTGCGGATCTTTGTGCTCGGAGCACGCTATTTGATTTCCCACATCTGGGGGTATCGCTACTGGATATCGCCGATATTCGGGCGAGCAGCACGTCATTTTCCGACCTGACTCCTTACCGATGGTCTTCGAAGGAAATTTCCGGAGGAGGCAAGCCCGAGCAAATCGAGGGGGCCGAGATTTCGCAAGATTTCTTCCCTGACCTGGGTATCAAGCCATTGCTTGGGCGGACATTTGTTTCCTCGGATATGCAACCGGGGAACCACGTTGTGATTTTGAGCTATTCCTTGTGGCGGGACAGATTCGGCGGTGATCCACATGCGATCGGAAAAACCCTGCGGCTCGATAGCGAGACATACACGGTGATCGGAGTGATGCCGGACCTGTCGAACACTGACTTTGCAACCGATTCGAAGGTCTGGACGGCTCTTATACCAACACAAGAGCAACTTACGGCGAGGCAAAATCGCGACTTCGACGTGCTTGCGCGTTTGAAACCTCATACCGACATTCTGCAGGCACAGAATGAGCTCGACACTATTGCTGCGCGGTTGGCAACCGCTTACCCAGACACGAACAAGGGATGGAGCTTTCGCGTCGCGCCGTTGAGAAACTATTTGTTAGGGGACGCGCGGAAACCGTTGCTGGTGCTGTTCTGCTCGGTAGGATTTGTGCTGCTGATCGCTTGCGCGAATGTAAGTAACTTATTTTTGTCGCGCGGATGGGGAAGACGGCGAGAGTTTGCGATTCGCACCGCGATTGGCGCTACGCGTGGGGCGTTGCTGCGACAACTGGCGGTGGAAAGCCTGCTGGTGGCGTTGATGGGCGGGGTTTGCGCGTTTTTCATGGCGGTTTGGACGGCACGAGGAATACGCGCGATTCTTCCGGGGGACATTCCGCGGATTCAAGATATTCGAATTGATAGTGAGGTGGCCTGGTTTACATTGGGCGCGTCATTGCTGGCGGCATTGTTATCCGGGTTTGTGCCGGCACTGTTGAGTTCACGGCAAGACGTCAATGCGGCGATCAAGGAGGGCGACGCCGGCGCGGCGCTGGGTCATGGACACAATTTATTGCGGCAGGTGTTGGTAGTGGTGGAAGTGGCGCTGGCGATGGTGTTGCTGATTGGCGCGACGCTAGCGATGCAAAGTTTTGCGCGGATGCTGCGGGTAGATCCGGGGTTTCGACCAGACCATTTGATAACCATGCGGATTGATTTTCCGAAGTATCGTTTTGCGAAAGTGGAGCAGGCGACTCATTTTGTGGAACAGGTTCTGGAGAGTTCGCGTGGGATTCCGGGGGTGGCAGCGGCATCGGCGGGGGTAGTGTTCCCACTGGGAGATGCGGTGTCGGAATCGACATTCGAGACGGAGCAGTCCGCTGCAGAGGAAAAATTAGGCCAGCGAATGGCGCGTATGAACCGGGTTGAGCCGGACTTTTTTCGCACGTTTGGGATTCCGTTGCTTGCCGGGCGAGACTTTAACGCGGACGATCGAAAAGAAAAAGCTCCGGTGTTCATCGTGAATGAGGCGTTTGCGCGCAAGGTGTTCGGTTCGATCGATGTGGTTGGCAAACGGCTCTCCGCACTACGAGAAAAAAAGGAACCGGTGTGGGGAGAAATTATTGGAGTGGCCGGGAATGTACGTGATCTCGATCCGGGTGCCGAAGCCAAACCAGAGATTTACGGGCCATTTGAGCAGACCGGGCACGCTGCGGGAGTATTTCTGGTTTTTCGAACGAAGCCGGATCCACTGGCAAGCGTTGCGGCGATAGAAGATCGCATATGGGCGCTCGATAAAGATCGGCCGGTAACATCCATAAAGACAATCGAGAAGCAGATGGAAGAGAACACTGGGGCGCCCAGGTCGCAAAGCGTTTTGCTGGGAATTTTTGGCGGGCTAGGGTTCGCGCTGGCGATCGTAGGAGTGTATGGGGTGATGTCGTACGTGGTTTCTCAGCAGACCCGCGAGATTGGTATTCGCATGGCACTGGGTGCAGATCGAGAGAAGGTGCTTCGGATGGTGATTGTCCACGGGCTCAAATTGACGCTGGCCGGGGTAGTGATCGGTGTGGGAGTCTCGCTGGCGCTGACGCGCTTCATGGGCAGCCAGCTTATGGGTGTTAGCGCGACTGATCCGGTGACGTTTGGCGGGGTAGCCCTATTGCTGATAGTGGTCGCGGTGGCTGCGTGCTTCATTCCGGCGCAGCGGGCGATGCGGGTGGACCCGATGGTGGCGTTGCGTTATGAATGAGATGATGAAGCGGCGTTCGGGCGTATGGTGCGCATCTAAGTGGATATGAAATTGTTAAGGCGATTTTTGGTTTCTTTATTGGGGATGGCTGGCGCGTTTGGCGTTAGCGTGACGGGCTTGCGGGCGCAGGGGAATTCTCAGGGGCCTATGGGGGCGCCTGCGGAGCATCATGTCACCCGGATCGGCACGGAGCCTGAGCCGCCGGCGCCGCCTTCGTTGCCGGTGGAAGAAATTGTCCGACGGTTTTCACTGAAGGAAGATGAATATCTGAAATCACGTCCAAATTATGGATTTCGCAAGAGTGTGCGCATCCAGGAATTTGGTCCCGATGGCGGCGTTGTTGGGGAATTTTTGCGAGTGACGGAATACCAGAAGTTAGCGGACGGACGAGTGGCGATGAAGGCCATCGAAAAACCTCAGTCGACACTGCAAGGAGTGTATCTCGCTCCGGAGGATTTGGACGCGCTGGACAAAATCCCAGCGTATCCGCTGACCAGTGGACAGCTGGCGAAATACGAGTTGAAATTTATTGGACGGGAGCTGGTTGACGAAGTGGATTGTTACATTTTTCAGGTGAAGCCGAAAACAGTGGAGCGTGCGAAGGCGTATTTTGAAGGCGTGGTGTGGGTGGATGCGCAATATCTGGAAGTGGTGAAGACTTACGGGAAGTGGGTGACCGATCAGGGAGACATGCGGGGGATCGCGCAATTGCCTTTCTCTTTGTTCGAGACGTATCGTGAAAATGTGGACGGGAAATACTGGTTTCCTAATTATTTGCGATCGGATGATTCGTTGCACACCAAAGAGGGTGAGATTCCGGTGCGGTTGGTAATTAAATGGACGGATTTTAAGCCTGCCGGGACAGGCCCGAGTACTCCGATTGCGCCTGAATGAGGGTGCCGGCTGGCGCGAGCGATCGAAGAGAGATTTCTCCGCTGCGGAAGCCGGCTCGTTTGCGGACGAACGAGAGGGAAAAGGCGTCGGCTTGCTTCGGTCCCTGCCTGCGGCGGGCAGGCGAAATGACCGTTTGGGGAGTATCTGTTTGAAATGAACTAAGAAGCTAATTGCTTCAGAGCAGCTGGGAGTTCGGTGATGGAAGTGAGAAGCAGGTCAGGCTTTGAGGCGCGTAAGCGTTTCTCTGTGGGGAATGGGCCGAGGACACCGATGACGCGGACGTGCGCGCTTTTGGCCATTTGTACGTCTTCTGGGGAATCACCGACGTAGACGCAGTGCGCGGGTGCCAAGCCGACGCATTGAAGGGCGAAATTTAGCGGGTCGGGGTGGGGCTTCTTGTGTTCGGTGTCACCGCTGCATACGCGGGCGTGAAAAGACTTGGTGAGGCGAAACTCGCGGAGTTGGCGGAGGACGCGGTCGCGGTCTCCGCTGGTCACCAGGCCAAGCTTGTAGCGGCGGCCTACGGCGTTTAGGACCTTACGAGCTCCGGGGATTAACTTTGGGCGGAATCCCGAATAATGCTTGCGCCAAGCGGTGTCGGCGGCACTCCAACGTCGCTCCGGCAGGCCTGCGGCGCGGTAGACGTTGTACCAGTTGGGGGAGTAATGCTCTGCGAGTTGGTCCAAACCCCAAGTGATGCCCATTTCACTGAACATTGCCAGGTAGGCGGAAGAATCAGCCTGGAAGGAATCGAGCAAGGTGCCATCCCAGTCGAAGAGTACGCCTTTGATTTCGTTTTTCTTGGCTGGGGACACGCACCATCAAACATCACAGAGGTGGGGAATAAAGTCAAAGAAGCCGCATTGAAGATGTTTGCGGAGGCGAGGGTGCTTATGCACCAGATCCAAGTACGAGAGTTATATATTAGAGATGAAAAGGTGGTCGTCAGCCCGCGGTGGAACTTAGTAGGTGCCCAGGAAGCGGGAAGGGATGAAGTCGTCGCGGTCGAAGGAGACGTCATCAAAATTTGCCGCGATACCGTACCAGCCGGGCACGGCTGCAGGATGAATGCGGCGCACATGGGCGTGGCTGGTCATGACCACGTTGCCTTGGCCCAAGGGGCGGCTCACCAGGACAATCTGCAGCTCAATAGGGGAGTCCATGGGAAGTGGCTTAGGGCACAGGAAATAGACGCCGGTCGAACTGATATCGCGGGTTACCAGGGTGATGGGGAAGTCTTCATCGACCCCGTTAATACTTTCAAGCTTTAGGGGCAGTTGGAGGATAGCTCGGGGATATTCACGATGCTCGGGGTGAACGCCGACGGCGTGAGTGGGCACGCGAATAAAGCGGCGCGGTAACTCTGGGCGAAGTAAAGGCTTGCAGCAGAGTGCCGGGCCAATCGGGGCGGAAGCGGGTTGCTTTGACGGAGCCTTACTTGAAACTGCGAGATTGGTAGCGCTCATCTCCCCCTCAGGATCTCAGAGACGCTTCTAAGTGCCTGGCCTACCGAGCTTAAATGTGGAGGATATCCACAGGTTAAGTCGGGTCGTTAAGATGCCACCGGAAGGGTTGCGAGTCAACCTGTGGAAATTTCCGGAGTTGTCCTAAACCAAAACACGTAGTAATAGTACTCGATTTAGCGGTCGAAGGATCGTTGACCACAAATGGCCAGCCGGTTGATGCTGGCGTGGATTTATCGGAAGTGTTCGAGGTAATAGAGGGCGCCGAAGGCCAGAACTAAGGCGGCGGTAGGAAATGTTAACGGGCGTACGCTTCGCAAGGGCTGCTTCCAATCCGCAGTGGTAAGAAAAACTAGGATTGAGAACGCGACGGCCACAATTGAGAGCTGGAAGACGTGTGCTGCCGCGCCCTCGTCCGGTTCAGATGGTCGGGGCGGATGAGTGTAGCCGCTAAGAACGGTCAGCAAAGCTAAAAGAGACAGGACGATTAGGATTCTGGCGCTGAGGCGGTTAATTTGCTGCGCGGTCATGAGGGAACCTCCTCTTGAGTTGGTGATGAGCTAGGAAGAAAGTACTTTGCAATGTAAAGCTAAAAGCGTAATCCGTCAAGCGGGAAAATCAACGCATTTACTTTGCTGCGCGTTAGCGGATAGCTTTGTTTTTGGGGGTGAGTTAGTTTTGACGAGTGCAATATGAATAATGCGACGGCACAGGCGGGATCGAAGATAACTGCTAACGCGGCGGAACAGTATTGGCGCGCGACGCTGGCGCGCGATGCGCGAGCGGATGGCACGTTCATTCTGGGAGTGCTTTCGACCAGGATTTATTGCCGGCCGTCGTGCCCGGCGCGGCGGCCGTTGCGGCGTAACGTGGTGTTCTTTGGCAGCGGTGAGGAAGCGGAGAAGCAAGGGTTTCGCCCGTGCTTGCGGTGCAAGCCTAACGAAAAATCGGGAGCGCTGCGATTGGTGGAACGGGCTGCGCGAGAATTAGCGGGCGGCGAGGAAGAAATCTTGCGCGTCGCTACGCTCGCGGGAAAGCTTGGAGTTACGCCATCAGCTCTGCGACGCGCTTTTCAACAAGTTACCGGGCTGGCTCCGCGGGATCTGGCGGATGCGCTGCGGTTGAATCGCTTCAAGAGTTTGTTGCGCGCAGGAAAAAATATTACGGACGCGTTGTATGAAACGGGTTATGGCTCTTCGAGCCGCGTTTATGAACGTAGCGACGCGCAGCTGGGGATGACGCCGGCGGCTTATCAAAAGGGAGGAAAGGGCATGAAGCTGGAATATACGATTGCGAAATCACCGATGGGAAAAGTTCTGGTGGCAGCTACGGAAAAGGGTGTGTCGGCGGTTTATCTGGGTGAGGTGGAGCGAGAACTGATTGGGGAACTGCGGGAAGAGTATCCGCATGCGGAGATTGCGCCAGCGAAGGAATCGTACCAGCGGTGGGTGGGCGAGATTGTGCGACAGATCGAGGGGAAGCCGTCGAGCCTGGAGCTACCGCTGGATGTGCAGGGGACGACGTTTCAGCGGCGAGTGTGGCAAGAGCTGCAGCGAATCCCACGGGGGACGACGCGTACATATACGCAGGTGGCGCAAGCATTGGGGCAGCCTAAGGCGGTGCGCGCGGTGGCGAGCGCTTGTGCGCGAAATCCGGTTTCGATTGTGGTGCCGTGCCATCGGGTGATTCGCGGAGACGGACAACTTGCGGGTTACCGATGGGGGCTCTCACGTAAAGAGCGATTACTAAGTGCGGAGCGCGCGGGCGAGAAAAAATCGCAAAACAATTGAGATGTGTCGCGAAGATTCCCGCAACACGAGTTGACGCTATAGAGTTAGTGCTATCAGTTAATGCTAGGAGCGGGGTTTTGTGCGGGTAACGCCTTTGGGCCAATCCTGTTTGAATTGATTGTCGCCGACCTTGAGATTCTTCTTCACTTCGGTGTAGTGGAAAATCAGGTAGTCCCCAGAACCAGACTCAAAAAACTTTTGCTGAATGGGTAGCCAGGAAGATTCGTCAATCCACATCTGGATTTTGGCGATTTGCTTGCGCATCTGGTCGGATTTGGGGATTAGCTCGATCTGCACGGTTTTCTTGTTGTCCAGCTCGGTCTCGCCGATCACGTTTACGTCGTAACTCTTCCTCACGTTGTCGCTCTTGGTGCCAAAACCCAGCAAGACATATTGATCGACCAAATCGCGATTTTTGCCGAGGTCATATTCCTCGACGCGATTGATTTTGGGAGTGAATACGAAGAGGGAATCGCCAGTGCGAAGGATGGTGCGGCGGTCGGGCTGAAAGAACTCGATGCGCATTTTTTCATCGCGACGCACCAGGAGCTTTCCGGTTTCCGTGGAAGTATCTTTCACTACGTCGGTGTATTTGATGTGCTCGATGTCAGCGGTGAGGGTATGAAAATCGCGAGCGGATTTATCCATCATGGCCAACACGCCGTCGGTGGTCCATTGCTTTTCCTGGGGAGGAGAAGCGGGAGTCACAGAAGCCGTAAAAATCACACTGAGAAATAAGGAGAGCAGAGAAAAACGTGTCAATCGAGGCCCCTATATGGTGGACGCCAACCGTTATTGTTTCGCGAATCCTAGCATAACAAAGAGACGGACAGAGAGGGTGCGCCGTTTCAAGAGGGTCCGCCATGACTGCTACGACTCTAGGGCGACTGAAGAAATTCGTCGAGCAATAAGGTTAGCGGCGGATTTCGACGTGATAGGCGATCGCGGTGCCTTGCTCGTCGCGTTCCGGCTCGATTTTGAGGATAGAAAAATTGCCTTTGTGCAGGTCGGGTAGGGCTTCTTTTAATGCGTTGTGCAGGTCATTTTGCAGGGCGAGCTTGGTGGGCGGGGCGAGAACGCGCGTGTCTACGCGATAGGTCTGGCGATTGCCATCCTGCGAGAGGAGCAAGACCTGGCCTGGAGCAGCGGGAACGCCACTGGCGGGTTGGTCGTGGAACCAGTGGCGGGGAGTGAGCAGGGCGAAAATCAGGATGACGGCGACGGCGATGTCGTATTGCCAAGTGCCGCGTTCATAAGACCAGAAAAATGTGCGCGAGAGAATTTCTCTGAGGCTGGCCATGCTAGTCCGCTGGAATGCCGTCGACGATGACGCCGTCACGCATGTGCACCACGCGATCGAAATAGACCACGGCTTCGGGGTTGTGAGTAATCATGACGATCGTCTGGCCCAGTTCTTTATTGAGCTGGCGAAGCATCTGTAACACGATTTCAGAATTCTTGGAATCGAGATTGCCGGTAGGTTCATCGGCAAGAAGAATTTTCGGTTCATTGATCAGGGCGCGGGCGATGGCGACGCGTTGTTGTTCGCCTCCGGATAATTCGGAGGGGCGGTGTTGGAGGCGGCCGGCCAGACCCAACATTTTGGTAACTACGTCGAAACGGTGGGGATCGAAGCCATTTCCGTGAATGAATTGGGCGATGGCGATGTTGCCTTTGGCGGTGAGCGTAGGAAGCAGATTGAAACGTTGAAAGACGAAACCGATTTTGTGGCGGCGGAGGCGGGTGCGCTCGGCGTCGCTCATGGTGGTGAGTTCGTTGCCGTCGACTAAGACGGTGCCTCTGGAAGCTTGCGCCATGCCGCCGATTACGTAGAGGAGGGAAGACTTGCCGCAGCCGGAGGGGCCCATGACGGCAACGGACTCACCGGGTAGTACTTCGAAATTGACGCCACGCAAAGCGGGGACTTCCACTTTGCCCGCACGATAGAGCTTCCACAGATTTTCTGTTTTAAGTATCGGTTCCAATAGCGTTTCTTGAGATACAGGTGTGTGGCAGGTTTGTATTGTAACTGCGATTGGGACGGCTGCCTAGTTGCGTGCGACAGTTTCGGCGATTCAAAACCCCAAAATCAACTACTCGGAAAGAGCCCCACCGGCCACGGCGGGTAAACCCTAAAAATCGAGGGTGGGGCACCCTTCGCATAACTGTGATCGCAGCTGTGTGGGTTAGTCGTAGGAGAGGGCTTCGACGGGGTCTTTGCGGCTGGCTAGCCACGCGGGGTAACTGGCACCGAGGACGGCGCCGGCTAGCGCAATGGCGGCGGCGCGCAAGATCCAGCCAGGGGTGATAAGGATCGAGAGGGTGGGGAATCCGGCGATAAAGGCGGCGCGCACGAGGTAGGCGAGGCCAACTCCTGCGGCGATGCCGATGATGCAGAGGACGGTGGATTCGCTGAGCAGGGCGCGAATGATGAAAGAGCGGTCTGCGCCGAGGGATTTCAAAACGCCGATGTCGCGGGTGCGTTCGATGACGGTGGTGTACATGGTGAGAAAAATAACCAGCAGGCCGATAGCTACTGCCAGGCCAATCATGGCGTGAATGAAAGTCTGGAGGCCGGGGATATTGGTGGCGGTCATGAGGGAAAGAAAATCTTTTAGCGGGCGAATGGTATAGGGGGGCAAGACGTGGTGAAGCTCTTCGATTACGTCTTCGGTGTGTTCCGGACGAGTGCAGCGGAGAAGAAAAATGGAGGCTTTGTCGCGCGCGCCCACGAGGTCTTGCAAAGTGGCGAGTGGCACGAAGAGACGCGCGCCTTTGCCGTGTTCGATGATGCCGGCTACGCGCCAGTCATGATTGAGCAGATTATAGGTTTCGCCTACTTTGATTTTTTTTGCTTTGGCGGCCCAATCGTCCACCAGTAGATCGTCGGGGCCCTCCATATCGCGACCCTGAATGAAGACGAAGCCTCCGGAGACGGCGCGAAAGCTTTCTGGATCGATGCCGTAAACGACCTCCACGCCGCCGGAGGAATTAAATTGCAATAAGACGGAGGCTACAGATTGAACATATTTTTGCTTTTTCAGCACGGCGGCGATTTTAATGGGCATGGGGGCGCCGCTGAAGCCGAGGAAAACGGAAGCGGCGGGCGGCTGGACCATGATGTCCGCGCCGATGCCCTCGATGCGCTTGGCGGTTTCGCTGAGCAGGCCGGAAGTAAGGCCAACGATGAGGACCACAAGGGCGACTTCGACGGCCACGGCCATCACGCCAATGAAAGTGCGCATGGGGCGGTGGAGAAGGTTACGGGCTATTAGCTCTCCCATCATTGTTTGGCACCCTGAGGCTTGGCGCCTTGATTGGGCGGCTGCTTGTCTTCGGAAGATTCGCCGACGCGAATTAAATCGGAACCAGCGGGTTGTTCGAGCTTGAAGCGATCGATCGGGATGTCGTCGTTTAAAGTGATTTTAGCGATCTGCAGATCGAGGCGGTAATCGTCATGAGGGCGCTCGATGCGGATGGAGCGGGGAAATTGTTGATTTGCGATTGATGCGTTTGCGGACGCGCCAGGGGCGGGTTTGGCGGCATCCACGGGTTGCCAATTGGAGAAGCGCGTGTCGGAAAGCAAAATTCCGCGAGGACCAAAACTCTGGAGGCGCGCTACTTCCAAGACCGAGCGATCAAACCAGATTTTGCGCAGGATTTCGGTCTGATAGCCGCCACGGAGAACGGTGAGCACGTAATAGCGGGCGGTTTCGTCGTTGAACTCCTCGAATAAGACGGTTTCCTGCTTACGAATTTCAGGCCACAAGAGCGCGTCGAGCAAATGTTGCGGGCGAAGATTTTCGATGGGTTTGCTCCCGGCGCGCTCGAGAGCTACGGGGCCGATGAGGAATTTATTTTTGGAGGGGATGGAGACGCGAAATTCCTGGCTGTCGCTGGCCATATCGAAAACGGTGGTGCTAATTACGGGGGCCTGGCCGATTACGCGAATGTTGGCGGGCCGCTCGGCGAGGAGGAAGGCTTTTACTTCGTGATATTCCTCGATGATGCCGCTGTATTTGGAGCCTGCGATAGGCTTCAGTTCAACGGTGGCGTTGAGGCTGTTGATTGAGCCTGCTGTGGAGTTGAATTTTTCGAGTAATTCTTCGCGAGTGGCGTCTTTGACGACGGGCTTCTCGGCGGCGGGAGTGTTTTTAACGACGCTTACCTGGCCTCCGCAACCCGCCAGAATGAGCGCGAGCGTTGCCAATGAAAGGTGGAGCAAATTGCGTCGCGTGGTTGGGGTGGGCTGGGATTTTGTTGGCACGAGATTTAATTGGGGCGCGCGATGTGCACGTCAAAAGGCTGAAGCGCGGGGCGCACACGGCGGATGACTTCGCTGGGCCACAATGTTTCGCTGAGCAGAGTGATCCAACCGTCTTCCAGTTCACAGACAGCACAGAATGTGTAGCGCGTATAGGCGGATTGATAGGCATCGAGCCCGCGTTTGGAGAGTTCGCCTTCGACAGCGGGGTCGGGCGTCTGGGCCGCGGGGCCGACACGCACGCCGAATGTTTCCGATTCGAAGCGGGTGAAGATGTCGAGAAGCTGCTCCTGGGTGGGCTTGGGAATTACGAGGCAGCGCTCGGCGGCATCGCGAAAAGGAATTTCATGGGTGCTGCAGAAATCGCGGACCCGATCTAGGTGGCTAAAAAAATCCAGGACGTAAAATTCTTCGCCCGCGAGAACGGGGAAAGCAGCAGACCAAATTTGCGCGGCTTTCCTGCCTCTGACGGGCTCGCGGCTCTCCGTTTCGAGCAGTTCGAGCCCGACTGCTTTTACATCGGAGCCGAGATTTAAGACTTCCACGTCCAGCGAAAAAGGGGGCAGATCGAGAGCGCCACTGCCGAGAGCGTTGCCCGGAGAGCTCATTCTTCGAGGCCTGCTTGGGGGAATTTAGATTGGAATTCCGGGGACTGTTTTCGCAGGTCGAGCCAATCGAAGAAGGCATCCGGGTTTTCGAGCCAGATACGAAACCAATTGGCAATTTCTTCTTTTTCAGCACGCTTGGGAACTTCGACTTTTTGGTTACGCGAAATCATTTCGGCGCGGCGCTTGCCGAGACGCGCAACGTTTAGCACACGCTCGACAGCGGCGTGTTCGCCTTGCGAGCGAAACTTGCGCATTAGTTCATCCAGGCGCATGACACTGACTTCGGCATCTTCCAATGTTTTGAAATGGAGCAGATCTTCAAATTCCTCTTCGTACTGGTCTTCGGCTTCCTCCTGCAGAGTGAGCTCCAGTTTCAGACCGGCAGCTTCGAGAACATCAGCGATGTATTCGCTTCCGGTCTTTCCAGCTTCGCCGTGTTCGGCAATGAGGCGACGGCGCAACTGATCGATTTCCGCGGGCGTCCATTTTTGCACGCCGATCTGGCGAGCAGCTTGCAGGATGAGCGATTTTTTTGTGTTGGACGATTCGTTCATCGATTCGAAGCCTGCTCCCCGGCAAGAAGATGACGGTACTTAATCACATTATTATTGTGCTCCGCCAGCGTGGCGCTGAAGAAGTGTCCACCCTGGGTGTTGGCGACGAAATACAGGTAATTGGTGTGCGCGGGCTGATAGGCGGCGCGCAGAGAGGCTTCGCCGGGATTACCAATGGGGCCGGGAGGCAATCCGGTATGGGCGTAGGAATTGTAGGGTGAATCGATGTGCAGGTCAGCGGTGGTGATTGTGCCGTTGTAGCGACCCTGTTGCTCGAGCGCGTAGATGACGGTGGGGTCGCACTGCAGGAGCATGTTTTTATGTAAGCGATTCTCGAACACACCGGCGACCAGCGGGCGCTCTTCGGGCTTGGGGGTTTCGCGTTCGACCAGGGAAGCCAGTGTGACGACGGCGGCGACTGGGCGGGTGCTCGGAGGAGGGTTACTCGCTACTGCCAAAGAATCTGTGGGAGCAGCTTCGGTAAACGCGCCGGAAGTGGTCATTTTGTCGCCGGAGGAAGCGGCGGTGGTGACGGCTGTCCATTCCTCTTTAAATTTCTTGACCATGTCGGCGGTGAGGGCGGTGGCGGAAGGATGCCGCGATAGAAGATAGGTGGCAGGGAAGAGGAAGCCTTCCAGGGTTGCGGCTTGAGGGGCGAGGTCGTGAATCAAGGCAGGATCTTTGGCGGCGCGGAGAAAATCGCTGGCGGGCATGAAGTTTCCGATTTCGAGGTCGTGGGCGATATCGAACATGGTTTCGCCTTCGCGTACGGTGAAAGGCTGCTCGAATATCTGGCCGTTGGCGAGCTTCCAAAAAACGTCGTGAGCAGAGGCGGCGCGATCGAAGAAATATTCGCCGGCTTGGAGGGAACGACGGGGATGGCGGCGAGCGTAGACCTCAAAGGCGACGGAGCTACGCACGACACCTTTTCGCTCGAGAAGGCGCGCGACGCCGCGACTGGACGAACCATGTGGCACTTCGACGAACACCCCCTCGGCGCCGAAACCCTGGTACGGGTAATTAATGGAATACCAGAGCCATGCGGTGGCGGCCGCAGCGATCAGCACAATAAAAAGTAACAACTTGCCCACAGATCAAACTCCGCAACTGAGCGCTATGTTTCGCGCTCGCAATTTAGATGCTTTACACCAGCGAGAGTGCTACCGCCGCAAATATTCCCTCAACATAACGGCGGCGGCAAGAGCGTCAACAGTCATTTTGCCTTCCGCTTTGGGCTTTCGTTTTGGCGTATGCAGATCTTTGCCTGACGTGATACGCGCTTGGGGATTCAGGGTTCTGCCGCCTTGCTCTTCGAGTAGACGTTGGGCTTCCCAACTGGTGAGACGTTCGTCGACCATTTCGACCGGCACGCCAATTTGTTTGCGGACACGCTCTGCAAAACGCGAAGCTTCTTCGGCCATTTCTCCGTGGGAGCCGTCGAGGCGCAAAGGAAGGCCTACGATAATTTGCGTTACACCTTGCTCACGGGCGAGTTCGCGGAGGCGGCGCATATCTTCATTCCGATTGATGCGTTCCAAAGTGGCCAGCGGCTTGGCGAGGCGCGCTTCAGCGTCAGCGATGGCCAAGCCGATTCTGGCTCGGCCGTAATCGAGGGCCAGAATCGTAGCGGGTTGATTTTTGGAAGAGAGCAACTGCGTCACCTTCCTAGTATACCGGGTGAGGTTGGAACTAAGAACACATCAGGCGGCTGAGTTACTTCATTGACAAAATCGGCAATGCAGGTGCGGCGTCTGGTCGCCAACCCGACACCGCGGGAGCAAGCGATTCTGCCGCGACGAACCTAAGGTTGGCGGCCGCGGGTTCCGTTTTGCCAGTCATTCCAAAAACCCATGGATTTCATCTCCTGGTCGAGGCCGGAGTCTTTCATGAGAGTTTCGAGTTCGGCGCGGGACAGGCGCTTGCCGAGAGGAGCGGGTCGATCGGCGAGTCCCCAGGCGGTGAGTGCCGCGATAGTGGTGTTCAGCTTTAGCTCGCGAATATCGACCTTGTCGAGGGTGTCGGAGGCGGCGTGGTAATTGGGAAGGTAGTTGGCTTCTTCCTGATTGGCGACGAGCGTGGGGAGGCCTTCGATGAGGAAGTCGAAATGGTCGGTGCCGGTCTGGGCGTCGGTGGTGTGGCGGTTGACATCCCAGGAATCAAGGGGTTTGAGGACTTCGCGGACGGCGGGGGCGGTGTCTGCGCGGCCACCGAGCGAGTAACCGGTTACGCGGCCAATGCCGGAGTCAAAAATAATAACGGCGCGAATTTTGTCGAGCTCGGCGCGATGGGTTCTGACGTAGGCCCAGGAACCGAGCAAGCCTTCTTCTTCACCGCTGAATAAAATGAAGCGGATGGTGCGGCGCGGTCGCAAACCGGCGGCTTTCAGTACGCGAGCCGCTTCGATGACGAGCGCGGCGTTGCAGCCATTGTCTAGAGCGCCGGTGCCCAGGTCCCAGGAGTCGAGATGAGCGCCGAGAATTACACTTTCGTCCGGCTTTTCGTAGCCGGGGATTTCAGCCACCACGTTTTCTTGGTCGACGGGCGGGCCGATTTTGTTGGGCATGGAGAAGCGCGCGCGAATTTTTCCGGGATAAGCGAGCACGGTGCGTGAAAGCCTGAGAGCGTCTTCGCGGGCTACGATGGCTTGCGGGATTTTCTCGAGTTGGCCGTCGCCGGTGTTGGTGTGGCGATAGAGAAGGAGGCGTTCGCGGGCTCCTTCCCAGAGGATTGCGGCGGCGCCGGCTTTGATGGCGCGTTCGATGATGTCTGGGGGGCGAAAATATTCGTTAAATAGATCGGCCCAGGTAGTGCCCAGGTCAGTGTGTACAAGGAGGATCGCACCTTTAAGATGGGCGGCGGCAGCGGTGAAGTCTTGGGGCGTGCCATACGCGATATCTTCGACGTTTGCTTCGATGCCGCCGGGCGCCGTGGCAGGGGACCATCCGAGACTGACGGTGCGCAGCGGGAATTTAATTTCGCCGAGTAATTCGAGGCGGGTGTCGCCTTCGCTCCAGGTCAGCGGCAGTTGATATTTTTCGGTGTGCACGTCGACGCCAGCTGCTCGAAATGCGGACGTGGCCCATTGCACGGCGCGGTCCATGGCGGGAGAGCCGGTTACACGGCCGCCGATCTCGTCAGTGAGGCGGCGAAGATTTTCCTGCATGGGTGAAGGGCCGAAGATGAGAGGCAAGATTTTTGCGGTTACCTCGGCGCAGGAGGACGAGGCGTCGGTGGTGCAGGCGGCTGTTGATGGAGTTTGAGTGCGATGGAGCGGGTCGTTTTCGGTTGTGGAGGTGGGCCGCGGGATCTGGGCCTGGCTGTAGGATGCGAGAGCGAGGGTGCAAATCAGAATAATTAACAGCGGGGTGCGACGGTGCATTTGGGAGCCTTTTTTGGATGTGAAACTAAAAATTGATTGCGGCGGATTATACCGAAAGAATGGGGAGGGAGGGTAATGAGCCAAATGAGCCAAATACCGCAGGGAAATTAGATTTTTAAATGTTAGTCGTTCTTTCTCAAATCGATCCGATGGTTAGAAAAAATCGGGACACACACCGCGACCCACCCTACAAATCGGGGGTGGGGCACCGTTCGCGTTTTTGTGGGCTTTTAGTGAGATGCGATACGCGGATTCCGATCGATTTAAACAAACCTCCGCGATCTCCCAAGTTAGTTTTTGGGGGCTAGAGTGGGATTGAGGATGCAATCGGCGATGCGGACTACACTGACCATTTCGGCTACGTCGTGGACGCGGACGATGTGGGCGCCTTGCAAGATGCTGGCGGTGACGGTGGCAGCGGTGCCCCAGATTTTTTTTTCTGCTGCGATTCCTGCGGGTTGCGGCGAGGGAGCGAGCTTTTCGTCTTGAGCCAGCGTTTTGCTGATGAAGCCTTTGCGGGAGGTCCCGACCAGGAGCGGGAAGCCGAGTTTTGCGAGCTGTGGCAGCTCGGCGAGTAGTTCGTAATTCTGGGCGTAGCTTTTTCCGAAGCCGATGCCAGGATCGAGAATGATTTGGGAATTAGCGACGCCAGCTTTGCGGGCAATGGAGAGGGATGCGCGTAAGCCTTGGGATACGTCTTTCAGTGCGTCACGGGCGAAGGGTTTTTGCTGCATGGTTTGCGGTCCTCCGCGCATGTGCATGAGGACCAAGGGAACACGGGCGCGGGCGGAAATCTCGGCGACGCGGGGATCGTGTTTCAAGCCGCTGACGTCGTTAATTATTTCCGCGCCGCTTTCGATGGCCTTGGCGGCGATTTCGCTTTTACGCGTGTCTATGGAGATGGGGATTTTCAAGCGCGTCCGTAATGCCGCCAACACTGGGACGAGGCGGCTCCATTCTTCTTGGGCGTTGATGCCGAGGGAGCCGGGGCGCGTGGATTCCGCACCAATGTCGATTAGGTCGGCGCCGTCACGCTCCATTTGCAAAGCGTGGTGCACGGCCTTTTCCTGGGAGAAAAAGTTTCCTCCGTCTGAAAAACTATCTGGCGTAACGTTCAAGACTCCCATTATGAGAGTGCGTGGACCGAGAATAAGGGTGCGTGAGCGCAGTTTGAGGCGGAACTTACGACGCGGAATCATTGCATGGCAGTGTAAAGCAAAGGCAGTTGATCATGCTCAGATGAGATGAGTGCAAGACCCGCGTAGCTAATGTGATGGTAAGTGGGCTTGGGTTGCGGCAGGAATCGAACAGAGATTCGAAAAAGCGTAGGCCTGCTCCGGTCCCGCGGGCGGGCAGGCGGTACCACCGTCTGGTAACTAATCCAAGTCGATATCGCGAAGTGGCTTTCCTGCTGGGGCGTCTTTGGCTTTCTTCATGGCTTCTTCGAATTTTTTGGCGAGGATGTCTTCTTTGTTGTGTTCCAGATTCCAGGAGTCGCGGAATTTATCTTCGCGATTGCGTTGTTGCTCGTTAAGAATGCCTGCGGCATCGGTGAGGTCGACGTTAGGGCCGGTTTTAGGCGGGGCTTCGTGGGAAAGTACTGCGCCAAAGACGGAGTCGACCACCAATTTCGAGTGGCAGCATGGGCAAGTGACGTTCAGGTTGTCTACATTTTGCCTGGCCATGGAAGGTATTCTACGCCTTTTTGGTAGGGAGTTAGAAGTAGCATAACAATACTTCCGGCTTCCGGTAACAAGCGCCGCTTTCTTAACAATCATTTCCGGCCTGTGTCTATGCGGTATTTTCTATCCGTGCACAAGCCATGTGACGGCGATTGACCCTTTTGGTATGAATGTCAACAATGAAAGTATGGCTGAGCCGGCAATTGATATTGAAGATCTGACCAAGGATTACCCGTACGGCTTCCTTCACCTGAAGAAAAGGCGCTCGCTGGAAAACTTGACCATGCAGGTGCAAGCGGGCGAGGTATTTGGTTTTTTGGGGCCGAATGGCGCGGGTAAGTCGACGACGATCAAGCTGTTGATGCGGTTGATTTTTCCTACGGCGGGATCGGCGCGGATTCTTGGAAAGCCGATCAGCGATATTGCGATGCATCGGGATATTGGTTACCTGCCGGAGCAACCGTACTTCTACGATTACCTGACCGCCGCGGAAGTGCTGGATTATTTTGCGCGTTTTCATGATTTTACAACGGCAGAGAGGCGCGAGCGTGTGCAACGGATGCTGGAAAAAGTTGGACTGGAGTCGGTGGGGCGGGTTCAATTGCGGAAATATTCGAAGGGAATGTTGCAGCGGGTGGGACTAGCGCAGGCGATTTTGCATGATCCGGCGGTGGTGGTGCTGGATGAGCCGATGTCCGGACTGGATCCGGTGGGACGGCGGGAAGTACGCGACATTATTCTGGAATTAAAAAAACAGGGGAAAACGGTTTTATTTTCTACGCACATTTTGTCAGATGCGGAGATGCTGTGCGACCGGGTGGGCGTGATTGTCGGCGGGAAGTTGCAAGGAGTTGGAGCGCCGAGTGAATTGGTGGGATTGCAGGCGCAGGGGATTGAGATTCTGTTCGAGTTGCCGGCGAGCGGTGCGACTGGAGGTGACTTGCTGGCACAGGCTACACAAACCGGAGACCGGTATCGTTTGCAAGTAGAAGAGATCGGGTTGTACGCGGCAATGCAACGATTACAGGCGGCTGGCGCGAAAGTATTGTCGGTGACGCAGGTGAAACCATCGCTGGAAGAATATTTTATGCATCTGGTGGAAGCTGACCGGGCGCAAGCCGCGGCGGTGGAAGTGAGACCAAAGTGACACGGATAGGGACGGTCGCGCTAAATACCTTTCGCGAGGCGGTGCGCGACCGGGTGTTGTACAACCTGGTGTTTTTCGCGCTGGTGATGATGGCGTCCGCGATTCTGGTAGGGCAGATATCCGTCGGCATAGAACAAATTGTGATCGTCACACTGGGTTTGAGCGCGATTTCCATCATCGGACTGTTGATTTCGGTTTTTATTGGCGTGGGATTGGTGTCGAAGGAGATTGATAAACGGACTTTGTACGCGCTGCTGGCGAAGCCATTGCGCCGCTGGGAATTTATTTTAGGGAAGTTCGCGGGCTTGGCGCTGACGTTAACGGTAAATACAGCGGCGATGTCTGCCGGCCTTTTTCTGGCTTTGTTTTACGTGAAGCATTCGATTGAGCGGGCAGACACAGCAGTGTTGGTGGCGGTGTATTTCATTTTGCTAAAGCTGGCGCTGGTGGTTGCGTTGGCGATGCTGTTTTCGTGCTTCACGACGCCGTTACTGGCGATCTTGTTTACGGCGGGGCTCTATGTGGCAGGATTATTTATTCACGAGATGCGTGGGATGCAGAGTGGGTTGATTGATCCGGTGCTGGGGCGTTTGCTGCGGTGGATATCTTATTTGCTGCCGAATTTCGAGAATTTTGATGTTATGGGAGCGGCGGCGCACGGACGAGTTATACCGGGGATGCTAATTGCCGAGAATACGGTTTACGCCGCCCTTTACTGCGCAATCGTATTAGCGGTGGCGATGGCGATTTTTTCGCAGCGTAACCTGAAATGAGTTCAAAGGGCTACATAGCGTTGTTACTTTTCGTGCTGCTGGGCTTCGCGGGTCTGTGGCGTTTGCAGGAACACATTGATACGCAACAAAGCGCGGTGGAGAGTGAAGACGACCAGTTGATGTTGCGTTCCAGCAGACTGGTGAAGGGCTTGAGTTTGGAATACGCGCCCCTGGTGGCGGACATCTATTGGACGCGGGTGGTGCAATATTTTGGAAATAAGCAAGCCGGGAACCAAGTTGATTTGAGGCTGCTTTGGCCGCTACTGGATGTTACGACTGTGCTCGATCCAGAGCTGATGCCCGTTTATCATTTCGGGTCCACATTCTTGAGTGACGCATCGCCGCGCGGCGCTGGGCGGCCCGATCTGGCGGTGGAGTTGCTTGAACGCGGGCTGAGAGCGAACCCGGACGAGTGGCGGCTGTATTACGATTTAGGGTTCGTGTATTACTTCGATATGAAGGATTATGCGCAGGCGTCTGCAGCGCTTTACGAAGGCAGCAAAAATCCAAAAGCATTCATCTGGATGAAAGCGATGGCTGCGAAGATCGCCACGGAAGGCAATTCGACGGAGATTTCCAATTTTCTATGGCAAGACGTTTACAACACCACCAAGGATCCGCTGGTGAAGCAAAATGCGCTGAGGCATTTGCAATTGTTGCGGGCGGAGGACGATCGCAAGCAGATTGATGCTGTAGCGGACGAGTATCAGAAACGGTTTGGGCGGCGGCCAGTACGCATGAGCGAACTGGTGCAGAGCGGCCTTTTGCGTGGAGCGCCGGTGGATGCATTGGGGTATCCGTATATTTTGTCGGAAGCTGGCAAGGCGGAGCTCAATTTGAAGACTCCGCTGAGGGAGCGGTGGATTAAGGCGCCGGCGAGTAAGTAGCTGGTTGTGGCCAAGAAGGAGATTAGAAGTTTTCTGTATGGTCATTCGCAAAATCCCGCCTTCCACTATGGCGTTTGGGCATCCATCAGCAAAACTCAGATGTAAGTCCAATATTTAGATAGATAAAATCTTTTCATCGAAGCCAGCATGCGGCGCGAGCAACGGCTGAGCGGCATAGTGTTATCCGAGGCTACTGCGTGGTGCAGAGGAGAGTCATTTGAGGGTCGATGAGAAGTTTGTGGGGCTGAGTTGATGAGGTGAAATGAAATGGAGTTTCAGGGCCGGCGGCGACCACCGAGCCCAGAAGAGCCGGACGGATACCGGGGATGACTGCGTATAGCGGGACACTGGCGATGAAAGATTTGGGCACGTTTTCTTGAAAGAGTTTTCCACGTATGGAGTAGCCGGGAGCGCTGTCGCTTTTGTGAACCGTGAATTCCACGCGGTAGTGAGGAATGCCAGTTCCCTGAATCCATTGCTCGAAAAACCACTCCATGGAATGACCGCCTTCGAGGTCCATCGAAGGAGTCATCACCGCTTCAATTTCACGGCGCAAATCCTGGGTGGAAAGAGCACGGTAGGCATATTTTGTGACTAACGTGCGGAGCAGAGCGTTGAAGCGCGCATCGGGATTGGTTCCCGGTTGGCGCAGCATTTCCCGGAGCATATGAATAACCCAGGCGCCTTTGGCGTAGATGACATCATCGTAAGCGCCGGGAGACTTAGACGAATCGAGGCGTGTGCCAAGGGCCAAGGCGCCAATTTCGTCGGCGGGTTGATCCGCGTTAGAAGCTGTTTCGATGAGCCTCTGACGATAGCGCTGGAGCCAGACATGTAGGGTGTGATCGGGGTTTTTGCGCATGTCGGCGAAGAGCAACGCGAGATAGTTGGCGATGGCTTCGTCGATCCACTGATCGCGGTAGCTGGACCAACCGACAATATTTCCCCACCATTGATGAGCGACTTCGTGGAAGGGCACCAGGTCGCTGAAATGCTCCTGAATGCTGTTGGAAAGGCCGGCGCGACGCTGCACATCAGCGGAGAGAAAGGAGTAGGTGGAAATGTAGAGCAGGCCAGGCCAACCTTGCCCGAAAGTTCCGGGAATCTGGGAGACGCTGAGATTGCGAAAAGGGAAAGGGCCGCTGTAGGTTTCGTAAAAGCGAATGGAAGCGTCAATGTCTTTGCCGAGTTGTTTGAGGGCGATGGCGGGATTGGGAGGCAACGGTTGAATATCCTGATTCATATCCAGGCCTGGGCGACGAGGGCCTGCGCCGAAGAGTTCAGGGGTAACTCCGTTGGCCAGGCGCTTGGCCAACTGTTGTTCCACCTGGCGATTGGCGTAGACGTCGATGGAATAATTCGTAGAAGTCACGGATGAAGATGCGTATTCGCCAAGATTAAAACCGGCGACGGAGACAGGTTTCTCGGTTTTCCAATGGCCCACACGAAAGTCGGCTTCTTCATGTTCGTCGAGTTTTGTGCCGGTGGCGACGAGGCGCAATTTTCTGGGCCAGCGCATGGTTAAGTCGTATGCGGCGAAGTCCGCGGAGTCACCAAAGTGCGGATACCAGCTTTCGCGAGCGCCCACGAAGAAAACGTCATTGCCGGCATCGGTAATGATGTTGCCGCGATAGTGAAAGCGAATAGAAAATTCGCGATCGCGTTCGAGGGCACGGGGAACTACGACGAATAGAAAGTCGTTGCCGCGCACGCTGCGCTCTTGCGGGGTCATGTCTTCATTCTGAAAATATTCGAGTTTCTGACCATCCGCGCCGGTGACGGATTCAATGTTCAATGCCCGGGACAACTCGAAAATCAAGAAACGATGGCCTGCTCCGAGGGCGCGGAGATTTACTGTAGAGGTGGCATCGAGCGAGTGATCGGGAAGGATGGAAGTGTCGATAGTGTAGTGGAGGGCTCGAAAATCGGGGGCCATGGGGATCACATCGGGGATTTTGTAGGAAGCCCAAACATCGTAGAAATTTGAGCCCGCAGTGGTGCGCACCTGCCCTAACAGGAAAGGTTCGGCGCGCATGGAGTCCATAAGCACGTCGAATGGGCCGGTAGCGATGCCATCGAGACTCGCGTAGAAATAAGGCGGCGACGCGGTGAGTAGGGTTCCACAAAGAATACGCAGGGAGTGAGCGGGGTTGATATGGGAGAGAACTGGATCCCAATGGGACGCGGCGGCGCTGCCGGATTCCGGGTTGAGTCCGGCGGCTTGGAGTTGGTGCAAGAGGTCGGACGAAGTTGTATCCGTGAACCGGATGTAGGCGCTGGCGAAATCCTGGTCGAGGATGGGTGAGTCGAGGAAGCGCGCCATTTGCTGCTTTTCGATGGTGTCGCGGGGGAGAGCGAGAATATGGCCGCGGCCGGCAAAAACGGCGCCGGTGATTTGGTTATCGAGAGGTGCAAAAAAGATTAACTCGCCTTGATCGAACGAGATTTTCGCATCACCGCGACGTAGCTCGATGCGATGCTCGGGCTTAATTTGATAAGCGGAAGCGGGGTCGAGACGCAGGGCATTGAGGGCATCGTAGAGTTGATGGGCGGTGCGCGGTGTGGAACGCGAGGGTTGGGCGGTTATAAGGGCGCACAACGCGAAGAAGGCTGCTGCGAGCCTCATGGGGAGAGTGTAGTCATTTTGGGCGTTGTGGAACAAGAGTACGGGGGTGCCGGCGATTCTTAAATCGCGTTTGCTAATGGAACAAGGGCGAATGGGGAAAAATTCGAAGCGTAGCGATGCGGGTAAAATGGGGAGCATGGGGCTTCCCTCTATTGGACGCGGCTATCGAGCCTTGGTGTTTAGCGTTGTGCTGGCGCTGGGAAGCTCGGGGGCGTGGGGCGACACTATTGTATTGAAGAATGGGCATCGAATTTCCGCCAGCAATGTGGTGGAAGCGGGCGACAAAATTCGTTACGAGACGAGCGTAGGGGAATTGAGTCTTCCGAAGTCGATCGTCGATCACATCGAGAAAGGAAGTTACGTTTCGAATATGGCGATCACTCCGCCGGTGATGGATGCGGCGCACGGCAACGGGGGAGAAATTGAGCACGCGGTGATACACGGTGGTTCGATTGACCGCCAATACATTGCGAAATTGGAGTCTGAAACGCGTAGTGGTTCCGCGGCAGCCGGAATGGACGCCGCGGTTGCGCATCATGCCGCAGCAAGCTTTGAACTTGCGCACGGGGACATGGATCATGCGCTGGCGGACGAGCGAACGGCCTTGACGTATGCGCCGGATGAAGCGCTGCTGCTGATGAATGTGGCGTACCTGCACTTGCGCAGAAGTGAATACAAGGAATCTCTGGATTACCTAGAACGCGCGCAGCGGAGCGCTCCGAACAATGCGGACGTGGCCAAGCTGTCCGGTTGGGCTTATTACGGGATGAACAAGTTGCCGGAGGCGGTGGCGCAATGGAAGCGTGCGCTGGCGCTGCGGCCAGATGCGGAAGTGCAAGCGGCGCTGGAAAAAGCGGAACGTGACAAGGGCGAAGAGGAAAACTACAAAGAAAATGAGAGTGCGCATTTCACGCTGCGATACAGCGGGAACGCGCAACCGGCGCTGGCGCGAGAAGTACTCCGAACTCTGGAAACGCATTACACCAGGATTAATTCGGAGCTGAATTTCGCGCCCCCTGACTCAATTGGAGTGATTCTGTATACACAGCAGGCCTTTGCGGATATAACACACTCGCCGGGATGGGTGGGAGCGCTGAACGATGGAAGATTGCGCATTCCGGTGCAGGGGTTGAGCAGCATGACGGATGAGCTGTCGCGAGTGTTGAAACACGAGCTGACACATAGCTTTGTGCAGCAGAAGACCCACGGGCGAGCGCCCACGTGGATACAGGAGGGACTTGCGCAGTGGATGGAAGGCAAACGCAGCGGCGAGAATGCCGCGGCGCTGCTGGAGATTTATGGCGATGGGCATGCGATTTCTCTAGGGAGTTTGGAGGGATCGTGGATGGGATTTCCGAGTGACGCGGCGGTTTACGCGTATGCATGGGCACTCGCGAATATTGAATATATAGTGCAGGCCGATGGTATGGGAGATGTGGAACGAATACTGGACCGGATTGGGTCGGGGAGTTCGACGGAAAGTGCGTTGCACGATGTGCTGCATAGCGATTACGACGACGTGATGAGATCGAGCGCGGATTATTTGCGCAGAACGTACTCGCGCTAAGAGTTATTTTTTTGGCAAATAACCAGAGGTGCGGGTTTAACTGGTGGCCAGGAGCGCGGCCAGCAGCGCTGCGCGGATGGGCATGGCGGCGGTCAGGATGTGCTCATGGGTGGAGTGCGCGCCATCTCCGACGGCGCCCAGGCCATCCAGGGTGGGGATTCCCAACGCGGCAGTAAGATTTCCGTCGGATCCTCCTCCTACTACACACTCCCCGAGGGATAAATTCATTTGTGCGGCGAGCGATTGCGCACGTTGGAATAAGGCTGCGCTCATTTTGCGTTCCAGCGGAGCGCGATTGAAACCGCCGTGGACCTCGAGTCGCGCGCCTCGCAGATGTGGTTTCAAGGACTGGAGCTGGTGGTCGACGCGCCTCATTTCCGAAATGCTGGTGGCGCGAAGATCGAGCACTGCGCGAGCGCGATCGGCGATGACGTTTGTTCTGGTGCCGCCCTGAATGATGTCGGCGTTGACGGTGGTGTCACTACGCGGATTGTTCCATTTTAGAATGCGCGACAACTGATGGCAAAGCTCGTGGATGGCGTTGATTCCTTCTTCGGGAGCTAAACCGGCGTGAGAGGCGCGTCCGTGAACGATAATTTCGGCTTCGCCAACGCCTTTGCGGGCCGTTTTTATCAAGCCGCGCGGACCGAATGAGGGTTCGAGGACGAAAACGGCATCGCTGCGGCGGGCTTCAGTTTCAATCAGTTTACGGGAGGAATCACTGCCGATTTCTTCGTCGGAAGTCCACAGAAAAACCATGCGCTTGTTGGGGGCAAGATTTAGTTTGTGGAGCGCACTGTGGGCGAAGAGGGCTTGTACGATCCCGGCTTTCATATCGAAGGTGCCCGGGCCGTAGGCTCTGCCCGCGGAGAGGCGGAAAGGCATTTTTGGTAAGGTGCCGGAGGCGTAGACGGTGTCGTAATGGCCGAGGACGAGGAGTTGACCCTTGGCGCCCGAGGAATTTGATGGGGATACGATCCGCAGATGGTCGCCTCGATTTTCTTGCGGGATGCGGTGGACTTCCAAGCCGTATTTGCGCCACTCGGCGGCGATGATTTCGCAACAGCGGTCCGCGCACGCCTTTTCTAGGCTTGGTGATTCGGCGATCACGAATCGGTGAAGCGTGTCGATCATTTGCGGAAGCGTTGGTTGAAGGAATTTTTTGATTTTCTGCGCAACAATGAGAGCGGGCATTGTGCAAACATGCTAACAATGCGGCGAGGAATGGGCAACGAAGCGAAGCGAAAATCAACCGAAGACCGAGCACGGCCCACGGAAAGACAGGCGGGAAATCAGGGGATATTGCATTTGGGCACAAGATACGCGTCCGTTGTGGGTGCCTGGTCGCATATAATTGCAAGTTTGCCGGGTAAGTCCGGACGCCGCAGGACTTGAGGTATTCGCGACGGGGGTGCGAATGATTCTGGATACGATGGAAATACAAAGGATTTTGCCGCACCGCTATCCGTTTCTGATGGTGGACGGAATTGAAGAGGTGGAACGCGTGAAGCGCATCGTGGGAATCAAGAATGTGACTATCAATGAGTCGCATTTTCAGGGGCATTTTCCGGGTAAGCCGATCATGCCTGGAGTGCTGATCATTGAGGCGCTGGCACAGACAGGTGGGTTGCTGTTGTTGATGGAGTTCTCAGAGCGCGAGCGCGAGAACAAGCTTTTGTATTTTGTAGCTATTGATGGGGCGCGATTCCGGCGTCCAGTGGTGCCGGGAGAGCAATTGAAGTTGGAAGTGAAGGTTATTTCGTGGCGTGGCGATTTCTGCAAGCTGGATGGAAGGGCGACGGTTAACGGGGAATTGGCCGCTGAGGCGATTCTGATGTGCAAGATGGTGGACCGGGAAGACCTGGAGAAGCCTAAAGCTGCTGAGCAGATGAGTACGCCTGGGAACTCGCGCGATTGATGCGAGAACTTCGACGCCGGCATTTGCAATGATTCCACGTTAAAAGCCCCACCTCAAGAAGGCCGAGGGTGGGGCACCCTTCGCGTTAGTGAGGTAGAAGTGAGCGGGAAAAATTGAGGCTTTTTTAATGATACGGACGCACGTGGTACCTAAGGGCTGACAATTGGTGAGTACGCCACCTAAAACTAAGGCTGAGATTCATCCGCAGGCGGTTGTGTCCGCGAGCGCGCAGATTGGGGCGCGAGTCACAATTGGAGCTTACGCGATTGTTGGCGAGCATGTGACGCTGGGCGAAGAATGCTCCGTGGATGCGCACGCGGTGATTCAGGGGCCTTCCACAATTGGCCGGCACAATGTGTTTCATCCATTTTGTTCGATTGGCGGCGATCCGCAGGATTTGAAATTTCATGGCGAACAAACGGAACTGATTGTCGGTGAGGGAAACACTTTTCGCGAATATGTGACGGTGAGCCGCGGGACGATCGGAGGCGGCGGAAAAACGACGATAGGGAACGGGAGTTTGTTCATGGCGTATTCGCACATTGCTCATGATTGCCATGTCGGCAACGAAACGATTTTCGCCAATGGAGCGACGCTGGCGGGGCATGTGGAGGTGGGAGACTTCGCGACGATTGGGGCGTTTTCGCCGGTGCACCAGTTCTGTCGTATCGGAAGGTATGCGTATGTGGGAGCTTCGACAGTGATTACGCAGGACGTGCCGCCGTTTTCGCGGGTGGTGACGGAGCGGAGTACGAAGAGTTACGGGATAAATTCGATTGGGTTGGAGCGGAAGGGGTTTTCTACGGAACGATTGCAGGCGTTGGGAAGGGCTTATCGGTTGTTGCTGCGATCGAAGATGAATACTTCGCAGGCGTTGGCGGACATGCGGGCGACGTTGGGGGATTCGGAGGATGTGCAGGAGTTGGTGAGGTTTATTGAAGCGGCGGAACGTGGGATTGTGAAGTAGGGGTGGTAAGGATTCGGAACAGAATCTGAGGAATGCTTCGACGTCGAGATTTTGGTGATTCCGCGTTACAAGCCGACATTTTCTGATTTCATGTTACAAGCTTGCGGAACAGAATCTGAGGAATGCTTCGACGTTGAGGTTTTGGTGATTCCACGTTACCAGCCCCACCCTGCAAAAATCTGAGGGTGGGGCACCCTCCGCGTTTGTGGGCGCCGTGCCAGGACAAGAGTTTTTTGATGTACATGAGTTCATCGGAAAAAAATTGAGTGCTGAAATCAGAGCGAAGATAGAGGCCGGGACGGAGCGGTGGGGATTGATTGCGGGGAATGGGAGATTTCCGTTCTTGATTTTGGAGGGGGCGCGCAGCCAGGGGTTGGACATGGCGGTAATTGCGCTGAAAGAGGAGGCTTCAGCGGAGCTGGAGAAATTTGCTTCTCGGATTCACTGGGTGAGCCTGGGGGAGTTGAGCAAGGCGATTGATTTGATGCACCAGGAAGGCGTGACGCGCGCGGTGATGGCGGGGCAGGTCAAGCACAATAAAATTTTCAGCTCGATACGGCCGGACTGGAAGCTGACAAAACTTTTGTTTTCGTTGCCGCGAAAAAATACCGATGCTTTGATTGGTGCGGTGGCGCGAGTGCTGGAAGATGAAGGGATTGAATTGGTGGATTCCACTTTATTTTTGAAGCCGCTGGTGCCCGAAGCGGGAGTGCTGACACGACGGGCTCCGGATGAGCGAGAGGCCGCGGACATCGCTTATGGATTTAGCGTGGCGAGAAATATTGCGAGCATGGATATTGGACAGACCGTGGTGATTTCGGACTGCGCATGCGTGGCGGTGGAGGCGATGGAAGGCACGGATGAAGCGGTTGCAAGAGCTGCGCGGATTGTTGGAGGAAAGCCGCTGGTGGTGGTGAAGGTGAGCAAGCCGGGGCAGGACATGCGCTTTGACGTACCTGTGATCGGGCTGCCGTCCATCGAACAAATGGGGAGTGGGGGGGTGACGGCTTTGGCTGTGGATGCCGGGCGGACGCTGTTGTTTGACCGCGCGAAATTGATCGCGCTGGCGGATGACAAGGGGATCGCGATTCAGGCTTTTTCTCCACCCATTTCTCCACAGGCCGCGGAACCAAAAGCTGAAAACAAGGGAATAAATCGAGGATGAGCGCAGCGCCGGAGCGTGTGCCGGTCGCCGTGGTGGGGGCGGGCGAATTTGGACGCAACCACGCGCGGGTGTATGGCGAGCTTCAGAATACAGAACTATTAGGCATTTTCGATCGAGACGTAACAAAAGCTCGCGCGGTGGCCGAGGAATTCCATACGCGCGTATTTGGAGACCTGGAGGAATTGCGCGGCTGTGTGAAAGCGGCCAGCGTGGCCGTTCCTACGGAAGCGCACAGCGAAGTTGGTTGCCGGTTGATGGACATGGGCATCGACGTACTAGTGGAAAAGCCGATGGCCGCCGACCTAGCGCAGGCAGATGCGCTGTTGAAAGCAGCGAAAACAAACCAGCGGATTTTGCAGGTCGGGCATGTGGAGCGATTTAATCCTGCGGTCATCGCCGTGGAGCCTATTGTGAACCGGCCGTTATTTTTTGAAGTGCACCGGTTGGGAGTGTTTACGGCGCGCAGCCTGGATGTGGATGTGATTTACGATTTGATGATTCATGATCTGGATATTTTGCTGGCTTTGGTGAAGGAATCGGTGACGGAAGTAAAAGCAGTGGGGATACCAGTTTTAACGGACAAGGTGGATATCGCGCATGCGCGGCTGGAATTTACAGGCGGAGCGGTCGCAAATGTGACGGCGAGCCGCGTTTCGACGGAGCGCGTGCGCAAAATGAGATTCTTCCAGCAACACGAATATATATCGCTGGATTACGCGCGGCGGGATGCTTTGCGCGTTGGAGTGAAGAAAGCAGGGCCGCAACCTGAATTTGGTTTTGAGAAGTTGCCGGCACCCGCGATTGAGCCGTTGCATGCGGAGTTGGACGCGTTTGTGGAGTCGGTGTGTTCGCGGCAGGAACCACGGGTGAACGGCGCGGCGGGACGTGCGGCGCTGGAGTTAGCGGGGCTTGTAATGACAAGCATCCATGAACACGCAGAGCGCGTCCAACTGGCTACAAGAACAGCAGACAAGCCAGCCTAAATATGATTGAACGCACACTTGTACCCCGGGACGCTCGCTTACCCGCGAAAGAGGAGTTAGCGGCGAGCGCGCGGCGGCGGCCAACGACGATGGACGAGCGCACGCTGGTGCCGGCGATGCTGCCAATCGTGTCGCTGAACGGGCATTCTAACATTCCCACAAATTTGCCGTTGCAATCCATCGCTGCGCGAGTAGTGGTGCCGCGGGACATACACCGCGAAGCGTACTCGGTGGTGGAGGACGTTTCCATTCCGCTGCAAGTGACGGAAATGGATCAGCGCATTGCGGTGCCGCAGAACTCGGCGCCGCCGGAGCCGACTACGTCGTTGCCGGTGGTGGATACCGACTTGGTTGATCCGGATATTTTCACGACGGGCGAAGCGCATTTAATGGTGTCGCCGCCGTCGCCGGAAAAAGCTCGCGCGGATTTGATCACGCGGATTTCTTCGGTGGTGCTGCACGTTGCGCTGATTGCGGCGATTTTGTTACAGGCGAGATTATTTCCAAAGCATGAACCGACGGCGGAGGAAGTGGATATTGCGCGGAAGCAGCTGACATTGTTGTTGCCGCCGGGGGCATTCGAAGCGTCGAAGCCGTCGTCGCGACCGGTACAGCGACCACCTGCGGTACATGTGGATCCGCGGGTGCTCAGAAAAGTCGCGCCGCCTGTTGTTGAACCGACGCCGGCACCGGCACCGGTTCCGGCCAAACCCTTGAAGGAGTTGCCAAGTGCGCCTATACCACAGAAAAATGCAGTGGCGCCAGAACCGCAAACGACCGCGCCTGCACCCAAGGTGGACACGCCCAAGCCTGGGCTGAAATTGGAAGCTCCGGACACGCCGTTGCCGCGGCCAAATTTGCAAATACCGCAAGATTCGGCGAGGCGCTCGATTCAGGATTCATTGAAGGAGGCCACGAGAGATCCGAATAGCGGCGGTCGCTCGGGAGGGGTAATTGGTCCGATGCCGCGCTCTGCTCCTTCCCCAGGCGGAGGCGGTGGTAGGGGCCAAGGCGCGGGGACGTATGGAAATGGCTATGAGATTCTCACGCCGACGGAGGGCGTGGACTTCAGCGATTACATGAAGCGAGTAGTGGCCAGCGTGCGGCGCAACTGGTATGCGGTGATGCCGGAGTCGGCCCAGTTGGGGGACCGCGGAAGAGTGGCGCTGCAATTCCGCATTATGCGCGACGGCAGTGTGCCAACGGGGGAGCCGACGCGATTGCTAACATCCGGGAAAGAACCGCTGGATCGCGCGGCGGTGTCGGCGATCCGCTCGTCGAACCCGTTTGAGCCGTTGCCTCCGGCGTTCAGCGGGCCGTATATCGAACTACGCTTTTACTTTCTGTACAATTTGCCTCTCGAAGCTGCGTATCAGTGAAATGCCTCTGAAACCGTTGCGACAACAAATCGTGGGCAGCCTGGTGCTCGCATTCCTGGCGCTGCTGGTGCTGTTTTTTCGCGCGCGGCACATTTTTTTTCCATGAACAACACTGAGTTGGAGAGTTTGCCTTTGATTGTCGTTGTTGGACCAACGGCATCGGGTAAATCCGCGCTGGCGGTGAGGCTGGCGCGCGCGTTGCAAGCGGAAATTATTGCTTGCGATTCGACGCAGCTTTATCGCGGTGTAAAGATTGGAACGGCCAAGCCAACGGCGGAGGAGAGGCAAGGAGTCGTTCATCACTTGATTGATGTGCTGGATGCTTCGGAGGCGGCGACCGCAGGCGGTTATCGCGATTTGGCGCTGGCGGTTTTAGCGGATATGCGCAAGCGGCGCAGGCTGCCGATTCTTGCGGTGGGGACTGGGCTGTATATGCGGGCGCTATTGGAGGGATTGGCGGACTTACCGCTGCGTTCGGAGGAATTGCGGGTGCGGTTGAAGACGAGTTCAATGAAAAACGATCAAAGGCATCTGCACCGGGTACTGCAGCGGATCGATCGTGAGGCCGCGGCGCGGATTGCACCGACTGATGAGCAAAAGCTGATACGGGCGATTGAAGTTTGCATCCTGACGCGCAAACCTATTTCTGAGATACATGGGGCGGGGCGGAAGCCATTGGAGGGATGGCGGACGTTGAAGGTTGGACTGATGCCTTCGCGGGAGATGCTTTATGAGCGTATTGACTCGCGTACGATGGCGATGATTGAGAATGGATGGCTTGATGAGGTTCGGAGATTACTCGAGGCGGGAATAACGGAAAACGCCAAGATTTTTGATTTCATCGGGTATCGAGAAATGCTTGCGGTGTCGCGCGGGGAACTAACGATGGAGAAAGCACGTACAGCAATTCAATTGGCCACGCGACAGTATGCCAAGCGACAGATGACGTGGTTTCGGAAGGACAAGTCGATCCGCTGGTTTGCGGGGCCGGGAGATGATGCCGCGGTGCAGCGCGAGATTGTCGGATGGGTCAGCGAAGAGCTGGGAGCCAGCAGTCGCGGCGGAAAATGCGAAGAGGTATAATCACGAAGATGAGCAGGACCCCTCCGCAATTGGTTCTCCAGTGCTGACAGGTCGCACTTTTTGACGAAGACACCACAACACAATGTTTCGAACGCGGAACGCGCGCTGCTGGTGGGCGTGGGTTGGAAGCGAGCGCCACGGTTTCCGGGAATGCCGGCGGGTGAGCAGGGTCGAGTGTCTTTAGCGGAATTAGTCGAACTGGCGAAAAGCGCCGGAGCGGAAATTGTCGGTACGGTGTTTCAGGTACGTGATTCCGCGGATTCGGCGACGCTGGTGGGACGCGGGAAATTGGATGAGATTCGCGCGGAGGCCAATGCGCACCAGGCGCCGCTGATTATTTTTGACAGCAATCTTTCTCCGGTGCAGCAGCGGAACATTGAGGAGCTGACGGAGCGGCGAGTGATTGATCGCACGCAGCTGATTCTGGATATTTTTGCGCGGCATGCGCGAAGTCGTGAAGGGCAACTGCAGGTGGAGTTGGCGCAATTAAATTATATGCTGCCGCGACTGACCGGGAAGGGCACGGCGATGTCCCGATTGGGAGGCAAAAGCGGAGGCGGGGGAGCGGGCGGCGCGGGAGGAGCGGGGCGTATCGGCGTTCGCGGCCCTGGTGAAAAGAAATTGGAGACGGACCGCCGGAGGATTCGGGACCGGGTGGGCAAGATTCAAAACGGTATTGCAGATTTACGCAAGCAACGGGCGTTGCGGCGGGAAGCACGGAATGCGGTGCCGCTGGGCACGATAGCGCTGGTTGGTTATACCAACGCGGGGAAGTCGACGTTGTTTAATGCACTTAGCCAAGCGGAGGTGCTTGTTTCGGCGCGCATGTTTGCGACGCTGGATCCCACGATTCGGGCAGTGCGCTTGCCGTCGAACAGACGGGTGCTGGTTTCAGATACGGTGGGATTCATTCGCGATTTGCCGAAGAGTCTTCTAACGGCGTTTCGAGCGACGCTGGAAGAAGTACAGGAAGCGGCTCTGATTCTGCATGTCAGCGATATCTCCAACACGCATCACGACGAACTGGACGAAGAGGTGCACAAGATTCTCGAGGAACTTGGGGTTGCGGACCGGCCGATATTGCGGGTGTTGAATAAGGTGGACCGCTTGACGGCTGAAGAAAGAGAGAGCCTGAAGGCGAGTGCCAACGGAAAGATGATGCATGATGATGGGCCGGTGGTGGTATCTGCATTGACCGGTGAAGGCCTCGATGAATTGCTGCGGCGGATTGATGTGGCACTGCCGACAGATCCGCTGGTTTCGCTTTCGCTGCGATTGCCCCTGTCGCAAGGGCGCACTTTGGCGTTGATTCACGCGCTTGGGAGGGTGCTGCGATCGGAAGTAGAGGATGAGGATATGCTGCTGGATGCCGAGGTACCGGTGTCCATTGCGCGGCGTTTGCGGTTGAACGAGTATGTGGTCGAGGGAACTTCCAAGCTGGCTCTGACGTAATTAGAAGTGGGAGGTAATCATGGCCGCGTTTATTTTGTGGTGTATTCTTTTCATTCTTTGTTGGCCGGTGGCGCTGCTGGCCCTGGTTCTTTATCCCCTTGTGTGGCTGATCATGTTGCCATTTCGAATTGTAGGAATTGCGGTGCACGGAGTTTTCGGGTTGCTTGCCGCGATGTTGTTGCTTCCCGTAAGGCTACTGCGAGGGCCGCGGGCGATTTGAAGCAGTGGTGAGAAGCTATGTTAGTAACCCTTCGCTTTCATCCGCGAAAGATCCAAGGCGTCCTACGACACTTCGGACATCTTCAATCGAAATTAATTAGAGCGGTTAGAATCGAAGGAGCCATGCGATTTTCAATGTCCTGCGAAATCCTAGAGTAACGTTAAAGTAAACAGCAAGTGATACTGTTGCGGGAGGGTGGCGACGGCTCTATCTGCGATAAATCCGCATAAACCCGGCATTTGCGGGCTGTGGAAAATTTTGTGGGAAACGTTATGGGCGTTTTTCAATAAGCTTGAGGAAGATTTGCGTTATTGCGGCGTGTTCGAGCGGCTCTTCTGTATAAGTACCTTATCCTCAATGATATGCAAGAACCAGCGCTACATAGCAGGGAAACGGGGCGTTGTGACGCCTTGGCGCTTGTAAATCACACATTTGCACAGATTTGGGAGCTAAGGGTTACGAATAAGTATAGCCAGAAAAAAAACGAATAGTTATAAACGGTCAAACCGTAGGTACCTAAGTCAGCACTGCGAAGCGTTGACGGGTACGTAGCTCAAGACTATAGTGATTCGGCGGTGGCCGGGAGGCTTGGGGCGGTCATTGCCAGCCTGTATGCGCGTATGAATCTAGCCAACTCACTGACGCTGTTACGGATCTTTTTCGTACCGGTCCTGATTGTCATCCTGCTAACCCGGAGTCCGAATGTGGAGTTGTGGGGATTCCCCATGCATTTTGAATTCTGGGGAGTTTTGATTTTGCTGATGGCGGCGGCAACGGACTGGGCCGATGGGTATGTGGCACGGCGGCGACTGCAAGTAACGACGCTCGGTATTTTGCTGGACCCCATTGCGGATAAGCTACTGATCTCGGCGGCGTTCGTCTCACTAGTAGATATGCAACTGGTTCCAGCCTGGATGGTAGTGATTATTATAGGCCGGGAATTTACAGTTCTAGGATTGCGAAATATCGCATTGGCGGAAGGGTTTACCATTGAGGCGTCGGTGTTGGGAAAGACTAAGATGGTTTTGCAGGTGTGCGCAGTGGCGGTGGTCATCGCGGGGGCGCGGCACGAATATTTGAAGCCGCTGGCGATGCTATTGCTATGGCTGGTAGTGGTGAGTGCGCTGATCTCGGCGGCGCAATATTTTCACCGCTTCTGGGGAAACGTGGACGACCGCATCAAGCAGCGGCGGCGGCTGAGCATGCTGGAAAGCCGCAAGAAGTCACAGGATGCCGTACCTCTCTGAGGTTGATGGTCAGAATTTGTTGGTTCTGGCGCGCAAGACGATTGTAGAGGTGGTTACCTGCGGGAAACTTCCGGAGACAATTCCAAGTGAGGGAATTTTTGGCGAGCGCCGAGGTGTGTTCGTCACGCTGCACGTGCAGGGAGAGTTGCGGGGGTGCATCGGCACGACCGAAGGTGATGAGCCGTTGGGAGACGCTACGGTGCGTTGTGCAGCGAGCGCAGCGCTGCGCGATCCGCGATTTCCAGCAATGCGCAGCGAAGAATTGGGAGAATTGAACATCGAGATTTCGGTGCTTTCGCCGCTCGCACCGATTCGGCCGGAAGAGATCGAGGTCGGGCGTCATGGACTAGTGGTGTCTGATGAAAATCACAGAGGGTTGCTGTTGCCGCAAGTGGCGCCGGAACATGGCTTGAATCGGGAGCAATTTCTGGCCGAGACGTGCCGCAAGGCGAGGCTGCCGCAAGATGCCTGGCGATGGACATCGGCGCGAATCCAAGGGTTCACCTGCGAAGTATTTTCGGACGCGAAGCGGGCAGGAGCCAGTTAGCCGCGATTTACGAAGCTGTTCAAAAAGCGCAGCGGCGACGGTCTCAAACTTTTAGACGAGGTGATGTTGGGAACTACTCCAGTTCAACGTAATCGCCCGCGTAGACCTCTAATGAGCTGTAAGTAATGAGCATGGTCGAGGCGTTAGGGCCTTGGTTAATCACGATGCCTTCGCCGATGACTTCACGAGGCAAGTCTTTCCAAGTGTACCTGGCGTGGGCGCTGCCAAAACCATAAATCTCATACTGATAATTTTTCGTCTGCGGCGCTGTTTCTGCTAAGGTGCCCTCATAACGAAAGATGCGGAAATAGTCTCCGATGCGCACGCTTTGATTGCTACCAAGATTTACGTAGACTGTGGTGTTCTTACCGTATAACTGGGTATTATCCTTTGCCGCGACGACCATAGCGACGCGCTTGCCGCTAACCGGAGCAAAATGATCAAAGGCTGAGGCTTCCTTAAAAGGTGGGCTGGGGCGTTCCACATAGGGACGCACGATATCGCCGCGCTGGATGTAGCCACAAGAAAGCTCTATTTGGGCGATGGAAACGTTAGGCTGTACGTTGACGACGCGAACGTGTCCGGCATCGACATACAACTGACCCATGGCTTTAATTAGTTTGTCTTGCCATTTGAACCAGGGCACCTCAAGAGGATCTTTATCGGGGCGAACCACGGAAAAGCGATCGCCGACTTGAACGCCTTTATCGCGACCCCGATTGATGTAGACGTAATCGCCGTGAGTAAAAGTGATTTTAAGGTTGGACTGTTCTCCGGAGATGATGCGAATGTCCTCTGGAACTCTATCGCTGACGAAGCCGGAACAATTCACTGCGGAATAATCAGGCGAATTGGTGGCTGAACCGGGCTGCGCACCTTCCTGCGCGGAAGTGATGGCGGCAGCGAAAAGTAGGGAGAAAGTCAGTCCTGCTAGCTTAGCGCGCATTGCAATACTCCTTCGAAAGCACGTCGTGTGGCGGTACTAGAACTTACTAGACCGAAATTAGCAGGGGCCATGACGGACGTCAACAAAATGGCCGGGGTTGCTTTACAAGTTTGATACTGCGAGGATACGCAATGCTACGAGGCTTGTTTTCAATGATATGGAGCGAGCGGGACTACTAATGGGGGCATTTGGGACGGGGGAGAGCAGGGTTTGCGCGGTGGTTGCTGCTTCGACGGCGGCGGAAATGGCGCGGCAGGTGCGGGTTGCCTTGCGGGAAACCCCGACGGTGGAGTTGCGGCTGGACTGGTTGCGCAGCGATGCGGAGCGCAGGAGGCTCCTGGCGTGGGTAGCGAGACAAAAGTTTGGTGCGCGCGTGGTGCTGGTGGCTACATGCCGCCGGGTGCCTGGCGGAGGGAGATTCAAGAGGGGAATTAAAGCGGAAATGTATTGGCTGACGCAAGCGCGGGAAGCCGGATGCGTGTGGTGCGATGTAGAAGTAGAAACGCTGCGCGAGTTACCTGGCCGAACCGTACGCGGGTGTGGGGTGCCGTCGCGGGTGCTGCTGTCGGTGCACGATTTTAAGGGAACGCCGGCGTCGGCGGGTGAGGTTGAGATGGCGGATCAGAGTGGGGTTGACGCGGTGAAACTGGCAGCGAGGGCGAATACGATTGCGGACAGCGTGCAGCTTTTGGGACTGGCGCGAGGTTCGAAAAATTTTGTTGCTGTGCCGATGGGAGAAGTTGGACTGCCGGCGCGAATTCTGGCGCTTCGCGAAGGCAGCGCGTTAGCGTATGCGCCGGTGGGGGAGGCTACGGCGCCGGGGCAGGTTTCACTGCGCGAGATGATGCATTTATATCGCGCGCATGAGTTGACAAGGAGGACGCGCGTTTATGGAGTGATCGGCAATCCCGTGGGGCATTCGTTGTCGCCGCTACTGCACAACACGGGATTCATTGCGCGAGATGTGGACGCAGTGTATGTGCCTTTCCTGGTGCATAGACTGGAAGATTTTCTGGATGCGGTGGAAACGCTGGGAATTCGTGGATTCAGCGTTACGATACCGCACAAAGAGACGATTCTGAAATATTTGAAGGAATGCGATCCCCTGGCGGCGGAGATCGGGGCGGTGAATACCGTAGTGGTTCGCGGCGATGGGTCGTTGTACGGATCAAATACCGATTTTGTGGGCGTGCTCCGGGCGCTGGAAACTAAGATGCGACTTCGTGGAAGCCGCGTGCTGGTGTTTGGAGCGGGTGGGGCTGCGCGGTCCGCGGCGTTCGCGTTGGAGCGGGCCGGCGCACAGGTTACGATTTGCGCGCGGCGTGAGCAAATGGGGAAAAACCTGGCACGCGCGGTTAACGGGGAATTTGTTGGACGGCGAACGCTGCGCGGCGAAAAATTTGACGTCATCATTAATGCCACGCCGGTGGGGATGTACCCACATAGTAAGATTTCGCCGCTTTCGGGGCGCGAGTTAAACTGTCGGACCGTGATGGACCTGATTTACCGACCGCTGGACACGGAGTTGCTGAAGATCGCGCGGAAAAAAGGGATCAACACTGTTTCGGGAGTGGATATGTTTCTGGCGCAGGGATTCGCTCAATGGGAATTGTGGACGGGGAAGAGCGCGCCGAAGAGTGCGATGCGACGCGCCGTGCTGCGATCATTGCGTGCGGAAGAAGCGCCGTCGTGGAAGAGTCGCGGGATTCGGGCGTGATTCAACCGGACTTTCGCGAATTCCAGTGGCTTGCGAAGCAGGGCAATCTTGTTCCTGTTTACGACGTTTTTTCCGCGGATTTGCTCACGCCGGTGAGCGCGTATTTGCGGATCGCGCGAGGGGCGCGCTATTCGTTTTTGCTGGAAAGCGTGGAGGGCGGCGAGAAAATTGCGCGGTATACGTTTGCTGGTGCGCATCCTGAAGAGGTGTTTCGTTACGCTAACGGCGCTTGTGTGCTGGAGAACCGTAACAAGCTGGTATGGGAAGAGCGCGATCCGGTTAGCTTTCTTCGGCAACGGATGGAGAAGTTTAAGCCGGTTCGAATAGCAGGGTTACCGCCGCTGGTGGCGGGAGCGATTGGGTACTTTAGCTACGATATGGTGCGGTTGATCGAGCGGCTGCCAAAGACCTTGCGCGATGAAATTGGTTTGTATGATGCGGTGCTAATGTTTTATCACGGCATTCTGGCGTTCGATCACGTGCAACACCGTTTGTGGATTGTGCGGAACGTGTTCACGGAGGGTCCGGGAACATTACGCTCGAAATATAGCGCGGCGGTGCGGGAAATAAAACGGACTCGGGCGCTGTTGGAAGAGCCGGCTCCGGCCGAACTGGTGCGGAAGGCGGCGAAGAAAAAAGCGCGGCCGTTGAAGGTTACTTCCAATTTTAGGAAGGCGGAGTACCTGGCTGCAGTTCGAAAGGCGAAAGCTTATATCCGCGCGGGCGATATTTTTCAGGTGGTGATCAGCCAAAGATTTTCGACGAAAGTGCAGGCGGAACCGTTTGAGATATATCGCGAACTGCGGGCGTTGAATCCTTCTCCGTATCTTTTTTATTTGCACATGAATGATGTCGACGTGGTGGGAAGTTCACCGGAAATGCTGGTGAAGGTGCAGGGGCGCGACGTATTTTACCGTCCGATTGCGGGGACTCTACCGCGCGGGAAGGATGAAGCGGAGGACCAGCGATTGGAGAAGCAGATGCTGGCCAGCGAGAAAGAACGAGCGGAACATGTGATGTTGGTGGATTTGGGGCGCAATGACCTCGGACGTGTGTGCGAATACGGCAGCGTCAAAGTGGAGCAACTGATGTTGGTAGAAAGATTTTCACATGTGATGCATCTGGTGTCGAGTTTGAAGGGGCGTTTGCGGGAGGATGTGGATTGCTTCGATGCGCTGATGGCTTGTTTTCCGGCGGGAACGGTGTCAGGAGCGCCGAAGGTCCGGGCGATGGAAATTATCGAAGAGCTGGAACGCACGCGGCGGGGGATTTATGCGGGTGGCGTGTTGTATATGGATTTTGCGGGGAACCTGGATTCGTGCATCGCGCTGCGTACGATGGTGGTCAAGAAAGGAACGGCGTATGTACAAGCTGGCGGCGGGGTGGTGGCGGATTCCACGCCTGTTGGGGAGTATCAAGAGACATTAAATAAATCGCGGGCGTTGTTGGCGGCTTTGGAAGCGGCGCATCTAAACAAGGGTAGGACAATGGCTACCGCGATGGCGCGCGGGCGAAAAGCTCTGGGTGCGCGGGGCAGGAGAAAGTCCAAGTGATTTTGTTGCTCGATAACTACGACTCGTTTACCTACAACCTGGCGCAGTACTTGGGTGAGTTGGGGTGCGAGGTGGAAGTGCACCGCAACGATAAGATCAGCGTTGAGGAGATCGCGCGGAAGAAACCGGAGCGCATTGTAATTTCGCCGGGTCCGTGTACGCCACAGGAAGCGGGGATCTCCGTGGAGCTGATTGAGGAATTGGCGGGGAAGTTTCCGATTCTTGGCGTGTGCCTGGGGCATCAGGCCATTGGGGCGGCGTTCGGCGGGAAGATAAAGCGTGCGCCGGCGTTGTTTCATGGCAAGACCAGCGAGATTCATCATGATGGGAAGGGCGTGTTTCGAAAGCTGGCGGATCCATTTACAGCGACGCGTTATCACTCGCTGATTGTGGAACGGAAAAGTTTGCCGCGAGAGTTGATGATCACCGCGGAGACAGATGACGGGATCATAATGGGATTGCGGCATAGGCGGTACAAGATTGAAGGAGTGCAATTTCATCCTGAATCGGTGCTTACGGAATCTGGAAAGGAATTGTTGAAGAATTTTTTGGCGTTATAAAAGACGCACGGGGCCCTGATGGGTTGCGAATAGGAAGTGAAGTCAACTTCGGAATTAGATTGATGGATAAATCGAAGAGAAATTCCTCGACTGCGCAGACCGGCTACTTCGTAGGAGCGAAGTAGGAGGAGAAAGCCGGTCTGTTCCGCTCGGAATGACCGGTTTTTCTTAGGCTTTCGTAGATTACAGGGCGGCTAATAATAACTCAACTGCGAAGCTGGAATACACGCGCAACCAGGAAGTCGACTTCAGGAGCAAGATCATAACTTAATTGCCGAACCTTTGGCCTCCTCGCGTCGGGTGTCTGAATTAATTCACACTGATTACCAGTTCAAGTCGGCGAGAATGGCGGCGTAGATTTCCGTGCCACGCCAGAGGTGACCGAGGCGGAGGTTTTCGTCGGAACTGTGCTGGTGATTGTCGTAGTTTACGATGGGCACGCCGATCCAGGGGATTTGCAGTCTCTCAAAAATGTACATAGGGACGCTGCCTCCTAGTAAGGGCGCGATCACACTTTGACCGCCGGTGGCGTCCTGCACGACTTTTATCAGGGCTTGCGAGACGGGCAATTCCATGGAGGTGCGCGAGGCTGGGTAATTCCAAGGATCTTTCGCGACTCGAGCAATAAGCGGATGGACTAGGCGCTCTTCTTTGGTGGGATCAGCGGTGGTAACGAAGAAGCCTTGTTTGCGTACGTGAGCGAGTACCTGTTTGAACTTTTCGTCCGGGTCTTCTCCTTTCACGAGGCGCACATCTATTGCTGCGATGGCTTTTTCGGGGACTACATTTTGCGCTTGTTCGCCGATATAAGCGCTGCGCAGCCCGCGAATATTCAGCGAAGGATATTGCAGAAGTTCCATGAGACGTTGGCCGCCGCCTTCGGGCTTGGTGAACTGAAGTTCGCGTTCGAGATCCGCGTCATTATTAGGCATGGCTGCGAGGGCGTCTTTTTCCGTGGCGTTCAGCGGAACGATGTCGTCGTAAAAACCCTCGATCAGGACTTTACCGTCCGCTGATTTCATGGAAGTGAGCAGACGCGCGAGGGTGAATCCGGGATTGGGAGCCCAGTTCCCATAGTGGCCGCTGTGAAGGGCGCGAATTGCTCCATAAGTGGTGATCTGGAATCCGAGAATTCCGCGATTGCCGAAGAAAACCAGGGGCCGCCCGCTTTGATGTACAGGGCCATCGCCAGTAATTAGCACATCGGCGTCCAGAAGATTTTTGTGGGCGAGTAAAACGCGCTCGAGATTGGGAGAACCGTCTTCTTCTTCGCCCTCGAGGATTAGCTTCAGGTTTATGCTGAGTGGAATTTTGTTGGCGCGCAGGGCGTCGAGCGCCGCGAGTAAGGCGATGATGGGGGACTTGTCATCGGAAGAAGAGCGCGCGTAGATGCGCCAGTCATCGTTGTAGATGGCGGGATGCTCGGGGCTGTTAGCGGGTAGCGGAATGCGCTTGCCGCCATTTTCGAGTGAGTCGGTGCGTAAAGCAGGTTCGAAAGGTTTTCCGTCGGTCCAGGCGGCGGGATCGACAGGTTGACCGTCATAGTGCGCGTAGAAAATCACTGTTCGGCGAGCGTTGGGCGCGGACAATTTTCCAAAGACGACCGGGCCGCGGCCGGAGATGGAAAGTAAATGCGTCTCGATGCCGCGGGCTTCGAGCATGGAAACTAGTTGAGCGGCATTTTTCTGAATGTTTTCGGTGTCGCTGGCCACGTTTGGGATGGCGAGGAATTCAGACAGCTCGCGGATGATACGGTCTTCGTTGTTCATGCGGTAGTCGCGGACTTCCTGCGCCACTTGCTCGGGAGTGAGTTTGTGCGCGCGTTCGGGTGGCTGAGGAATTTTTTGCGGGTAAGTGCCACAGGCAGCGACGGCGGCGAATACAGCGAGCAGTAGACTTCTCAAATTTCCTCCGATGACACGACTTTGTTGCCGCGGGATAATTTTGCGGTGAAGAGCTAGTTTGTGAAGGCCACCAATGCGCCCAATTTTTTTTGCGCCAACCCCGAAGATATTGCTTCGGCGGCCAATTGCGCGCCATCACGAAAATTGGCGGCGATTCCGGCGAGCACCAGAGCAGCGGCGGCGTTCATGACCGCTATATCGCGTCGGGGGCCTGGTTGACCTTCTAATACTTCGCGAATGAGTTTGGCGTTTTCCTGCGCGGCGCCACCTCGCAGGGTTTCGGTAGGGGCACGAGCCATACCGAAATCCTCGGGCGTGAGGGTGTAACGCTTTACGGTTCCTTCGTGTACTTCGGCGACGTATGTTTCGCCGCTTAAGGAGATTTCGTCCAGCCCGTCTGCTCCGTGTACAACAAGAGCGCGCTCAATACCTAGTTCGGCGAGTGTGGCGGCCATCAAGTCGATTACGTCGGCAGAATAGACACCGACGAGTTGAGAATGAGCGCCTGCGGGATTTGTTAGCGGGCCAAGCAAATTGAATGCGGTGCGTTGGCCGATTTGTTTACGAGCGAGGGTGGCGTGGCGAGTTGCAGAGTGGGCTGCCTGGGCGAAGAGGAAGCCGAGACCTATTTCACGAATGGCCTGGCCACAACGGTGGAGCGGGATATCGATGCGCACACCGAGCGCTTCCAACACGTCGGCGGAGCCGCAGCGCGAACTTGCAGCGCGATTGCCGTGCTTGGCGACGCTGGCACCTGCCGCGGAGGCAACAATTGCAGCCACGGTGGAAATATTAAATGTGTCACAACCGTCGCCACCGGTTCCGCAAGTGTCGATCAAGTGTGCGGGGCGCAAGCGTTCGTCGGAGAAAACAGGGGCGGCATGCCGGCGCATCACACTTGCGAAGCCGGCAAGTTCTTGCGGCTCGATGGGGCGCGCGTTCATGGCGCGGAGGAGGCTTACAATTTCTGGAGTTTCTGCGCGACCGGAAAGAATTTCCTCCATGGCCTCTTCGGCTTGCGAGCGCCTCAAAATTTTTCCCTTTTCGACGCGTTGCAAAAGCGAAGGCGCCATGGTGTCCTTGCTCCGTCTCGACCTTCCGGTTAAACTTTACTGTTTCACGAACGCAAAATTCTATCACTGATGGAACCTAGATGAAGATTCACGAGTATCAAGCGAAGGCTATTCTGGCGCGTTATGGCGTGGCTATCCCGCGCGGGGAAGTGGCTTATCGCAAGGAAGAAGCGCGCGGAACGGCGCAGCGCCTGAAATCAAATATCGTGGTGGTGAAGGCGCAAATACACGCCGGAGGACGCGGGAAAGGTGGGGGCGTGAAGTTGGCGCGCTCGGCCGATGAAGCTGCGGAGATTGCCAGCCAGATTCTGGGGATGAACTTGATCACGGCGCAGACCGGGCCGGGCGGGAGGATCGTAAAGCGGTTATTGATCGAAGAAGGATTGGACATCAAGCGCGAGCTGTATCTGAGTTTGCTGGTGGATCGCGCGAGCGGAAAAGTTATTTTCATGGCGAGCACCGCGGGGGGGATGGAAATCGAAGAAGTGGCTAAAGATAATCCCGAGGCAATTTTGCGCGAGGTCATTTCACCGGTGGTGGGGCTGCAGCCGTATCAAGCGCGGAAGTTGGCGTTTGGATTGGGATTGCCGATGGAGGCGGTGAATAACGCGGTACCGTTTTTGTTGGCGCTATATCGAGCTTTTATCGATACAGATGCTTCGATGCTGGAGATTAATCCGTGCGTGTTGACGGGCGACAGCAAGCTGGTGGCCCTGGACGCGAAGATGACCATCGATGACAACGCACTGTTTCGCCACAAGGAATTGCGCGAACTGCGGGATCTGGATGAAGAGGACCCGCTGGAAGTGGAAGCTTCGAAGTACGGCTTGAATTACATCAAGCTGGACGGCAGCGTGGCGTGCATGGTGAATGGCGCGGGGTTAGCCATGGCCACGATGGACATTATCAAGTACGCGGGCGGATCCCCGGCGAATTTTCTGGATGTGGGTGGCGGCGCGTCGGCGGATCAGGTGAAGAATGCGTTTGGAATTTTGATGGCTGATCCCGCGGTGAAGGCGGTGTTCATAAATATTTTTGGAGGAATTTTGCGTTGCGACGTGCTGGCCAGCGGGGTGGTGGCGGCGGCAAAGGATTTGCAGTTGAAAGTGCCGGTAGTAGTGAGGATGGAAGGGACCAACGTGGAGCTGGGGCAGAAAATTCTGCGCGACAGTAAATTGAATTTCACAATTGCCGATGGGATGAAGGATGGCGCGCAGAAAGTCGTGGCGCTTGCGGCGGGTGCTCGATGAGCGTATTGGTTGACGAGAAGACGCGTTTGCTGGTGCAGGGCTTCACCGGGCGCGAAGGGACTTTTCACGCGCAACAAATGATTGAGTACGGGACGGTGGTGGTGGGTGGCGTTACGCCCGGTAAGGGTGGAACGAAACATTTGGAGCGACCCGTTTTTAATACGGTTCGCGACGCGGTGAAGGAGACGGGGGCGAATGCCTCGGTAATTTTTGTGCCACCGCCATTTGCTGCGGACGCGATTCTGGAAGCGGCGGATGCGGACATTCCTTTAGTGATTTGCATTACTGAAGGGATTCCAGCGCTGGATATGGTACGCGTGGCGGCGGTGGTGGACTTTAAAGAGACGCGGCTGATTGGGCCGAACTGCCCGGGAGTGATTTCACCGGGGAAATGCAAAATCGGGATTATGCCGGGGCGCATTCACAAACAAGGGCACGTAGGAGTGGTCAGCCGGAGCGGAACGTTAACGTATGAGGCGGTGGATCAACTGACGCGATTAGGAATCGGGCAGTCCACATGCATCGGAATTGGTGGCGATCCGATTATCGGGACGACGTTTCTGGATGCGATCCGGCTATTTAATGAGGATGCCGACACCCACGCGATTATCATGATCGGGGAAATCGGCGGGGATGCGGAAGAGCGCGCGTCGCTGTGGATCAAAACGAATGTGAAGAAGCCGGTGGTGGGATTTATCGCGGGGCAAACCGCGCCGCCGGGAAGGCGCATGGGGCATGCGGGGGCGATCATCAGCGGCGGGCAGGGAACAGCCAAGGATAAATACACCGCGATGAGTGCCGCGGGAATTCGCTGCGTGGAGACTCCCGCGGATCTGGGTTCAACGGTTGCGGCCGCACTGAAGTAACGATACACAGCAAAATCTAAATTTGTATCTGGAGGATTCGTGGCACTGGAACGTACATTTGCGATTATCAAGCCTGACGCGGTCGGAAAAGGGCAGCAAGGCGAAATACTTTCACGGATTCAGAAGGCGGGATTCAAAATTGTGGCGATTAAGACGATGCGGCTGACGAAGGAAGAGGCCGGAGGATTTTATGCGGTGCATAAGGAGCGGCCATTTTTTGGGGAGCTTACGGACTTTATGAGTTCGGGAAAGATTGTGGCCATGGTTCTGGAAGCTGACGGAGCCATTACGAAATGGCGTGACGCCATGGGCGCGACTGATCCGAAGAAAGCGGCACCTGGAACCATTCGGCATGATCTGGGTACGAGTATTGGGAATAATTGCAGTCATGGCTCAGATGCCCCGGACACGGCGGCGTTTGAAATTGGGTATTTTTTTGCGGGGCATGAACTGATTTAGTTGGATTGGACCTTTGGTCCAGTGCTTCTCGTGTCAAAGTTTCTCCCGTAGCCACGGTATTGCTTGCGGGGGCCCTGGGCGTAGACTTCGTGAACATGGATCCGCTGCGTGAACTCGGACGAGGACTCTTACTGCTTGGGGGGATTGCGGTGGTTGTCGGGGCGTTTTTGTATTTGACCGGACGGTTGCCGTTGCGACTGGGGCGATTGCCTGGGGATATAGTTCATCGCGGTCAACACACTACATTTTATTTTCCGATCGTAACCTGCCTACTTTTAAGCGTCGGATTGTCACTGATATTTTGGCTTTTTTCTATTTTTCGCCGCTAAATTAATTCCTTCCTACTCTCCACCGGCAAAGGCGTTTTGATTCTGCGCGGTTGTCCGACAGTTTCCCAACACAGTAGAATGAATGGTTGAAGACCGAAGGAGATTTCCGTATGGCTACTGCCGAAACGAGAGTGCACGTCTCAGAATTCACTAACGAACCGTTTGTGGACTTTTCCAAGCCGGAAAATGAGCGGGCTATGCGCGCGGCGCTGAAGAAAGTGGAAGCGGAATTTGGGCGTGAATATCCTATGTATATCGGCGGGGAGAGGATTATCACCACGGCGAAGATGACCTCGACGAATCCTTCTCACCCGAAGCAGGTAATTGGAATGTTTCAGACGGCGACGGCTGAGCACGCGAGTCAGGCGGTGGAAGCGTCGGCCAAGGCGTTCGAAACGTGGAAACGTGTGCCTGCAGAAAAGCGCGTCGAGATGGTATTTCGCGCGGCGGAAATTATTCGCGAACGCAAATTTGAGCTTTCCGCGCTGATCTGCGCGGAAGTAGGCAAGTCCTGGATCGAGGCGGATGCGGACACGGCGGAAACGATTGATTTTCTGGAATTTTATGGACGCGAGATGCTGAGGTTTGCCGGGCAGCATCCGGTCACGCCACAGAAGGGCGAGAAGAATTACCTGGTTTATATCCCGCTCGGTGTTGGCGTGGTTATTCCGCCATGGAATTTTCCGGCGGCAATTGCGGCGGGGATGACGGTGGCATCGCTGGTGACGGGGAACACGGTGATTTTGAAGCCTTCGGAAGAATCGCCGACGGTGGCGGCGAAAGTTGTCGAGATTCTTTATGAGGCGGGAATTCCCAGGGAGGCTTTGAATTTTCTGACTGGGGCTGGCGAGATTGTTGGTGATGCACTGGTGAAGCATCCGAAGACGCGATTCATCGCGTTTACGGGATCGAAGGAAGTCGGGCTGCTGATCAGCGAAGCGGCGGGGAAGAAAGCTCCCGGCCAGATCTGGATCAAGCGGGCGGTTTTGGAGATGGGCGGTAAGGACGCCACGATTGTGGATGAGGAGGCGGATATTGACGCGGCGGTCGAGGGTGTTGCGGCGGCGGCATTTGGGTACCAGGGGCAGAAATGCTCGGCGTGTTCGCGGGCGATTGTGTCGGAGAAAATCTACGACATGTTTGTGGAGAAGTTGGTGGACCGCGCCAAGAAAATTACCGTGGGGCCGAGTGAGGATCCTGGGAATTATATGGGGCCGGTGGTGAGCAGCATGGCGATGGAAGGAATTCTTGGTTATATCGATGTGGGGAAGAGAGAGGGGAAAGTTGTGTTGGGAGGCGGGCGTGCGCCTGGGGATGGGTATTTTATCCAGCCGACAATTATTGCGAATGTGCCGCCGAAGGCGCGCGTGGCGCAGGAAGAAATATTCGGGCCTGTTTTGGCAGTGATTAAAGCGCGTGACTTTGATCATGCCCTGGAAATTGCCAATGATACGGAATTCGGATTGACTGGGGCGGTGTATTCGCAGAATCCCGATAAGATTGAGAAGGCGGAAGAAGCCTTTCACGTGGGCAATCTTTATTTGAACCGCAAATGCACGGGTGCGATGGTGGGTGCGCATCCATTTGGCGGATTTAATATGTCAGGGACGGATTCGAAGACCGGTGGGAAAGATTATTTATTGCATTTCTTGCAGGCGAAGTCGATTGCGGAGAAAGTTTCGTAGGGTCGCTCGAAACCGGTCTGCGTTCCTGAGTGAGCCCCTCTACCTAGTCAGGGGTCGGCGAGCGGCGCCCCATTTAAGAACCCGATACACCGGATAGCTTAAAAGCAGCATGCCGAGGGCTAATTCGGCTGGCGTGTATTCGCTGATGTGAAAAAATCTATGAAAATCCCTAACCACGAATAAGGCTCGGAAAACTTCTCCCATGTCTGGTACCAGAGAACCAATCAAAAATAAAACTGATAGGAGCAGCGCTATCGCAGTGGTCCACGGGTAGCCCCAGGCGCGATAGGGCCGAGGCATATGAGGCTCTTTCTTTCGCAGCACGAAGACGGAAATGTAGGTAAGGGTGTAATCGGCGACGAAGAAGAACGAGAGCATGGCGATGACGCGTTCGAAGGAGCCGAGGACGAAGAGCACGGCGGTGACGGTACTGAGAAGGAGCGCGAGTTCGGGCGTGCCGCCTTTGTTTACGCGCGCGACGCTGCGGAAGAACAAGCCGTCCGCGCTCATGGCGTAGAGGATGCGCGAGCAGAAGAGTTGGACGGCATTTATGCAACTTAGAAGAGAAACCACCATGATGGCGCGGATAATGGGATCGCCGTAATGGCCGAAAATGCGCTCGGCGGCGGTGCCCAGGGAGAAGTTGTTGCCGGCGATTTCGTTCATGGGCAGGACGTAGAGGACGGCGGCGTTCAGGAGCAGATAAATGCCCATGATGGAGAAGACGCTGCCAAAGATGGCGCGCGGGACGTCCTTGCCGGGGTTGCGAACTTCTTCGCCAAAGTAGATGATGCCGTCCCAACCGTCGATGGTATAGAAAACCTCCTGGAGGCCGAGCATCATTGCGACTGCGAGGAGCCAGCCTGAAGGAAGAGCGAGGTTGGTTGCGGATTCTGCTGCGAGGGAGGCTCGATGGGCGTTTCCACCAAGCGCGAAACAAGCGATGACCAGGATTACAAAAGCGCCGGTCTTCATTGCGGAGGTGAGTAGTTGTGCGCGACTGCCCCAGCGCACGCCGCGCCATTGGAGGATTCCGAACCCGACGATCACAGAGACGGCGATGGTTTTTATAGTGTAGTCGCCGCCAGCAAGCGCGGGGATTAGTTTTCCGCTGTACTCACCGATGACGATGGCTACGGCTGCGAGTGTGCCGCAACTAGAAAGCCAATCGCTCCAGCCGACAATGAAGCCGGCGTAGTCGCCGATAGCGCGGCGCGAAAAATTATATTGGCCGCCGCTGCGTGGGATGGCTGCGCCAAGCTCGGCCATGGAGGACGCGCCGAACA
>DATMOS010000056.1:0-13535 GCA_035568155.1 Verrucomicrobiia bacterium | reverse complement strand
GGATTGATCAACTCCAGGTTGCGTACCGAAACAGGATCAAGCACCAGCGCATTCTGTTGCTCGTAATAACGCACCCCATCAAGATGACGCAGTGCCTCCACGCTATGCGCGTCGTCTCCACGCGCGGCGTTTTCGCGCAGGTAATGAATGATCGCGCCGGCCGCCGCCATCGATTGCGGGTGCCCATCCAGTCCAAAGCCGGTCAACTCCGCCACTCCAAACTGTTCCCGCAGAATTCGTTCCACGTAATCGTGCTGAAAAATCCATTCATCCAGCCGCGATTCAACGCCGCCCGTCCCATCCAGCAGGGACGTCTTCGCCGTTTCAAACAATTGTTGGGGACGAGGCAGCAGCGTCTCGCGCGGCCTCAGCAATTGCAGTTCATCGCGCAGCGCCTCGGCCGCGCCAACTCCGCCAAACTCCGTGGCCTGAAATTCTCCGGTGGACAAGTCCACATATGCCATTCCCAACGTGCCTGCAGCGTCCTTAGCCACCGCCGCCAAAAAATTATTTTCGCGTGCTTCCAGCACCGCGCCATCGGTCGCGGTACCCGGGGTGATAACGCGCACCACTTCCCGCCGTACAATTTTCTTGCCCGGCCCTGGCAACTCCATCTGATCGCAAATGGCAATCTTGAATCCCGCGCGAATCAGCCGTGCGATGTATCCATCCGCAGCATGGTAAGGAACGCCACACATGGGAATCGGCTGGCCCTTTTCCCGGTTTCTGGAAGTAAGCGTGATTTGCAGTTCGCGCGCGGCAATGATCGCGTCTTCGTAAAACAACTCGTAGAAATCACCGAGGCGGAAAAGTAGCAGCGCGTGCGGATACCGCGACTTGATGCCCTGGTACTGCTGCATGAGCGGGGTAGTAGCTTCGATCATGGAAGTAAGCGAAATCTTGCGCGTCGCTCTAACGTATGTGTTTCTCGCGTTCGCGGAGCCCGCGTAATCGCAGACCAACCGCGCGCAAATCCCTGGCTGTGATTCAATCGCGGATTCCCGATTGCGTCAGCACAAACGCATAGTCCAGCGCCACCTCGCGCAAATAATCGTATCTTCCCGAAGCCCCGCCATGTCCGGCGCCCATATTTACCTTAAACAGCAACGGATTCGTATCCGTCTTCATCGCCCGCATTTTCGCCACATACTTGGCGGGCTCCCAATACATCACTTGGCTGTCATTCAATCCCGTTTTCACCAGCATCGCTGGATAGGCGCACCGCGACACATTCGTATAAGGGCAATACGATTTCATCACCCAATAATCTTCCGCCACCTGCGGATTGCCCCACTCTTCATATTCGCCCACCGTCAGCGGCAGGGAAGCGTCCAGCATAGTGTTCAACACATCCACGAACGGCACATGCGAAATCGCCGCATGAAACAAATAGGGACGCAGATTTACAACCGCCCCGATCAGCAGCCCGCCCGCGCTTCCACCTTCGATAATTAATTTCTCTGGTGACGTGTATCGCTGCGCAATCAGGAATTCCGCTGCGCTAATAAAATCCGCAAACGTATTCATCTTCTGGCGCATTCGCCCGGCGTCGTGCCACGGCTTGCCCAATTCGCCGCCACCCCGAATATGCGCAATCGCAAAAACCGCGCCGCGGTCCAGCAAACTCAATCGATTCGAGCTAAACGTCACAGGAACGGAGATGCCGTAACTTCCATATCCGTAAAGCAACAACGGCGCGCTAGTACTGCGATCTTCGGGCCAGCCAGGCTCGCGGGCGAAAGTTTCTCGCCGGTACACAATTGAAATCGGTACCTGCGTCCCATCCACAGCCGAAGCATTCAATCGCTCCGTGACGTATCGCCGCGCATCGTATCCGCCGAGCACCGGCTGCTGCTTGAGCAAAATCCGTTCCCGCGTGTGTACGTTGTAATCAAACACCGAACGCGGCGTAACAAACGACTCGTACTGAAATCTCACGAAATCGGTTATAAATTCAGGATTCGTACCGAGTGATGCGTTGTAAGCCGGCTCCGCAAATTCAATGCGGTGTGAGTCCTCAAGCAAATCACTTTTGCGGCCTTCGTTCTTGTCTCTGGCATCTTCAAGGTCGATGATACGCAGATACGGCAACCCACCCTCGCGCTCAAAAAGCACCAGGTGATTACCAAACGCGTCCGCACCCGCCAGCATGACGTCCGGCCGGTTAGGAATAATTTCGCGCCAAAATTCCCGCTCCGGCTCCTTGGTGGAAACTTCCATCAGTCTGAATGTTCGTCCGCCCGAATTCGTGCGGATATAAAACACCCCAGCGTCCGAGGACTCTCCATCGCCCGGATGATGATCGACATAATATTCATGGTTATCTTCGCGCGCCGCGATCACAGAAAAATTGCCGCCTGCATGCTTTGCGGACAGGATCCGCACTTCGCTCGCTGTGTGACTCCCGCTCGTGAGTATTAAGAAATTTCCGCTCCGAGTACGCTCCACGCCGATGCGGAACCGCTCATCTTTTTCTTCATAAAGTAAAATCGGCGCTTGGCCTGAACCCAGCACATGCCGGTACAAGCGATGCGACCGCTTGGTGGTGTCATCCTCTTCGGTAAAAAATAGCGTGCGATTGTCCGCCGCCCAGGCTACGCTGGTCACCCGCTCAAATCGTTCTTCCAGCGTCTCGCCACTCGACAATTTTTTAATCTGCAGCGTGTATTGCCGAAATCCCGTAGTGTCTGTCGAATACGCCAACAGATCGTTATCGTCGCTCACCTCAAAAGCACCCAGCCCCAAAAACGAATGGCCTTCCGCCAGCGCATTCAAATCCAGCATCAATTCTTCAGGCGCACCCTCAATATCACGCCGGCGGCAACGCACCGGATACTGCTTGCCCTCTTCGGTGCGCGTGAAATACCAGTAGCCCCGCAACCGGTAAGGCACCGACAAGTCCGTCTGCTGAATTCGCCCCAGCATCTCCTGATAAAGTTTTTCTTGCAGGGCTTCCGTCGGCAGCAACACCTCGTCGGTGTAGGCGTTCTCCGCCTTCAAATAATCAATCACCTCGACGCTTTCTTTATTCCGCAGCCATGCGTAATGATCCACACGCCGGTCATCATGCAGCACCATCTCCACTGGCTCTCTTCGCGCAATTGGCGGTCTCGCCGCACCGCCGTTCACGCCGGCTTTGGAAACATTCACTGTGCTTTTCTCACCCGACGCTTCGCCGTTCGCCGCTGTGATTGCAAAAATTGTAGTCGTTGTTTTTAAGTCTTTATCCATGCGCCCCAATTTGTGATTTCGCGCAGTCTAACCCGGCGGCTAGAACTACGCTGCCCATAATGTCTCGTTCTGATAAAAATTGGCTTCGTCCGCTATACTATCGGAACTTCGCACCCGTAGAAAGCCGCCGTCGGGCAAGTCGATTGCAGCCAATTTCGCCGAGTGACGGAATACCATGCCGGACGAAACCGAAATTAAACTTAAAATTCGCGACCTCAAAGCCTTCCAGCGGATCCTCAGACGCCTGGGCGCCAAGCCCGTTGGTTCTGCAACCGGCCGCGTTCACCAAGACAATGTGATCTTCGATACGCCGGACGGCGGCCTTGCTAAACACGGCCAACTCCTGAGGCTCCGCACCGAAACAGTAGCAGCGCCGGCTGCCAAAAAATCCCCGAAGATCAAGAAGACCAAAACATCGCGCAAAGCCAATCCATCCGCCTCTGCGAAGTCCTCAACGCCAACTCGACAAATCCTCACCTTCAAACGCCCCACCGCGCAGCAAATGGCAACTCCCTCCAGCCGCTATCCATCCTTCGGCTCCCACAAAGTCCGCGACGAAATCGAAGCGCAGGTCACTGACTCAGCCAACCTCGTAAAAATCTTCGAAGGCCTGGGCATGCGCGGCTGGTTCCGCTACGAGAAATATCGCACCACCTACCAATTACCGGCCAAACAGTCATGGGCTCGCGGCTTGCTTATCGAAGTCGACGAGACCCCCATCGGCACGTTCGTAGAACTAGAAGGGCCTCCTGCCGCCATCGATCGCGCCGCCACCGAGCTTGGCTATTCAAAAAGGGACTACATCGTGACCAATTACCTCTCGCTCTATGTCGAAGACTGCCGGCGCAAGGGTCAACAACCGCAAAACATGCTCTTCCCCCATAAAAATAGCTGACGCTCTTTCAAAAAAGTTCACATTTCTGAAAATTTTCTGTCGCAAACGTCATTCTTTGCTTGACTTGCGGCGCTCCTCGGCTTATCACTGCTCAGGGCATCGCGCGCGTTTTTTTATTTCCGAACGCGTATGCCTCGCAGCATGCCCGACCTGCCATTCCGGGTCGTCAGTACGGAGCAAATTCTCTCTCGATGTACTTAAGCGGCGAACTCGAACCTGAGCCTGGCGGCGTCCCTGCCAGCCACATACTAAGAAGATGTTTCAGCCATAACCACATCTTCGTGAGTTTTATGGGCGTACCTTCCGCCCCGGTGCAAGCCGCCGCTGCAACACGTGTCGGGAAAAATTCGCCTATCGGGAGGGCTGCCCGGGGCTAGCGGCAAGTCCATTTCGTCCAGGAACTTGCCCGCGGCCTGTCGTCAGGTTTGCGGGTTTTTTGTTATGCAAGTCGCGCCTGCAACGTAAAGAAGCACAACAGCACAAGGAACACGTTATGGAACTGTACGCCACAGAACTGATGGGCTCCAAAGCCTACGACCTCCAAGGGAATTATGTCGGGAAGGTGCGCGAGTTCTTCGTCGAGCCCGCGGACCAACCCAATCGTATTTCCCATTTTCTGCTGACGCGCGGCCATTTTCCCCCGCTGGTAGCTCGTCACGACCAGATCGCTTCCGTTGCGGTCGGTGAGATTCGCCTTAATGTCAGCGAACGCGCCCTCCAGCTCTACGAGCCCAACGAATCCTGGCTTGCGGTACAAAAGGATTTACTCGACCAGCAAATCATCGACATCCGCGGCCGCAAAGTTGTGCGTGTCAATGACGTTGACCTCGTCGAATTGCGCAGCAACGGCAACACCGAGCTGCGCCTTACCCAGGTCGATGTTGGACTCCCCGGCGCAGTTCGCCGCTTGCTCCACGGTATGGTTTCTCCCGCCATGATTCGCAGGCTGCAAAGTGGCCTGCCGCAAAGCACCATTCGCTGGGAGTTCGTCAACCTGGTGGAACCCGATCCGCTGCGCCGCGTAAAGCTGCGCATCACCCACGAAAAACTGGAAGATCTGCATCCCGCCGATCTCGCGGCCATCATGGAAGACCTTTCCGCCGCTGAGCGCCAGGGCATCATCGCCTCTCTCGATGAGCAAACTGCTGGCGCCGTGCTCGCCGAGCTCGACGAACGCCTCACCACCCAAATCGTCGAAAAACTCGATCCCGGCAAGGCCGCCGACATCCTCGAAGAAATGGCTCCGGACGCCGCCGCCGACCTTCTCGCCGACCTGCCCAAGCAGACTTTCGACGAAGTCCTCGAAGAGATGCCCGGACAGGAAGCCCGGGAAGTTCGCGAACTATTGCAATTCGATCCCAGCACCGCCGGCGGCATGATGAACCCCGATTTCGCATATGTGGGTGAAGAAACCACGCGTGACGAAGTAATTCAATGGATGCGCAATCAGGATCTGAATCTCGAGCAGCTCGACACCATCGTGCTCCTCGACAAATCCGCCTCCTTCGCGGGAACTGTTACCGTTTCACGCCTGCTGCTGGCCGCCCCGGAGCAAAGTGTCTCTGAACTGAAAATGGAGCCGTTGTTAAACCTTGAGCCCGATGCCAAAGGCGAAGAGGTCTTCGAGTTATTTGACAAATATAATTTGCGATCTTTGACGGTGATCGACGAGCACAAGCATCCCATCGGCGTAATCACCGTCGATGACGTGGTCTCACGCCTGGTCAAAAGTCAGTAATTTTTGTTAACAAGTGGCAGCCATTGAAAATCCTTGAGGGAAGGGAATCGTAAAGCACCAAATGGACTGGGGCGCCATCTCCGAAAGGTTCGCCACCGTCCGCTCCGGCGGCACGGACCTGCAGAAGCGCATCCGCGGTCTGCGCAAGCGCCTCACGCTGCTGCTCGCGGTGGTAGGCCCCGGCCTGATCACGTCCAACGTGGACAACGATGCCGGTGGCATCTCGGTCTATACGCAGGCGGGCGCACATTACGGTTACGCGCTGCTGTGGTCATTGATTCCCATGACCATCGCGCTGTATGTAACCGAAGAAATGTGCGCGCGCCTCGGCGTGATCACCGGCAAAGGCCTCTCTGATTTAATCCGCGAAGAGTTTGGCTTTCGCCCCACCTTCTTTGTAATGGTCACCGGTTTCTTCGTGGATTTGGCGAACGTGGTCGCCGAATTCGCCGGCGTTGCCGCTGCCATGGAGATATTTCACATCAGCAAATACGCGGCTGTGCCTATCGCTGCGTTTCTTGTTTGGGCATTGGTGTTGAAAGGCACCTACCGTCAAGTAGAGATCATCTTTTTCTTCGCCTGCGGCTTTTATGTCACCTACATAATTTCGGCGTTGTTGGCCAAGCCGGACTGGATCGTCGCCGCGCGTGCCACGGTTGTTCCCAACATTCACTTCACCTCCGATTATTTACTTATGCTGACTGGCTTGATCGGAACCACCATCGCCCCGTGGCAATTCTTTTATCTGCAAGCTGGCTTCGTTGAGAAAAAAGTCGGCCCCCGCCAATATCCTCAAGCCCGCGCAGACGTGCTGGTCGGAAGCATCAGTTGCATGGTCATCGTTTTCTTCATCATCGTTTGTACCGCGGCCACTCTTTACGCCACCGGCCATCGCGACATCAACGAAGCCAAGGACGCGGCTCGTGCCTTGATCCCGCTCGCAGGCGTGTGGGCCGGCTACCTCTTCGCCTTCGGTTTGCTGAACGCCTCGGTCTTCGCCGCCTCTATTTTGCCGCTCTCTACCGCGCATGTGATTTGCGAAGGGCTGGGCTTCGAAGCCGGAATCGATCATAAATTTGAAGACGCTCGCATTTTCTACGGCCTGTACACCGTGCTCATCGCAGTCGGCGCAGGCGTCGTCCTGCTTCCGCATGCCCCACTTTGGAAAATCCTCATCTTCTCCCAGGTTGGCAACGGCATCTGGCTTCCCGTCGTCATCATTTTTATCCTTTTGCTCGTGAACCGCCGCGACTTGATGGGCGACTACGTCAACACCCTGACCTTCAATATCATCGCGTGGGTAACGGCCATTTTCATGATCGGCCTCACCGTCTTTTTGTCCTACGCCTCGCTTTTCCAGGGCGCTCCGGCGTCTCAATAACCTCCGCGACTCGCCGCACCCTACAGGCAATCCGTCATATTCCTACCTGTATCGCCCTATCGAGCCTTAGCCACTGCCATGCTAAAAGAAATCATCCCCGCCAGACCCAAGTTAGTCGCTCTACGTATTACGTAAGCGCAAGACTTCGCGAAGAGAGTGAAAAACGGAGGAATCAAATGCAGATGAAGCTCGTCCTTGGTACAGCGGTGATGATTCTCCTTGTCGGCGCCGCCACCTATGCCCGGCAAGAACCAGATAAAGATAAACCTCAACAAGAAGAACCGAAAAAGCAGGAAGAACCCAAGAAGGGCGAAGAACCAAATAAAGGCAAGCAGGATCAGCCCGCCGACAAATCCAAGCAGGAGCCTGCCAAACAGCAGCAACCCCAGGACCGCGCCAAACCCGCGCAGCAAAATGATCGCACCCAACAACAGCAGCAAGATGATCGCAATCGCAACCAGGCGACAAAGCCCGCGCAACAGCCCACGCAACAGAATGATCGCGCGCAACAGCAAGACGAGCGTAACCAATCCAAGCCAGCTCAGCAGCAAGATCGTCCGCAAGACCAGCAGCGCGCCCAGCAGACCGGGCAACACAACGACCGCGCCAACGCTGGTAATGCTAACGAGCGCGGCGGTACTCGGCGCGTTCCGGAGGAGCAGTTTCGAGCCAGTTTTGGCAGCTCGCATCATTTCCATGTGCAGCGCGGCGACCGCCGCTTTAATTATGGCGGTTATTATTTCGAATATTCCGAAGCGTGGCCTTCTGATTGGGACTACAACGATGACGTATATATCGACTACATCGACGGTAACTATTATCTGATCGATCCGCGCCATCCCGGTGTCCGCTTGCTGGTAATAATCGTCGACTAGCCCTTAGTGCCTCATGGTCCTGATGTCGCCTCGCCGCCCCACGCGTCATAGTTGCGCGTGGGGTTTTATTTTTATTTTTGACTTGAAGCAGCCAGCCCTTAAACTCAGCTCAGAAGGCTGAGCAGTTAATGTGGAACCAAAAAATAACACCGTGGCATCCAAGCTTAGTCAGCTGAAACACTCATCAAATTTCACTCGGAGGCGCGCATGAAAAAGCTAACGGGTCTGCTTGCAGTTCTTTTGACTTTGTCGCTCGCGGCGTTCGCCCAGCAAAGAGGCGGAGGTGGCGGGCATCCTCAAGGCGGAGGTGGTGGTCAGCATCCATCTGGAGGCGGTGCCCACGCCGGACCGGAGGTTGGCGGCGGTCACATCCCTGCTCACGGCCCCACTCCATCTCGAAGCTCAGCTCAGGTTCAGCACGGTAATCAAGGAGGAGGAGGCCACCCAGGTGGCGAGCAAGGGCGTGCCACCTTTCGCGACCAGCCAAGCCATCCCGAAGCTCCTCACGTTCATGCTCAAAACGATCAATGGGTCGGCCATGAAGGAGGCCGCAACGATGCCCGTTACCATCAGGATCACGTTTGGGAGCACGGACACTTCGGCGGTGAAATTGGCCGTAACCACATTTATCGTCTCGAGGGCGGAGGCCACGACCGTTTCCGGTTTGGCGGCTTCTTCTGGGGCGTGGCGCCGTATGACTACGGCTACACCAGCGATTGGCTATGGGACAGCGACGACATCGTGATATACGACGACCCAGATCACCCAGGCTGGTATCTCGCCTATAACACCCGCCTCGGCACCTATGCCCACGTGCAGTATCTCGGCGGCTAGTAGGCCCGTTGAAGTCGCCTGGTCCGCATCGCGGATCGCCTCACCCCACACGCTCAATTCGCGTGTGGGGTTTTTCTTGCGCTGGGCCAACGCGGTCGTGGCAATTAGAATCTGTTCACTTTCGCCGGCTAACAACATTGCCTTTTATCTTTGCTAACCGGTACGCGAAATAGTTCACGATACTCTCGCGACGGTATTGGGTGAGTTTCCGATAAGTGCGTGACTTAGGTAGAAGGTACCGGGATTGGCCGATTAGACGCGCTTGTTGGCGGCGAAGCGGAGGCGGATGTAATCGGCGGTCCACTTGCCCTCGGCGTCGCAGAGTTCCGGGCGCAAGGCTTCTCGGACTTCAGCGATATAGGAGGGTCGTTCGGCGGGCGACAACGTTGAAGTGAAACTCTCGGCAAAGGTTTCCAGCCAGCTGGTGACATCACCAGGGAGCGGAGTTGGGCGGGGTATGAGGGCGATATAGCTCACGACGAATCCGCCACGCATCAGTTGCTGTGAATAGTCTTCGACGGTGGGGAAATACCAAGGGCTTGTGGCTTCTCCGTCCATGCCGCGGCGATTGAGGGTTTCAACCAACGCCTTCTTGATTTTGGCGACGCAACCGTGGCCACCGAGTTCGCCGACGAAACGTCCGTGCGGTCTGAGTGCACGATTCACTCCGGCGATGACCTTGGCGGGATCGCGCATCCAGTGCAGCGCCGCGTTGCTGAATACGGCGTCGAATTCGCTATCGAAATCGAGAGCTTCACCGTTCATTACGCGGGCGTCCAGGCCGAGTTTTCGCGTGGCGTCGATTTGCTGAGCGCTCGCATCGACGCCGATGACGTGGCATCCCAACGCGGCGAGCTTCGCAGTGAGCACGCCGTCGCCGCAGCCGAGGTCTAAGATGTGCTCGCCAGCGCGCGGCGCGAGGAGATCAACTACGGGCGCGCCAAGGTCAGCGACGAAGCGGGCGTTGCGGGCGTAGCGGTCAGGATCCCAAGTTTGCTGGTGTGCCATTTTCGACGTGGTTCGCCGTGCCGGAATAGCTTACCAGCCTTTCTGTTTCCGGCTTTTGGTAATTCGGTCACTTCGAGCGTAACTCCTGAATACCACTAGGACGACGTAAAGTGTCGTGCCGTCCATCACTGTACGGCCATTCGCTGATGCACCAATTTGTTACCTAGAATCTCTCGGCCTGCTTGTGGGCAATCAGAAAGATTATCCTACATCCTTCCGGCTAGCACTTCACTGGTTCACCAAACGCGTCTGACAGGATTTGGGCCAGCTGTCTCTTCTGCTCTGGTGCGGCGCTGGTTTTAGGGTTTGCGGAAGATTATTTTACCGAGACGAATGGTGAAGGCCACTCGCGAAAAGCCACTGGCATCTTGAGCGGGGTCTGCGGAGAGCACGACCAGGTCTGCGTCCATCCCTTTCGCGACGCGTCCGCGACGCGTCGAGTAGCCGAAGCGTTGCGCAGGATTGGTGGTGAGTGAAGCAAGGATTTGCTGGAAGCTCATGCCCGCTCGAGACATCCACGCAAACTCTTCCCCAGTATCGAAGTGCTCGATGTAGCCCACATCGGTGCCAAACAGAATCTGCCCGCCCGCTTCAGAATAAGCCCGCAGTTGTGGCAGCACCACGGCGTTCATTTGTTTTTCGAACTCTTCGGGTGATTCGTTTCTGCTTTCCACGTGCCACAGTGTAAGCGTGGGGATGAGCGCCATGTGTGCCGCTTTCATGCGTTGAACAAGTGACGAGCTCCACGGGCCACCAGTCGGGGTCGTGTGCGCTAGAATGTCCACTCCGCTCTGAAGGCTCACGTCTATTCCTTCCTGGTTGGAAGGATGGGCAAAAACAGGTTTCCCCGCGCGGTGGGCCTCCGCGACGATAGCTTTAGCCAAATCCACAGGCATGACCAAGATGCTGTCGCGTTCGACGGAGCCCGCAAAAATCTTGATGCCGTCTGCGCCGTCGTGGATCTGCTGGCGCACTCGCTCTACCGCCTGGGTGTTCGATTCGACTTCGGGGATGCTGATGTGGTTGTCCTCAAGAAATCCCTTCACATATATAGGCGTTCCCCCTTTCACCCAAAAGGGCTCGCCGACGGTGAGAATCCTGGGCCCTTTCACTTCGCCGCTTTCTATGCGCCGCCGGATGAGAGTCGTGTTGTTCAAGATGGACGCGATGTCAAAGACGGTCGTAAATCCCCAGCGCGTCAACATCTCCTCAAGTTGCGAAGTGAGCTCTTGAGGCGAAAGTTTTTCCGCGTGAAGCAAGCCCGGCGCAAGGATGTGCACGTGGCTGTTCCAGAAGCCGGCGGTGACTATCATGCCTTTGCAATCGATGACAGTGACGGCGCGGGCAAAACGCGGAGATTTTGTCGTGGCGCTAGGACCGACGGCCGTGATGCGCCCATCGTGCACCAGTACCGTGCCATCCTCGATGGCAGGCTCTGTCGGTGACGGATAAATCTTGGCGTGCACCAGGGCGAGATCAGAAGAACGGACAGGACCACACCCAAGAAGCGTTCCGAGCAAGAGCACAGGCAAAACGAATGGGATTCGCATGGCAGCAGTATACGAAATTGCCGGGGCTTTATTTGGGGGCGTAACAACATACGTCATTGATCTCCCTTTCTAGCGCTTCCTGATCAAAAACGTTGCCAGTAATCCTGTTCCTGCAAACTAATTTTATTTGACTCCTTCTGCCAGGAATCTATAAGCTGGCCCGAGCCCGGCCTTCCAATTACAAGGAGGTACTATGAAACAGAAGTTAACCACCATGCCTTTCCTGGCTGCGGCCTTCTTGCTGTGCTCCTGCATCCCGGCGCGCGCTACTCAAATGCAGGTCTACGGCGCCTGGCACTGCGGAAGCGATTTCTGCACCTGGGCTTCGGTCCGCGACATGACCGACTTCGACACCAAGAATCATTGGATCATCGACCGCGGCGACGGCAGCCCGTCCGTGAATCTGGTGGTGTTAAGTTTCGTGAATCCTTTGAAGCTGTTGAATCAGACCAATGATGCAGGCGACGTCAACGGTGCGCCCATCGGCATGACTCCGGCCATCGTCAGTTATTTCACTAGCCACAATATTCGCGTGATCCTCTCCATCGGTGGCATCACCTACACCAGCTACTGGGACCAGGCGCTGTCAACCAACGCCACCCAGCTCGGTATTTATGCCGCACAGTTAGCCACCCGCTTGGGGGTGGGCATCGAAATCGATTATGAGAACAACACCAGCCCGAATTTAAACGGGCTGCAGGCGTTCATCAACGCGTATCGTTCGATCCTGCCTTACGACGCCACCGGCAATAATCTGGCGGCCCGCTTGACGATCGACCTGGCCGCCGGCGATCAGTATCTAGTGCCACTGGCAGCAACGGCGACCACCAACTGGCTCACCAGCTCCAATCCAGTTCTGGACTATGCCAACGCCATGGTCCCCAATAAACAGCCCAGCACTTCAGCTGCGGAGTCCAATTGGCAGCAGCACATCAGCGGTTACCCGCGCATCACTCCTCCGGTGCCGCCGTTGGCGCCCGCGAAGATGACCGGAAGCATTTATATCGTGACCGGGAGAAATCCCGCGCCGGAGTGCACTACCTTTAGCGGCTCGCTGGAAGATACCACTGGAACTTTTGTGGAAACCGTCGCCCCAGCGGGAGCGGGAACCACTGACGGAATGCTGGGAATGATGTTCTGGGCCGCCGAATGCCAGGGCACCCACTCCATCTGCACCATTCCTCCAAACACTTGTCTCGGCGGAGTGGGCGTAGGCTCGAAAACCTATAGCATTCCAATACCAATGCCACCGCTGCGGCAAAACTAACCGCCCCCGCGCGAGCCGTTCAACTACCGCGCGAGAGCGCTCGTCGATCCGCGCTAAATACCGCTGACTACCAGGAACTTGAAATTCACATCTCCGGTATGCGCGTTAAATCAGTATTTATCGCCTTGCGGACTCTGTATGTCAGACTAACAGTCATGAAATGTATTAGTTCAATAGTTGCCTTGTTAACGTTAACGTCATTAACTTGGATATTCAGCGCGCAGGAGTTGCCCGTTATCACACTTAGGCGCACGGCATGTTACGGTTTCTGTCCAGTTTATTCGCTGTAGGTATTTGAAGACGGTCGGCTTCACTACGATGGCAAGCAATTTGTCGCAGTCACCGGAACACAGGAAGGACACATTTCTCCCGCCACTGTCAAAGCATTAATCGCCGACTTTTTGAAAGCGGACTATTTCGATCTCAAGGATGTCTACGAATCCACCGCTGGCTGCGTGTGCCTATCGTCTGTCATCCCTATCCTCTGCGCCGCATGAGCTTCGCCGCTGTTGGCCAACGCTGGGCGTCGTTACCTAAGGCAAGAGCCGGATGCGGGAAATCCGCTCGTCCGGATCCGTGGAGGGGGTTGTGAGCGATCATGATCCCTACTCCGACTGGAGCAAACTCGCAGCTTGGCAAGTCCATTTGTTCGCGAATAGTCTCGGGAAAAATCTGCTTTTCGCTCCGGAATCAGCGCCATCATACGACCGTCTCGCTTGGTTCGCGATACTTTAAACTGATATTCATCGAAACCTT
>DATMOS010000055.1:0-37098 GCA_035568155.1 Verrucomicrobiia bacterium | reverse complement strand
TAAAATTCATATTTCCGCCGATCATTTTGTCACCCCGCTGGACGCTGCTTGTTCTTGGTCGTAGGCGTGTTTTAGCCCTTGGAACCATTCAAACGCCTGCGGAATTGACATGATTTCCACTGAGTACCCAACACGACATGGGGCGCTATCTGGATCGCCACCGTTTTTGCGACTTTGCGTCTCCATCACGAGTCGCATATCCGTTTCTTGTTCTGGGGACAAACACATCTGTACTTTGAAGTACATATCTTTCAGGGGGATCATCGCAGTCTCCTGGGGCCGTTAGATTTTAACCGCAATAAATAATCTAAGTGGAGCACTTCTTTTTTGGCAGTGTCGAACTTCTTGCTAGGACAGGGCTTATTAGAGTTTCCACTTCGGCTGTTAACCGAAATGTTGGAAGTTCGAATCTTCCCCGGGGAGCCATTTCTCAAATCCACGTTGCTGCCGTGTCCGGTTTTCGCCTCTCAGGCGGGTTTCGCTTCTGGTTTTTCCGTAACGGACACGGTCTCTTGCCCGCCCTTCTTGCTGATTAAACTCACCGCAGCCTGATATAACTTTGACCGCATGGCATAGCGCTCGTTCGCGCGCGTAATATACCGCACCGCAATTTCAACGCCGCCGCTTACCGGCTTTAAATTAATGGCCGGTGCAGCTGATAACGCTCCCACGTTTCGCGACTGCGCGGCATTCTTCCACTCTTTTTCAGCTTCACCGGCACTCTCCTTGGTGGCTTCGAGCACCGTCTTTTGAATGGCGTCAACGATCGGGTACGGACTCTGGCTCGAGTCCACCACCAGCGTCAGTTCATCCCAGAGCCACTGCCCCGAAGTGGAAAAATTAAAGTAGTGGCCCTCAATCGCGAAGTTGTTGGTGAACGTAACGCGTCGTCCGGTCGGATGACCCGAGTCCGTCCAGTTGCCGGTTTCTAACAATACCGTATGGAACATTCCGAGCTCGGCCACTTCTCCGGTCACTCCGTTAATTTCCACCCAATCGCCTAGGCGGATTCCATTTCTTCCCATCAGCACGAACCAACCAAAAAACGCCACGATGAAATCTTTCAACGCCACAGTAAGACCTGCGCCCGCTAGCCCCAGGAAAGTCCCCAACTGGCCCGGTGGCCCGAAAATCACAAGAAGAATCAGGCCCAAAGCAATGATTTGCAGCGCGGTGCTTATCACTGCATGAAGAGTCTCGGCCTGACGCGCGTCCAATTTCAATTTGCCGAGAAGGTTCTTTGACCAGGTGTCGAAAAAAATCCCGATCAGCAAGATACCTACAATGATGGCAGCGCCTCTCAACCCTCTATGAATTACTGCTCCCTTCTGTGCATTAACCACCTCGATCCATTTTCGATACGTTTCGGCTAAGCGCGTTTGATCCTCGATGCGCTCGTCAACGTTGGTAAGTGCTTTTACGGTGAAGGAACGTCGCCTCGTAGCGCTGACGACCTCGGCCGAACTTTCGTTGGGAGGATTGGCAGATTTTTCATCGGTGGGAGGCTTGGATCCGCTCGCAGGCGCGCCCCCATTTCCACCCTGAAGTTTCTCCGGAACTGTTTGTGTTTTTGAGTTGATGCTCGATTGGAGAGCGGTGCGCTGTGTAGTGAACGCAGTTGCGGCCGATTCTGCATTCTGTTTGGCTTGCCGCAATTGCTTTGTTTTAGTGTGCAGTTCCGACCAGCGCACGTAGTGGTGGATCATCCCGTGTAAATCGGGTGGGGTAGAAGTGTTAACGCTTGTGGTATCCGCGACCTTCGATGCCGCGTCGTGCTCCTTCACCAACTCCTCAATCCGGCCTTGTGCCTCCCCGCCGGCGTCGCTTAATTCCTGCTTCGCATTATCGACTTCATCCTGATCTAGCTCGACTTGGACATTCGCCTGTTGCAGTTGATTGTCCAGGCTGTCCTTTTTAGCTCCGGCCGCCTTGGCCAACGCCGCGGTAAGCTGGTCGACTCGTGCCTTATCTCGGTCGAGAGCATTCTCCGCGTTTTGCAACCTGCCTTGGATCTGTTTCGCTTCGGCGCTCAATACCGCTGGATGTTCTCGGGCGTCCGACACCCCTGCCGCGAATGCCAGGTCCATCTCGCGATCGCCCAGCCGCAGGGCCTCCTGCGCCAATGGCAATTCGTCAGCACTAGTTGGCATTTGCACCAGACTTCGTGCGGCATACAGAGAACTCTGATCAATTGCCGCCGCATGCGCGGCACGCGATGGTTCGACCGTTACGACTAAATGCGTTCGCGACCCGCCCGTTCGAAACCATCCGTAGGCGATCACCCCCAGCAATAGGACCAGGATGATCGTTGCAATTTGTTTCGTCGTCTTCATTCGCCAATGTTCTCCCAGGCCATAAGCCACCTTATAAGCACCTTATAAGCAAACGTTAAGCAATCCGCTTCAAAAGTAATTTGCGCGACGCGCATTGGTCATGGGCGATCTCGGACCGCCCGGATAATTTACGCCTTAAGTGCATGTTTTACGTCACGCATTCGCCCCGACGCTGCTCGCATTTGTTCCTTGGTTTGAAAGGTGCCATCCTCCGCGCCGCTCTGGCAACCAACATCGCAAGACCACAATATCGTTTTTCTAGACCCTCTCTTATGGCATCATCATGCGCCGTGAGATTTATTAGCCAGCACGTGCTTTTGCGCTTATATTTCTGGCGTGCCAGTGCGGGCTTCACCCTGCCGCGCAGCCGTAAGCACCCACCAAAAATGCACACGGAGGCCACCTGATGGTAAATGTGAGCAGCAACCCCGCAGAAGTCGCGCGGTCCTATTCCCCAGCCCCAGCCTCCACCAACGTCGCCGCCATGGCCATGGTTACCGCCCTTTTCTTCTTCTGGGGATTCGTAACTGTTCTGAACGATATTCTGGTACCGCATCTGAAATCCATTTTCGATTTGAACTATGCCAAGGTAATGCTCATTCAGTTTGCTTTCTTCTCCGCGTATTTTATTTTTTCCATTCCCTCCGCAAAACTCGTAGACGCCATTGGATACAAAAAGACCATGGTCACCGGTCTCTTCACCATGGGCGTAGGCGCGCTGCTCTTCATCCCGGCCGCCAGTGCCGCGTCATTTCCACTGTTTCTTGTAGCGCTCATGACTCTCGCGGCGGGCATCACCGCATTGCAGGTAGCTGCGAATCCCTACGTCGCTGTTCTCGGGCCGCCGGAAACCGCTTCCAGCAGACTAAATCTCACCCAGGCCTTCAATTCTTTGGGCACCACCATTGGCCCGTACGTTGGCGGCCTCTTGATCTTGAATGCCAACTTTAAAGGCACTGGCGAGACTCGCCAAATGTCCGCCGACGTTTTACAGGCCTATCGCGTTCAGGAAGCCTCTTCTGTAAAGCTCCCGTATCTCGTCATCGGACTGGCCCTGATCATTTTTGGCATCGTGATAGCCATGTTCAAGTTGCCAGCCATCCCTGGCGCTGCTCGCCACAGCGCTTCCGGCGTAAAAGCCAGCTTGTGGAAGTATCGTCAACTCGTCTTCGGGACGATTGGCATTTTCGTATACGTGGGTGCGGAAGTTTCCATCGGCAGCTTTCTCATCAATTATTTCGGTCAGCCCGAGATCGGAAGTCTGCCGGAATTCGCCGCTGCCAAGTACGTCACCTATTATTGGGGTGGCGCCATGGTCGGCCGCTTCATCGGCTCCGCTATTCTTCAGAAAGTAAAAACGGGCACCGTGCTCGCAGTTGCCGCCATCACGGCCTGCTCCCTAGTTTGCATCTCCATGCTGACCACCGGCCACGTTGCCATGTGGAGCATCATTGCCGTAGGTCTCTTCAATTCCATTATGTTCCCCAGTATTTTTACGCTTGGAATTGCTGAGCTTGGCCCACTGACCGGCGACGGCTCCGGAATGTTGGTGATGGCCATCGTTGGCGGCGCGATTTTGCCGGTTCTGGAGGGCGCGCTCGCCGATCGCATCGGCATCCACCACGCCTTCATCATCCCCGCGATTTGCTACCTTTATATTCTGTACTACGCACTATGGGGCTCGCGGCCAACTCCAGTCGTCGTTGACCCAGTGGTTGTTGCTCAGTGATGGATATTTTTTACTGAGGGACACGCCCAAAATAATCGTCAATGGCCACCAGCGACCAAAATAATTATCTAATCGGTGTGGATATTGGTGGAACCAAGGTAGCCGCTGGTTTTGTCAACCACGCCGGTGAAATTACTCACGTCACCCGTGTTCCCATGGCGAGCGACAGTGACGCCGCCGCGGGCCTTAACTCGGTAATCGAGGCTATCGATTCTCTTTTGTCCAAGGCTCAACAAAACCATTGGACCATTCGCGCCATCGGCATTTGCGCTCCGGGTCCTCTCGATCCCAACACCGGCGTGGTCATTAATCCGCCCAACCTTCCTTGTTGGCGAAATTTTCCTCTCGCCGCGGAAATTTCCAAGCGCTATCACCTTCCTGTAAGAATCGAAAATGACGCCAACGCCGCCGCTTTGGCGGAGGTTCTGTGGGGCGCGGGCAAAGGTCATTCGAAAGTTTTTTACATCTCCATCGGCACCGGTGTCGGCACAGGTTTGATCCTGGATAGCCACATTTACAACGGCCGTACCGGCGCTGCTACCGAGGGCGGCCACGTCAGCATCGATTATCGCGGCCCGGTATGCGGCTGCGGAAAACGCGGATGCATCGAAGTTTTTATTTCAGGACCCGCTATCGCCAAACGTGCTCAGGCAAAATTGCAAGCCGCCAACTTGCCGCACTCGCCGATGCTCGATTTGGCCGGCGGAAAAATCGCCGCAGTCACTACTGAGTTCGTGAATCAAGCACACGCCGGCGGCGATCCCATCGCCACCGCTACACTGCTCGAAACTGTTGAACTCTTGGCGGTTTATTTGGGAAACACCATCGATCTGTTGGAACCCGACGTAATCGTAGTCGGCGGCGGTGTCTCCGGCGTGCTGCGGCCTTTCTTTGATGAACTTCGCGCGCGCATTCCCAGTTGGTGCATTAATTCTCGCTGCCGCGAAATTCCTCTGCTCTCCGCTCACTATGGCGCCAATTCTGGTATCGCCGGCGGAGCCGCGCTGTGTAACTGAAGCGCTCGAAGATGTTCCTGCCCTCTTCTCGCCGAAATACCCCGGTTGAGCAGGCGAGTTACATCGGCTTGTAGTCTGCGGACAATCGAGCCCCGAAATGCTCCCCCACCAATGCGGCTACGCGTGCAACTGAGTCGTGGAGAGACTCGGTCTCGCCTCGATGGTGGCCGGTCAACACCACCAACACGATTGGCTGGTCCTTTACGAACAGGATGCCAGCGTCGTTTGCGATGAAGGGCTGCCCATCTCCCGTTTTGTGTGCAATGACTACATCGCGCAGATATTTTGGAAAGCGGTTGTTTACTTGCTGTTTCTCCAAGGTGGATAACATCCATTCGCTGGCAGCTGCCGAAACGAGCTTTTTCTGCTGAATCATTTCAAAGAGGTGGCCAAGCTCGCGCGCGGTACTGTGCCCAAAATAAATGCCTGCGTTGTAGATGGTTTCACCAAACGCGTGTTGCACCTGGTTGTCCGGATACTTGTCGAATGGAAATTGCAGCGTTTTATTTCCTGGAGCATTCCCGTAACTTGCGTCCATAGAGCTAAGCCATTTGCGATCCCAGTCCAGATCGGAGTATTCGATGGAGGTTTTGGCCAGTCCGAGCTCATGCATAAAGTTGGTTACGCTCGGACGGGTAACTTTGTCGGCAAGCAAATCTGTGGCCTCGTTGTCGCTGATAATTATCATCAACGTGAGGAGGTCCCGAATCGTGGGTGTCAATCCCGGTTGTAGGGTATACAAAACACCAGACGGTAATCGTTGATCGCCTGGTTTCAATTCGACTCGTTGGTCCAGTGAAAAGTTCCCCGCCTCCGCCTGCCGAAAAACTTCCGCCATAATGGCAACTTTGATCACGCTGAAAGTCTCATACGTGGTGTCCGCGTCGATGGCGATTTCCTCTCCCGTTTTTAAATTCTTCATATACACCGCCATGTTTCCGGGGAATGCTTGCCGGATATTCTGTATTTGTGTTTGCAGTAGCTCTATTCCGCGATTGCCCGCGGATTGGGACTGGGCGTGAACCGAAAAATTCACAAATGCAAATATCGACGCCATTGCCATCATGCGGATTCCTGATCTCATTGAGTCTCCCGTAAATTGTCGCCAGTGAATTGCAGAGCGTTGCATCCTTTTATTACAAAGAATCAAATGATGCAGTCTTTACACCGCGATTTACAAACGATACAGTCCATTTGCCTGATTCCAAAATTTCCGGAGAATGCCATCCCTGTGAAGAAACCTACGTCCTGGTCCGCGAATCGATGTTTGGTTGTTTTCTGCATGATCGGATTATTCGTTCTGGCATGGACCGCGAGTGCTCCACGCATTGTCAGTGCACCTCCTGCCCAAATCTTCGGTTTTTCACCGCGACATGCCGCGGAACAGGCTGCTCTTGAAGGCCAGCTGAAAAAATCTATCTCTACGGAAGAAATCCGCAAGCAGCATCGCTATTTCACTTCCATACCACATCCGGCAGGTTCTGTTCATGATCGCGAAGTCGCGGAATACATCGCGAAACAATGGAAATCGCAAGGTCTGGAAGATGTAGTCATCCGCCAGTACGACGTTCTAGGAACCAGACCCATCTCTACCAGCCTCGAAATGATCGCACCCACTCACTATCAAGCTCTCCTCCGCGAAGCTCCATACGACGTCGACCCCGACACAAAAAATCCCGAGGTTGCCAACGCCTGGCTCGGTTATTCCGGCAGTGGAGAAATTACCGCTCCCCTCGTTTACGCCCACAGCGGAAATCCCGAAGACTACGATCTGCTCCGCAAGAATGGCATCGACGTAAAAGGAAAAATTGTTCTGGTGCGTTATTCCAATCCTTACAGCTATCGTGGATTCAAAGCTCTCACTGCGGAAAGAAACGGCGCCGCGGCCTTGTTAATTTATTCCGATCCCGCGGAGGATGGCTACGTAAAAGGTAAAGTCTTCCCCGACGGCCCGTGGGGCCCTGAAACGCACATTCAGCGCGGCGCAATTACTTACGACTTCATCGTTCCCGGCGATCCACTTACTCCTGGCTGGGCTTCCGTGCCCGGCGCCAAGCGCATTCCGGAAAATGAAGCTGGCTCGCTGCCTCACATTATCGCGTTGCCGCTTTCCTGGCACGACGCCAAGCCGCTACTCGAGAATATGAATGGCCCAACCGCGCCAAAGGATTGGCAAGGTGGATTGCCGATCACCTACCGGCTCACCGGAGCCGTGCAAGCTCACCTCAAAGTGCAAATGGACAATTCCATTCAGCCTTATTACGTCGTCGAAGCTCGTATCCACGGTGCTCAATTCCCCGACGAATGGGTGCTTCTCGGAAATCATCATGATGCCTGGGAATACGGTGGCGTCGATCCCAGCAGCGGTACCGCCTCCATGATGGAACTTACTCGCGCGTTCGGAGCCATGTTGAAAAATGGCTTTCGGCCCAAGCGCACTCTGGTTTTCTGCAGTTGGGACGGCGAAGAAATAGGACTGACCGGCTCGACCGAGTGGGGCGAACAATTCGCGGATGACTTACGAAAAAAATTAGTCGCTTATATCAACGTGGATTCCTCTGCGTCGGGACCGAACTTCGAAGGCGGCGCGGTCGGTTCGCTCGCCCCCATGCTGGTGGAAACCAGCTATTCCATCGCCGACCCCAGCGGAACGAGCCTTCATGATGCCTGGATTAAATCCACCTCCGCGTCACGAAAACACGATAAACACCCTCAGCCGCCGAAAGACGAAAATTTAGTAAATACTCGCCTTGGCAGCGGCTCCGACCACACGGTCTTTCTAAATTTCCTCGGACGCCCGGTCATCACTCTGCAATTCGAGGGACCCTACGGTGTATATCATTCTATGTACGACAATTTTTATTGGATGAATCACTTTGGCGACCCTGGCTACAAATATCACGCCACCATGTCCGCATTGTGGGGTGTCACCGCGCTACGATTAGCGCAAGCGGACATCTTACCTTTCGATTTTGCATTTTACGGCCGCACGCTAAACAGTTTTATCGAAGATCTAAAAAAGAATCCCCGCTACGATGCGTACAAAATCAATCTCGATAATTTACAAAAAAGCGCCTTGGCCTTCGAAGCTGGCGGCAAAAACGTAAAAACACTACTGGACCGCAAGGTTGCTTCCGGAGAGATAGACCCGCAAACCGCTGAGCATTTCAACCAATCCATACTAAAGGTCGAAAGTAACTGGCTGAATCCCGATGGCATTCCCGGGCGTCCGTGGTTCAAACATCTGCTCTATTGCGCGCGTTACACCTATGCGCACCTGGAGCTTCCCGGTTTGACCGAGGCCGTCGAATCGCAAAAGTGGGATGAGGCCCAGCGTCAGTCTGAAATTCTAGCTAAAGCCATCGACACCAATACCACTCTGCTGCAGCAAATGGAAAATGAACTTAAGCAATAGACGCCGCTAAAACGGTGTTCCTTATCTCTTCAGACTCGCCGCAATTCTTAGAACGGTCGGATCGGTTTCAATCTCTTCAAGTTTCTTCGGCAGAGGAATACACCAGTTCGCACGAACATCTTCTCGAGCACCCGGCAAGTTCGGCCTTTTGTTCGCGCCCACTCCATCTTCCATAGACGCCAGCGTAATTGCCGCCGGGGATCGCGCCAGCGCCTCGTGCGTTTTAACAATTACGTCAGAAATGTGCTCGTGGTCATGCACGTTCGTCGCGCGTTTGAGATACCAGCGCATCTTTTCACAATTGTCTCTACTGGGTTCCAGTCCCAACTCCGTCTGTTCATCAAAATCAGCTCCCGACCATATTCCTGCGATAGTCGGCAAATCGTGCGTGGACACCGCCGCGACCGCCAGCTTCGGATAATGCTCCGGCTGTTTTTCCTCGAACCACAGCAGCCGGTAAGAGAGCACCGCGTACTCCGCAAGTTTCTCTCGCACACCTTCGTCCACAGTTCCTAAATCTTCGCCCACAATAAATGTCTTGGCTCGCGCGCTTTCCAGCGCAAGAATCGAAAGCATCTCGTCCGCGTTGTAGCGAACATAAGTCCCATGCGCGCTCGGCTCGCCAACTGGAATCCAGAACAACCGGAATAATCCCATCACGTGATCGATGCGCAGTCCTCGGGCATAACGCAGTGCGGTCCGCACCGTTTGGATGAACGGCTCGTACCAGGAAGCCCGCAATTTGTGTGGCACGAATGGCGGCAGTCCCCAATCTTGTCCGTTGGAGTTAAATAAATCCGGCGGCGCTCCCACGCTTACATCTTTCGCAAAAACGTCCTGCCACATCCAGGCGTCCGCGCCGTCCGGAGCAACTCCCACCGGGAGATCCTGCATAATATTTCCCGCTGACGAAGCCGCTTTTAATTGCTCGTCCAGCAAATATTGCAACCATTTGTGGAACCGGATGCGATCGCCGAATTCCACGATCAAAGCCAATACCGCCGGGCTATCCGGCGAACGATATTGCTGCGGCCACGCGCGCCAGTTCGCGCCGAATTGTTCGGCAAGAACACAAAAACTCGCAAACAGCTGCAGGCTGCGTCCCCGGCTGCGTTCGAAATCGCTAAAAGAAGTTTCGGTGCGCATCTTCGACCAGAGTTGTTCGAGCGTGCGCATTTTCAAACGATAAATCGCGTCGCGGTCAATCAAGGGCGCGTCGTTCAGTGCGCGCCCCGCCTCCGCTAGTTTTTGCAGATCTGGTAGCGCTTCTCTCGCGCCGGCAATTTCTTCGATACACAAATACAGCGGATTTAAAAATAGTCTGCTGCTTGGATAGTAGGGACTCGCTTGCTGCGGCAACACCGGAGCCGTCGCGCTCAGCGGATTCACCATAACTACTCCGGCTCCCAATTCAGCAGACCATTCGCAAATACGGCGCAAATCTTCCAGATCGCCGATTCCCCAACTGGTTTCCGAACGCACTGAATAAAGTTGCAGTGCCCAGCCCCAGGTATGCAGGTCAACTGGAAGAAAGCAGCGCGGTGGCGTCACGATCAACCGTGATTTACGGCCCTCGCGATCGAAAATGGAATGGTAACCAAGCGGCAAGTCACGTGGAAGTTTACCGGTTGCGCGTAAGCGAGTGCCGTCTTCTAATTGCAACTCGCAGGACTCTGAAATGTTTACATCTGCGCCCTGACGGCAGACTAGCAGTGCCGCATCGCCAGGGTCTTCATGTCCCGCGTGCATGGCCGTCAAAAATTTGTTTTTGGTTGCCTCTGAAACCCCGTGCCATTGCCCGGAGTCATCCCGATATTTTTCGTCGATCCCCCAGGCACTGGAATTGAGCACACATACTCCGGGCTGCGTTTGTTCCCGCATGGCTATATTACCCGCGACTCACAACCACCAGCATAGAAGCCTTTGCTTGTTCACGGCAATACAGCTTAACCGTCATCTGCGGCAGCGCTTGCCGGACCGGTCGAAATGGTGCTCACGTGTTCTTAATCGCTATGCGCGGAGTGGCTCTTTGCGGTTTTTTCTTCAGCTGGCGTTCGGCGAGCAGACTTGGATGCTATCAGAAGGTTCTAAGGGGTTCAAGACTTTGGGAGTCGAAGGGTGCGTCTACCAGTAGTGTTAGTTATAAATAAACAGCTTGTAATCTGTCAGATGCGAGGTATCGAGGTCTAACATATTTGTTAGTATTGCAAATTACTTCGAGTCTTTTTCGTGCATGTGCATGTGTTGGTGCTCTTCTTGTTCTTTTTCATAGACTTCCGGAATCCCCAGGCTTCCTTTGGGTGGCAGGTGGCGCATGAAATTTACAAGGGTCCACATCTCTTCGTCATCCAGAATACCTTTCCAGGAAGGCATCCCGGAAGGATTGATGCCATTTTCAATTATCCATTTCAATTGCCCATCCTTATATTCCTGCACATCCGCTGAACTCAAAGAGGGAATCGGCGGCGCCATTTTCTGTGCGAACGGCACACCGGTGGCCTCGCCGTCCAGGCCATGGCAGATGCCGCAGTGATGCCCAAAATGTTTTTGTCCATCCGCGAGATTTTCCGGCGTCACTGGAATGGGGTTAGGAGTATTTTTTCCGCCAACGGTGATCTTGTGTTTCACGTCCTTGGACATTTCACTTTCGACGCGTCCGGGTTGGCTGACACGGCAGCCGGAAAGAATCATGGCGCACGCAATAACAATCGTTATTCCGATAGTGTTCATGAAGCGCACTCTATTAGACGTAACTAATGCCCGTTCGATGCTAGAGCCTTCTCGATAGCCGCCGTGACTTGTGGCGAATCCGGTGTTACGTCCGGCTCAAAGCGAGTAATGACTCGGCCGTCCGGGCCAATCAGAAACTTCGTGAAATTCCATTTGATGTCGCCGCCAGTTTGCGGATTCGCGGATTTGTCCGTCAGGAATTGATACAGCGGGTCTTTGTCGTCGCCCTTCACCGAAACTTTCGACATCATCGGAAAACTGACGTGATACTTGGTGGTGCAAAATGTTTTGATTTCCTGATTTGATCCCGGCTCCTGCCCGGCGAAATTGTTGGCCGGGATACCGACGATCACAAAGCCACGATCTTTATATTTTTCATACACCGTTTCCAGCGCCGAATATTGCGGCGTGAAGCCACAGCGGCTCGCCACATTGACGAGCATGACAACTTTTCCCTTGTAGGCTGACAGCGGCGCTGTTTGGCCGTCGATAGAATTCAAAGTAAATTCGTACACGGTCTTATCCGCGGCCATCACGCTCGCCCCCAAAAGAAAAATGCAACAAAGTAACTTAATCATATTTCCTCCGTATACATTTTTACTCCGTTGCATTGATGTCCGCAAATGATCGTCCGGTCTATCTTGATAGCTAGATTTGCAGTCAATCGGTTATTGAGCGTGGGCTGCCCCTGGTATAGACTCCGCAGGCCATTCGTTTATTCCATGCAGTCTGCACAAAGGAGGTGCGATGCTGGCGGCAGCAATCGTGACGGTAACGCATCGCATTCTCGCTCCCACCGACCTGGTAATTATAGGAATTTATTTTGCTATTATTTTTGGCATCGGTTTTTATTTTGCCAAAAAGGGCCGAACCTCCGAGGACTATTTTCTGGCCAGCCGTAATATCGGTTGGTTCGCCATCGGAGCTTCACTTTTCGTTTCCAATGTTTCCACGGAACATTTCATAGGCCTCGCGGGATCGGGCGCCACATCCGGGCTCGCCGTCGGCGATTTCGAGTGGCTGGCTTGCATGATGCTCCTGCTGCTCGGCTGGGTGTTCGTGCCTTTTTATTTGCGCTCCAATGTTTTCACCATGCCCGAATTTCTCGAGCGCCGCTTCAATCGCAACTGCGCAAACTATCTGGCTACCATTTCTGTGATTGCCTATATCTTCACAAAAATCTCCGTCCATCTCTATGCCGCGGGTATCGTGCTGGAGCGCGTGGTCGGCTGGAATCAATGGACCGCCGCCATCATTCTGGTGATTGCCACAGGTGTTTACACCATTGCCGGCGGCCTCGCTGCGGTGATCTACACGGATTTGGTGCAGACCCTGATTCTTCTCGCAGGTGCGATCGCACTCACCTTAATTGGCCTGGATAAAGTTGGCGGATTTGCAGGCCTGCGCGCCGCGCTGCCGGGCAGTTTTTTTCACATGATCAAGCCCGCTTCCGATCCGGAATTTCCCTGGACCGGCATCGTGTTTGGCGCGCCCATCTTGGGCATCTGGTATTGGTGCACCGACCAGGTAATTGTGCAGCGGGTTTTATCCGCGCGAGACGAAGGCCACGCCAAGGCGGGCACAATTTTTGCCGGCTTCCTGAAAGTTCTTCCGGTATTCCTGCTGGTGCTACCGGGCTTGATTTGTTATGCGCTGTATCCGCAATTGTTCACCGTAGTGGATGGCAAAGTCACCAACGGAGACATCGCATTTCCTACCCTGGTGATCAATCTCTTGCCCACTGGCTTGGTTGGATTGTTAATTGCCGCGCTGTTGGCCGCGTTGATGGGCGCCATGAGTTCCGTTTTCAATTCTGCTTCCACCATGGTCACGCTCGATTTTTATAAAAAGTTCCGGCCCACCGCCAGCGAAAAGCAATTGGTGAACTTCGGACGCATCGCTACTGGCGCCATGGTGCTGCTGGGACTTTTGTGGGTGCCCTTCATTCATTTGCTCAGCGCGCAACTGTACATTTATTTGCAAAGCGTACAGGCGTACATCAGTCCGCCGATTGCGGTGTGTTTTATATTCGGAATTTTGTGGCCGCGGCTGAATGGCGAAGGCGCCATCAGTTCGCTGCTGGTTGGTTTTGTGCTGGGTTCGGCGCGATTTATTTTTGAAGTTCTGGATAAGACCAGGCATTACAACTCACCAACATTGCGTTGGCTGGTGGATATGAATTTTCTTCATTATGCGGTGCTCATGTTCGTGGTGTGCGCCATCGTGCTGATCGCGGTGAGCATGATATATCCCGCGCCGGAGCGAAAGAAAATCGCGGGCTTAACTTTCGCAACGGTGGGAGACAAACTGGACACCACCGATCTGAAGGAAACGCCGCATCTTAAGCGCGAGACGCCCGCGGAACATCGGGTAAACCTGGCGTTTACGCTGGTGCTGATCGCCACGGTGTTTGGTTTATGGATTTATTTCCGCTGACACAGCGCCCAAGAGAATGAGATCAACCTCCATTGTCGCGATGCGGCCTAACGTCACGCGGGAAGATGCGGTTCGCGAATTTGCGAGTCGCGCGCTTTCGTCGATGTACTGGAGAATGACCGCGGGTCGTTTGCAGCGAATCGCAGAAGCGTATGTGCCGTATCAATTCTACGAAGTCAGTTATGTAATGGCGCGAGCGCCGCAGACGCGCTTGTTCGCGATGGACGTGGTAGACGGTTCACTCGATCTGTTTGAGTTTCCGCAATTGCCGAGCCAACAGCAGCTGGTAACGATGGATACGCGCAACCGCGTCGAGCCATCACTGTCAGTGGGCGCTGCCGATGAGTTGTTGCGCGAAAAGGCGCTGCGGATTGTTTTTCAGCAAGGTTTTTTCAAGGTGCGCGAGGCCTCGTTGCACTTTTCCCGCAAACCGGACATCGTGTATCTACCTTACTGGCTCGGCTTTTATGCCAGCGGCGGGATTGTTCGTTGTCGGGTGATGGACGCGGTTCGCCGCCGCGTTGAAGGCGCCAAAGCTTCCGCGTTTTTTGAACAGTGGCTGGCGGCTTGAAACATACCGATAAGCAAGCGATAAAATTCATTCCGCACGCAAATCTGCTTTCTTCTGGAGAGGTTTCTATGTCAGCCTTCGCGCGACGTATCTTGGTGGGATTTTTGTTTTGCGCGATGCTTGGCGCGAGAGGTAACGCGCAGGGCTGGCATCATCTCGGCAATGTCCAACACGTCGAAGTGTTACCGGATGGCGTGGAACTGGCTGTGGGCGTCGCAAAAGTTCGCATCACTGCTTTTCGCGACGGTATCGTGCGCGTGCGAGTGACGCCCCAAGGAAAATTTCCGGAAGACTTTTCCTGGGCCGTGATTCAATCACCGCAACCCCCCGCGGTAAAAGTTCAAGATGGACCGAAAGAAGTGCGCATCACCGCGGGCGACGTGAACGTCGTGGTGAGCAAGTCGCCGCTGCTGATTAATTTTGTGGATTTAGCCGGCACCGCGATTCTCGAGGATCAGCCGACGCTGCCTATGGCATGGGATGGCGAAAGCGTGCACATCTGGAAGCGCATGCCCGCGGATGAAAATTACTTCGGCCTGGGTGACAAGTCCGGCCGCATGAATCGCCGAAACCGTTCTTTTACCATGTGGAACACCGACGAATTTGGCTGGCAGGAATCCAGCGATCCGCTATACAAAACGATTCCGTTTTTTATCGGGATGCGCAACGGCGCGGCGTACGGATTGTTTTTCGATAACACCTATCGCAGCAGCTTCGATTTCGGCAAAGAATCGGCGGATTATTTTTCAGTCGGAGCCGTGGGTGGGGAGCTGAATTATTATTTTTTCTCGGGCCCGGAGCCGAAAAAGATTATCGCGAATTACACCGCGCTGGTGGGACGCTCTGAGTTACCTCCGCTTTGGACCCTGGGGTTCCAGCAAAGCCGCTATAGCTATTATCCGGAAGCCCGAGGACGCGAGATCGTCGCAACTTATCGACAAAAGAAAATCCCGTTGGACGCGATTTATTTCGATATCGATTACCAACAGGGAAACGCGCCGTTCACGGTAAACCGGCAATATTTTCCAACGTTTGAAAAAATGATTTCTGATTTCCGCTCGCAGGGTGTCCGCACCGTGCTGATTACCGATCTGCACATCAAGAAGGATCCGAATCCCGCGTACGCGCCGTATGCGTCTGGAATGCAACTGGACATCTTCGTCAAAAATCCGGACGGCAGTGTTTTTGTTGGTCCAGTGTGGCCGGGCGACAGCGTGTTCCCGGATTTTACGCTAACGAAAGCCCGCGATTGGTGGGGCGAACAATACAAAGATTTTGTGGGCATGGGCGTGGCCGGTTTCTGGAACGATATGAACGAGCCGTCGGTGTTTCAGCGCGCGGACAAAACGATGCCGCTGGACACGCGGCACCGCCTGGATGACGGAACCTCGCGCGACCACCGCGCGATTCATAACGTGTATGGAATGGAGAACGTGCGCGCCACCTATGACGGCTTGCGTAAGTTGCAACCTGACGAGCGGCCCTTTGTGTTAACACGCGCGGCGTATTCCGGAACGCAGCGATATGCGGCCACGTGGACGGGAGATAACAGCAGCACCTGGAACCATTTGTCGATGAGCACGCCAATGCTATTGAGCATGGGAATTTGCGGGTATTCGCTAGTGGGCGACGACATCGGCGGATTCGCGGGAACGCCGCCTGCCGACTTGTTGACGCGCTGGATCGAGGTGGGAGCGTTCAATCCCATTTATCGCGACCACACCGCAAAAGGCACAGCCGATCAGGAACCGTGGGTTCACGGACCGGAGCAAGAAATGATTCGCCGGCGGTACATTGAACTGCGCTACCAGTTGCTGCCTTATATTTATACCGGGATTGAAGAGATGACGCGCACCGGAATACCTTTCATGCGCCCTTTGTTTGTCGAGTATCCGCAAGCGAAGATGGAAGGCGACGATCACAATTTTCTATTTGGGCGCGATTTGTTTGTGGCTCCCGTGGATACGGAAATGTTGGACGCCAAAGATTTTCATCTGCCTCCCGGCGATTGGTACGATTTTTGGACGAGCACGAAAGTAGCGGGCCAGGCCGCGCATCTGGTGTTGCATCCACAATTGGATGAAATGCCGCTGTATGTTCGCGCGGGAGCGATTGTGCCGATGCAGGCGGTAGTGCAGAGCACATCGGACACTCCGAGCGGCGGATTAAAGCTGCGTGTATATCCTGGCGACGATTGCCGCGGAACGCTGTACATGGATGATGGACATTCGTACGCGTATCAGAAAAACGAATTTCTGCGCATTCAATACGGCTGCAAGGTGGCGGGGAATTCCGTAACGGTGAGCAGCAAAGTGGAGAACGGCACGTTTCAACCATGGTGGAAGAGCGCCGAAGTCACGGTGTATGGAGTTCCATCAGCTCCGAACCAGGTGCGCGTTGGGGATCAGGTTACGAGCGATTTTAGATACGACAATCAAATGCACGCGGTCATGTTGAGGGTGCCTGGCGCGGCTAGAGAGTGGTCGCTGCAGATAAATTATTGAAGGCTGTGGAGAAGAAAATGTCGGCGCGCCGACATTCAAAGTAATACTTTAATTATTCAGTAACTATAACATTTCAGTAATATTGCCAGCGTTCGAATCGCGCGCGTTCGAATGAGTTTCGAAATTGTCGGCGCCGCGGTTCGCACGACGAGGCTCCATTGCGATTTCTAACTGAGATTAATCCACGACAAAAATCGTAAGCGATTGCGGCGGCATCGCCAATTCCAGCTGGCTGTCGGCGATTCTTCCACGCGCTTCACCGAGCAGGGTAGTAAGTCCGGCGGCGTCCTGCACCGGCGTATCTTTCAAAGGGATTTTAAGCTGACGAGATTCTTTGGAGTTGTTAAACGCGACGATTACTTTCTCTTCCTCGGAGTCGCGTTCAAAAATGTATGAAGAATCATCGGAGCCCAGGTGCCATAGGTGGGCATGCGCAAGTACGGGGTGTTCGCGGCGCAAACGCAACAAGGTCTGAACATACGAGAATATTTTTTGTTGTTGTGGTGTGCGGCCATCCGCGGTGAAGGCGTTGTTGGGGTCGTTGCTCCAGCCGCCTGGGAAATCGTGGCGATTGTCCGGATCGCCGCCGCCGGGCATCCCAATCTCATCACCATAATACAGCTGTGGAATTCCGCGCAGGGTGAGCGTCAATCCGTAGGCCAGCTGCAGGGTTTTTAATCCCTCATCCTGAGAATGCCCTCCGGCGTCCGAGGTGGCGCTGGAGAGACGCACAACGTCGTGATTGCCAAAGAAGGTGACGAGCGAATCGGGGCGGTTGTAAAGGGCATCGTGACGCAGGATCTCGGCGATTTGTCCTGCCGGCGCTTTGTGTTGTAACACATCGCGAAGAGTGAAATACAAGGGAAAATCGAAGAGCGTAGTTAGGCCTGAATCGACGCCGTCGTAGCGTCTTTGTCCACCCATGAAAAATGAAGTGACGCTGGGATCGGGGTGAAACACTTCGCCGATGGTAGTGAGGTTGGGATAGAGGCGGCGTAACGCGAGATGCCAGGCGGCCCAGAACTTGCGCGGCACGTATGGAAATGTATCGAGGCGGTATCCGTCGAGCCCGATCGTTTCCGCCCACCAAATACTGTTCTGGAAAAGATATTGCGCCACCACAGGATTTTCGGTGTTGAGGTCGGGCAATACATTCACAAACCAACCTTGGGTAAGATTTTTTGAAAGACGTGGAGGGGCGTGCGGGTCCGCGAGCGCTTCAAAGGAATCGTTCGTGGAAGACTGATTGTCTTTTCCGTAGAAAGCCCTATCAAGCGGCGTGGCGGAATCTGTATGTTGCGCGGATGTTCCGTGAAACCAATCGGGCAAAGGCGGATTTTTTACCCAGGGGTGATTTGGGCCGACATGATTGATGACCGCGTCGAACAAAATTTTCATTTGTTGCTGGTGGGCTGCGGCAACGAGCTGCTCGTAGTCATTTAGGGTGCCCAGATGTGGATCGACGGCGTATAAATCAACGGCGCCGTAGCCGTGATAATCCTGTGGCGCGCCGTTTTTCAAGATGGGCGTGAGCCACAGAGTGGTCACGCCTAAATCTTTCAGATAGGGCAAATGTTCGCGAATGCCGCGCAAGTCGCCACCGTGATAGGCGCGAGGATTTGCGCGGTCATAGGAATTGGGCGCGTCGGCGGGCTGATCGTTGGTGGGATCACCGTTGGCGAAGCGGTCCGGCATGATCAGGTAAATCACGTCGGATTGCGAAAGGCCGTGAAACTTTCCGGCGGTTGGGCCGCGCGAGGCCAGCGGCAATTCAAAGGAGGTTTTCCCGGCGGGAGTGGTGATGCGGCAGACCGCGGTACCTGATCTGGTGTCGGTGGCAATTTTCAACCATACAAATAAATAACTTCCGGCGGCGGCTGACTGGGTATGAGTGACGGTGACCGTTGGAAGATTACAGGCAACTTCGTTGGCTTGCAGGTTGTGGCCGGAGATCAACAACATGACTTCGGACGATAAACCGATCCACCAGGTTGGTGGCTCGACTTTGGTTACGGAGGGTTCAATTCCGGTTTTATCTTGTGCCGGGTTTTGCGGAGAAGCGGCGTTAACGCAAGGGGAAAGAATCAGTGCGCAGGACAATGCGACAAAGAGTAGAAGGTTAAATGGATGGTAAGGATAAAATCGAAAATAAAACCCAAAACTAACCCAAGACCCAGGTTCATAACTCAACTGCGAACCTGGGGCACCCGCCGTGGTAATTAAGGTTTGAGACGGGACAATAGGGCGAGGGCGAAATTTCTTCACGCCGGAAGGATAGGAAAAAACTGGTGTTAATGCCAGCGGCCATTCCACTGAGGATTAGTTCTTCGATTTAGATATGTTCTTTTTCCGCCGTTTTAGTGAAGGCATAGGCGTGAATTTTAGGTATCCGAAGTGGTCGGGGACGTGAAAGTTTGGTTGAGGAGTGTTGGTGGGCTGCCAGGAAGAATAAAAGCGTGACTCAGTTGGTCCTTCGACGCGAAAGAAATTGGCGCGCCAGAGGGAGGCGGGGTCGAAAGTTTGCGTTAGGCTCTTCATGGGGATGGCCAATTCGGCGGTCCAGGTTTTTTTAGGTTCATCGATATTTACGCGACGTTGCAAGCCACTTTTTATGTGTTGAAGTGCTCCGTTTGCGATTTCCAGATCGATCCAAAAGCCGTTGGGGCTTACTTCGAATTCCTTGTAGCGGCGTGGTTGTTGCGGATCAGGTTGCAAGAAAACCTCAGCGACATCGCGGTCCCAAAGCTTGTCGCGGCGGCCGCCGGGTTCGGCGTCATCAAAGACGGTGATGCGACGATAGCGAGCAACAAATTTCAGATAAAGAAATTCGGACGTCCAGAGGAGGCGAACTTCGGTCTGGCGATGCGCATCAGCATTTTTTCCTTGCCAGTCACTGTCGAAGAGCACGGGCTTTGCGGTACGCCACGCTTTGGAAGGCGGAAAGGCAGCGGCATCGAGTGAGGCATGGAAGGCCGCCGCGACCGCTGTATTGGAAAGTGCTTTGGAGGGCGAGGCGAACTTTTTGCGCACGGGCAAGTTTTTGTCCTCTAAAGCGTGGAATTGCCATGCTAGCATCGGTTGTCGTTGTAACTTGGCGAAATTAATCGGGGAATTTGGGGAGTAGGTATGATCGAGTCAGTCGCTGACGATTATTCGACAAAACGAGTTAGACAAGCGCCCGAAGAATTCAAGTATGTGAAGTTCAAGGTGGAGGGGAACGTGGCGCGGCTGACTTTGAACCGCCCGGAACATAACCTCCTCAATGAAGCAATGTTGCGCGAGCTCTCCGATGGCGTCGTTGTCGCGGGCGATCGCGAGGACGTAAAACTGATTGTGCTGGACTCTGCTTGCAAAGTGTTTTGCGGCGGAATTGACCTGGGAGAATACACATCGCAGCGTGTGTTTCAGATGCTGGATGCTTTTCACGCGGCGTTTGCGGGGATGCTGGAAGTGGGCAAGCCGGTGATTTGCGTGGTGAACGGTCCGGCGATCGGGGGCGGTGCGGAGCTTGCGGCATTTGGTGATTTTGTGATCGCCACACCGAAAGCGCGCTTTGCGCAACCGGAAATTTCTATCGGAGTGTTTCCGCCGCTGGCTTCCACGATTTTGCCATTTTTGGTGGGGCCGAAAGTGGCGTTGGAGCTAGTGTTGACGGGCGAGCCGGTGACCGCGGAGCGCGCGTTGGAATTGGGGCTGATCAATCGGCTGGTGCCGGAAACGCAGTTGCAGGCGGCGGTATCGGATCTGATTCAGCGGATCGGCAGCCATTCGGGGCCGGTATTGACGATGGCAAAAAAAGCGATTCTTAGCGGTATGGGGATGTCGCTGAAAGATGGGTTGAAAAATTCCATGAATATTTTTCTGAATGAATTGTACCGGTTGGAAGATTCACAAGAGGGCTTGCGGGCTTTGGTGGAAAAGCGGAAACCGACCTGGAAGAATCGCTGACACATTTGCATGCTCTTGAGGTTGAAAAAAAAGGCGTAACAAATTCCAGGAGCGGTGGTGTGTTGACGCGTTGACACCACTGCGATGCGCGACATACACTCGATTTTCAATTTGCAGGCATGGGCAGCGGGGAAGGCCGTGAAAATCGGCCGCGGTCCCGCCACTGTAAACGGCTGAAAAAGCCGTAAGCCAGGCTACCCTCCGATGCCGCAGAGACTGCGCGTTCTTCGCGAGAAAGAGCGCTGCGAGTGCCCCGGTTTCTCGCGGGGCATTTTTTTTGGGCTAAATTCTTTCGACAAAGGACAATAGAGAATTGCATCACACCAAGCGATTCGGGCTGATAAATATTGCTGGGATGTTGTTGCGGGTATTGTTGGCGGTGATTGCAACGGCCCCGGCGATGTGGGCCCAGACTGCTTTAACCGCCTCAACAACTTCGGCTGCGCAAAATGGCGCGCCTGCGCAAACGTTTCGAGAGGTTGTCGACGAAACGGGCAGAACGGTGCGGATTCCACAACCGGTCACGCGAATCGTTTCACTGGCGCCCAGCTTGACGGAAACGATATATGCGCTGGGATTGCAGGACCGACTGGTGGGCGACACGGATTATTGCGATTATCCGCCGGAGGCGCAGAAGAAGCAGAAAGTTGGTGGCGCCATAAATCCAAGTCTGGAAGAGATCGCGCATTTGCGGCCGGATGTGGTGCTGGTGACGCGGCACTTGAACACTTTGGATACGGTGCATTCGCTGGATGCGTTGGGGATTCCTTCTTATGCCACCGATCCGCAAAACGTGGATGAGATTGTGGCATCGGCGAAAAGGCTTGGGGATGTGCTTGGAGCATCGGAGGCGGGGGCCGCGCTGGCGGAGGAGTTGCAACATCGGCTGGATGTTCTGCGGCAGAAGATTGGGGCGCGGCCGCCGCGTCGCGTGTTATTTGTAGTGTGGACCGATCCGCTTATTTCGGTTGGCAAAGATACCTTTATTGCGGATGCGTTGCGGCGGGCGGGGGCGGTTTCGATCATAGATTCCAAGCAGGATTGGCCGCAAGTGAATCTGGAGGAAGTGGCGCACTTGCAGCCGGAAGTCTTGGTTTTTGCCGATTCGCATGGGGAAACGACCGCACAACATCTGGATGTGCTGGCGACGCGGCCGGCGTGGCGCATTTTGAATGCGGTGCGGGATCGAAACTTTGCGGTAATCAGTGAAGCGGTGAACCGTCCGGCTCCGCGCATCGTCACGGCGATTGAAGAGCTGGCGGAGAAACTGCATCCCGAGGCGTTTGTGGAGAAACCGGCCGCGGATAAGATGAGTGGGAATATGGTTTTGGATGTGAAGAGTCAATGCGCCCACTAACGATCCAGCGGTTATTTTTGCAGTGCGCGGCGCTGGCGGGAATTTTGTTTGTGGTGGTTATAATTGCGTTGAAGGCCGGCGCGGTGGAGGTTTCATTATTCGCGTTGGGACGCGATTTGATCCGGGTCATCGTGCACCATGGTAGCGAGATCAAGAGCGATTACGGATTGATCGTGATGAATATCCGGCTGCCGCGAATTTTGCTGGGAATTTTTGTGGGCGCATCGCTGGCAGTGGCGGGCACGGGATTTCAGGCGCTGCTGCGGAATCCACTTGCTGATCCTTATGTGTTGGGCGTATCGAACGGGGCGGCGCTGGGCGCGATTCTGGCGCTGCTGGTTTCGCCGCATTTGGCGTTGTTGCCCGCGGTGGCGGATTTGCTCACTCCGCTGGGAGCTTTTTTAGGAGCGACCGCGACGATTGCCGCGGTTTATTTTCTGGGGCGGCGCGAAGGACAAATCGACAGTACGACACTGCTGCTTGGGGGCGTGATTACTGGATCTTTTCTTGCCGCCATCATCATGTTTCTGATGACTTCCGAGACGGGCAGCAATTTACGCGGAATGGCGTATTGGTTGATGGGCAATCTTTCTACGTCGCTGCAACCCAGCGTGTATTGGATTTTGTGGCTGGGATTTTTGTTGGGAGCTGGGGCGATTTACACCACGGCTTCGGATTTGAATTTGCTTTTGTCGGGCGAAAAAGAAGCCATGCATCTGGGCGTGGATCTTCCGCGGGTGCGGCTGGTGGTGTATATCGCGGCGTCGCTGCTTACAGGACTGGCTGTATCGGTGAGCGGGTCGATTGGATATGTTGGATTGTTGGTGCCGCACGTGATGCGCCAGATATTTGGATCGGACCATCGCATATTGCTGCCGACGGCGGCGTTTGGCGGAGCGATCGCGGTGGTGATTGCGGATACGATTGGGCGTACAGTGGTGCCTCCCGCGGAATTGCCGGTGGGTGCGATGACGGCGTTGGCGGGGGCCCCACTTTTTATTTATTTGTTACGCAGGAGAATGGCGTGAGCACGGTTGCGCCGTCTGCAGTGGGAGCCATGCGTTCGCCAGGGGAAGCATCGCGCGCGAATAACGACGTGCGCTTGAGCGTGGAGCAAGTGAGTTATGCGTACTCGCCGAATCCCACGCAGGCACCGCTGTTTACTTTGGAGGCGACCAGCTTTCAGGCACGCGCGGGCGAAATTGTGGCCATTCTGGGGCCGAACGCCAGCGGCAAATCGACGTTGCTGAAATTGATCGCGGGGACGCTGGAGCCGCTTTCGGGGAAAGTTTTATTGAGTGGCTTTCCGACACATTTGCTTACGGCGCGAACGCGAGCGCAACGGATTGCAATGGTGCAGCAGGAAAGTCAGCTGCTATTTCCGGCGCGCGCATGGGAGTTTGTGTTGCAGGGCCGGCATCCGCACGGGCGGGCGTTGCGTTTTGAGAGTGCGACGGACCTTGCGGTAGCCAGGAATGCGCTGGCGCAAGTGGGCGCGGCACAATTGAGCGATCGTTGGATGGCAGAACTGTCTGGCGGCGAGAAGCAGCGAGTAATTCTGGCGCGGGCATTGGCGCAGCAACCGCTGCTGTTACTGCTGGATGAGCCGACGCTGCATCTGGATATTGCGGCGCAGGTGGATTTGTTGCACGGATTGCGGCACCTGGCGGTGGAAAATCGCTACACCGTGGTGGTGGTGACGCACGAGCTGAATCTTGCGGGGGAATATGCGGACCATGTGGTGCTGATTCAACGAGGCAAGTGTTTGCGAGTGGGGCCGCCGGGAGTTGTGTATCAACGGGAATTGCTGGAGCAGGTTTTTCAGACGCCACTGAGCGTGGAGCTGGGGCCGTCGGGTCGGCCGCGTGTAAATGTGGTAGCCGACCGAGAAAGCAGATAAAGTTTCGCGACACGAATTTGTCGCGACCAGGTCTCGCGAGTAGACTTTGCAATGGAATTTCGCGATAAAGATTTTGTAGAAGTGCAACTTAGCGCCGCGGTGTTGCTGCCGCGGCAAGACGCGTCACCCATAGCGGGCTTAGCCCCACCACAATCACCGCGGATTTCGCGCTCGGGAAGACGGTTAGTTATTGGGATTTTTTCCTTAACTAAATAAGCCGTCGCCGCCGCGCGACTGTAAGGCGGAATTTAGGTTTCCGGCCACTGCAGCGAGTTGCTCAGGTTTTATAGGGGCGCCGATGCGGGAAGGCCTGGAGCCGGCAGAGCCGCCAAGCCAGGAGACCGGCGAAATCCGCAACCTGCGTGAATGTTTTCGCGCAGGACAACCTTCAGAGCTCCCGCGCGAGAGGGAGTGGAGGATGAAATGAAACTACGCGGACTTCTTCGGTTTTTTATTCTGCTATTGGTTTTTCTGAACGGCAAAACTTCCTCACTGGCACAAAATAATTCCGGGGATGCTGCGATTTCCGGGACGATTGTGGATGCTACCGGCGGCGCCATTGGTGGCGTGGTGGTGACCGCGTCACCTGAAGGGCCGGCTGGTCCGATTGCGGCATCGGCGAGTTCGAAGGCGGACGGTACTTACAGCTTAGCGGTTTCTGCTGGACGGTATCGGGTGCGGTTCGCGCAGCCGCCGTTTAGATCGCTGGAAGAGGTTGTTGATGTGGGCGCGGGAGAATCACGCGTTTTGGATGCGCGGCTTACGCTCGAGCGGTTGTCTTCCAGCGTAGTGGTCACTGCGGAAGCCGAGCCCACTTTGTTGGGGCAAGCAACTGCGCCGGTCTCGATTATTTCGCGCGAAGAAATTGATGCGCGGCAATCGGTGGACCTCACCAGCGCTTTGTTGTTCGTGCCGGGCGTGACTATCGGGCGTACAGGCGCTGAGGGAGGGACCGCATCGGTTTTTCTGAATGGCGGTAATTCCAATTTTATTAAAGTGCTGATCGATGGCGCGCCGATCAATCCGCCGGGGGGCGCAGTCGATTTCTCCAGTCTAACGCTGGACAACATCGATAAGGTTGAAATTGTGCATGGCGCGGAAAGCGCGATTTACGGCACCGACGCGGTTTCCGGTGTGATTCAACTATTTACGCACCGTGGGGAGACGCGGGTTCCGGAGGTTAGCGTTTTTGCGGAGGGCGGAAGTTTTTCGTCGGCGCGCGGAGGCGGTGAAGTTGGCGGAGTGCTTGGTAACTTTGACTATTCGGCGGCCGGTTCGTATTTGGAGACCGATGGACAGGGGCCGAATGACAGTTTCATCAATCGCACGCTGTCGGGAAATTTCGGCTATCAATTTAGTGAGACGAACCGCTTACGGCTTACGCTGCGCAACAACACTAGCGACGCGGGTATCCCGGGACAAACGGTATTTGAACCGCCAAGCCTACATCAACAATATGACCAGAGGATTTTCAGCGCTAACGCGCGCTGGGATTTTGCGAGCGGCAAGCACTGGCACCACGAAATCAGTGGCGGTGAATCGTACACGCGGCAGCACAATGACAATCCGATTCAGAGTTTTTTTGCCACCGATCCGAATGTGTTCTGTCCGCAAGCGAATCCTGCGTCTGTGCCTACGGCGGAATTTTGCGACTTTACGGGCGACAGCCGGTTTCAATACAACCGCGCCAATGTGAGCGCGCAGAGCAGCTACCTGCTGAGCAATTTTGGAGTAACTGCGGGTTACGAATATGAAGTGGAAAACGCATTCTTATCCACGGTGAACGTCAATCACGCACGGCGAAATAATCAAGCGGGGCTTCTGGATTTTCGTTACCGGCCGCTGCGGCGGGTCTCACTGAATTTTGGTGGTCGCGCGGAAGCCAACGCTAATTTTGGAACACGACTGGTTCCGCGGATTGGCGGTTCGGTGGTGGCGCGATACGGCGTCGGGCTGGTTGGCGACAGTTTGTTCCACGCATTTTATGGGCAAGGAATAAAAGAGCCGCGCTTTGATCAGACGCTAGGGGATAATTTCGGCGATTTTGGTAACCCGGCGTTGAAACCCGAATCAAGCAAGACCTATAGCGCGGGGATCGAACAAAAGCTGTTGAATGATCGGGTGCGGCTGACGGCGGATTATTTCTACAACAACTTCTATAACATTGTGAGTTTTGCGTTTTGTCTGCCGGATGCGACGAACCCGACGGGCAATAGTTGCGGCGTGATCATTCCGGGCGCACCGGCTACTGGTTTTGGATTTTTCTTTAACACGGATCGGGCGTTGGCGCGGGGGATCAGCGTGACCGGGGAATCAAAGTTCACTCGCTGGCTTAACGTGGCGGGAAATTACACGTATGACGACACCCGGGTATTACAGGCGCCAAACGCTTTCGATCCTTCAGAACTGCCGGGAAATCATCTTTTGCGGCGACCGGTGAATTCTGGATCGCTCACGCTGAATGGGCAGTGGCGCCGGGTGGGTGTGACGATCGGCGGGTACTTCACGGGAGTACGCACGGATTCGGATTTCCTTGGACTCGGGCTTACGAGGAATCCAGGATACGCGCGGTTTGATATTGCCGGGCACTATGAATTGGGTCACGGCGTTTTGTTGTATGCCCGGGCGCAAAATCTTTTTGATAAGCAATATCAAGACGCGCTCGGGTACCCGGCGCTGGGACGCGACGCGCGCGTTGGTGTGCGTTACACGTTTAAGGGCAGGGATTGATGGATGAGCGCGAGCCGGTTCTTTTTTGCTGGAGCGGCGGCAAAGACAGTGCGATGGCACTGCACGCGCTGGCGCAGGATCCGCTGATGAGAGTTGTGGCGTTGCTTACCACTGTGACCGAAGGCTATGACCGCATCAGTATGCATGGCGTAAGGCGGGAACTGTTGCAGCGGCAGGCGGAGAGTATCGGGCTGCCGTTGCACGAGGTGTTTATTCCGGCGGAATGCGTAAATTCGATGTATGAAGAGCGCATGGAAGCGGCGCTGCGCATGCATTTTGAAAATGGAGTACGCAAAGTGGCATTCGGCGACATTTTCCTGGAAGATTTGCGCGCTTACCGGGAGGAAAACTTGGCGCGCATAGGCATGACCGCGCTGTTTCCGATTTGGAAACGGGATAGCCGCGAGCTGATCGAGTCCTTTCATGCGCACGGGTTTCGTGCGATCGCTGTTTGTGTGGACCCGAAGGTGCTGGATCGCAGTTTCTCGGGGCGAGAGTTGGATGCTTCGTTCTTCGCGGATTTGCCAGCGCATGCGGATTGCTGCGGGGAGAATGGGGAATTTCACACTTTTGCTTTCGATGGACCAATTTTCAAAGAGGCGGTGCGTTTTCAATTGGGGGAGCGCGTAGAACGAGATTCGTTTGTTTTTTGTGATCTTTTAATGGTGAAGGAGTGGCAAACGTATGAGTCCGCAAGCAGCAAAGCATGAAGAAACTATATTTCGGGCGATGTTGATCGCGGGGATGATTGTTTTCGCGGCGATTATGCGAGTCGTTCCGCATCCCTGGAATCTGACTCCGGTTGGCGCGATGGCGCTGTTTTCAGGGGCGGTGGTACGGAATCGGGTGATGGCGTTTGTGTTTCCATTGCTGGCAATGCTGGCTGGGGACTTTTTTGTCGGCTTTCATATTTTGATGCCGGTGGTTTACGTCAGTTTTGTGATCAGCACGGCTATTGGATTTTGGCTGCGAGAGCGACGCAGCGTAGTGCGCCTCGGTGGAGCTGTACTGCTTGGCGCGATACAGTTTTTTGTGATCACCAATTTTGGCGTGTGGATGTTCTTAAACTCATATCCCAAGACATTTGCGGGCCTGATGAGTTGTTACGTGGCCGGCGTGCCATTTTTCTGGAACACGCTCGCCGGAGATGCGTGCTTTTCGGCGCTTCTGTTCGGTGCATTGTTTCTTGCGGAGCGTAGTTTCCCAGCGCTGAGGCCGAACGTTTCCGCAGTTTCCTAACGGGTTGGCGAAGGGGCAGATCGTGACTTCGCCTCGGTACGCTTGTCCAACGCTAACTTTATGTCAGTCAATTTCGGCACTGATCGGGCTAATTACGTATACTTGCCCTACGCAGTGTGACTAACTGGGACGGCGGACTGATGGCATCTGAGAATGTTCAATCGATGACTACTACTGCATCGGACCTGCAGCGGCGGGTTAATGAGCGGTTTGGCGTGCTTCCGAATTTTTTCCGGCTCTCGCCCGAGACCCCGGAGATCACCGAAAAACTCTGGGGATTTGCCGAAGCAGCGTATCTCGATAACCCCCTGCCCTCTATTTTTAAGGAACGACTTTTCGTACACCTTTCTCGTTTTTGCGCAGTCCGCTACTGCATCGCCCGCCACACCGGTTTCTTGATTGGACTTGGCCGCCCGGCCGGAGATAAGGATGCGCGCGCTGAAAGCGTTGAGGAGGTAGTCAGGTTGCTGCGGCGCCCCATTCCACGCGGGCCGGAACTAAAGTCACGCCTTTCGTTTTGCTCGAAATGTCCCGCGCCTCTTGTTGAAATGCCCACCGCCGACACGCAGATAGAAGATGGACTTTTTTCTTTTGCCAGTCACGTATTCTTGCAGACGGCGGACGGCCCGGAATGCCTTGAGGCACTGGAACGATTGCTAGGCACCGTTCGACTGCAGTACCTCCTGCTTTTCCTGGCGTTCGTTCGGGCAGCGCACTACTGGACCAAAGTGCATCCAGAAATCCAGTTTGAGGATGACATCAAGCAACTTCTTGCGACGCACGAGGCGTTAGCGAGTTGTATTATTGACGATCCGGAAGCCAGAACAGACAAGATCACTCAATCAATTTTGGACGAGCTTCCGCTATTGCGCCTGCAAGCCGATAAGGCGGTCGGCTTGCTTGCCTCCATCGTGGATTCTTCCGATGATGCGATCGTCAGCAAAACTTTAGAGGGCATCATTACCAGTTGGAACGGAGGCGCCGAGCGACTCTTTGGATACACAGCCAAAGAAGCCATAGGCCAGCCTATTACGATGATCATTCCCCTCGATCGCCGGGACGAGGAAACAAGAATCCTTGCGCGACTCCGTCAAGGCCAGCCGATCGAGCATTTCGACACCGTTCGGGTGCGAAAAGATGGCACAAAAGTTGAGATATCGCTGTCAATTTCCCCCGTGAGAGACGCGGCAGGAAAAATAATCGGCGCTTCGAAAATAGCGCGTGATATCACCGAGCGTAAGCGGATCGAGCGTGAATTGTCTGAAAGCGAAGAACGTTTTCGCACCCTCGCTGATGCGCTCGATACTCAAGTGCAATTTCGAACTCAAGAGCTGCGGAGGCGAAACGCTGAGATCCTGCAGCAGTCGGATCAGCTTCGAGACCTTTCAGGAAGATTGATGCTTGCTCAGGATGAGGAACGCCGGCGCATTTCCCGTGAACTGCACGATAGCGCGGGCCAGCATCTAGCTGCATTAGGGATGGGCCTGGCGCGAATCGAGGCTGACGCGAAGCGCGACCCTGCGCGACTATCCAAAAGCATCAAAGATGCCCAGGATTTAATTCAGGATCTGACTCGGGAGATACGCACGACGTCTTATCTTTTGCACCCGCCAATGTTAGATGAAAGCGGACTTACGTCCGCACTTCGCTGGTACATAGATGGTCTGGCGGAGCGCAGCGGCATTAGTATTGAGCTGAATATTCCCGACAACCTCGAGAGGCTTGCCCCGGAGGTAGAACTCGCCATATTTCGTCTCGCGCAAGAATGCCTGACAAACATTCATCGCCATTCAGAAAGTAAAACTGCGGTTATCCGCATCGCGCGTGAAGCCGACAAGATTTATGCGGAGGTTCAGGATCACGGTAAGGGAATGTCGCAAGAACGATTGGCAGAGATTCAATCCAAAGGAGCCGGAGTCGGAATCAGGGGAATGCGAGAGCGGGTGCGCCAGTCTCAGGGCGAATTGACTGTTGATTCTAATGCTCTGGGTACAAAGATTACCGCAATTTTCCCGGCCCGGGCACCCGAGGCGAAGGAACCGGGTTCGCTTTCACGACACGGCATCGCTTGATTGATTCACGAGATCGGGCGGTTGCCCTGAAGTGATCCATGCTTCATCCCATCTATCCAGAGGCATCAAGATTGGGCCGATTGAATGCGCCGGAGGGTCGTTGTTGCGACCAGCACGATACTGAGGGAGGTCAAGAACACGACGGATGCGAGAATGAAAAGTTTATCCACACCGGTCACGGCAATCGTACTGGCTCTAAAATCGCCAGCCATACCGGTCCACCAGTAAGCGAACAAGCCAATGTCCATCAATATGTGGCCGATCATGCCGGGAATGAGCGATTGGGAAGACCAGGCAAGAAGTCCTAGCAACAGGCCTGCGCCAAAAACGATGGGAACCATTGCTGGCGTGGCCCAAGCCTTCGTGAGGTGCAAAGCCATGAAAAACAGCGAAGAAATTAGAATGGCAATTGTCGCGCCACGGCGCTGTTCGAGGGGGCGCTGCAAGTAACCCCGAAACAAGGTCTCTTCGCAGATTCCCGCCGATATGGCAGAAACCACCACTGCCAGCCACTGCAAGGTCCGGGAAGGGATGAAAGAAAGATCATATTCATGGCGAAAGGCTGCAACCGGAAAGGGCACGAGGCGGAACAGCAAAACTATTGAGGCATGGATCGTCGCGGCGAAGAAGAACGCGGCGATAAGGCCCCAAACCCATTGTCTGGAGGAGGGGTTACTTCTTCGGAATGCCGTGGTGCGAGCGGTTTCCGTCGAGCTCGGAGGACCTCCTCCGCTTGCCCACCATAGAAAAAGTCCAAGGAAGATCGCTTCGGCGAACGCAGCGAGTGGCACACCAAGTTTGAAAAGTAACAGCGGCCATACATTGATGGCGACAAGTGCAAGAAGAAGCCCGGGAATGACAGCCCGCAACGGAATAGGCAACTCGGCCAGAGGCCGAGCGAACGGCGAGCTGTTCTGATTAAGACGCTCGGTTTTTAACATCGCGACGGTCTGTCCCACACCAGCGCACTTGCTTCCCGAGTATTGCTAAAAGCAATTACGCAGCATGAGCTAAAAAATATCGGGTTGCCGATTGAGATCCATTCCCGTTGCTGCTTCTTGAAAAGAGATACCCGAGGAATCTGGAAAGATTTCAGGGATGGCCAAGAACTAGTCGAGTAGATCTGGCTCGTCACGGATGATGCGGGCCAGGAGCGGCTGAAACTGGAACCATCCGGCCAGATGATTTCCTACTTGTTGCCTGGTGGCGAGTGCATGGGCATGATCGATCTTTACCGGCACACCGGCGGCTTCGGCGAGCAACTGCGCCTGGCAACTTCTGTCCATGGTGATGAACCACCAGGCGGCCTCCTCTACGGTTTCGCCTACGGTGATCAAGCCGTGATTCTGCAGGATCGCGGCTTTGTGCGGACCGAGAGCTTTAGCGATCCGCTCGCCCTCAGACGTTTCGTACACCACCCCGGTGAAGTCCGAGAACAATCCATGGTCCTCGTAAAACGCGCAAGAGTCTTGGGTGATGGGATCGAGCAGACGGCCGAGTGTTGCCCAAGATTTCCCGTACATGGAATGTGCGTGCGCTGCAGCAACCACGTCAGGCCGTGCCGCGTGTATTTGCGAGTGAATGGCAAACGCCGCGCCATTTACGGGATATTTGCCCTCGACGACTTGCCCATGATGATTCACTAAAATCAGATCCGACGCGCGGATTTGGCCGAAGTGCATCCCGAAGGGGTTCACCCAGAAATGGTCCAGCCGCTCCGGATCGCGAGCCGTGATGTGACCTGCTACTCCTTCATCGAAAGCGAAACGCGAGAAGAGGCGGAATGCAGCGGCGAGCATGCGCTTGCGATGCAGGCGCTCCTCGGCAGCGGTGGCAAATTTAGGTGGCTGCGGAACGTTGGGTACGGTTGTGGGTGGTACGGTTGTGGGCGGTACGCGTGTGGGCGAGCCTGACATTTTTCCCTCCGGTGTGTGGAGATTGACATTCTACCCGGCTTGCGCCAAATCCGGGGCGTTGGCTGGTTTCCCTTGTAGGTGCTGTCGCCTACGAAGAAAAGAATGAAACGTAGGGTTCCGTTCGTCGTTTATATATTCAGGAGGGAGTACTCCTCGGTCGAGCATACCTCGTAAGGGTTGAAGATCATGATGAAGGAAGAGAGGAACGCCGTGGCGTTCGAGGACATCAAGGTCCACGTGAAGTTCAAACTCTTCGCGTTGTGGTGCTGTGTAATGTTCTTTTACATCTATGGAGACTACTTCGAGCTTTATCAGCCTGAGAAATTGCAGGAAATTATTGCTGGAAGAATGCCGTTCGGCGCGATCTCTCAAGGAACATTGCTAGGGATGTCTGCGGTGATGATAATTCCGAGTCTGATGCCGTTTCTTTCGCTGGTCCTGCCTGCAAGAGTGAATCGCTCGGTGAATATCGCGTTCGGCGCGATATACAGCGTGATCATGATTCTGGTGATCCGAGGCGGTTGGCACTACTACGTTCTTTACGGACTGATCGAAATTTCACTGACGGTACTTATCGTGTTGTATGCCTGGGCCTGGCCTAAACAGGCAACGGCTAATCACGGCACCACTGACTAATCATGAAGTTTTTAAAGCTTTTGGTGGGGGCGCGACTCGTTTCGCCGGGGCCTTGGCGTCTTCGTGTGCGGTGGTCCAATCGTTGGGCGGGAAGGCGATGCGCCAAAACAGCGGCGAGGGCTTTACAAATTCAACGCCGATTTCTTGCTTGTCTGATTGTTGAGGACCGAGGTACACCACGCGAGCCGGTTGCTGTTCGTCGGTTTGAGGACTGATAAGCGTTAGCTGGTCGCCTGCGAATAATTTCATCGACAGCAAAAACAACGCGCCGTGCGCGCTTACCACCAAGGTGCTCGTTTTTTCGGTAATTGGCTTTTGGCTGGGACGGGCAAGAACGACGGAAATCGGCACCGCTACCAGCACGCGCTGGCTGCGCCGCTGAGTATTCTTTTCAGCGACTTGTTTTGAAAATGGTTCCATTAAGAAAACATAACACTCTTGTCGAGCATACGCCTATGTTTGCTGAGCGCGTAGGAGATTGAAGCTCGAACTAAGCAAGATAGTGTTGCAATTATGCTTGAGCGGCTGGAATAGTACGGCGTGAGGCCTGCTGCGGCGAGATGCTATAATCCCTGATTCGATATGGCTAAATCCGCGTCTGAGACAGTAGTGATCGCCCCGGAAGTGCTTGCCAAGTACGAGCCGGTCATTGGGCTGGAAGTGCATGTACAGCTGCTGACAAAAAGCAAAATTTTCTGCGGGTGCGCGAACCGGTTTGGGGATGCGCCCAACAGCAATGTTTGTCCAGTGTGCCTGGGGTTGCCGGGGACTTTGCCGGTTTTGAATCGACGCGCGGTGGAGATGGCCATGCGAGCTTCGCTGGCTATCAATTGCACGGTGCACGAACATTCGCGATTCGCGCGCAAAAATTATTTTTATCCAGACCTGCCCAAGGGCTACCAGATTACGCAATATGAATTGCCGCTGGCGGCCGGCGGGTGGATTGAAATAGAAGTATCGGGCGCCAGGAAACGCATTGGGATTACGCGGCTACACCTGGAAGAGGACGCCGCGAAGAATCTACACGAAGGCTTTGCGGAATCGAGCACCAAGGCGTACATCGATTACAACCGGGGCGGAACGCCGTTGAGCGAAATCGTATCCGAGCCGGATATGCGCACGCCAGAAGAGGCGTACGCGTATCTCACTTCGCTGCGGCAAATTTTGCTGTACACCGGGGTGAGCGATTGCAATATGGAGGAAGGGTCGCTGCGCTGCGACGCGAATGTCAGTGTGCGGCTGCGCGGATCTAATGAATTTGGGACGAAAGTCGAAGTCAAGAATCTGAATTCTTTTCGCTACTTGCAGAAGGCGCTGGAGTTTGAGATTGAGCGGCACATTGGGGTGCTGGAGGGCGGCGGGAAAATTACTCAGGAAACGCGTCTGTGGAATCAGGGCGACGGGCGCACGGTTTCGATGCGGTCCAAGGAAAAGGCCCACGATTACCGGTATTTTCCGGAGCCGGATTTGCTGCCGGTGCACGTCAGCGCGGCGTGGCGAGAGGAGGTTCAACGGAGCTTGCCGGAGTTGCCCGAGGCCAAGCGCGCGCGGTTGATGGAGGAGTACAAGATTACGGCTTATGACGCGGAAGTTTTGGCCACGGGCACGGCGCTGGCGAATTATTTTGAGCAAGCCAGCAAAACCGGGGCGTCCGGAAAAAATGTGGCGAACTGGATGCAGACGGAATTGTTGCGCAGATTGAACGATTCCGGAAAGCAGATTGAGGAAAGCTCGGTTTCAGCGGTGGCGCTGGGTGAACTGGTGAAGCTGGTAGAATCCGGCCACATTACCGCAGCCATCGGAAAGAAAGTGTTTGCGACGATGTTTGAGTCCGGGCGGGGCGCGGCAGAGATTATTGCGGCGGAAGGTTTGGCGCAAACGGTAGACATAGCGGCGATTGAGCAGGCGGCGCGTGAAGTGATGGAGAAGAGCCCCGAGAACGTGGCGAAATTTAAGAGTGGAAATGAAGGAGTATTTAAGTTTTTTGTGGGACAAGTGATGAAAGCCACAAAAGGGCAAGCGAATCCGCAGGTGGTAAACGACGTGGTCAGGAAGATTTTGTCGGCTTGATTAGGTACGCGGATAAATTGAGAGCTAAGACTTCGACCAATTAGTGAACGCTGATTTTTAAGTTGCAGCGTGGCTGCAGCGGACCGTCCACAACTATTTTTCGACTAACTGAGAGCGCTGCGCCTTCCGTGCTTCAGGACTTTTCGGACTCCAGTCTTCGGGTGGAAATGCCACGCGCCAAAACCCGGGTCGTGGCTCGGAAAATTCCAGACCAACCTCAGCTTTACCTTCACGGACATGACCGAGGAATGCGACGTGACACTCCTGCTCCTCTTCCGTCATGTTGTGTCTCATATGCACTTTGCTGCCGCTGGTCAGCCGATGCTTCAGGGAAAGTAGAGCGCCGTGGGCGTTTATAGCGAGAGTCGCAGCATGTTCCTCAAAGGGCTTGCCTTGCGGATCAGTCCCGCGAATGCGCACACCAACCTGCATCAATACGCGTTGGCTACGGCGCCGCGGGGCAGGCTTCGGAGACGGGTTGGTTACCTGACTCATGAAAGATTCACCTATTAAACTATACGCAGCGGGAGTAGCAAGTCGAGGGGTACGTCGAAACGATATGCAAAAACGATACGGTCCCGCCGGACAGGCCAGGAGGCACCGGTTGCGCGGGTTTCCAGCTGAAAATCAGGTGCGTTTTATGGCGGGCTGGGCCGGGGCTTGCGGTCCCTGGCGCTGATCGATGGGGACGTAATGGCGGGTGTCGTAGCCAAGATAGATTTGGCGTGGGCGCGCGATTTTTTGTTCCGGGTCAAGAAGCATCTCTTCCCACTGGGAAATCCAGCCGGAGGTACGTGGAATGGCAAATAGCACCGGGAACATGGTCATGGGGAAGCCCATGGATTGATAAATCAGACCGGTGTAGAAATCGACATTGGGGTAGAGCTTGCGCTTAACGAAATAATCATCTTCGAGGGCGATGCGCTCGCATTCGAGAGCAATTTCGAGGAGCGGATTTTTACCCATGAGATCAAAAACTTCGTAGGCCACGCGCTTGATGATGCGCGCGCGAGGATCGTAGTTCTTGTATACGCGATGGCCGAAGCCCATCAATTTCACTTCGCCGGCTTTTACGCGCTTGATGAAGTCGGGGACTTTTTGCACGGAGCCGATTTCCATGAGCATGCGCAGAACTTCTTCGTTGGCGCCTCCGTGGAGCGGGCCGTAGAGAGCGGCGATGGCGGCGGCCGTGGCGGAATACGGGTCGACATGCGAGCTGCCGACACCGCGAATGGTGTTGGTGGAGCAATTCTGTTCGTGGTCGGCATGCAGGATGAACAGAACATCAAGAGCGCGCTCGAGTGTGGGATTGGGGCGGTAACGCGACTCGGTGGTGCGGAAAAGCATGTTCAGAAAATTGCCGGGATAGCTGAGATCGTTGTCGGGATAGACGAACGGCATGCCCAGCGAGTGGCGGTACGAGAATGCCGCGATGGTGGGCATCTTGCCGATGAGGCGATAGGTCTGTTTCTTGCGGGATTCGGGACTGAAAATATCCTTGGCGTCGTGATAGTAGGTGGAGAGCGCGGCGATGGTGGAAATCAACATGCCCATGGGATGAGCGTCGTAATGAAAGCCGTCGAGAAATTTTTTTATGCTTTCGTGGATGAAGGTGTGATGGGTGACGTGGTAGGTCCAGTCTTTCAGTTGGGCTTCATCAGGCAGCTCGCCGTGAATCAGAAGATATGCGGTTTCGAGGTAGGTGCTTTTTTCGGCGAGGTCCTCGATGGGATAGCCGCGGTAGCGCAGGATGCCGGCGTCGCCGTCGATAAAAGTAACTTTGCTGATGCAGGAAGCGGTGTTGTTGAAGGCGGGGTCGTAGCTCATCATGCCGAAATCGGCGGCATCGACTTTGATCTGGCGCAGATCGGCGGCGCGGATGGCGTCGTTAACGATGGGAACTTCATAATTCTTGCCGGTGCGATTGTCGGTGATGGTCAGCGTTTCGCGGGGTATAGCGGAACCCTCTGATTTTCTGGATTGAGTGGCCGACGGAGCGGATTCCATGCAAAACCTCGGAGGCAGCTGAACAGGTGCCTGCATTCACTTTACACCAAAGGGGGTGTCGGGGTGAATTCGAGGTGGGCGGGGAAAATTCGAGAGAATTCAGGATTCAAATCAAACGCAAGACCCAGGCTGGAAAGCGAGCCTGGGGCACCCTGCGCGTTTTTTGAGTTGGTGGTGGAGGAAGCGAAGAGACCTACGAACCGACGATAAAGAGACCCCAAGGCGGAAGAAAGGGAGTGTTTTGAGTGAGATATGCGCCTCTTGACAATAGTCGTTATAACGAATATTATGTGGCCGGTTTGAGGAGGGTTTCATGATTGAGATTCGAAAGAGTGATGAACGCGGGCATGTCGATCATGGGTGGCTGGACAGCAGGTTTACGTTTTCGTTTGCGGACTATTTTGATCCGGAACACGTGCAGTTTCGGACGCTGCGGGTTTTGAATGACGATCGCGTGGCGGGCGGGGCGGGATTTCCGAATCATCCGCA
>DATMOS010000054.1:0-7046 GCA_035568155.1 Verrucomicrobiia bacterium | reverse complement strand
TTCCATCCTTCGCGATATTCGCGCCGCAGAAAATCATTGGCCTGCGGCACGTTGGTGATTCTCATATTTGCACCGTCGTAGTTGATTTTTTTGCCGGCCCGCAGCGCGACCACGCCCAGGAGCATGACTTCTGTGAGCCTCGCCGCATATTCGAAAGGACATGAGCCCTCGGCATTCCCTTTCGCAGCATCAACCCAGTTCATTTCGTGGTCTTCGCCGGGGATGCGCGGAAGTTTCTGTGGCGGCTTGCCGTAGGATTCGTGCAGCGACTTGGGCAGGAGCCGCGGCTTTGCTCCATAAGTGTCATGCAACAATTTTCCTTTGCTGCCGATAATCAGCGCGCCGCCGCCCTTGTTCAATTCTTCATCGCCGAGTTCTTCGGGTTTACGCGGCAGCAAGCCGCCGTCATACCATGTCATGGTTACGGGAGGCATTTTGCCGCGCGCGGGAAATTCGTAGAAGGTTTGGGTAGCCAGCGGATAGGATGCGCCGTTGAATGGTGTCGACACGGTTTCGACACTGGTAGGAAATCCTAAATCGAGGGCCCACATGGAGTGATCGATCAGATGCGCGCCCATATCGCCGATTGCGCCGACGCCCCAGTCCACCCAGCCGCGCCAGTTGAAAGGATGATAGATGGGGTGATAGTCGACACGCGGTCCAACGCCCAGAAATAAATCCCACGCCAAAGTGTCGGGAACAGGATAAGAGCCGGCGAATGAATTCGCTATGCGCGCGGTAATACCTGGACCATTCCATTTCAACGTGTCGGCGGGCTCTTTCAGCGGCTCGGGGCGCGGTACGCCTTGCGGCCAAAAGCCCAGCGGGCGATTGGTCCATATATGCGCTTCGCGAACTTCGCCGATGGCACCGGCGCGAATATATTCCACTGTGGTGCGGGCATCGTTCAGCGAGTGGCCCTGGTTGCCCATCTGTGTGGCGATTTTCATTCCTTTGGCGCGGCGGGCGAGCCTGCGAGATTCGTCGATCGACCAGGTCAGTGGTTTTTGCACGTAAACATGTTTATTGAGGTCCATGGCCGCGAGCGCGATCGGCGCGTGCATGTGATCGGCGGTGGCCACCACCACGGCGTCAATGTCCTTCTGGCGCTCCAACATCTCGCGGTAATCCTGATAGTGCTTGGCTTTCGGCCAATGCTCGGTTTTTAGACGGATCATTCCGTCGAGGCGCTTTTGAGCTTTGACGCGATCAAATTCCACCTGCGGAACGCCCGGGACAGGCTGCGGATCGGGATTGTCGAGTCGGGTCTTCAAAGCTTGAATGTCCGCGTCAAGATGCTCAAACGCTTTGCCGGCGTAATCCCAATCGACATCACACAGCGCAACGATGTTCTGGGTTGCGAGTGCGATGAGGTTGGCACGACCTATACCGCCAACTCCGATACCAGCGATGTTGAGCTTGTCGCTGGGAGGCGTGAAGCCGCGACCAAGGACGTGTCGCGGCACAATTGTGAAGGCGCTAGCGGGGGTCGCGGCGCCTGAAACAGCGGCTGCCGCGGCAGTGGTCAGGAATTTGCGGCGTGATAGTTCGGTTTTTGTGCTCATAGGGCCTCGTTGCCGTCAACCACTCTAGCGTGACAGCGCAGCAAAGAAACGCAAATTTTCTCGCGGCGCACGAGAACCCCTGGCAATTGGAGCAATTTGCTGGAAACATTTTGGCGCGACTGGCGTCTTTACCTATAGCTGTCTATAGGAGCGAACGTTGCGGCTAAAAACGGACGTGCTGCAGGGGACCTTAGCGCTGCTGGTCCTAAAAACGCTTGTGCGAGGGCCGATGCATGGTTATGGCATCACCCTACACATTCAAATGTTGTCGAAAGAAGTTTTGCGCGTGGAGGAAGGTTCGCTCTATCCGGCGCTGCACCGGATGGCTCAGGACGGCTGGATCAAAGCGGAGTGGGGCGTTTCCGATAATAACCGGCGCGCTCGTTTTTACAGCCTGACGCCGACGGGGCGCAAGCAGCTCGCCGAGGAAGAGAAAAGCTGGGCGCGACTCACGCAGGCCGTCGCTAGCGTGTTGCAGCACGCCTGAATAAAGTACTGGGTTTTGAAAGGCAGGGTGCCATGTCCTGGTTATCACGGCTGCGTCACACGTTTCGAAGCGGCAAATTGGATGATGAACTTGACGAGGAATTACGTTCGCATTTGGAGATGCGGGTTGCGGACAACATCAACGCCGGCATGGCGCCGGTGGAAGCGCGCCTCGACGCGCGAAAGCGATTTGGGAATACATCCCTGGTGAAAGAAGACGCGCGCGAGCGGGACATTATCGGCTGGCTGGAAACTGTCGCCGGCGACCTTCGTTATGCGACTCGCGTATTACGCAAGAATCCCGGCTTCGCGGTCACGGCGGTTTTAACGTTGGCGCTGGGCATCGGGGTCAACACGGCGTTTTTTTCAGTCGTGAATGGAGTGCTTCTGAATCCGCTTCCCTATCCACACCCTGAGCAACTGGTTGCGCTGGATGAGAGCAAACCGAATTTTACAAATGGCTCGATTTCGTACGCGAATTTTTTCGATTGGCAGAAAGACAATCATTCATTTTCTTCCATGGCTATTTCACGCGGCTACGGGTTCACCCTAACCGGCCGGGGTGATGCCGAGCAACTGGATGCTAAATTGATTTCCTCCGATTATTTCGTGGTGCTCGGCGCGAATCCCGTGATTGGCAGAACTTTCGCTACTGGCGAAGACAAAATCGGTGCGGCTCCCATCGTGTTGATTGGTGAGGGCTTCTGGAAGCGCAAATTCGAGGCTTCCCCTAATGTGCTTGGAAAAAGCGTCACGCTGGACGGCAAGAACTACACCATCGTGGGAGTCATATCCGAAGCAGTCGATCTATATCGTAATGCCCATCCGACGGACCTGTATGCCCCGATTGGGCAGTGGAGCAATCCGTTACTTCCGAATCGCGACGCCGGACTGGGTATTCATGGTGTGGGCCGCCTCAAAAGCGGGGTAAGCATCGAACAAGCGCGTGCGGATATGGAAGGCGTCACGGCCAATCTCGCAGCTATTTATCCGGACGCCGACCGGGGCATCGGCGCTAACCTCACTCCCTTCAGGCGGGCACTCCTCGGCGACATTCAACCGATCTTGTTGGTATTGCTGGGCGCCGTAGGCTTTGTACTTCTCATCGCGTGCTTCAATGTCGCCAGCCTGATGCTGGCGCGCTCCACCAATCGCACACGCGAGTTTGCGGTTCGCGTGGCGCTTGGCGCTGGCCGTTCACGTTTAACCCGCCAAATTCTAACGGAGAGTATTTTGCTTTCCGTGATTGGAGGTAGTCTAGGCCTGCTGCTGGCGCAATGGATAACACGCGCTACGCTGCGAATGTTGCCCACGGAAATACCGCGTGCAGCCGACATCCGTCTGGATTCCCACGTGCTTATTTTCACCGCCGCAATTTCTTTGTTAGCCGGAATTTTATTCGGGCTGGCCCCGGCTCTGAAATCTTCGGAACTTTTTCTGTCTGAGACTCTAAAGGAGAGTGGACGCGGCTCCAGCGGCACGCGGCACCGCGCTCAAAGCGTGTTCGTCGTAATCGAAATGGCCATGGCGCTGGTGCTGCTGATTGGCGCCGGCTTGATGGCTCGCACGCTGTCGCGCCTTTGGGATATCCAGCCGGGATTCGACGCTCATAACGTTTTGACCTTCAGCATTTCGATGCCACCATCTGTAAGTGACGCCAGCGCCGCCACGATCCGCGCGGCCTTTCGCAATGTTCATGAAAAGTTTGCTTCTGTACCGGGCGTGCAAGCGTTATCTGCCTCCTGGGGGTCGATTCCCCTTACTCGGTATGACGACGAGCAGCTTTTCTGGCTGGACAACCAGCCCAAGCCCTCCAGCGAAAACGAGATGAACTGGGCGCTCAGTTATGTTGTGGAGCCGGATTATCTGAAGACCATGCGCATTCCGGTGGCGCGGGGGCGCTTTTTCACGGATGGGGACAATGAGAATTCGCGGCACGTGGTGGTGGTCGACGAAGTCTTTGCGCGCAAATTTTTCGGCAATGAAGATCCGCTGGGGAGGCATATCACTTTGCAGCAAGGTGAAATAAAAGCAGAAATCGTGGGCATCGTTCCGCACGTAAAACAGTGGGGACTGGATTCCGATGAGGCCCAGCAACTGCGAGCGGAGCTGTATGTGCCGTTCATGCAATTGCCCGACGGCGCGATGAAACTGGCGCCTGCCGGCACAACTATCGTGGCCCGCTCAGACGGCTCCGACCCGACACTCTTCGATTCGCTTCGCCGCGTCAATAAATCGATGAGCGATGAACAAGTGATCTACGGTGCGCAGACGATGGAAGAAATCGTCTCCGCTTCGCTCTCCCCTCGGCGCTTCTCGATGGTTTTGCTGGGCGTTTTTGCTGCGCTGGCGCTGACGCTCTCGAGCGTCGGAATTTATGGCGTCATCTCCTATCTTGTTGGGCAGCGCACTCATGAAATTGGGGTTCGCATCGCTCTCGGGGCACGCCGTTGGGACGTTTTGAATCTTATTCTGTCGCAAGGAGCAAAGCTCACGCTGCTTGGCATTGTGATCGGCGTGGCGGCCTCGTTGGGCCTCACGAAACTGATGGCGGGGATGTTGTACGGTGTCAGCGCCTCAGATCCGCTTACGTTTATCGGAGTGGCCATTGTTCTTTCGGTCGTCGCGATGGGCGCCTGCTATATCCCCACGCGACGGGCGATGCGCGTCGATCCCTTGGTGGCATTGCGCTGTGAGTAAAAAACGCATCTCGACTAAACGATTTGTAGATGGCACGCGCGTAGAGTCAGCAAGTCTTCGAGGGCGGTGCTGCAAAACTTCCATTATGCCGCACTGAGGCCTGTTGGCTTTTCGCCCGGGAATGAGCGAAACTTTTTACTCCCAATCGAAGCTCTGGTGAACAACTTCTTTGGAGAAGCAATGCATTCAGAAAAGAATCTGTTGCGGCAATTCAAATTTTCGGGAACGTGCCTGCTATTTATTTTTTTACTGTGGGCGTGGCAGCCTTTGATTCGCGCGCAAGATCATCCCGCGCAGGACGGTCACGAGGGCCAAGGGGGAATGAGCAACGACGACATGCCCGGGATGGACATGACTCCGGCGGCGCCGGACCCGATGGCGGCCATGCGGACGCCTGAAAAATTGGCCGCGGACAAACGTGAGAGCGAATTCAATCATCACCTGGCCGGGTTTTTTGTGGTGCTCGCGGGAATCTTTATTCTTGCGGAGGCTCGGCTGAGTGTGCGATGGCCCAGTGTTCGTTATGCCTGGCCGGTATGTTTTCTTCTCGCGGGGACCTTCGTGCTCGTTTACAGCGATACGGAGTTGTGGCCCTTCGGGCCGCAGTCGTGGTTTTACGGGCTGTCGCATCACATGGAAGTGCGCCAACACAAATCATTCGCGCTGATTTTGCTGGCCGTGGGTGTGATCGAATTTCTGCGCGCCCGGGGAACTTTGAAAGCGGCGTGGGCCGGTTGGGTTTTTCCGATTGTGGCGATTGCGGGGTCGATCATTTTGCTTTTTCACGAGCACCGCGGCGGGATGCACGGGGCGGGGCACATGGAGCGCATGGCGCGCATTCAGACTGAGCATCACACGTATACGGCGGCGGGATTTGGGATTGGTCTGACTAAAGGCTTGTCTGAAATCAAAACCAACTGGCAGCCAGTTTTTAATAAGCTGTGGCCGTCGATCATGATCGTTCTGGGCGTGATGTTGATGTTTTACGTGGAATAGCCCGGGAGTCGATGGAGCTTTCTGTTTTTCAAATTCTGAATCTTCGCCACGCTCGCTATTTAATTCAATCTCCAAATCTCAGGCAAAGCCCGCGCGGCTTAATGGTAATTCGCGGACGCGCTTGCCGGTGGCCGCGAAAATCGCGTTGCAGAGGGCGGGGGCGAACGGCGGCAAACCTGGCTCACCGATTCCCGCTGGCGGGGCATCGCTTGGAACAATGTAAATGTGCGTTTCGCGCGGAGCTTCTCTCATGCGCGCGACCTGGTAATCATTAAAATTGGATTGCTCGATGGCTCCATCCTTGGCGGTGATCTCACCGTAAAATGCGAGAGAGGTGCCCATCACGGCCGCGCCTTCAAATTGTTGGCGAGCCATTTCTGGATTTACCAGCGTGCCGGCATCGAGCGCGGTATCTACGCGTTTGATTTGTACTTGGCCGGCATCGTTGACCTGCACTTGAACTACTGTGGCCACGTAGGTCAAGAAACTGCGGTGCATCGCGACGCCCATACCAAAGCCATTGCCGGATTTTTGTTTGCCCCAGCCGGCTTTTTCTGTTGCCAGCGATACGACGCGGCGAAACCTGGCGGTGTCGATGGGGTATTGCTCATAGGCGCCGTCGTAATTCGAATAATCCTTTGGCAATTCTTCTTTAGGAATGATGCGGTCGGGGCCGAGGAGCTGCAGCAGATAGTCGAGCGAATCGCGTCCCGCGGCGTGCGCCAGTTCGTCGGCAAAAGAATGGACTGCGAAGGCGTGATAAATATTTGCGACCGAGCGCAGCCAACCGATGCGCACGTGGGCGGTTGCGGGGCCATTTTCCACGCGGTGATTCGGCAATGCGAAGGGCACATCGGTAAATCCCAGGCCCAATTCATCGGCGGCGGAATAATTTGTCTTGGGATCAAAGGTTGAGCCGATCGGAGGAAACACGGTGCGTTGCAGCCAAGCTTCGGGCTTGCCATCGGCCCCGAGCGCGGCTTTCATGTACATCGCGGCTACGGAGTGATACGTGTCGAATTGAATGTCGTCTTCGCGGCTCCAGACCACTTTCACGGGCTTGCCGGTTTTTTTCGCGAGGACCGCGGCTTCCACGGCAAAATCCGGAAATGATTTGCGGCCGAACGCGCCGCCCAGCAGAGTAACGTTGACGGTGACGTCTTCTTTTTTTAATCCCAAGGCGCTGGCGATGGCATCTTTTGCGCCTTGGGGATTTTGCGTGGGAGCCCACACTTCCACTTTGCCGTCGCGAAAGGCGGCGAGCGCCGCGGGAGGCTCCATGGAGGCATGCGCGAGCAG
>DATMOS010000053.1:0-5861 GCA_035568155.1 Verrucomicrobiia bacterium | reverse complement strand
AGCCGATACCGCGGAAGCGCAACGCCGACGCCGCGAAGCGGACCGCAACAACCTTGATGCCCAGTCTGCGGCGATGCAAGCTGCCGGCGCGCAGGCCGGCGCTGAACGAGATCGCGACTCCGCGCAGCGGCAGCAGCAAGCGGCCGAAGCGGAATCCGACCGCAATCGCGCGAACGCAGCTTCGTCTGACGCGCAGCTGCAACACGCAACTGGCGCGCAAGCGGACGCCGAGCGAGACCGTAACACGGCTGAACGAGACAGGAATGACGCGCAGCAACAGCAGCACGCCGCCGAAGCCGATTCCGATCGCAACCGCGAAAAAGCGGCGTCCTCTGACGCACAACTGCAACAAGCCTTGCGCGACCGCGAAGAAATTCGCGCGCGACTGCTTACCCAATTCAATTTAATTATGGAAACACGCGACACCGCGCGCGGGCTGGTGGTCAATATGTCCGACGTGCTGTTCGATTCTGGCAAATATACGCTTCGTCCCTTGGCCCGCGAAAAACTGGCCAAAATCTCCGGAATTGTTCTCGCGTATCCAACGCTGAGGCTGGCCGTTGAAGGCAATACTGACAGCGTCGGGACTGAATCGTTCAACCAACAACTTTCCGAGCAGCGCGCCGAAGGTGTACGGAGTTTTCTGACGGCACAAGGAGTTCCGGCATCTTCCACGAGCGCAGCGGGCTTCGGGAAGTCCCGGCCAATCGCTTCGAATGAAACATCGGAAGGCCGCCAACAGAATCGCCGCGTGGAACTGGTGGTATCCGGCGAAGTGATCGGTACAAAAATTGTTTCGCTTAGTCTGCAACCCGTCGCTAACGCGAGGGACCCACAGTAAGCCACAGCTAATTTTTTGATGTTCGGAATTGGTTCCGCTCAGCGGTTAGCCGCTGCGTGAGCCAGGATGATGGCGGTGTCCGCGGCGCTGGCGTCGTAGTATTCGACGAAGCGTTGCGGCTCCATCGCTTTGTAGGGACTGAGGTTGTGGGCCCAGCGATAACCGATGGGTTGATACCAGAGTTCCACTTCCACGTGAAAAGGTCCGGGCGCGTTGCCTAGCGAGACGGAATAACGAACCAGATTTCCCGCGTCGGTAAAATTCGGATCGTCCGCGGCATCTCCGGTGACAGCAATATCTTTTTCCGCATTTTCTTTTTGAAAGCCCGCCGGCAATAGGCGATTGTCCTTCAAATATCCCACTGCATTCACAAGTCCGGTGGTGACATGACCGTTGTAATCTTTAAGGATCGGTTCATAAATCTGCACCTGGTCGGCGGATTTGATCTCGCGGTAATGCGGCTCGAATCGAGCCGGGTCAGCATCATTGACATTGCCCTCGATAGAGCCGTCGGGACGCAGCGCCCCGGATTCGAAGGCAGTCCGTCCGTCGTGATCGCGCACCGCCACATGCAGCCAGGCGCGCCGCGACGGATAGGCCGTCGGGAATTTGTGGCCGGTTAGATTTTCCACGAACACATCCAATTGAAGCTGGGAAGAGACTACCTCAAAATTGCGGATGGATAGCCGTACGGACTTCGATTGCAAAAAGTCCATGGTCCGTTGCGCCTCCACGCTCAATTCTTGAGGCATGGCTTTCACGCTCAAATCCCCACGATGCAGGTTCAATACTTTCAGCATGAAAAAGTTCGCGCCGACGAAGGTATGCTCATGGACACCGCTACGAGGGACGCCAAGAACTCCGGAAATAGGCACGTTTTCCCGGATTTCGGGCATGTGGCACGACTGGCAACTGTTTTTGTTGGCGTAGCTACTGTGCTGCCACTCGAGAAACGGAACCTGCTCCGGAAATAATTCGAGTTCTTTGCCGCCTGGCCCCAGGCCCCGGGTATACAGCGTGTGGCAGGTGGCGCAAAGCGCTGAATCCTGAATGTGCTTGTCATTCGTCGGGCGAAAGCCCTCCGAGGACGTCTGCATAATGTGCGACTGGCCGTTTTCAATTTGGTAGGGACCGTATTCCGGATGTTCGCCCTTCGTCCGCGGCGCATCGACGACGAAACCTCCGTTAAAGCTCTCGCTGGTGCCGAGTTTTTCCGTGCCGATCTGGTGGCAAACGGAACAGGAGACGCCGTCTTCAGCAGCCGCGTTTTTCTTCGGATCATTATTAAAAGGAAGATGCGAGAGGACTTCGCCCTTGTGGCCCTCCACTTTTGCTTCGTAGCGGGCGATGGGCATGTGACAAGCGGCGCACTCGTCCTCGATTACCGCTTTTGATTCGGGATGATCGATACCTTCACGGCGAACGCTGGCTTGCCAGTACGGATCGCGCGAGGAATTAGCCATGATGCTGGAGCGCCAGTCGAAACCGATGGAAACATCTTTGCCGGAAGGAGCGATAAGCCCGTTGTGGCATGCCAGACAGCGGTCGGAAGTCTGAAATTTCGGCTTCAAGTCGTTCTTGTTAGTTGAACCTTTAGTGGTCTCTTTGCCGCTCTGACTAACAAGAGCAGAAGGCACGGAGAACAGAACGAGCGCGAACATCGCATAGCAGCACAGCTTTCGCATTTACCAGCCCTCGTTCAGTCGTCCGTCAAACCAATCCCACAGCAGGTAGAACACAATTTGTTTGGGCCGTCCGGCAGTATTCGTAACCGGAATGCGCAATCCAAGATCCGCGCGGACATGTTGCCGCTTACTGATGGTCACCTGCATTTGCGGCAGGACGTCCCAATCTGTTTTGGCACGGTCCGTAAGATCGCGGGCAGCGAGAAATTCCATCATCGGAGTCCACAGGCGACCTAACTTATGATCTTGAGGAAGCATCTGCCCAACCGCGGTGTTAAAAAATATGGATTGCGGTGCGATGTCAGTGTGGCGCGGCAGATCAGCACCCAACTGCGTCTGAATAAAAGTGTTGGTGGGTAAAAGTTGATCGAAAGCCGCGAAGGTTTCAAATGTGGTGGTGCCCGAGCCAAAGCCACGTTGCCTGCTGCCAGTCGGCACGATTACGCCGCCAAACAGGCTCAGGATCGACCCTGTTTGTAAATTCGAATACATGACGCGTTTCAAGCCCAGCGTGGCGTCGCCAACGCCACCGTACCAGGTGTGATTCTGGTCCTGGAAATTAAACGGAACGTCCACTTCAATTTGATTATTTTTTCCGAAGCGCTGCTCGTGAATGATGTGGCTGACGATGGTAGGCGCGCCTTGCGCGTTGAAGCTACTGGAAATGACCTCCTCATCTTCGGGGTAGGCCTTTTCGGTAACGATCGCTCGGGGCAAATTTAGCTCGCCGCGAGGCCATCCAGGTTGGCGGCAAAGGCTTCGCAAGTAGCGAACAACTTGATCGATCTGCTTCGCCGTCAGCGCCTCTTTGAAGGAGGGCATAATGTGCGAGAACCCGCGGCTCGGGCCACCATTGGTTATCACTGATTTCCAGGCGGTGTCGTCTTCCGGGGTGGTCTGATCGCACTGGGTAAAGTCTGGGAAGGTGCGGGGCCGCTCGAATCCCGCGGTGGATTGCGGCGTCCCGGTCCCATCCGGTCCGTGACAAGCGATGCAAGCGGACTTAAAGATGTGCTCGCCGGTGTCCAATTGTAACGATGGTTGAGTCCCAACCTGGCCGATTAATACAGTAGCGCACAAACAGACCAGTATTCCGAGCGCGCCAATAAATGCTGCAGACCGGCTAGTAGTGTTCATGCAAGTCCCAAGGCAAAAGTTGTATTAGCGGCCAAACCTGTTTGATGTCAGAAGCCAGGTGTCAGGTGTAAAGTAACAATTTTTTTTCTCTCTTCGAGATTAATTTATTTTTAGGTTGTTACTCAGCGAGAGCTTTGTGCGCCAAGTGGATGGAGATGGAGCCTTCTCCGACCGCGGAAGCTACCCGCTTTACATTTCCTGAGCGGACATCTCCCACCGCCAGCACGCCGGGCATACTGGTTTCCAGAAGGAAGGGATGACGTTCGAGCGGCCACCCGGACTTGAGCAAATCTTCCTCGGTCAAGTCGGAGCCGGTGCGGACGAAGCCCTTTTCGTCAAGCGCTATGCACTCGCTAAGCCATTGAGTGTTGGGAGTTGCGCCGGTCATCAGGAAAATGTGCCGGATATCATGCATCTCCGTGGCTCCAGTGTTTTTATCGCGCCACTGAACACGCTCTAGGTGATTTCCGCCCTCCAGGGCCGCGATTTCCGTGCAGACGTGCAGCGTAATTTTGGGACTGTCTTCGATGCGGCGGATTAGATAGCGAGACATGGTTTCGGCCAGGCCGTTGGAGCGCACCAGCATGTGGACGTGCTTGGACAATTCTGAAAGAAAAACGGCGGCTTGGCCGGCGGAGTTGCCTCCTCCGACCACGATGACCTCTTCGTTGGTACACAGTTGAGCCTCGATGAAGGTTGCACCGAAATAAATGCCCATGCCTTCGAAGTCATCCAGATTTTTGAGCGGGAGCTTGCGGTACTGCGCGCCTGAAGCGATGACTACGGTACGCCCCATGACGGAGCGCCCGTCATCAAATTCGATTTTGTAGGGACGCTTTCCGCTAAGCTTGGTGGCGCTGCGGGCAATAATTAATTTAGCGCCAAATTTCTGCGCCTGCGCGTAAGCGCGTCCGGCCAGGTTCTGTCCGGAAATTCCTGTCGGGAAGCCCAAATAATTTTCGATCTTGGAGCTGGAGCCGGCTTGTCCGCCGGGCGCGGTGGTTTCAATCATCACCACACTAAGGCCTTCTGAGGCCGCGTACACCGCGGCAGCCAAACCGGCGGGGCCCGCTCCGACGATCACCACATCGAGAACCTGAGTTTCATCCAGTTTAGGATTCAACCCGAGACAATCGGCAACTTGCTGATTGCTGGGGTTGCGAAGGACCATAGTCCCGCGACAAATCAGAACGGGAATCTCGTCGACGCTCACTTTGAACTTATCGAGCATTTCCTGCACGCCGCTATCTTTGTCGAGATCCAGATAGGTGTAAGGATGGCCGTTGCGGCTGAGAAACTCTTTTATGCGTAAAGTTCCAGGGGAGTGCGGCGAACCGATGACCACCGCGTCGCCGACGTGATTGGCGATCAATTCAAGCCGGCGAAAAATGAAGGCGGTCATCAACACCTGGCTGATCCCGACGTCGGTCTGCACCAGGGCCTGCATTTCCTCAGGAGTAAGTTCGATAACCTCGCCATCCTCACCCATGCGCGCGCATACCAACGAGCGGCGGCCGGTAAGCATGTTGAGTTCGCCGGTGAAATGTCCGGGCTCATGCTGAACGATAGTGAGTTCGCCCTGTTCGGTGGGCTGAATGATGTCGAGGCGCCCGCTGGTGATTACGAAGAACGGGGCCACCTCGCCTTGTTTAATAAGCATTTCCCCTTTAGCGACTCTGCGGGTACGTCCGACGGATGCTATGCGTTCGATTTGCGCGTCAGTAAGCTTGGGAAAAAGTTGTTCACGGCGTTCCGGCGAAAGGGGCAGCAGCTGAGTCATTGGAATGGTTCCCATAAGGGAGAATTGGATGCACGAAGGAGTATAAAGGACATATAAGGTTAGCCACCATATGTGCGCGGCAGGCGATATACTTTTGAATTGTAGACGTTAAGGACTGAATTTTTCACGGTAAGGACGGACTGTGCGAATCTCCATATCCCATAACCGTACCAAGGAAGAGGTTGTTCAATCCGTTGACCGTTCCTGGGACGACTTGTTTAAGGAGGCCGGAGCGCTTCCGGTAAAATTAACGGTCGAACATCGAAGCTGGCAAGGTTCGACGATGACCTTTGCGCTTACCGCAAAAATGGGAATTATCAGCACCCCGATCAAAGGCACGGTCGAGGTAACCGACCGTGACATTATCGTGGATGCTGACCTGGGCATGTTGGGCCGGTTCGTAAACGAAAAGACCGCG
>DATMOS010000052.1:0-114073 GCA_035568155.1 Verrucomicrobiia bacterium | reverse complement strand
CCCGCTGACCTTCAGTTTTCCTGGAGCGACGGCCACCTCGAAATCACCAAGCACTTTCACTTCGATAACACCTACGTCGTGCACGTCGACGCTACCGCTAAACTCGATGGCAAGCCCATCCAGTCAGGCCTCGCCTGGCTCGGCGGATTCGGCGATCTCACCGTAACCAATCCCGCGCCCGTTGAAACCGTCAACACCTTTTACGACGAAAACGGAAAAATCGTGCTTTTCCCCTACAAGAAGCTCGAGGGCATCGACCACTGGCCTCCTGGCGTCTGGCAAGGCGGCAAAGATTTCGCCGGCATAGAAGACCGCTACTTCACCGCCGCGTTTCTTCCCCCGAATGGCGCCGCGCCCGGCACGCTGCAAACCCGCTACTGGAAAGATTTTCATCCCGCGCAAATCAACGGCCAGCCCGGCGCTGAACCCGTTCCCGAAGTAGCAACCGCGTCCGGCCCGCAGGCCCTCGCACTACGTGTATATGTCGGTCCCAAAGATTACGACGTACTGAAGCACATGAATCCGCCGCTCCACGGCCTCGTGAATTTTGGCTGGATGGAATTCATCGCCGACCCGATCTTCCACATGCTCAAGTGGCTGAACAAATACATTCCCAACTGGGGCTGGGACATCGTCGTTCTCACCCTGGTCATCAATATGGCGCTGTTCCCGCTACGTATCTCCAGCTACAAAACCACCATGAAGATGCAGCGCGTCGGCCCGGAAATTAAAGCCATCCAGGAGCGTTACAAAAAATATAAATTGAACGATCCGCGCAAAGCGGAAATGAACAAAGAAGTGATGGCCGTCTACAGCCGGGAGGGAATCAATCCCGCAGGCGGCTGCTTCCAGATGTTCCTGCAGATGCCCATCTGGTTCGGCTTGAACAATGCTCTGCGATTCGCCATCGAAATGCGCCATGCGCGCTGGTTCGGCTGGATCACCGACCTTTCCGCGCGCGATCCGTATTACGTTTTGCCCGTCATGATGGGCCTCTCCATGTACCTGGTTTCCAAAATGACCCCCATGACCTCCACCGATCCGCAGCAGCAAATGATGATGAAAATCATGCCCGTAACCATGGCGGGAATTTTCATGATTTCGCCAATTTCCAGCGGCTTGGCGGTGTATATTCTCACCAGCAGCATCGTGGGCATCGGACAGCAGTGGTACTTGAATCGCCACCACCCGGTAATCGCTGCTCCAGTTACAAAACCGGTTCGCGGCAAAAAATCATAGGCGAAAAGAACCGCTCGTAATCGCACCACTTCGTTCCAGGGGCTGATGATTCCGAATTTCATCCACGATGGCAAGCTGGACCGCACCGCAACCGCCACAGCTCTGCAAAAATTTCTGGATGACAGCGTGCGCGCCGCCGGCCTCGACTTGAAAGTAAATGTTCGCGCAGTCCCCACGGAAACTACCGGCTTGGAAGGCCACGCCGAAGTAATCGCCGACCTCGACGGAAGAGACAAAGAAATCCTGCTGGAACGAAACGCCGAAGTCTTGAAAGCCATTGAGCATCTGGCTTTCCGCGCGCTCCGTCTAGAGCCGGCCTTCCACGAAAAAATTCATGTCGATTGCGCCGGCTACCGCGCGCTGCGCTTCGAGGAATTACGCATGACCGCAAAAGTTGCCGCCGAACGCGTGGAAGCTTCGCGCCAGCCGTTCCGCCTCAATCCCATGTCCTCACGCGAACGCCGCATCGTCCATCTCGCCCTAAAAGACATTCCCGGCGTCCGCACCGAAAGCATCGGCATGGGCGAAGAACGCCAAGTCGTAATCCACCCCGCAGACAAATCCTCCAAAGCCCCCGCCTAATTTACCCAACAAAATTACGCTGAGGGTGCCCCAGTGTCGATTTTTAGGGTGGGTCTTCCAATTGAACTTCTGCTTCCGCTTTCGCCGATCGTCGCAGTGCCAGCGTCCTGAGCGAACTAATCCGCGACGTTAGTCACCGAGGCCGCTTGAAATTAGCTTCCGATTTCCGATTCCCCACGCACTCGGAGTACAATCCCGCACCATGGCGAAACGCAAAACGAAATCCCGTACTTCAATCAAACGTAAATCCTCTCGTCCCATCAAATCCGCCAAACTTCCCAAAGACGCCGTCGCGCTGGTGGTCATGATGCACGCCAAACCCGGCCAGGAGTTGCTCCTGCAAGCCGAGCTCACCGCCTTAGTCCGTCCCACCAGAAATGAAGAAGGCTGCCTTCTGTACGACCTTCATCGCTCCACCGATGTGCCCAGCGATTTTTTATTTTATGAGATTTGGGCCAGCCGCGAAGCTCACGCTGCCCACAAGCAAACGCCGCATTTCCTGCGCTGGAACGCCCGCAAGGACACCCTGTTAGCTTCGCGCGAATCCACCTTCTGGAAGAAAATCGCCTAGCTCTTAGGGCGTGTAACAAAATCTGTTCCTATCATCTGCGACGTTTGCGCTTGTTCTCAAACGCATGAGAGCATGGCAGACATGAAATTGATTCGACTTGTATGCATCCTGCCGGCGGTCATGAGTACGGCACTCTTTACCGGCGAAGTTCATGCACTTTCGGGATTCCCGAATTCGCAGATCTCGGCCAACGGATCAGCGGCTACGCAGAGAGACGGATCTCACGATTTCGATTTTCTCATCGGCGACTGGAAAGCACATGTTCGTCGACTCCCCGAGCGCTTGAAGGGTTCGAATGTCTGGGTCGAATACGATGGCATCTCGAATCATAAAAAACTTCTCGACAGCAACGCTAATTTTGAAGAGTTCGACGTTTCCAGTCCCGATAAAAAGCTCCGCATAAAGGCACAAACGCTCCGACTCTATAACCCCGAATCGCACCAGTGGAGTATTTACCTGGTGGATCTCGACAAAGGTACTCTCGAACTTCCGCCTGTTGTGGGCCAGTTTAACGGAAGACGCGGTGAATTCTACAACCAGCAAACTTGGGAAGGCCGCGCAATCCTTGTGCGCTATGTCTGGCTCAACATTTCACCTACATCATCGCGAATGGAGCAGTCTTTTTCGTCAGACGGCGGCAAGACATGGGAAGTTAACTGGATATGTGAGCTCTCACGATAAATATCGCCATCCCATGTTAGGCTTTGCTCCACCGGGAAGGCAAAGAGTGTATGTCGATGTCTTCCCTGAGAATTTCGCACAGGAAATTCGTGTTCTTTACGCTAGATCGCAAGATGACACGCCCCATTTGCACTGTGTTGCTCTCACTGATTCTTCAGGGTTGTACGAAGCCATCTGTTCATGAACCCGTTACGTTAACTCTTCTGGAGGAGTGGACCAACAAGAGGTTCAGCGAGGCGCGCCAGCTAGAGTTGCAGCAATTCACTCGGGAAACAGGAATCCGAGTCAGTCTCCTACCATCTCCGGAGTCCGCGCGGCAAAAGCTGGTTCTGTGGCGAGAGTTACTCGGGACAGGAGCCTCGGGTCCGGACGTATACGGCCTGGATGTGATCTGGCCCGGGATGCTGGCCGAAAATTTTATAGATTTAAAGCCATATTTTGCCAACGAGGTCTCCGCCCAATTTCCGGCCATGACCGCCAGCTACACCGTGGATAACAAGCTGGTAGCCATTGCATATCGTCCCGACATCGGCCTTCTGTTTTATCGCACCGACCTGCTTCGGCAGTATGGATATCGTGAGCCGCCCAAGACCTGGGATGAGCTGGAAATTATGGCGGCTCGAATTCAGGCTGGCGAACGCGCCAAAGGTAAAAAACAGTTTTGGGGCTTTGTGTGGCAAGGGGCGGCCGATGAAGGGTTGACCTGCGACGCGCTGGAATGGCAGGCAGCCGAAGGCGGCGGGCGGATCATTGAGGAAAACAAGACCATCAGTGTGAATAATCCCCAAGCCATTAGGACGTGGCAAAGGGCGGCGCGCTGGGTTGGCACCATCTCACCCCCAGGAGTAGTCGGATATCGAGAATGGGATTCGCTAAACGTTTGGGTCGCAGGCGACGCGGCATTCATGCGGAATTGGCCGTCAGCCTATGTCGACAGCCAGGCGCCAGGGTCGCCAATCATAAATAAGTTTGATATAGCTCTGTTGCCCGGTGGCAAGACAGGCCGAGTTGGGACGTTGGGAGGATGGGGCTTTGCAATTTCACGATTCTCGGCTCATCCCCAGGAAGCCTTAGAGCTGGTGCGGTATCTCACTCGCAGGGACCTGCAGGAGAAGCGGTTCCGCTTGCTTTCACAGCCAGCCACTCTACCGGAACTCTACAACCTGCCTGAGGTACGTCAGTCAAATCCCCGTTTTGACCTCTTGGGTCAAGCGTTCCGCACCGGGATTGTTTTGCGTCCTTCCGACGTCAGTGGCAAAAACTACCAGGAGGTGACCGACGCTTACATCCAGGCCGTGCACTCCGTGCTGACTGGCGAGAAGAACGCCCCGGAAGCTGCCGCAGCCCTGGAGAATGAATTGCTTCGCACCACCGGTTTCAAGAAGGGACCGCCACTGGTGAAATCAGCACATCCTGAATAGAATTCTGAACCGGCCCACTCCCGGTCCGGCTTCAGCTCTGCGCGCTAATTGGCGTGGCGTGGCGTGAATTCGAGGCCAGCATTAGCTCGATAGGAACAACCGATGGGTCTTCACACCACAACTGGACTGAAGCGTTGGGTCAAGAGCGCTGAAGCGAAAACTCTTCATACCAGTCGCCTCAACATCGGCCCCCGTCTGATACTCGGCTTCGTCTTCATCATCCTTTCTATGTTAGCCGCGGATGCCGTTATTCTTTGGCAATTCCAACTGGTCCGAGCTCAGGCGGAGCGCTTGAATGGTATCGACCAGCAACTCGTTGCCGTCCTCCGCGTGCATACCAGTATGTTGGCCTTTCACGATCGGCTGGAAGAGCTCGCGGATTCCCAGGATGTTAGTCGACTCGTGACCGAAGGCGGCCCGCTTCGCACCGCCGTCCTGGAGGACACTCGTCGCGCAATGGTCGCCCTTGGCCTCCTCCCTTTTGACCTGCAGCGAGATCCCACTATCCTGCCTACCCTCCATGCCGTTCAGAGTGCATTGGCATGGCAGCTTGAGGACATCACTACGCTGGCCACTTCCGGCGACTGGCGGGCTGTGCACCTGCGTCTGGCGAACCAGGTCCGGCCACTGGAATCGCTGACCTCGGACCTCGTCGAGAAAGTTGACCACGAGGCTGGCGAACAGCAGGCCCAAACCGTGCGAAACATTAGGCGAGTGCAACGCCTAGTTTTTGTGATTGTGCCGTTGACCGCCGCCTTTACGTTGCTGATCGCCGCTACCCTAGGTCTGGCCATTACCCGCAGCATCACTCAGCCACTGGCACGATTGGTGCAAGGCTCCAGGGCATTGGCGCGCGGGGAGTTTCAGCATCAAGTGTCTGTAAGCGGGAAAGATGAACTCGCTCACCTCGGGCAGGTCTTCAACGACACCGCCAGCCGCCTGCAAGACCTCTACGCGAACCTGCAGCAGAGCGAGGCCTTCTTGGCCGAAGCGCAGCGACTAAGCAAAACCGGCAGCTTCGGCTGGTGCGTTACAACCGGTGAAATCCGTTGGTCAGAGGAAACTTTTCGAATCTTTCAATATGAGCGATCGACGAAACCGACCGTGGAACTTGTTCTTCAACGAGTTCATCCGGAAGACGCACCCTTCGTGCAACAGACAATCGAGCGCGCGTCGCAGGACGCAAACGATTTTGACCATGAATATCGTTTGGTGATGCCCGATGGCTCCATCAAATATGTCCATGTTGTGGCTCATGCTTTAGGCGATGCGTCGAATGGCATCGAATTTGTTGGAGCGGTGATGGATACCACGGAGAGCAAGCACGTGGAGAAAAAACTGCGCCGCAGTGAAGAATCTTTGCTTGAAGCGCAGAAACTGAGCCACACCGGCAGTTGGCGACATGAGCTCGCATCAGGGATGGTCACGGTCTCTCCGGAAATTTATCGGATACACGACATCGGGCCTGATGAGGACCCATCCAACACGGAATTCTTCTTTAGTAAGTTCCATCCTGAAGATCGCCTGCGGGTTGTCGAACTTTTTCAAAAAGCCGAAATCGAGAAAACCGACTTCCAGGTGGACTACCGCATTCTTCTTCCGAACGGAACCATCAAACACCTCCACACCACTGGTCACCCCATCTTGAACGCCTCAGGCGACCTCGCAGAATTTGTCGGCACCTCTATGGATGTCACCGAACGCAAGCAGGCAGAAGAAGCCTTGCGCCGCAGCGAGAGTTATCTGACGGAAGCGCAAAGACTCAGCCACACCGGCAGTTGGGCAGGGGCTCCCGCAGAAATTAGGTACTGGTCCGAGGAATGCCACCGCGTGCTGGGGTTTGACCCGCACGAAGAACAGCCCCGATTCGAAGCGTTCTTTCAGCGCATTCATCCCGATGATCAAGCCAGGACGTTGGAACAGCTCGAAAGCGCAAGACAGGAAAAAAGGGAGTTCGAGTTCGATTACCGAATCGTTCATCCCGGCGGCGGGATCCGGGACATCCACACAGTAGGCCATCCCGTTTTCAGCCCATCCGGCGATCTCGTTGAATTTGTCGGTACGGTAATGGACATCACCGAGCGCAAGCGGGCCGAGGAAGAGCGTGAGAGATTGCACCAGCTTCAGGCTGATCTTGCGCACTTAAGCCGGGTGACCACCATGGGCGAGTTGACGGCGTCATTGGCGCACGAAATCAGGCAGCCAATTTCCGCAGCCATGACAAACGCCAAAACTTGTTTGCGTTGGCTTGGTCGTGACCAACCCGACCTCACAGAGGGGCGCGAAGCGGCGGCAAGAATAGTCAAAGATGTTACTCGCGCGGCTGACGTCATGAGCAGAATCAGCTCGCTATTCAAAAAGGAAGCTCTGCAGCGAGAGTTGGTTGATGTAAATGAACTCATACGAGAAATGATTGTGCTACTCCGCAGCGAAGCAAACCGCTACTCAATTTCAATCCGAATCGAGCTGGCTGATGATCTTCCCGAAGTCATGGCAGACCGTGTGCAGCTCCAACAAGTTTTCATGAACCTCATGCTCAATGGCATCGATGCCATGAAGGAAACCACTCGCCAAGGTGAGCTCACTATCACGTCGCAAGTCGAACGCGGTCAGGTGCTGGTCTCGGTCAGCGACAACGGTGTGGGATTGCGCCCGGAGCAGGCGGATAAAATCTTCAAAGCATTCTTTACGACCAAAGACAACGGGACTGGCATGGGGCTTCCCATTAGCCGGTCAATCATCGAGTCGCATGGCGGTCACTTGTGGGCCACGAGTGTCCCGGGCGGCGGTGCAACTTTTCAGTTCACCCTGCCCGCCACCGCCGCGGCGCACGCATAACTGCTCAGTCGCTCCAACGTGAATAGCCAGCGGTCGTTTCCCGTGTGGACGATCCCACACTGGCGGCACGCACTGATCCGCCGCTGGGTCCGACCGCGCTCGTCGATCGAACCTATGCTCGCGGCATTTTCTGGGGCGAGTGAGGGGTCATCCTGAAGTAATCCCAGCAAACCCGATTCGCCCCATTACTCCGGTTTGTCGACCATCCGGGAGCTAGGGGAGCGAGTAGGTAGGGGGGCGAGAGCACATTGTTCTCAGCACCTGAACGGAGCGATCTCACGTCGGAACTGTACCCGAAAGATGTTAGACTTCGGCCACGTGGACGTTCCCGTGTCAACTGATTCCTCATCCCGAATTATCCGTTTCAGTACTTTCGAAGTGAATCTTCAGACAGGGGAACTGCGCCAGCGGGGACAAAAGGTAAAGCTCCAGGAACAGCCGTTTCAACTGTTGGTGGCGTTGCTTGAGCAGCCGGGACAAGTCGTCACCCGAGAAGAACTGCGCAGCAAGCTCTGGCCGGCGGACACCTTCGTCGACTTCGATCATAGCCTGAATGCCGCCATCAAGAGGTTGCGCGACGCGCTGGGTGAATCTGCGGAAAGGCCCATCTTCGTCGAGACGCTCGCTCGACGTGGCTATCGCTTCATTGGCAATGTTGAGATACCCAGCACCACGCCATCAGCCCGGCCCCGATGGTGGCAGTGGCTGCTCACTGCCAGGAACCTTGTTTTAGGCGGATTAACGGTGTGCTTTCTTGCGCTGTCTTTTCTGTACTACAACCATTCGCCCAGAGCCAAAGCAGGTCAGCCGACCATAACCCCGGCTGTGACCAACGTTGGCGAAAAATATACTCCAAGTCTTTCGCCAGATGGCCAACATTTAGCCTTCGCTTGGAACGGAGGAGCCGGCCGTCAGTTCAGCCTATATGTGAAGATCACGGGGACTGAGGAATCGTTACGACTGACAAAGCAGTCATCAATCGACTTCAATCCGGTTTGGTCGCCCGATGGCCGCTACATCGCATTCTGCCGCATTCAAAAAGGTGAAACGGGCATTTACATCATCCCCGCATTGGGAGGCGCTGAGCGCAGAGTACGCAAAACTCTTTGGGAGGAACAAGAGTTTTACCAAATCATTTGGAGCGCAGGCCGCCTCTCGTGGTCACCCGATGGCAAGTCACTGGCGTTTTCTGACCGGGCATCCCGTGACGAACCTGCTTCTTCTATTTTTCTACTATCGCTCGATTCGCTGGAGGTTCGCAGACTTACTTCGCCACTGCGTTCGAAAGGTGCTTCCAATCCTGCACTTTCCCCCGATGGCCAAACATTGGCGTTCACCAGAGTTTCGCAAGCATTCCAGTCAATCCATACGGTGCCGGTTTTGGGAGGAGACGAACAACGTCTTATCTCGGATGGTACGGATCATTGGGGTCTAGCGTGGACCCCTGACGGTCGCGACATCATTTTCGCAAATGCTGGCTGGCCAGTAAATGATGGTTGGCTTTGGAAGATACCCTTTCGTGGGGGTGAGCCAGAACGCCTGCAGTTCGGTCAAGAGGGAATCGAACCCTCGATTCGAGGAAACCGATTAGTCTATGTCCGCCAAACGGCGAATCTCAACATCTGGAAGAGAAAGCTAAATTCAAATTCATTGGCTTCGGCCAGTCCTCCCGATAGGTTCATATCTTCCACGAAGATGGAAAGTGGTCCTCAGTTCTCGCCTGATGGAAGTAAAATTGTTTTCGAATCTACCCGCAGCAGCGCTTATGAAGTCTGGATGTGCCGAAGCGACGGGAGTGGCCTCAATCAGTTAACCCACTTCAACTCTGTGACTGGAACTCCTCGTTGGTCGCCGGACGGACGACAGATTGCTTTCGATTCTCGCGGTCCCGGCAATGCGGACATTTTTGTCATGGATTCTCAGGGCGGCTCGCCTCACAGGCTCACCAGTGAACCATCGACCGAAATCGTGCCCAGTTGGTCGCGAGACGGGCGTTGGATTTATTTCGTATCAGACCGCACTGGCGGTTGGGAAGTATGGAAGATTCCGTCGACAGGCGGACCTGCTGTGGAAGTGACGCGCCACGGCGGATATGCAGCGTTCGAATCGCCCGACGGAAGATTCCTGTATTACGCAAAAGGGCTGACCGTTCCCGGTTTATGGCGCATTCCGACCAACGGGGGCGAAGAGGTGGAGGTCATTACTTCCCTGGAAGCAGGTTATTGGGGCTACTGGGTAGTGGTCGAGAACGGCATCTATTACTTGGATACGACGACGAGCACGAAACCAGGGATCGCTTTCTTCAATACCGCTAGTGGTCGCACCACTCGAGTGTTCGATCTGGAAAACCTCCCAGCTCGGCAAGCGCCCGGATTGGCCGTGTCTCCGGATAAAAAGACAATCCTTTACACGCAACTGGATTTGTTAAATAGTGACATCATTCTTGTGGAGAACTTCCGATAAACTCACGTACGTTCTACAGTGCTAACTCGCTGGCGGCCCCAGATAATATCCAGGCCGCGCGCGGACCGTTACTCCGGGGCGGTCCACGCTGACTTTAATTTCGTGATAGCCCGACTCTGCCGTGCCAGTGGGCGTATAACTCACGCTGTACTGCGAATGCAGCTCTCCGCCGATCTCATCTATTGCTCTTTCAATCGATTGGTCCCGATACGTTGAGACGTGAGCTCCGCCGGTAGCTGTAGCAGCAACTTCCAGCGCATGCGCCCTCACTTGGTTTTCCGCATGCTGCACCGCCCACACCGCCAGCGCCAGCAAATCAATATTCCCGGTTTGCTGTTGCTCACTAGTCGGCGTCTGCACTGTTCCTGGCAGCGGCGGGTGCCCAAAAGTTCCCGGCGGCGTCACTTCTATCGGTTTCTTCTGCGTCTTAGATTGCAACTCTGCCCGAGTGGTCGATAACCCCACGCTGTAGATCGTAATGTTCGCGAGCTGCGCCTGGCGCAGTACCTCACCCAATTTTGTAGCACTGCCCACGTCGGTCGCTTCCGACATAATGAACAATATTCTGCGTCGCCCCGGCAATTCAGCGGAAGGCTGCGGCCGGCTCGTCAACATTTCCACTCCAACTGCCATGGCATCGTACAATCGCGAACCCCACGTTCCTTCCCGCATACCGTGAATTGTTTTTTCAATCGCTTCACCGTCCGCGGTAAAATCCTGCAGCTTATCCACGGAATCGTTGAACCCCACAACCGCGGCCTCTCCACTCGAGCCCACCACTGTGTCCGCGAAAAGGCTTCCTGTCTTGCGAATTTCCGGAAATATGGAGTCGATCCTTTCACTCGTCTCCATCAAGATCACTACCGAAAGGGGATCGCCCCCCAGATCGAAGTGCGTAATTTTTTGTGTCACCCCATTGTCGGTGACCACAAAATTCTTGGCATCCAGATTGTGAATCATTTGCCCGCTACGGTCGCGCACCGTCACCGGCGTATTCACCAGCGAAACTCGCACCTTCAATCGCGTTTCTGCTTCTGGAGGTGCCTGCTGTATCGTGCTGCCAGGTTTCGGCGCCATGGGTCCATCCGGTGCTTGCGCCGATGTTTGTGTGCACGCGCCGGCCAGCCCAAGCAAAATCAATCCCGCCGCTCGCATGCTCTCCATGGTCGCCCTCACTCGCGTCCCGCATCCGCATTCATGATGCGATGTAACACTCTTCGCAGTCTGTGCTTCTCTTGTGCCCTGTGCCAGAACACAATAGAACCAGGCCATGAAGCGCCACTGTATCGGATTCGACGCCTGCGACCCGCTAGATGTTGCCGGGGCCAGCTCCGCTTCCTACAATTGAGGTTTATCCTTACGGAGAGAAAAGCATGTCTGCCGCATTACCAAAGCTCAAGCCCCGCCACGCTCCCAAAGCGCCCCACGAAGATCCTGACTTTCTGCAGAGCACTCCCGCTCGTCCGCTGCGCATTCTTGCCGAATACATTCACCCCTACGTGCAATTAAAGAAAGAAGGCATCGGCGACACCATCGTCATGTTTGGCTCAGCGCGCATCCTCCCGCGCGATCTGGCTTTGGCGCGTTACAACCGTTTAAAGCTCCTCCCGGCACACAAAATCCCCGCCGATCATCGTGTAAAGCACCGCGCCGCCGTACGCCGCGCCAAGAGTTTGCTGGAAATGTCCCGCTACTACGAAGAAGCTCGCCAACTCTCTCGCAGAATCACTTCCTGGGCCATGACTTTGGGTCCACGCCCTCGGCGATTCGTAATTTGCTCCGGCGGTGGCCCCGGCATCATGGAAGCCGCCAATCGAGGCGCCACCGAAGCAGGTGGCAAATCCATCGGCCTTTCCATCGAGCTTCCCCACGAACAATTCGCCAACGCCTATATCAGTCCCGAGCTCAGTTTCAACTTCCATTACTTCTTCATGCGTAAGCTGTGGTTCGCGCAGATCGCCAAAGCTCTCATCATTTTCCCGGGCGGCTTCGGCACTCTTGACGAGCTCATGGAAATGCTCACGCTGATGCAAACCCACAAGCTGGCGGAGCACAACATCATCCTCATCTACGGTCGCAAATATTGGGATCAGGTTTTGAACTGGAAGGCCATGGTGAATTCCGGCACCATCAACGAAAGCGAATTTAAAATGTTGCAGTTCGCAGATACCGTCGACGAGGCCTTTAACTACGTCCGCGCCGGCCTCGAGAAATATCACATGCAAGTTGATTCTTTTCTTCAGTCTTAGTGTTTAATTGGCCATCCAAATCCATACCGCATCGCCTAAACCATAGTAAGGGCATTGCCGTATAGCCCAAATCAACCCGCGACTCTACCCTCCATTTCGAGGCTAGTCCTCACAAGGAGAGACAATAAATGAACCTGCCACATCGATGGATACACTACCTCGGCAAAACCGCACTACTCGCTGCGGCTCTCGCGGCCTTTGCCACATTAGGCTCAGCCCCCAGCTTGCGCGCTGACGACAACGATTGCCAGAGACGCATCAATCGCGCCGACCACCGGCTTCACGAGGCTATCGAGCACCACGGCTATCGCAGTCCCGAGGCAAACAGCGCCCGTCACAACCTCGCGGAAGCTCGGGAATATTGCTGGGGTCATGGGCACAGGTGGTGGGATGCCGACTCCCAGAGCTGGCACACCGAGCACGATTGGAGAGACGAAGACCACGAGCACTATCGTGATCATGACCGGGACGAGCATCCCTAATTTCTCGAGTGCTATAAATCCGGATTGACTGGAACGGCGCAGCCGGTTCTTTAGGCTGCGCCTTTGTATTTACGAGGTTTTGTACCGCCGGAGTCACAAAACAAGGGGCACCTGTCTCGAGGTACCTCTTGGGCACTACTCTAGAACTCTAGATAAGTCCGTTTGCACCAGTTAGTTGGTTACCAACGGCACTTCCGGCAGGTCCTCCGAAAATACCGCCTCAAACCTCCGCGTCTCGTCCTGATCGTGCAAAAGCACTACCGGCACGACCCGCAACGACCCGTTGCAGGCGCGGCAATGCGTCGCCTCACCCTGCAAATCCTGCAAAAATCCATCCGTGAAGTGATACTGCGCACGCTCGCGCCGGGCGTTCTTCTGGCCCTGCGCCCCGCAGTGCGGACAGGTGTATTCCACCGTATCCTGCTGCGGATCGCGGTCCAGAGCGGCCCAGCCCGTGCGGCGTACACCTATTGCTTCATTACGCCGGTCCATGGCATTGCCCTCCTTGGGATCCACGTCCACAAGGGGTGTGATGCTTCCACGCCCCACTTCGGTACAGTTTCTCGAAAATATTCAATCTCCGAAATTTCCGAACTCTTCATCGCGTCAATTCGCAAGGTGGAACGTCCCAAAAACTTTGAATAACTCGCGCTTGCTGTATAACTTGTCCGTACTGAAGCATCAATCTCCGTTTCGCGCCAGCTTATAGAAAAATCATCCAGGAACTTCCCCATTTCCACGGTGTCCAATGAACTGAGGAACGCGCGTACCTCACATCCCTGCGAGCGCGGCGCCGGCTTCCTGAAAATCTAAACCTTCAGGAAGTTGGCGTCGCCAATCTCAGCAATCCGAAACTCGTACGAAACGGGAGGTGCGTGGTGTGTGCAAAATCGCAAAATCAGTCTGTTGAAACTCGTGACTCAGCTTCCTTAAGCGCCTGTCTCGTCGATGGCGACGCCGATCAGCTCCATCGCGCTCGCCGCACCCGTCGCCACTCCTTGCTGCTTTCTGTGCTCGTACAAATCGCGATACTCGCCGCACTGATTTTGATCCCCATCCTATCCAAGACTCCGCGCATCGCTCTCGCCAACGTGATGCCATTGCCGCCCTACTATCACACCACCACCTCTGACCACGCCGTGGAACGTCCGCATCACGCCACGCGAACTCATGAATTTACCTTTTGCCTGAGTTGCCCGCCGGTGCTCGCCACAACTCACACGCAGCCCACTAATTCGTCGGACGAAAACATTAGTGGCGCCGATATCATCGAAGGCGCCGGCCCAGAATGCTCCGAATGTAAGGGACTCGCCACCTATAGCGGTCCACATCTCGCCATTCCAGAAGTCTCCACGCCCAGTGTCGTGCACGTCACGAACGTCGACCCCGCCTTGCTCATTCATCGCATTGAACCCATTTTCCCCACGCTAGCCCGCCAAACCGGCCGCGAAGGCCGTGTCGAACTCCACGCCCTCATCGGCATCGACGGTACAGTTCGCTCCCTGCAATTCCTCGACGGCGACCCCATGTTTTATCAATCTGCGCTCGATGCCGTGCGCCAATGGCGTTACAAACCAACGCTTCTCAACGGGCGCGCCGTCGAAGTCGACACCCACATCACCGTCATTTACAAACTTTATCGCTGACTCTTGCTATTGAATGTGGACCGTACAATTTTCTTAAGATCTCACCTTTGCGGGTTTTATTGGGGAGTTGTGTGACAACCCTTGGACACGCGAAAAGTACTGAAGATCGGTTTACAGCCTTCGAAACGCCAGCCGCCAAAAAATCCCTAACTACCTCGCCGCTCGCCCAGTTTTACTTAACCCGGCTACGCGCAGCCTTTTCGGTTCGCCATACACTACGCCGCCCATCCGTTAAGTTTGGTTCGAAAGACATACTGTTGCCGGTGCGCTGATCCACTACCACGTACCCGCCCGCAGCCTTGAGCGGCAGGGCATCTACGCACGCCTTCGCGCGTTCCATCGTTCGAACCGCTTCTACCCACACTGGTCCGCTTTCCCCAAACCAAAAAATATCCACTGACTTTTTCATTTTCCCACCTTCCGCTATACCGCCGTGCCCCCAGTAACCTTATTGCCACGGTACGCCCGAAAAGGGAGCCGGTCTGTACTGCCTCGCGTGAACAATCGCTATTAGTAATATTATGACTAAATTATGGCGATTTTTGATCAGGCATGGAAGGCTCATCTAAGTACCCCACACCGCGATCATGCGCAACGCCATTCAGCGACTGTTGAAAGAGCATGGTGAGATCGCTCTCGTCGCCGAGACCGCCTCATTCCAATCAAACTATTGCTTTGAGGTTAGCTTCGGGTTTGCTGAGGATCGCACGTTTTTTTGACTACTACTCATACAGGCTTAATTAATATGTGCCGGGAAAAACGTCTCTCCACGCAGCAGCGTATTTATGCCTTCCAAAATACGATCAGATTCACCCTTGGAACAAACTCCCTTGAGTCCCGCCTTCCGGGCTTCGTCGCATAACTGTGTGGAACAGAACACCGTGACCATCAGGATCGACGCATCTGGGCATTTTGAGAGAATTAGACGTGAAGCCTTCAGCCCGTCCATTCCGGGCATATTGAAATCCATCAATGTAACGTGCGCATCGCGGGAGTGCTTTTCTACCGCTTCTTTACCAGTCGCCGCTTCACAACAAACCGCCAAATCGCGTTCCATTTCTATCAGTCGGCGTAGTTGTCGCCGAACATGATCATCGTCATCTACTATAAGAATATTCGCCAACACGCACCGGTCTTTCTTGTTGTCCAGTTGGCATTTAACTCCTTTGTTAGTTGCCCTACCATACGACCATCACTGTACCTTGGCTTAGCACCTGCCGGGTCTTACCCTCGTTCTGATGATCTTGGCACCCCCGAACCGTAGCACCCACACGTGTCATTCCACCTGCCCGCCGGCGGCGGGACCGGAGCAGGCCGACGTTTTTCCCCTCGCTCGTCCGCGAACGAGTCGGCGTGCGCAGTGGAAAGAATCTCTCTTCGCTTTATGCCGTGAGCAACACGTCGCCATAACGGAGCCAAACAGTGTTTTTTTGTGAGGTTTTATAAAATAAAACGCAAGCCCTCAATATCCGCGCTCTCGTCAAGGTAAACTCCTACGACATCGCTTCTCCCGAGTTCTTTGCCACCGATTCTCTGACGCTGTCCCGCAGCCGAATTAATTCATGCCAGTCGGCTCCGCCTGCCGCCCCATCGCCACTCACCGCTCGCGGAAATATTGGCGGCGACAACGTAATCGTCACGTCCGAAGGCCGCGGCAGCCACGCCCCGTCCGGTAAAATTTTTCGCGTCCCTCGTAGCGACACAGGAATAATCGGCACTCCAGTCTCCACCGCCGCTTTAAAAGCGCCTAATTGAAACTGCCGCACCCCAGGATCGCGGGTAAATGTCCCTTCCGGAAAAACAAAAACGGACTCACCTTTGCGCAGAAAATCTTCCATTTCCGCCGCCTGATGCAATCGCGATTCCGCATCCGACCTATCAAATGACAAATGCCCCATCTGCCGAAGAAACGTCCCGATGAACGGCATGCCCGTAACTTCCATCTTGGCCACAAATCGATAGGGAACTCCCAGCCCCATCATCAACGCCACAACATCGAAATAGCTCGTGTGATTCGACGCATAAATCTTCGCGCCCGGAGTATCCATGAACTCTTTTCCCGTTACCCGCACTCTGCAGCCGATCAGGAAAAACAAAATCTTCAGCGCGCCGTTCGTGAATCTTCCCGCCGCTCGATGGTCCGTATATAGCTGCACAATCATCCACGTCGGCACGATCCACACCGTGAACACCATCGCGAAGTAAATTCCGTACAAAAATTCAAGCCCACGCTTCACGCCCTTCGCAATCGCGCGCCCTGTGGCTGAAACTGCTCCGCCTGCGCCCAGCCGCGCAATTTGCAGCCATGCAGGCGCTTTGTTCTCCGACAGCGTTCGCGCCAGATAGAGTTGTTTGGTCTCTTCCCGGCGCAATTTCCCGCTCGACGTCTTCGGAATGCTACCCAGAGGAAGCAGTTCCACGCGATCCGGCGGCAACCCCAAACCTCGCGATACTACTTCCGTAATCTTGGCCGCCAGCTCAGCACGCCGCGCGTCGTTTGTTTCTCGCGATTCCGCCACCACCACCATTTTTTCTGTTCCACTTGCTTGATCCTTAATTCCAAACGCCACAATGCAGCCCTTGCGAATTCCTTCTATCCGCGCCGCCAGCTCCTCTACTTCATGCGGATATAAATTCCGTCCGCCCTTAATAATGATGTCTTTCACGCGGCCGGTTACGTACAGTTCGCCATCCGCGATGTATGCGCGATCACCCGAATTCACCCACGCGAATTCTCCATTCCCATCGCCAGGCCCCAGCGGTAGCAAAGCATCCGTCGCAGCTTTATTTTGGTAGTACCCGGTGGTCGCCGAAGGCCCGCGAAACCACAAAAATCCTTCGGTCCTCTCCGCCACTTCCACCCCCGCATTGTCCACCACGCGAATTTCATGTCGCGGCACTGGTTTTCCCGCCGAAACAAACGCGATACAATTTTCATCTTCGGCGCGTGTTGGTATCGCCTTTCCTTCCGATTCAAAAACTTTTCGGTCGATGCGATCGACCACCGGCTCGCGCCCCATTGGCCCCGCCGTAACCGCCAGCGAAGCCTCCGCCAACCCATAAACCGGCAGCAATGCTGTGGCACGAAATCCATATTTCGCGAAGCGTGCCGCAAAGCGCTCCAGCGTTCCTGGATTTACCGGCTCCGCTCCATTCATTGCCATACGCCAGGAACTCAGGTCCAGCCCCTCAATATCTTTGTCCGCGATTTTTCTCACGCACAACTCATACGCGAAATTCGGAGCCGTGCTGATCGTTCCGCGATGATTGTGGATCGCCCACAGCCATCGCTCCGGCCGCATCAAAAACGCAATCGGCGACATCACTGCCAACGGAATCCCGTAATACAGCAGCGTCAACCATGCGCCGATCAGCCCCATGTCGTGATAAAGAGGCAGCCAGCTCACTCCCAAATCAGCCGGCCCTATTTTCACCGCTTCGCCCACCGCCCGAATATTTGCGAGCAAATTTGTATGCGTCAGCACTACACCTTTGGGGTCACCAGTCGATCCTGAAGTGTATTGCAGCAACGCGATGTCTTTCCCCGTTCGCGCGCGCACTCCACTTAAATGCAGCGGCCGCGCCCCGGGTGAGGGAAGGGGCGCTCTGTCCGCCGCCTCAATCAATTTTTCCGCATCCGCCACGGCGGCAAGCGAGGCAACGCGGGGCTTCAATAATTTCGCCACCGCTTCCGCTCGACGAAACGTCAGCAACAACATCACGCCGGCATTATTCAGAATTGCCGATTGCCGCGCCGCGTACTCTTCAATGCGATCGGCGCGAAATGGCGGATAAATCGGCACCGGAATCGCGCCCGCCAGTAAAATCCCGGCGTAAGAAACAAAAAAAGCGCGTGAAGTCGGCAACATCAGCGCCACCCGGCTGCCCGCGCTCACTCCCCGTCGCATCAATTCCGCCGAGCAGCGCTGCGCCGCCCCGTGCAACTCACCGAACGTCATCGTTATCGTTTTGTCTTGTCCGTCCGCGTCTTCCGTAATCACCAGGTGCGGTCGCGCCGCGTCATGTGCCGCGCGATAATGCAGAACATCCACCAGCGTCTCTGCTGACACCACACCGGCTTCTTCAGCTTTGCGTCTCAGTTGCTGCACTTTAACGGACGCCCGCTCTGCGGAATTTCCCCCTGTCTCCGCAACGCTTTCCGGAGCTTCCATCACCGCCGCAGCAAGATCATCCGGCGTATTCGCCTGCGTTGCCGCCTGGTCTGCGATGCGCACACCAAATGCATTCTCAAGCCGCGCCATCAACTCCACACGTTCCAGGCTGCCCAGTCCCAGATCGCGCTCCAGATGCGAAGACCCGTTGAGCATGGGCATCGCGCCCGCACTCCCCAATTCCTGCAACAAGCCGCGAATCTCCTCCAACACGCGTTCGCGCACCATGGAGCGTTCGAATTGTGTCGTTGGTGTAGCCAAAAGAAGAAGACTCAGAAAACGATCAACCCGCTACCCACAAACACTGAAACCACAAAAACCAAAAAACACCACCAGCTACCGACGGTCATTCCGCCCGCCCGCTGCTGGCGGGACCGCAGCAGGCCGACGCTGCCTCGTTCCGTCGACATGTCACTGTTTCAACCACCGGACGTTGCGATGCGAAGTCTGCCTACTAATCGTCTGCGCCCAATTTCCTCGCCGCGTTTCACGCCTCGCTCACAACTACGCGCTCTTCTTGCCCGCCACCACATATCCCTTCGGCATCAACGTAGTCGCCAAATCTACACCCGAAAGGTCCACGCCCGTCAAATCTGTCTCCCGCAAAATCGCCACGCCCATATCCGCGCCCGCGAACTTCGCCCCGTTGATATTCGCTAATCTAAAATTCGTATTCCGCAAAAGTGCCCGTTCAAAATTCACATTCGAAAGGTCGCATCGAAAAAACTCAATCCCGCTCGCCTGCGCTTCCGATAAATCCGCGCCCGGCAAAATAGCCTCTGTCAAATCCGAATTGCGCAGATCCACTCCATGCATCTTGGCCCCCGACAAATCCGCACCTGGCAGTTTTGCCTTCCGCAAGTCGCTGCCCGTCAGGTTAGCCCCAGTCAATATCACGCCGCTAAGGTTCACTCCACTCAAGTCGGCCCCAGACAAGTCCGCGCCGGCCAGATTGGCGCGCTCCCCGCCATCCTGCCCGCGAAAAAATCGCTCGTGCGCCTCCAGAATCTCCGTCAACTTCTTCCCGTTATGCGTAATGCTTTTCGCCTTCTTCAATCCCATCGTCGATAGCCCTCGATCTCTTTTCGCTTCAAGCAGCACATGTTACTAATCCGGCTTGCAACTGCATTGTCACTGAAGACTTTACCGAAAATGTCGTCTTTACGGAACCGCTACACCATTCCTACCAATAACCACGAGCGTCGTCCCCAACGCTTACTTCCAACGGTTATTCTGCCTGTCAGCCGCCGGCGGGACAGCAGGCCGACGCTTTTTCCCCTCGTTCGTCCGCGAACGAGTCGGCCTGCGCGGCGGAGGAATGTCGCTTCGATCCCTCACGCAAGCCAAGCCCACTCGGCCCCTTGCCCCCACTCCAAACCTCTGTGGTAGTGTGAATCTATCGTGCCACGTCGCTCAATACTTTCGGCTTTCTTCGCAACCATGCTGCTCTCGCCTGTCGCCGCCGCTCAATCGCTGCAGCGGGAAGACGAGATCGTCGCCAGCCTCGCAGGTGGCCGCGTCATCGCTCAGGTTGCTAAGGACAACGTCATCGTCTTTGCCGCCATCAATCAGCCCGTAGAACAAAATTCTGTACCGCCTCGCCTCCTGCAACTCGATGCCACCCACGTCGGTGTCCTGCTCGGCGCATCCGAATGGCAAATTCCTTCCGCTCCCGATTCCGTTCGCCTGGATCGCAATTATCAAAGCATCCCGCAATCCCCCAACAACCAGCACTATTCACCGTATCCCGGTCAAGAAGCCCCCGATCTGGAAACCATCGGGATCGCCTTCCTCGAAAAACTTCGTCCACTGGTCGCGCAGCTTCATCACAAGCTCGATTTCCGTCCCGACGATGCGCTATTCGAGTTGGTCATTATCGGCTTCGGCCCCGATTACGGCCCCGAAGTCTGGCAAGTGGAGTATCGCATCGAGCAGCAACAGGTAGCCGCGCGCGGGGAATATTGGCAGACGCGCATCCTGCGGCCGCGCTTCACGCAACTGTATCCGCCAGAGGGCGGCAAGAAAGCGCCCCACACTCTGGTCGAAGCGCGCTATCCCCCCGAGGATCCCGGCGTGCTGGCCAGCAGAGTAGTAACGCAAAACACCGAACCGCCTCTGATCGCACTCATCCAAGCCGGCGACCCCGCTCTCACTCGGCTACGTTCCGGTGATCCAAAATTCGCCAAGGTCATGGACGCCATCGACCACGGTCAGGCGCAAAAAGCGTCCGCCACGGATTCCGCCGATTTTCTGCGCGCAGCACTACCTTTAATCGCCGGCGGCAACAAATTTTTTCTTGGCACTATGGAAGAGCAGCATGGCTTCGACTGGATTGTTCCGCCCGATGAACCCGTCGAAAAAACCGACGACAAATCACGCCCGCCAGGAGCGCCTTCTCTCCGCAAAAAGCCCACTCCGTGACTCTTCCGCAAACGGCAAACTCGCCGCAGCTTTGCCATTAAAATTGCGTCGCTAATTATCGCCGCTAACCACAACAATTTCAAAAGCGCAGAGGGTGCCCCACCCTCGGGTTTTTGGAGGGCGGGTCTTGTAACGTGGAAACATCATTAATCGTCCCCACTGCTGACACTCGCGTGTGCTCCAATATCTTTCCTGTAGTGCGCCTCCGCAAAATGAATTTTTTGCGCCGCTTCATAAGCAGCGCCGAGCGCCTCGTCCAAAGTGGCTCCTGCCGCGGTAACTCCAAGCACCCGCCCGCCACTAGTCACAATTTTATCTCCGTCCCATTTCGTTCCGGCATGCAACACTTTCACGCCACTAACCTGATCTGCCTCACGCAAACCGGTAATCTCCTTGCCTGTCTCAAATTTCCCTGGATAACCCCCCGACGTCATCACCACGCACGCGCTTGCGCCGCTTTTCCATTTTAATTTCGACGCATCCACCCGTCCCGCCGCCACATCCGCCAGCACCTCAGCCAAATCAAAATCGATCCGCGCCACGATCGCTTGCGCCTCCGGATCGCCCAGCCGGCAATTAAACTCCAGTACCTTTGGCCCCGTCTTCGTCAACATCACCCCAATATACAAAAATCCCTGGTAGCGAATTCCCTCAGTGGCCAGCCCTTGCAGCGTCGGCCCCACAATTTGCCTTACGATTTTCTCGCGCAGCCCGCTCGGCAACAATTCGTCACTCGAATACGCTCCCATCCCTCCCGTATTCGGCCCTTCGTTCCCATCAAAAACACGTTTGTGATCCCGTGTAGGGGCCAGCGCCGCATAGCGCTCGCCATCCGTCAAAATAATAAACGACAGCTCCTCTCCTTCCAGCGTTTCTTCCAGCAGAATTCGCGCTCCACCCGCTCCCAGTTCCTGTTTTTCCATCACGCTGGAAATAAAATTCTTCGCCGCCTCTTTATCCGCCGCCAGGAAAACCCCTTTGCCCGCGCACAGCCCATCGGCTTTGATAACCACCGGCCATTTCACATTTTCTAGCGCCTCCTTCGCCTTGTCCGCGGAGTCATAAGCGCCGTACATCTGCGCCGTGGGAATATTGTGCCGTTGCAAAAATTCTTTCGAAAAAATCTTGCTGCCTTCCAATTGCGCCGCTCGCCGCGTTGGCCCCACAATCGCCCATTTTCGCAGCGCAAACGCATCCGCGATTCCGTTCACCAGCGGCAATTCCGGTCCCACGATAGTCAAATCCGGTCGAATTTCCTCCGACAGAGCAACCAATGCCGCCACATCGCCCGAATCCACCTTCACGCATTCCGCTTCCGCCGCAATGCCAGCGTTCCCCGGAGCGCACCAAATCTTGGTCACTCGCGAGCCCTGCTTCAACTTCCAAGCCAGCGCATGCTCACGCCCGCCGCCACCAATCACCAACACCTTCATGCGTCAGCCCTCGTCTCCATCATCCCCACATACACGAAGTCCACTGTCATTATAGACGGAAATTTAAGTCGTAAATTTGCTCAGGGAATTCAGTAGATGAAATTTTATGGAAGAAATTAGAAGGGAGTATTTTTTCAACTGCCAAACCGCGTTAAGAGGCCCGCCCAGCCGCCCGAATCGGAATAGTAATCCCGGAAGTCATATCCGACGACGCCAACATGTGGCATCGCCCATCAAAGATTCCGCCCGGATCAACCACCATGCACGGCGCATGCACTTCTCCGGTGACCACGCCCTTCGCTTGTATCTCTACGCGCCCCTTAGCAAAAATTACGCCGTCGAATCGCCCTGCGATGACCACCTTGTTGCCTTCAATCTGTCCTTCAACCTTCGCGCCTTCACCCAATATTACGGTGTGCTCAGAAATAATATTGCCCTTCACGATTCCGTTGATGCGAAACGTTCCGGTGACCTGCAGCGTGCCTTCCAGCGTCACCCCTTGATCAATAAATCCGGTCCATTCTTCAGTGACGTTGTTGCTTGAAGCGCCGGGCCATTTCCAGGCCATGAAGTCCTCCGCAGAGACTCTTCCACTGTAGCCTCGCGCGCCACCAAGTCAACGCAACCCGCTCCCAACGTGTCGAATGTACTTCCTGACCGAATGGCCAGCCCTCTTCATCCCCCCGCAATCGCTCCAATAATCAAAAGTGGCTCGGCACCTGAAACCACCGCGTCCGGCAGCGGCGCGTCCACCGAATCGTGCGACACATCTTCTCCACAGGCGAAAAATCGCAAAAATGGCCGTCGCTCCTGCGTTACATGTTCGCGAATCGTCCCCTGCAGCATCGGGAATCGCGTCTCCAACGCATCCAGCACCGTCCGGACTGTCACCGCGCCTTGCACCTCCAGCTGCACTTCGCCCTGAAAAGACGCGAGCGTCCGCAAATGCGCCGGCATCACCACGCGAATCATGCCAGCGTCTGCACTTCCACGGAAAGCACCGCCGGCAGATCGCGCACAATCGGCTTCCAGTTATCTCCGGCATCCGCCGACGCATAAACTTGCCCGCCCGTCGTGCCGAAATATACGCCGCACGAATCCATGGAGTCCACCGCCATCGCATCGCGCAAAACATTCACGTAGCAATCGCTCTGCGGCAGGCCACTCGTCAGCGCTTCCCACTCATTCCCGCCTGACTTGCTGCGGTACACGCGCAGTTTTGCATCCGGCGGATAATGCTCCGAGTCGCTTTTGATCGGCACCACATAAATAGTCTCCGGGTCGTGCGCATGCACATCAATCACAAATCCAAAATCGGTCGGCAAGTTGCCGCTGACTTCCTGCCAAGAATCTCCGCCATTGTCGCTGCGCATCACGTCCCAGTGCTTCTGCATAAAAAGCACGCCGGGCCGCGCCTGGTGCATCGCAATGTGGTGAACGCAATGGCCCACTTCAGCCTCCGGATCAGGAATATATAGCGACTTCAGTCCCTTGTTGATGGGCTGCCACGTTTCGCCGCCATCGTCAGTCCGAAATGCGCCCGCAGCCGAAATAGCGATGAACATTCGTCCAGGATTCTTCGGATCCTGAATGATCGAGTGCAAACACATCCCGCCAGCTCCCGGTTGCCAGCGTGGCCCAGAGCCATGTTTTCGCAATCCGGAAATCTCTTCCCAGTTTTGCCCGCCGTCCTTCGACCGAAACAGTGCCGCATCTTCGATTCCCGCGTGAACCGTATCCGGATCCGTCAATGACGGCTCCAGATGCCACACGCGCTTGAATTCCCACGGGTGCGGCTTGCCGTCATAAAATTGGTGTGTACCGGGCACTCCGTCATAGATAAATTTGTTGCCGACAGGCTCCCACGTTTTCCCGCCATCGTTCGATCGTTGAATCATTTGACCGAACCAACCGCTGCACTGCGATGCATACAACCTGTTGGGATCCGCCGGTGATCCCTTCATGTGATAAATTTCCCAGCCCGCGAAATGCGGTCCGCTGATATCCCACTTCTCGCGCTTTCCATCCGAACTAAGCAGGAACGCGCCTTTACGCGTTCCCACTAAAACTCGCACTCCGCTCATTCCGCCCTCCAAGGGTTGCTTCCTACAAATACGTTTGAAATGCCTAATAATTTCAGCACATTTTGTCAGATTACTTGTTAATTGCAAGTGAAAATATTACACTTCGTCTATGCCACCCAGTCACCCGCGGAACAAGCTACGCTCCGGGTGTCCTTTGAACGTCTCCGTGGAAATCCTTGGTGATCGCTGGTCGTTGCTGATCATTCGTGACATGATGCTGCGGGGATTTAGTAGCTATACGCAATTCCTGGATTCCTACGAACGCATCGCCACCAATATCCTGGCCCATCGATTAAAAAAATTGGAAGGCAACGGAATTCTCGCCACCCAACGAGACCCGTTAGACGGAAGAAAACGAATTTACACTCTCACGGAAAAAGGAATGGACCTGGCGCCAGTCCTAACAGAAATGGTCCTCTGGACCGCAGCCCACGAAGGGCATCAAAATCCCGAGCTGATTCGCCAGATCAAAAAAGACAAACAGAAATTTCTGACCGGCGTCCGGCAGAGATGGTTGGAAAATTCCTCCCCGGTGGATTAACGAAAGGGAACCGTGCGCTGTTCTCGCATAGCGCGCTCGCTTTACCGGTATTATCGGGCCCGCCGACCCGCTACTTCATCAGCTGATCGTACAGCCTCATCAAATGGGGATCATCGTAAAACTCAATGATCAATTGTCCCGGGTGTGTTTTCGTATGTGGCCGCAGCAGGATTTTCGTTCCCAGGCTCCGTTGCAGTTCATCAATTGCCGACCGTGTATTCGCATCCGATTCTTCCCTGGCTACCGGGGCTCGGTTGCGTGCCCGCCGCGATGCCAACCGCTCGATCTGTCTTACGGTTAAGCCCCCACGCGAAGCCCTGTGCGCATAGCGCATTCGCAGCGGCGAATCCGGCACAGCCAGAAGCGCCCGCCCGTGACCCGCCGTTAGCTTTCCTTCTTCAATCCATTCCTGAATCGTCGACTCCAGTTTCAGCAACCGGATCGCGTTCGATATCGTGGCACGGTCTTTTCCAGTCCGCTCCGCCACCATTTCCAGCGTCATCTGAAACTCGTTTATCAAGCGATCAAACGCCCGTGCCGACTCAATTGGATTCAAATCCTCGCGTTGAATGTTTTCAACCAGCGTCATCTCGAGCGCGAGTTCATCCCGAACTTCCCGAACGATCGCCGGCACTTTCGTGAGCCCCGCAAGTTGCGCGGCCCGCCACCGGCGCTCTCCAGCGATCAGTTCGTAACGGTTGCCAACTGGGCGCAGGAGTAGTGGCTGAATGATCCCGCTCGCCAGAATTGAGCGCGACAACTCTTCCAAAGCCGCTTCACGAAACGTTGTGCGCGGCTGAAAAGGACTGGGTGCAATCAGGTCTATATCAATCTGGAGGGTTTGACTTCCATCCCGCGCTGGCGCAACCGCGGCCCCGCTCGACGTTGTACCATACGGCTGATCTTGTTGATTCGTATTGACTTGTGGCGTTACTTGAGGTGCGACCGCCGGCTCAGGCTCCCGAATGAGCGCTCCGAGCCCCCTTCCCAACGCGTTTCTCGTCATTGGCTATTACCTCCTGCGCAAGTTGTGTGTAGCCCTCGGCCCCTTTGCTGTGTATGTCATAGAAAATGATAGGTTTACCAAAACTAGGTGCTTCCGCCAGCCTCACGTTGCGAGCAATTACCGCTTGGAATACCTGCGTGCCAAAGAAACTTCGCAAATCCGTTGCCACTTGCCTCGAGAGCGTGGTCCGTTCGTCAAACATCGTCAGCAGAATTCCTTCAATCTCCAGACTCGAATTCAGCGTCCTTCGGATACGCATTAACGTGTCTAGCAGTTCAGAAACGCCTTCCAATGCAAGATATTCGCACTGGATCGGCACCAGCACCGAGTTGGCGCAGACCAACGCGTTCAAAGTCAATAAATCTAGGGCCGGAGGGCAGTCTAGAATTACGAAGCGGTAGCGATCTTGAAATGATTTCAGCGCCGCTTGCAACTTATATTCGCGATTTTCGGCGGTTACCAACTCTACGGCAGCCCCAGCAAGGTTCTTATCCCCCGGAATGACATCTAAGAGCTCGACTTGGGATTTTTGAACGATTTTCTCAAGTGGCTCCCCTAGGATCAGTGAATGATAAAGAGTCTTGCGGGCGGGATCTTTAGCGAAGCCTACGGCCGCTGTAGCGTTTCCTTGAGAGTCGCAATCGACGAGAAGAGTAGGTTGTTCCGAGGCGGCCAAACAAGCGGCCAAATTAACGGCGGTTGTGGTTTTGCCTACACCGCCCTTTTGGTTTGCACAAGCGATGATTCGTGCCAAATGTTACCCCAGGCGAAAACTTAGCAAAGGTTTAGTGCACTTGCAAGTTGTTTCACGTGGAACAGGGTGAAACCGGTTCGAATGGCCGACGCAGGCGTCCGTTTTGAAGTAATTGTCGGAGTCCCGACCCTTGAGCACCGCAATTTCCCCCGTTTCACGTGAAACGAGTGTTTTGGAGTGGCTTTGCCTCGGTCTAAAACCCCGTTCCACGTGAAGCGAAATTAGGTCGAGCCCCAGGCGGCACACGAAACGGATCTCGGTGGCTGATTGACGTACTGCGTTCCACGTGGAACGGACTGTCTATCGTGGAGTTCGCCATGGGCTAACAACCGTTTCTCGTGAAACGAACTTCAGGGGCGATTTCCACAAAACTCTGTTTCACGTGAAACCTAGCACTACGCCGGATGCCGGGTTATTACTGCCCTCTGAGTTCATCTGAAACCGACATCATCAGGTCGACCAGATATGGGCAGACAAACTAAGCTCGGCGACTAATTGATCCACAAATGCGTTTCACGTGGAACAGACTTTTCCCCGCTGAGTTCGCCATGGGATTAACGTCGTTTCACTTGAAACGAACCTCGGGCGGTGTTACCCACAGAATTCTGTTTCACGTGAAACGAAATTTTCGAGCAAGAATTGGCTAATGCACATCCAAAGAGCGGCTTGTGGCCGAATAAAGTAACAGTAATGAAATCCCCCGTTCCACGTGAAACAAAGTTCCTGAGCCGACATCACTGCCCATTTCATTCTGTTTCACGTGAAACAAGGTTTTCGGCGGACAGAGGTATTTTGTGAGTAAGAATGTCGACGGATCGACAATTGTGGGGTTAATCCGGGAGTCAGCAGAAAAGATCATGCTTCAGAGGGTATTTACCCCAAATAACAGCTCAAATGTCGGCGCGCCCACAATTGAACAATTAGACTAGGGAGTCGATTTATTGCCAATCAGGAGTACTCTCCGAAGGGATTGAGGAACACTCACAGGCGGTTCCCAAGCCCACCCGGGACGCTTGAGTACCAAATCAACATCCGCGGCACCGACCCAAAGAATCACTCGTTTAGCGTCGACGCGCTCTGACGCCGCCCACTTCAAAAAAATCTCGAACTCTCCTAAAGCTCTCGCCAGTAGAAAATCAACCGGCGCGATCTCATCACCAAGTTCTTCGTATCGACTCACCAATACATTCGCCCCCGTGACCCCCAAAGCCCGAACGACCTCCGCCAAAAAGGTGGCCTTCTTAATATTGGACTCCACGAGCACAATCTGCGCCTCGGGCAACAAAATCTTCAACGCCAAGCCCGGAAACCCCGCCCCTGTTCCAATGTCGGCGAGTCGACATTTTCCTAACTCCACGACACTCGCAGCAAACATGCTTTCACAAAAATGACGGTGAAGAATCTCCAAAGGATCCCGTATCGCGGTCAGGTTAACTTTCTCGTTCCACACAAGTAACAATCGGATGTATTCCTGAATCTGACCAACTTGATCGGAATTCACCTCGATCTGAAATCCGCTCAATGCCTTTCGAATGGCAGAATCGGACGGTGCGACTATTGAAGCCATAGGCAACTAGGTTCCTCCGACTGCGGTGCGGCTGACAAAAATCCTTGGCTGGTTTGCCGCCGCGATGAAAACACATTCACATCCTTGGTGCAAACTTATTCGCGACAGGACAGTAGGACTCGAATAATCTTTGGTGACTAAATCAGCCGTGTCTCTATAATGGCGGCTGAAGTTCTCATACGGAAAGAGGTGGCGAAAGTGGCTTCAGCTCTGAAACTAACGTCAATGGCAAAAGCCGCAGGATGTGCGGCAAAACTGAATCCCGCCACCCTCGAAGCCGTCCTCAGAAAACTTCCGCGGCAGACCAATCCAAATGTACTAGTAGGATTTGAAACCAACGACGACGCCGGGGTCTACCTTGTAAATGAAAATCTGGCTCTGGTGCAAACTGTCGACTTCTTTACCCCTATAGTCGACGATCCATTTTTATTCGGTCAAATCGCAGCAGCCAACGCTTTGAGCGATGTGTACGCCATGGGTGGCCGACCCGTCTCGTCGCTCTCCCTGGTTGGCTTTCCCGAACACGCCGACCCCGCAATCCTTGAACAAATCATTCGGGGCGGCCTATCGAAAATGTATGAAGCCGAATGCAGCGTCCTCGGCGGCCATTCCATTCGTACCGAAGACATGCTCTTCGGATATTCAGTGACCGGAACCGTGCACCCAAAGAAATTCTGGCGCAACGTGGGAGCCCGGCCAGGTGACATGCTCATCTTCACAAAGCCGATTGGCACCGGCGTGATCACCACCGCGCTGAAAAAGAATCAAGTCTCCGAACAATCGTTGGCAGCTGCAGTTGGCGCCATGACCACACTGAATCGGGCGGCGGCCGCAGGTTTGGCCGAGCTCGCTGACCATCATTTAAAAGAACTTTTGTCCCCGATACACGCCGTCACAGATGTCACGGGATTTGGCGTGCTGGGCCACGCCCGTGAAATGGCACTCGGAAGCGAAACTGGAGGAATCGACGCCGTGTCGTTTGAAATTGACCACACTGCGTTTGCTTATTTCCCCGGCGCGGTCCAGGCAGCGCGCGATGGGCATCTTTCCGGAGGGCTGAGAAACAATCGTGCCTTCGTCGATGAATGCGCCGAATTCGCCGGAAACGTACCGCAAGAATTTCGCGATTTACTTTTCGATCCGCAAACATCAGGCGGACTGCTCGCTGCAATCGCTCCTGAATCCGCGATGGACTGCATGGCAGCCCTTGCGCAGCACGGCGTGGACGGCCGTGAGGTGGGCCGTGTCGTCCTCAAGCGCTCGCCTTTAATTTTTATTAAGTAATGCCATCTCTGGGATGCCACCAGTGTCATTCCGTGAAACGAACTATAAGTTCGTCGAGTTCGACTTCTAGCTTCAAATCAAGCAATCAAAAATTATGGACACCATCACACATGGAATTGCCGGAGCACTAATCGCTAAGGCGGTTTTTAAGGGAGACGATTTATTCGCCTCGCGCCCGATGAACCGCGAGCGCATTGTTACTTGGTCCACAATGCTGGGCGCGATTTTTCCCGACTCCGACGTGTTTCGCGACATATTCTCGCGCGACCCAATGTTGGTCATCTCCTGGCACCGCAGCATCACGCATTCGCTCGTATGTCTTCCCGTTTTCGCGCTGCTGCTCGCCGGGCTCACGCGATGGGTAGCTCGCCCGCGAAAGTGGGATGCACCTTCCTTCGCTGTCCTGGCAGGAACTTACGCAGCGGGAATTCTTAGTCATATCTTGCTCGACTTGGTCACCAGCTTCGGCACTATGGTGTGGTCCCCGCTAAAATGGTCCAGACCGGTCTGGGATCTGATTTTCATCGTGGATTTCACCTTTACCGGAATTTTGCTGGTTCCACAGATTCTTGCTTGGGTGCAGGACCGGCCGGAAAAGTCCAGGCGTCGCGCCATTGCCTCATTCGCAATTTTCGCCGTAACGATTTTCGTCATTCAGAGACTGGCGGACGCTGTCGGAGCGCCGATTTCGCCAGCCACCGTTTTGCTTTTCGTCCTGATCCTGGCCGCGTTCTTTTTGCTGCCGCTTCCCACTGCGGAAAAAATCCAGCGAGGGCAGCGTTCATATCTTGAAGAACAAAACTCGGCGCGAAAGAGTATTCGCCGACGCTGGAATCAATTCGGGTTAGTTTGCGGTTGTTTGTATCTGGGGCTCGCGGTTGTCGCCCATCACTTGGCGCTTTCCCGCGCAAAGAACTTTGCAGTACTTCAGAAACTCAACGTTCAATCGATCGGTGCGCTTCCGTTCCCTCCCTCGATGTGGCGCTGGGACGGATTGGTGCGCGCCGCTGGCGGAGTTTACGAAATACGGATGGATCTAAGTCAGAAGTCGCCGTTCGAGATTCCCACGGGCGCCCATACGGGAGAACACTCTGCGGGGATTCAGACAGAGCGACCACCTATTGAGTACCGCTTTTATCCGGAAGCTAATCCCAACGTTTATATTGAAGCGGCCAAAGAACTTCCGCAGGTGCAAAAAGTTTTGTGGTTTGACCGCTTTCCGGTGACGCGCTATCACGAAGAAGCCGGTGAGCCCGTCGTGGAATTTTCCGACATGCGCTTCCCACCAATGGGGAAACGTCGCGCTCCGTCATTCACCTATCGCGTTCGGTTCGATCCAGCAGGCAAGGTCCTGGAACAAGGTTGGGCAAAGTAGATGCGAAACGATCAGCAACTAGAGTTGCTTATGACTCTTGTCATTTTGCGGGGACGAAGACAATGTCCACGGGTGCGGGAACTTGCGCGATTTGGCCGGTGGCGGTGAGGGCGCCGGTGGATTGATCAATGCGGAAGATCACAATGTTGTTTGATTCCTGGTTGGCGGCGAGCAGAAACTTTCCGGTTGGATCCAGCGCGAAATTTCTAGGTTCTTTACCCTGCGTGGAGAAATCTCCGGCAAGAGTCAGTGTTCCACGCGCTGGATCAATGCTGAACTCGGCGATGCTGTCGTGGCCCCGATTTGAAGCGTAGAGAAATTTGCCCGACGGATGTACGACGATCTCGGCGGTGTCATTGCGCCCCTTGAAATCTTTTGGAATTGTGGAAAGAGCTTGCAGCGTTAAAAAAGAACCATTTTGGGCATCGTAAGCGAAGGCCGTAACTGTGGAGTTTACTTCGCTAAGGACGTAGGCGAATTTGCCGTTGGGATGGAACGCCAAGTGGCGCGGTCCGGCGCCAGGAGCAAGCTTTGCGAACGGCGGATGATTGGGAATGAGCGAGCCACTGGCGGGATCGAAGTGATAGACGACAACCTCATCGAGACCCAGATCAACTACAAACACAAAGCGATTGTCGCCTGAACTGGCGATGAAATGCGCGTGTGGCCCTTCCTGCCGCTCTTGGTTGGGGCCGGAGCCGGAGTGTTGCACGAAGGCGGAGGCGGGTTCGATGTGACCGTCAGACGCGACGGGAAAAGTAGAGACACTGCCGCCGGAGTAATTTGCGACCAATAGATATTTGCCGGTTCCGTCGAAGGAAACGTAACACGGGTCGGCGCCGCCGCTCGCGACCTGATTCAGCTGACTCAACTTTCCTGATTTGGGATTCAGAGAGTATGAGGTGACCGCGCCGCTTTTTTTTCCATCAAACTCCCCGAGCTCATTCACAGCGTAAAGATATTGTTCGTTTGGCGCGACAGTGAGAAATGACGGGTCTTTCGTCGTCGCTGCGACAGCCATGGCAGTCAGCTGGCCGGTGCCCGAGTCAAAGTGAAACGAGTAAATGCCTTTACTATCGGTTTTGGAAGTGTAGGTGCCGACGAAGGCGAAATATTGTGATGGTTTGGCAGTACCGCCGGACAAACGCGCGACTGACAATAACAGCGGTGCGACTATGATAAGTAACACGGCAAAAAACCGGCGAGTCATTTTCATGGAGAGATGTTACAGGGGGCGCGACAAGAAAAAAAGTTTAAGTTAGGAAATTTCTGGCGCAATAAATTGTAACCGGCCACTGCAGAATCCCCGCGCGTAACGACGGCGCGGCAAACTTAACCAGTGATCCAGAAGGCCATTTGGAAATGGCCTTATTTCTTTTCGTCTTCCGATTCTTCCTGGAGCACCGCGGCCGCGGCCACGGAGTCATCGGCATCCAGCCGCAACAAGCGAACGCCCTGTGTGGATCGGCCTGCTTCGCGAATTTCATTAGCATGCACGCGAATGACTTTGCCGTTGTGGGTGATGATCATCACGTCAGATTCTTCGGTCACTTGCAAAGTGGCCACCACGTAGCCGTTGCGGTCGGTGGTCTTCATATTGACCACGCCTTTGCCGCCTCGCGAAGTGATACGGTATTCGGCCAGCGGGGTCCGCTTGCCAAAACCTTTTTCTGCCACGGTGAGCATCAATGTCACCAATGAATCCTTGATCTGCTCGTTTTCGAGTTCCTCGAGATTTTGTGACGTTTGTTTATGCTCTTTTTCGATGATGCTGAAATCAGGCGGCACGGCGTCCATACTGACGACGTAATCGTCTTTGTCGAGGTCCATGCCATTTACGCCGCCAGCGTTGCGGCCCATGGGGCGCACTTCGGTTTCCCGGAACAAAATAGCCTGGCCTTCGTGACTCGCCAGGAAAATCATTTGCTTGCCATCGGTTAACTTCACGCCGATTAGCTCATCGTCACCATCAAGATTTATGGCGATGATGCCGTTGGAACGCGGATTCGAAAATTCGACGATCGCGGATTTCTTTACCGTGCCACTCTTGGTGGCCATGAAGACGTAGCGGCCAACTTCCTCGAGATTACGCGCGGCGACCAGTGCGGTAAGTTTCTCGTCCTCCTGGAATTTCACCAGGCTGGAGATCGCTTTGCCTCGTGTAGCAGCGGCAGCCTCCGGCAATTCGTAAACTTTCAGCCAATAGACGCGGCCCTTCGAAGTGAAAATCAAAATATAACTGTGCGCCGAAGCGATGAACAGATGCTCGACGAAATCCTCTTCCTTGGTGCGGGCACCGATGCGGCCTTTACCGCCGCGTCCTTGATGGCGATAGGTGTCTGTAGAAGTACGCTTGATATAGCCGGCATGGCTGACGGTAATTAGCATGTCGGTGTCGGCGATCAAGTCTTCGAGCTTAATCTCGTCGACCTTGTCCACGATTTGCGTGCGGCGGTCGTCGCCGTAAGCTTTGTGGACTTCACGCAGCTCGCCGGTTATGACCTGCTTCAACTTTTTTTCGCTGTTGAGAATTTCTTCCAGCTCGGCGATGTGCTCGCGGATGGACTTTAATTCCTTCAGGATTTCGTCGACGGAGAGTTGTGTGAGGCGGTGGAGCTGCAGTTCGAGAATCGCATCGACCTGAATGGGGGTGAGGCCGGTGCCGCGACCCGCGAGCTCTCCGTCAATAGGTCCGAGCTTGTACTTGCGACCGTCCAGCTTGACGCCAGAAAGCTTGCGAGACTTGCCGTTTTCGGTGATGGTAACATCTTGCTCGGTGAAATATTTGAGCAGGTTTTCGCGGGCGTCGGCACGATTGCCAGAACCGCGAATGATGCGAATGACATCGTCCAGATGATCCAGCGCGATCTGGTAGCCGACTAAAATATGTTCGCGTTCGCGTGCTTTGCGCAGCTCGTAAATCGTGCGGCGGCGAACCACTTCCACGCGATGCTCGATGAACAGCTTGATCAGCGGAATCAAGCCCAGTTCGCGCGGTTGCCCGGCCACGATGGCCAGCAGAATCATGCCGAACGATTCCTGCATCTGCGTGAACTTGAATAAATTATTGAGGATGAGCTGCGATTCTTCGCCGCGCTTCAGCTCGATCACGATGCGCATGCCTTCGCGGGAAGATTCGTCGCGCACGTCGGCGATGCCTTCGAGCTTCTTGGATTGCACCAACTCGGCGATGCGTTCGATGAGGCGGGATTTATTGACCTGATATGGGATTTCCGTGATTACGATATTTTCGCGATCCTTGGCGGCTTCTTCGATCGCCGCTTTGGCACGCATGATAAAACTGCCGCGCCCCGTGCGATAGGCGGCTTCGATGCCTTCACGACCAGCAATGTACGCGCCGGTCGGGAAATCAGGTCCGGGCACAATCTTCATTATTTCTTTGAGCGGCGTATCCGGCTTATCGATCAAAAGGATGGCGGCTTCGACGATTTCGCGCAGGTTGTGCGGCGGAATATTTGTGGCCATGCCAACCGCGATGCCGCTGGCGCCATTCACCAGGAGATTCGGAATCCGGGAAGGAAGAACCACGGGCTCTTCGCGGGTCTGATCGAAGTTGGGAATGAAGTCGACGGTTTCTTTTTCGAGGTCGGCAAGAATATCTTCAGAAATCTTCGCCAGGCGCGCTTCGGTGTATCGCATCGCCGCTGGCGGGTCGCCATCAACCGAACCAAAATTCCCCTGGCCGTCGATCAACGGGTAGCGCATGTTGAAATCCTGCGCGAGACGAACCAGCGCAGGATAAATCACCGCTTCTCCGTGAGGATGATAGTTGCCCGAAGTGTCGCCGCAGATTTTCGCGCATTTACGATAGCCGCGATTGGAAGCGAGGCCTAGATCGTTCATGGCCACCAGGATGCGGCGCTGCACCGGCTTGAGCCCGTCGCGCACATCTGGCAGGGCGCGCGCGATGATCACGCTCATGGCATAGTCGAGATACGACTTGCGCATTTCGACTTCGATGTCGATGGGAAGCAGTATTGAAGTGTTCTTCTCGTCCGCCATTTATCCTCGCTGTTACGGGTACTCGAAATTTAAGTCTAGAGTCCTTGCCTGACTACGTTTGTAGCGCTAGCATCGCCATATGACTTACCGATTCCCTGTGCTCATCATCAAAGAAGAAGACTTTTACCTCGCGCGCTGCCCGGAGCTGGGTCACCTCGCAAGGTGACGACGTCGAAAGTGCTCGAGGAAATTTGCGCGAAGCTATCGAGCTGTATCTGGAAACCTGGCCGGAAATTCAAACGTCATCCCCTCGCTGATCGATCCAACACAAACGCTTTGACGCTGTCGAAAGCGTCTGCAGCGTTGGTGAACCGCTTCGGTCCAAAATAATTTTCTAGTTGCCGTAACAGCGAATCGCGTTGCTCTTCGCTTGCAATGTCGACCGCCACGCCGCGTTCGTTATCGGGTGCCGATGTCGGCGTGGCGCGAAAATCACTGCACGCCAATCCACGTAACCCGGGCAAAGTGCTCCATCCCAGTTGATAAATCATTACGAAATTAAATATCCAGGTTCACAACTTCGAGGGCATTCTCCTCGATGAATTTGCGACGCGCTTCCACGTTTTCGCCCATCAGCGTGGTGAAAATATCCTCGGCGGCAACGGCGTCTTCCAGCTTCACCTGCAACAGCGTGCGCGTGTCGGCATTCATGGTGGTGTCCCATAGCTGCTCGGCATTCATTTCGCCCAGACCTTTGAAACGCGTGATGGTGAAATCTTTTTTGGCGTCTTCGACCACGTAGTCGAGAACGTCCTTGGCGTTGGCCTTGGAAACTTTGTCGCCGTTGCGCGAGATCGTAAATGGCGGATGATTGAATTCCTCGATTTGTTTAGCGAGACCGCGCAGCCGCTTGTATTCGGCAGTGGAAGCCACGGCCCAATTGATTTTCTGGCTGTGCGGCGGGCCAAACTGAATTTCGTATAAGCTGTGTTCTTCATCGAAGGTAACTTTGCCTTCGATCTTCAACTTGGATTTTTCGATTTCTTTCAGAAGTTTTTCCAGAGCCTTTTTATCTTCGAAGTCGGTTTTCTTTTCGAGTTTGCTCTCGGAAAGCAGCTCCACGAGACCCGGCTCGCGAAGGCGGCGGCCGAGTTTCGCGGCGGCAGCCTGATATTCCTGAACGTTCAACAAGAATGAAGTTAAGCCGGAGCCTTCGAGATTCACGCCTTCTTTGGCTTTGACGACGTGGTCTTCGGTGGCGCGCTTCATCAGTTCGTGCGCAAATTCGTGTTCGTCGCGGATGTAGCGCTCGGTCTTGCCGCGCTTGACGCGATAGAGCGGCGGCTGCGCAATGTAAATGTGGCCGCGATCGATGAGCTCCTTCATGTGGCGGAAGAAAAATGTCAGCAACAATGTTCGGATGTGGCTGCCGTCGACATCCGCATCGGTCATCAAAATTATTTTGTGGTAGCGGAGTTTGCTGGCGTCGAAATCATCTTTGCCGATGCCGGTGCCCAGCGCGGTGATGATGGCGCGAATTTCTTCGTGGCCGAGCATTTTGTCGTAGCGGGCTTTTTCTACGTTGAGAATTTTTCCTTTGAGCGGGAGGATGGCCTGGAATTTGCGGTCGCGGCCCATTTTCGCGGAGCCGCCTGCGGATTCGCCCTCCACGACGAAAAGTTCGCAGCGCGCGGGGTCGCGTTCCTGGCAATCGGCGAGCTTGCCGGGAAGCCCGCTGGAATCCATCGCGGATTTGCGGCGCGTCAACTCGCGGGCTTTTCGCGCGGCTTCGCGAGCGCGGGCGGCTTCGATGCATTTGCCGACAATGCGGCGAGCCACAGTGGAATGCTTGTCGAACCATTCGCCAAGTTTTTCGTTCACGAGCTGCTCGACGTCGCCTTTGATGTCGCTATTGAGTTTGCCTTTGGTCTGCCCTTCGAACTGCGGTTGCGGCAGGCGCACGCTGATGACCGCGACGAGGCCTTCGCGCACGTCATCGCCATTGATGGTGACTTCGTCCTTCTGCTCCTTAAGCATGCCGGTGGAGGAGGCGAAATTGTTGATCGAGCGCGTGAGCGAAGAGCGGAACCCGGAAAGATGCGTGCCGCCGTCGACGGTATTGATGGTGTTGGCAAAGGCGAAAACATTTTCGCCGTAGGTGTCGTTGTATTGCAGCGCGATTTCGATTTCCACGGCGCCGCGCTTTCCTTCAATGTAGATGGGCGAATCGTGCAGGGTGGATTTTCCGCGATTGAGATGCTTGACGAATTCGGCGATGCCCCCGGTAAAGCGGAATTCGGTGCTTTTTTCGCTGCGCTCGTCCGTGAGCGTGATTTTCAAGCCCTTGTTGAGGAACGCCAATTCGCGAAGACGCTGCGACAAAGTGTCGAAACTGTAGACAGATTTATCGAAAATGGCGGGATCCGGATGGAAGGTAATTTTTGTGCCGGTCTTGCGCGACTTGCCGGTCTGCTTTAGCTTGGAGGTGGGCTTACCTTTTTCGTAGGTTTGTTCCCACACCGAACCGTCGCGGGAAATTTCCAGCTCCAGCCAATCGGCGAGCGCGTTGACCACAGAGACGCCGACACCGTGAAGTCCGCCGGAAACTTTGTACGTATCGCTGTCAAACTTTCCGCCGGCGTGCAGCACGGTGAGCACCACTTCAGCCGCGGGACGCTTTTCGGTCGCATGCATATCGACAGGGATGCCGCGGCCGTTATCGACCACCGTGACGGAATTGTCGGCGTGCACGGTGACATTTATTTCGTCGGCGAATCCGGCCATGGCTTCGTCAACGGAATTGTCGACCACTTCCCAGACCAGGTGATGCAAACCCATTTCGCCGGTGGAGCCGATGTACATGGCTGGACGCAAGCGAACAGCTTCGAGGCCGCCTAGAACTTTGATGGATTTGGCGTCGTACTTGTGACCTGGCGTCGCAGTGATGACCGGTTCTTTATCTTCCATGAATGCTCCGCTGTGAATTTTGCTAAAACAGTTTTGCCTTGACGTTTATTTGCGCAGCCAGCCAAGTATTTTTTTAACGCGGTTATTTTTGCGAACCCCACGTTCGCAAAAAAACACGGAACGCCGATTGGCGTTCAAAACAAATTGGGCAAAAACTTTGAAGCGAGGAAGGCGTGCTTGCGGAATGCTCCGTACGTCGCCTCACCTTTTGATTTCAATCGCGATGGCGATTGAAACTCGTAAGGTTTCCTGCTCCATCCCATCTCGCGCAGCGAGACGTGGCGAAGACTGATACTTTCCAAGCGAAATAATTATTTGGTTTCTGGCGCGAAACCAAACCCCGAAAATTTCACCTGGCCGACGTGCCGATTTGGAGGGCCTAACAGCGAATCGACAACACCAATAGTGTAGCCGATTTAATACAATTTCTCAAGGCGTTAAACCGTTTACTGTGGCCCATAAACCTTTTATTAATAGATATTTACAGCTTACCTGCCTACCTGGGCATGACTTGTATAGCATGTCAGGATTCGGATTGTGATCGAGGATTTTTTGACATCACCGCGCGCAAAAATTGCAGTGATTTTTCATTTACAGAACATTGAACGAATCAGATGCGCATGGGCATGATGATGTAGCGATAGCGATAGGATTCGTCGGCGAGGGGCCGCATCTGGCCGGCGGATTGTTCGTCTTTTAGCTCGATGCTGATAGGGCCATCGGCCGCGGCGCCGAGAAAATCCAACATGTAGCTGGAATTGAAACCGATGGCGATGGGATCGCCAGCGTATTCCTTCTCTATGTTTTCTTTTGCTTCGCCGTACTCCGGGCTCGAGGCCGAAATTTCAATTCCTTCGTTGGAGACGGCGAGTTTGACGGCGTGCGAGCGTTGATCGGCAAGTTGCGAGACGCGGCGCACAGCGTCGCACAATTCGGCTCGCTCGATGACCACCGTTTTGTTGTTCTCGCGCGGGAGGACTGCTTCGTAATTAGGAAATTGTCCGGTGAGAATGCGCGAGATCAGTAAGCGGTGACCGGCCTGGAAAAATAGATGGCTTTCGTCCTTGGCAAAATCGAGTTGGGCATCGGAGCCAGCGATGCTGGAAAGTTTTTCGACCTCGTCCATGGCTTTCTTGGGAATTAAGACTTTTACTTCGCCGTTCAGACCAGTGAGTTTCTGGCTAGTTTCCGCGAGGGCCAGCCGATGACCATCGGTGGCGACCATGGCAATGGTGTCTGGCTTCAAGATAAGCAGTCCGCCATTCAAGGTGTAGCGGGACTCTTCCATGGAGATGGCGAATTTTGTTTTGGCGATCAAACTTTGCAGCGTAGCCGCGGGGAGCTTGACCAGTGGATGAGGCATCGCGGGGAGCGCGGGAAAATTTTCACGGGCCATGCCCACCAGTTTGTATTTCTTTTTGTCACTAATAATTTCGACCCAATGATTTTCGAGTAAACGGAATTTGATTTCGCCTTCAGGCAACAGGCGGACGAGCTCGAGAAGCTTCTTAGCGGGGATGGTGCCCGCGCCTTCTTTTTTAATTTTTACTTCGCAGGACGTGCGGATGCTGAGTTCCAAGTCCGTGGCAGTGATGGTGAGGCGCGAGCCTTTAGCTTCGACGAGAATATTCGACAAGATCGGAATGGTAGTTTTGCGTTCGACCACACCTTGCGTGGTGTTCAATTCATTCAACAGCGCGGACTTGGTTACGCTGAATTCCATCGCTTGATAATCCTCACGTGCCGACACAGGTGCAGTTGCGGTCATTGGCCTTCCTTATGCAGATATACCGCTGCCGTACTTTACCTGTTTTCCCAGCAAGTATAAAGCGCAATGCACTGATTGGCGCTGTGGAAATGCGCGAATAACAGATTTCATAAGCAACAAGGTTTTGAATTTGATCAAGAAAATTATAAAGTTTGTTGTGGTGATGACTGCTGTGGATTGGTGGAAATCGCGGCAAGCAAGTGTGGTGAGTGCGAGATAGGCATAGAGGTGTACAAGTGGCTCAATGTGGGAATGTCGGAAAAGCTGAGCGTCAAGTCGGTTTATGTCACGTCGGCGCCAAATTCTTCCTTCATGGTGCACAGTTTATTCAAGGATTTCGCAAAGCTTGTACACAGTAGTGTTCGGTAAGAAGTTGACGGCTGCACAGAATTATTGAAACTGCGTCGACTTTGTCACAAGAGCAACGGTCAGAAAATGGCGTAAGCAATGGCGGACGAAACGCCAATCGGGAAGAATTGACGTTCCTGGATTACTGCAAGGCGTCCATGAGACGCGTAATTGTGCGATTCAAATCCTTGTCGTTGCGGCGGAGCTCTTCAATTTTATTGATGGAGTGTAGGACGGTGGTGTGATGTTTGCCGCCGAATTGGCGGCCGATCTCGGGCAGCGAGGCAGTGGTCAACTGTTTGACGATGTACATGGCTACTTGGCGCGGGAACGCGATGGCGCGGGTGTTGCTGCGAACTTTTAAATCCTGTTCGCGCAAATTGAAATGTTCGCTGACGCGTTTTTGAATCAAATCAATGGTGACACGCTTTTCCTGCGAAGCGATGATGTTGCGCAAAACCTGCTGCGCGGTGGAAAGCGAAACAGTCACTCCGGTCAAGGAAGCGTAAGCCATCAAGCGGGTAAGCGCGCCTTCGAGCTCACGCACGTTGGATTTAATAGCCCGCGCGATGTATTCAGCCACGTCATCGGGTAGCGAGAAGCGATCGTTGTCGGCCTTCTTCTGAAGAATCGCGATTTTAGTCTCCAGATCTGGCGGCTGAATATCCGCGATCAAACCCCACTCGAAACGCGAGCGCAATCTTTCTTCGATGGAGTTGATATCTTTGGGCAAGCAATCGCTCGAAATGACGATCTGCTTTTGCTGTTCATAAAGCGCGTTGAAAGTATGAAAGAACTCTTCCTGGGTGCGCTCTTTACCGGCGATGAACTGGATATCATCGACCAGCAAAACGTCGACGGTGTGGAACCGGTCGCGGAAGCTGATCATGCGGTCGAAGCGGATGGAGTTGATAACTTCGATGGTGAATTTTTCCGCGCTGACGTAACTGAGGCGCATGGCCGGATTGCGCTGCTTGATGGTGTGCCCGATAGCGTGCATCAAGTGAGTCTTGCCCATGCCCACGCCTCCATAGAGGAAGAGCGGGTTGTAAGCCTTGGAAGGCTGTTCAGCGACAGCCCGCGACGCGGCGTGTGCGAACTCATTGGATTTGCCGACCACGAAGCTATCAAAGGTGTAGCGGGGATTCAGTTGGTGGTCGCTGCTTTCAAAATCGAGCTTGGACTGTTTGATGCTTGACACCACCGGGGTGGCAGGCAGGGGCTCGTCCTCGTTGCAGAGGTACTGCACCTTCATGTTGGGAGTACCAATCTCGTGAAAAACGGCTTTAACGATCTCGCCGTAGGTGCGAGTCAATACCTGGCGAAAAACGGTGCTGGGGATCTGCACATAGAGCGTTTCGCCTTCCGCGCGATTCAGGCGGGTGGGCTGGAACCAGGTGGTGAAGGTGTTAATGCTGACCCGGGACTTCACGTGCTCTAAGAACTTTTCCCAGGAATTTACGGAGATAGTCATCGGATAAGGGAAATAGAAAGCCTACGCTATTTCCACAGATGTGCATAACCTGTGGAAAGCAGGCTTTGATTCATCTTTCTTAAGTCTTCGGATTCTTGCCCGCGACGTTGCCAGAACTTCGCCCCTGCAAACGGTCGCGTCCTTTTCGGAATTGCCGGCCCTCGAACCGCCGGGGAGTGACAGCGCGGGATTGTCGCCCATTCGAGTGCACGGGGCAAGAGAAAAGTGCGGTGCAACGTTTAGTGACATTCACACACGGTGCACAGTTTTTCCACAATACGAATTTGCTCTTGCTAACGAGGATTTTCTCAATTTTTATTGGGATAAATGGAAGAATTTTTCGCTTTGGAGGGTCGAAAATTATTTTCTGCCGGTACCCGGCCTGTTAAAAACCCGGGGCGTTTGTAAATTTATTTTCATGTGCCGGACCTGATTGGTGGTCGCGAACGGAAATCTGACCAGGATTGCTACCCTCTTTCCCGCGAAACAGTGAGTCTGCACATCCGAGCCATCGCTACTCGATCCTCGGTGAATCAGGTCTGCTTTACGCGGGAGTATGTTTTGGGGTCAATACGGATTACTGGATATTCACCGAGGCGCCACCGATCGCGCGAAACGAATTGTCACTCCATGCGTCGTGGAGCGCGGCGCTCACTGTCCTAGTTTGATATCGGGACGCTCGAATTCAAAGATGCCGAGAGAGTCGCTGCCGATAAGAAGGCGATCCTTTTCGATGACGATGCTATTGGCATCAAGACGCGTTCCGTCCGGGGTATACAGCTGGTAGGTGGCTTTGCGATATCCATCTTTATCAAAACGTAGAAGGCGGTTATGAAGCGCGATCCAAACTTCGCCGGTTGAGCGAACAACGCCAATGGCAGTGAGGATCGGTTTGAAAGCGGGCTGCTTGCCCTTGCGCTCCTGGCGTTCAATCTCCTTCCTGGCCGCTTGCGCGGCCGCGAATGCTTCGATTTCCGTGAATTGAATGGTTTGCAAAGCATATCCGTTGCGGTCGTACTGGCGAACCGTGGGCTCTGGGGTGTAGACGAACGCATAGTAGATGTCGCCCCGTACGTCGGTGGCAAGGTAGCCGGAGTTGAGATAGCGATTCAGGTCCTCGCGGCCGGATATCTCTTCCAGTTCGCCAAAATCGCGAATATCCCTGCCATTCTTATCGAAAACGAGGATCAGGTGCGGATCGTGCAATGTTGCGACGGCAACTTCCCCATCCGGCAGTGCGGTTACTGAAAGAGGGGAGTTCACGCGAAAAGACTTGAGCCGATTGCCATCCGCGGAGTACTCGACAACGAGGTTGGCGGCGCGGTCAGCGACATAAATTTGGCCCGCGGCGTCGACGTCGAAGTCTTCCGCGAAACCAATTCCTGGAGTCGGTGCTCCTGAAGCGGTGGTTTTGGAGGCTGGCGCATAAGCGGCGGGCGAGCCGATGGTGAGGAGTTTGTGATCTTTGCCGTCGAAGACCATTAAGCCTTGCGAGCTCAGAACATAGGTTTTGTCGCTATCGCCACGCTTGATTGCTCGCAGTCCTACGCCCACCTCGGGAAACAGTCGGCGCTTGGCGGTTAGCTCGCCCTCGTACTGCACGGAAGCAATATCGCCTTCAGATTGCGCGGCAGCGATCTCAGCGCAAACAGCCAGGAGGCAAACCGACACGCACGATTTAAGTAGTAACTTCGCGATGTTCATTGAGTTTCCTGAATGCTCAGAGCATTGACGGACCGCCAGGGTTGCCCGTTACAGGCGTCCTGGTTATGTGTATTGATTCACCTTGGGAACTAGCGATGGAAGCGTTTAGGCAAAGCCAGGTGGAGACCCACCCTGCAAACCGAGGGTAGGCCACCCTCCGTGACGGTTTAGTTGTATAGCGAAAGTGGAAGAATTCCTGTCATGTATCAATGCTAGGTATCGAGACGGAAGCGCAGGCGCTCGATGGAGTGGGCGCGCAGGCGGCCGGCGGAGTTACGCGGCGATTCGTCGGCAGTTTCTATCAAGACGGTGTTCATTTGGACGTCGCCTTCGGCGACCTCAAAGCGGGCTGGCAGGCCGTCGAGAAATTTTTTGATGATGCCCTGCCGATCCATGCCGATTACGCCTCCATGAGGTCCGGTCATGCCCACATCGGTGATGTACGCGGTGCCCTGGGGCAGCACATGTTCGTCGGCGGTGGCCACGTGAGTATGCGTGCCGACGACGGCTGTAGCTCGCCCATCCAGATACCAGCCCATAGCCACCTTCTCGCTGGTCGTTTCCGCGTGCATATCGACGAAGACGAAGTCTATGTCCGGGGATAGCCGGGCGAGCTCGCCGTCGGCCTTGCGAAATGGATCGTCGATAGCGGGCAGAAAAGTGCGGCCCTGAAGATTCAACACCGCGTACTTCACGCCATTTTTGGCGGTGCCGCAGAAGAGGCCGCTACCGGGACTGCCATCCGGAAAATTCGCTGGGCGCAGCAGGCGAGGCTCGTGGGGCAGGTAATCCAGGATTTCACGGCGGTCCCAGCTGTGATTGCCGCCAGTCAGAACGTCGATGCCATCGTGAAGAAATTCGTCCGCAAGGCGGGGAGTGATGCCGAATCCGGCTGCAGAATTTTCGCCATTGGCGATGACCAGGTCTATTTTTTTCTGGGCTACGACGTCGGCGAGACGGTCGCGAACGATCTGGCGCCCCGGCGAGCCAACGATGTCACCGACGAAGAGAACACGCATGGAGGGAGTGTACAGATGATGTGGTGCGGTTCAAAGGAATCAATACTTTAAGAACGGCCAGGAGGCTTATTTCGGTGCCTAGCAATAAGCCAGCGACTTAATAGCAAAGCCATGGTTAGACGAATAAAATACGAATATATCAGACAGCAGGTCGGTAACTCTTTCGTAACCTCTTCTCGCGTCCGACGCGATCCAGGGGGACTTAGACTGAACAGTTCCTACGCGAATCCGCTCGATGGACGTCGAAAGTCAGAGTTGCTGACATATCGCGGGGGTTCACCAATTTCACGGCATTCGACCCAGTGGGCCCGAAAGGGCAATTTTAGGAAAATGTTAACTGATTGGTCAAAAGCTTTTGTTGCTGAGTTCTGTGCGGACTAGTGCTAGAATTACCGCCTGTTCTGAAGGCCAGGTGGAGCGTTGTCCACTCGAGCAGCGCGCCGCGAAGGCCTGAGGTGTCCAGGTGTCTGTCCGTCCGTCCAATTCTCACCGTCGTCGCTGTACTCGCCGTGCCTCTCCAAAAGCCACATTAGTAGAGAAGCTCGCCCGGACGTATAGGCATGTTCCATTCCGGAGCAGAGTCGCGGTTGCAGCCGCTTTAGTGTTTTTGGGCTGTATCGTCGGATTGGCCGTTTCGTTGGAGCTTGGGTTTCATTCCGGGCAGTCTGGGGCTACCGGTGAGCATGCCGCGGCGCCTTTCTGGCCTCCTTCTTCAATCCTTTTGCCAACGGGGCATTCACGGTCTGTTTACCCTTACTCGGTCATTGCCGGAGGTGCACAATCGCCTCAGGAGTTGAGGGAAGCGGTGGCAACCGATCCCGTGGTCGCCCAGCACTATGCAGACTTCGATATGACGAACGCTCGGCGCGTGACGCTCGATGCTCCGAAATTGGCGTACGTCTCTTATCGCATCGGTAATAAAGTCTTTTGGACTAGACACAAGCTGGCGCTGCGAAAAGGCGAGGCCATGCTGAGCGACGGTACCAATATGGCCCGAACTCGCTGCGGGAATCGGATCTCGGTTCTGCCGGTCAGACCAAACGCTCCCGCTGAACCAACTTCCTCGGAACTGGAAGGCCCGGAATTTCCCGCCATAGTGTCATCGCCTTATCTCGCGGCATATTCTGCTCCGGAGCCAGCGTTGTTTCCTGGTCCAATCCAGTCACCGGGCGGGCCAGGGGCTGCGTTTGTGCCAGTTGCGCCGTTTTTTCCTTTGCCAGGCGGCGGGGGAATTACTGGTAACAAGAATTCGTCTCCTCCTCCGCCGGGTGGTGGCGGCACTCCCGGGACTGGTGGTGGTGGCACACCTGGAAGTGGCGGAGGCGGCGGAACTACTCCACCTCCTGGCGGCGGCAACGGCGGTGGTGGTACACCCGGCGGTGGTGGCGGAACTCCGACTCCGGTAGGCGTACCTGAACCTGGGACCGCGCTATTGGTGTTGGTGGGATTGGGCGCCGCGGCTATGCGGGCGCGTCGCAAACGGAAAGCGTGTTAAGCTTTATTCAGTGAACGCCAACTTCTATTAGCGGCTCCTCTTCAAGCCTATTGGCTTTTGTCCTGTTACTTTCCTTCCGTCGATTCATCTGAACAGTTAAATTCGTGAGGGTTTTATGGCTGTAACACTATCCGAGAGATTAGATCAGCTGGGCGCACGCTACGACGAGCTTACCAAGGAGCTCTCGACGTCCGAAGTAGTGTCCGACACTTCCCACTTTCAAAAAGTGGCCAAGCAGCATGCCGAGCTGGAACAGATTGTCGAAAAGCATCGCCAGTTCAAGCAAATTGAAAAAGACCTGGCCGGCGCTCACCAGATGATTGGCGAAGCGGAAGATTCGGAAATGAAGCAACTGGCCTACGACGAAGAAAAGCAACTGGTGGCGCGCAAAGAGACCGTCGAGCGTGAGCTGAAACTGTTGCTGCTTCCCAAGGACCCCAACGACGAAAAGAGCGTCATCGTGGAAATTCGCGCGGGCACGGGCGGCGACGAGGCGGCGCTTTTTGCGGCGGAACTTTTCCGCATGTATTCGCGATACGCAGAAACCTTGGGCTGGAAGGTGGAGGTGTTGGAAAGTTCTCCGTCTTCGCTTGGCGGCTTGAAGGAAATCGTCGCGGCTATTCAGGGTTATAAGGTTTATTCCAAGCTGAAATATGAAAGTGGAGTTCACCGCGTGCAGCGTGTGCCGGCCACTGAGCAGCAAGGGCGTATTCATACGTCGGCTGCGACCGTCGCGGTGTTGCCGGAAGCCGATGACATTGACATTAAAATTGAGGCCAAAGATTTACGCATCGATACGTTTTGCTCTTCGGGACCCGGCGGGCAATCCGTCAACACGACGTATTCCGCGGTGCGCATCACACATTTGCCGAGCGGCTTGGTGGTTTCGCAGCAAGATGAAAAATCGCAGATCAAGAATCGCGCCAAGGCCATGCGCGTTTTGCGTGCGCGGCTCTATGAGCAGGAACTGGAAAAGCAGCAAGCGGCCATCCTTGCGGAACGCCGCGGTCAGATCAAAACGGGTGACCGCTCGGAAAAAATTCGCACTTATAATTTCCCGCAAAATCGCGTCACCGATCATCGCATTGGTTTGACGCTGCACCAGCTCACCGATGTGATGGACGGCAAGCTGGCGCCTCTGGTGGATGGGCTGGTTTCGCACTACGAAGCGGAACGGCTGGATCAGGAGTTGGGCGCGGCGTAGTTTTTCGAGTGCTTATTTTGGACCTCTGTGTCGATGTCAAACAGCCTGCATTGCGATCTGGAAACACCGATGGATGTTCGTGGCGCGCTGCGAACGGGAATTTCACAACTCCGCGAGAAGCAAGTCGGTTCCTACACGCTTGCTGCGGAATTGCTGTTGCTGCACGTGCTGGGACGCGACCGCGCCTGGTTGTATGCACACCCTGAAGAACCGATTAATTCTCAGCAACTGGAAACTTTCTTATCTCTGATTGCTCGTCGCGCAAACGGCGAGCCCACCCAGCATCTCACCGGTAAACAAGAATTCTGGAGTTTGGAATTTGAAGTTACGCCTGACGTGCTTATCCCCCGTCCCGAAACAGAACATGTTATTGAAGTCGCACTCGACCGCCTGGCGTTGCGTGAACTTCGCGCAGGGAGGCCGCAAACAACGAACGGTGAAGGGTTCTTGATTGCGGACATCGGAACCGGCTCCGGCTGCCTGGCGATTGCACTGGCGAAGGAACTTCCGGCGGCGACCATTTATGCCATTGACATTTCTCCCGCGGCTCTTGTGGTTGCGCACAGAAATGCCGTTCGTCATGGGGCGGAAAAGCGGATTCGCTTTCTCGAATCCGATTTGTCGCGGCCGCTGGCTGCGGACGGCGCGAACCAATCGGCTTTTGATCTCGTCGTTAGCAATCCACCGTATATCCCTAAACGGGACGCGAACACGCTGGCGCGCGAGGTGCTCTATCATGAACCCGCTGTTGCGCTTTTTGGTGGCGAAGAAGGCTACGAACTTTACGCCGGTCTGATTGCTCTGGCACGACGATATTTAAAACCGGGCGGAATTTTCGTGTCGGAACTTGGGCACGACAGTCTACCCGCCGTTCAACCGCTGCTGGATGGACCTCAGTGGACAGCCGTGGGCGTAAGCAATGACCTCGCAGGCATTCCACGAGTCATCGCGGCGGAACGCGTGCCGTAGAAAATAAGATCTACGCAACGTTTCTTACTTTTGGATTCTGGGGCAGGCGCTGCCTGCATGTTGTCGCATATTCGCAACCGGCGTAGGCTTAAGCTGAACATGCCGGATTTAGCACGTTTTCGGGCCAAGCATGACGCTCCTGCTGAATTAACTCCGCAGACTGCGACCTCGATACTGCACGTCGATATGGACGCGTTTTTTGTTTCCGTGGAGCTGCTGGAGCGTCCCGAGCTTCGTGGTAAGCCAGTTGTGGTGGGCGGGCGTCCCGATCAGCGTGGCGTGGTTACCGCTGCCAGTTACGAAGCGCGGAAATTTGGCATTCAATCAGCGATGCCGTTGCGGACTGCGGGACGCTTGTGTCCGCACGCAATTTTTTTGGACGGCCACCACGCGAAGTACACGGAATGGAGCGATCGAGTCGCTACGATACTCATAAATTTTTCTCCGGTAGTGGAAATGGTGTCGATCGACGAGGCTTATCTCGATCTCGCCGGGACAGCACGGCTGCACGGACCACCGCTGGCCGCCGCGGACAAACTGCTCCGCAATATTACTCGTACGACTGGTTTGCCATGTTCGGGCGGCCTCGCTTCGACGCGGCTTGTGGCTAAGGTAGCTTCCGATCAAGGCAAGCCGCGCGGACTCGTCTGGGTTCCCGCCGGAAGCGAAATGCGATTTCTGGCGCCGCTCCCGGTGCGAAAAATTCCGGGGATTGGCAAAGTGACCGAGAGAGCCTTAGTGGCGCTGGGAATCCAGACGGTGGAGCAAATTGCGGCGCAGCCCCGGGAAAAACTGGAGAAGATTTTCGGGCAATGGGGCACCGCGCTGTACCGCAAAGCTCGCGGTGGCGACTCCTACGAGTTTTTAGTCGATGCTGAGCCCAAATCCATTTCTCAGAATCACACCTTCAACGAAGACACCGACGATTCGGCGGCTTTGACTGTAGTGCTGAGCCATCTATCGCAAAAAGCGTGCAAGAGGCTTCGCGATGCCGGACTTGCTGCGAGCACGCTTACATTGACGATTCGTTATGCGGGATTCGATACCCACACCCGTTCCAAATCACTGGGCGAAAGCACGGCCCTGGACGCGGGGATCAACGCTGTGTTCCAGGAGCTGTTTCAGAAACATCGCGATCAACGGCGAAGAGTGAGGCTTCTGGGAGTCAGCCTGAGCAATTTCAGCCACGGTGGAGAGCAGCTCGATTTGCTTCAAGCAGAACGCCGCGAAAAACTGCAGAAACTAACACAAGCCACGGATCGCCTGCGAGATAAGTTCGGGTTCAGCAAAGTACAATTCGGCGGCTCACTGCGGCGTGGCGATTCCAAGCCGGAGGATCGCTAGGCTTCCTTCCTTCCATTTATTTCATCCAAGTATTAGCCATTAGGGTGCAGTTAACATCGCATGCGACACCAAGTCTTCTCGCGTGCTGCGCCCTGGCGCATAATCGAAAAGTGACGCCTCGCGAGCTTGCCAATTCGATCTGCGAAACGTTAATTCGCGAAGGGCACCAGGCCTTCCTGGTTGGCGGCTGTGTGCGCGATTTGTTGCTTGGCCGCGAACCCGCTGATTACGACATAGCCACAGACGCGACACCCGATCGCGTGATTTCGTTATTTCCTGATTCGGTGGCGGTGGGCGCGCAGTTTGGCGTAATCATCGTACCGCTCGATGGTCACCACTTGGAGGTGGCTACGTTTCGGTCGGACATCGGCTCCGCTGACGGCCGCCATCCTGAGAGGGTGGTGTTCGCATCCAGTCCCGAGCAAGACGTTCAACGTCGTGACTTCACTATCAACGGCCTGTTGATGCGCCACGATAACGGGCGAGTTCTTGATTTCGTTGGGGGACAGACGGATTTGCACGCAGGAATCATCCGGGCCATCGGCGAACCGGAACGGCGCTTCGCTGAAGACAAACTACGCATGCTGCGCGCGGTGCGCTTTTCGGCACGTTTTGGATTTCGGATTGAGGCAGAAACATTTGCCGCCATCCGGCTGCACGCTCACGAAATCGGTCAGGTGTCCGCGGAACGAATCCGTGAAGAATTGACCAAGGTGCTGACCGAAGGCGCGGCTCGCCGCGGCATGGAATTGCTGGATGAAAGCGGCCTGCTGAAACACATTTTGCCGGAAGTCGCGGCCATGCAGGGAATCGAGCAGCCGCCGCAATACCATCCTGAAGGGGACGTCTGGATACATACGTTGCTCATGTTGGAGGGACTGCCGACAGGGAGTTCCGCCACTCTGGCGTGGGGAGTTCTTCTGCACGATGTAGGAAAGCCTCCCACCTTCAGGCCGACTGCAGAAACCGGTGATCGCATTCGGTTTAATGGTCACGTTGACGTAGGTGTTCGAATGGCCGAGGTTATCTGTGAACGTTTGCGTTTTTCAAATCAAGACCGTGATCAGATTCTCGCGCTGATTGCCAATCACATGCGCTTTAAGGATGTATCGCGGATGCGCGCTTCCACGCTGAAGCGGTTTATCCGGCTGCCGCGCTTTGACGAGCACCTGGCGCTGCATCGCCTGGATTGCCTTTCGAGCCATCGCCACCTTGACGCTTACGATTTCGTTCGCCGCACCCTGGAGCAAACGCCAGCCGAAGACATTCGTCCGGTTAAGTTGCTGACTGGGAACGATCTGCAAAACCTGGGCTATCAGCCCGGGCCTTTGTTCAGTAAGATTCTGCGGTCGCTGGAAGATGCTCAGTTGGAGGGGTTAGTAAGATCCCGAGCAGAGGCCATCGCATTCGTAGCTCAACATTACGGCGAAACGACGTCCGGAATGCGTAAGCTGTCTTCTGCGTCAGGATGAGCAGGCCATTATCTTATTGAACATGTGTAGTTTAGGGTTTTTGCAGGGGCACTGTGAGGAAGGCTCTATAATTGAGCGAAGTACACTAAGATTTTGTGCTGATAGCACTTATATCTTAAGGCACCTTTTTGTTTTGACTCGCATCTAACGCTTCATAAGCCCGGACCTTTCTCCTCCGCGCTTTAGATTAGGGGACATAATGGTTGAGAAAAAATTTGTTGTACCGGAGATTCTTCCCATCCTGCCGGTTCGCGATACTGTCCTGTTTCCTGGGGCGGTCCTGCCGCTGACTGTCGGACGTGAAAGCTCTCTGGCGTTAGTTAATGCCTTGATGGGGGATGAAAAGCTGCTGGGCGTGGTAGCGCAGCTTGACCCTCGCGTTGAGGATCCAGCAGCCGCCGATCTTCATAAAGTCGGCACGCTCGCAAAAGTTCATAAGACGGTGAAGATGCCTAACGGGAACGTGGTCATCTTCCTGGAAGGTTTGCAGCGGATACAGGTCGTGGACCTGATTAGTCTGCGGCCATACCTGCGCGCGCGAATTGAAGCCCAGCCTGACTTGAATGCCGAACAGGATTCCGAGTTGGAAGCGCTACAGCGCAACGCTCAGGATTTGTTTCGCGATGTGGTGAGTCATTCTCCGCAGCTTTCGGATGATCTCCATTCCGTGGCTGCCAACATTGACGACCCTGGACGTCTGGCGGACTTTATTGCCGGCACTTTGCCGTCGCTGTCCACCATGCTTCGCCAGGAGTTGATAGAGACTCCTAGTGTTCGCAAACGGCTGGAAACCTTGATTCGCGAACTCTCCAAAGAGCTCGAGGTTCTCGAACTGCGCTCCAAAATTCACGAACAGGTTCAGGAGCAGGTGGGCCAGAACCAGCGCGAATATTTGTTGCGCGAGCAGATGAAGGCAATTCAGAAAGAGCTCGGCGAATCCGACGACTCCATGCAGGAGATCGACGAGCTTCGCAAAAAAGTCGAAGAAGCGGGCATGACCGCGGAAGCCAAGAAGGAGTGCGACCGCGAGATCAAACGGCTCGCCAAGATGACTCCGGCATCCGCCGAGTACATGGTGTCTCGCACTTATCTCGAGTGGATGACTTCCTTGCCGTGGTCGAAATCCTCGGGCAACCAGGAAATTGACATTGCCAAGGGCCGCGAGATTCTTGACGAAGATCACTACGACCTCGAAAAGGTCAAAGAACGCATCCTGGATTATCTGGCGGTCAAAAAGCTTCAGCCGGGTATGAAGGGTCCGATTCTGTGCTTCGTCGGGCCTCCTGGCGTGGGCAAAACCTCGCTGGGCAAATCCATCGCTCGTGCGCTGGGTCGCAAATTCGTGCGGCTGGCTCTCGGCGGCATGCATGATGAAGCGGAAATTCGTGGGCACCGCCGAACATACATCGGCGCGTTGCCGGGACAAATTATCCAAGGATTGAAACGCGCTGAATCGAACGATCCCGTCTGCATGTTGGACGAGGTCGACAAACTCGGGCGCGATTTCCGTGGAGACCCGTCGTCTGCTTTGATGGAAGTACTCGATCCTGAGCAGAACTACGCTTTCCGTGATCACTACCTGGACGTGCCTTTTGACTTGTCGAAGGTGCTCTTCATTGCCACCGCGAACTGGATGGATCCAATACCGGAACCTCTTCGCGATCGCATGGAAATCATCGAACTGCCCGGATACACCGGAGAAGAAAAACTGCATATCGCGCACAAATACCTGATTCCCAAGCAGGCCACGGAACACGGCTTGAAAGTTGGGGAGCAGTTGGAATTCAGCGACGACGCCATTCGCGAGATTATTCATAGCTTTACTCGCGAAGCAGGCGTTCGAAATCTGGAGCGCGAAATTGCTACCGTCACTCGCAAACAGGCTCGGCGAATCGCCGAAGGTAAACTGGACAAAATGGTGGTAACGCCAGAAATCGTCCGGGAATACCTGGGCGTGCCGAAGTACCGCACCGAGAAAGAAGTCGAAGAGCGCGTCAAGAAACCCGGCGTGGCGATCGGCTTGGTGTGGACACCTGTAGGCGGCGACATCATCTTCATCGAAGCCACGCGCATGCGTGGAGGCAAGCAGTTCACGATGACCGGCCACTTGGGCGAAGTGATGCAGGAGTCCATGACCGCGGCGCTCACGTGGGTGCGCGCGAACGCGGACCGCTATGGTATCGACACGGACTTTTTCCGTAAGCATGACATCCACATTCACGTGCCTTCGGGCGCGGTGCCAAAGGATGGTCCATCGGCCGGCGCAGCGATGGTTACGGCGCTGGTCAGTTTGCTGACGGGAAGGCCGGTGCGTGATCGCCTGGCGATGACCGGTGAAATGACCTTGTCGGGAATTGTTCTACCGATCGGCGGCGTAAAAGAGAAAGTTCTCGGGGCCAAGCGCGCGGGCATCACGGAAGTTCTGTTGCCAGCCGATAACGAGCCCAACGCCGTAGCGGATCTGACGCCGGAAATTCTCGGCGACATCAAGATCACTTACGTTCGAACGCTGGACGAAGTGCTGGAGCACGCGCTATCGAAGGAAGTTGTGGCGCCGCCTCCAGTCGTTCCAGAACCCAAAACAAAAACACCGCACGTGGGGCCCGATGCCCCGCGCGCGATTCACTAAAACAATTCACAGAGACCCGGGGACTGCCTGTAATGGCCGTCCCCGTTAGAAAAAACGGGCGCGACGTTTGCGCCCGTTCTTGTTTTTAGTGCAGGATATGCAGTAAAACAAAGCCTGCTAATATGGCACTCCACGCATGCGCAGCCAGCCGCAAAATGTCACGGACTTGGCAAGTGAGTTAGCGCAACGACTGCCCGAAGCGCTGATCGGAGAACGGGTCATTCCTCGTTTTGTGGATTCCTACGTGGTCGAAAACGGCCGCCACGCTTTGCAGGCGCACGCCTCGCAATATCGCGATCGGCTGGCTCTTCTGCAACGCGAAGCCCTTTTGGCCTTAACGGTTCAGGCGCTCGCCGCTGCATGCTTCGAGCCGGCGGCTTCCAAAAAGTCCAAGCCTCGTCCGATGTCGCAGAAAGATGTGGCGATATTCCGGCGCAAATTTCTGAGCGCCCTGGCGCGCCAGCAGAAATGGAGCGTAGGGGACGCCCTTGATTTTCAGACCGATCTGCAAATTTACGAGAATTTGATCCGGCGAAACAGCGCGACACCGCGTACGCGCAAATCATTCGAGGTCGCCAACCATCCGTTTGTCGACCGCTCCGCGTTCCTGCTGGATTCGTCATTCATGGAAAAAGCGCGCATTGCGGCAAGCCGCGCGCTGAGTGACCTGGAAGATCTTACGACTCACGTGGTGGCGTCAGCGGGGCCACAGAAGAGCGTCGCCAAATCGCGATGACAGGGCGCCTAAACGCGCATGCCGCGCCCCTCAGTGCCTATTGGGGCGCGTCTTATGCGATGGGTTCCACATGCACTGCGGTACCATAAGCCAGGACTTCCGTCACGCCTTGCATGACTTCCGTGGCGTCGTAACGCATGCATACCACGGCGTTGGCTCCGTGCTGCAGGGCGTGCTGCAACATTAATTCGAAGGCGTCCTCGCGGGTCTTCTCGCACAGGTCAGTCAAGATAGTGATATTTCCGCCCACGATGGTCTGCAACGCAGCTCCCAGATTTCCAATTACGCTGCGCGAGCGGACGATGATTCCCCGCACGATGCCGTAATTTTTGACGATGCGATATCCGGGCAATTCCAACGCCGAGGTCACCATTGCGGTATTCACTGATGGCAAAGCCATAATCCCCTCCCTTATTCACCGTTTACCGCTGCGATTCTAACCGCACAGATAATCAGACCCTAGCAATTTTACTTTGCTACGCTCAAAGCGCGTGGAGAACCTCTTCTATTTTCTGGCCGTCGTCCAGATCGCGATGGGCGCGTATCTAATCTGGCAGGGCGTGCAGTGGCTTGGCTATGCGCGGCGGCGAATGCACACCGATCCAGGATTCCATGCGCCGCGTGTTGCGGTGCTCTGTCCGTGCAAAGGCGTCGAACCCGGATTAGAGCGCAATATGGTTTCACTCACGGAATTCAATCATCAGAATTACGAACTGTTCTTTATTCTGGCTTCGGAATCCGATCCTGCGGCCGCGATTGTGAATCGAGTTATTTCCAGTTCGCGCGTAAAAGCACACTTGGTTATCGCGGGCCCGCCACACGAGTGCGGCGAAAAGGTGAATAATCTGCGCGTCGCGGTGGAGCAGCTGCCGGAAGAATTCGAAGTATTGGTCTTCACCGATTCTGATGGACGGCCTGGCAAGGCGTGGTTGCAGCGTTTGACCGCACCTTTAGGCGACGAGCGCATCGGCGCGACCACCACCATGCGCTGGCTGATTGCCAATCGCGCCAACCTGGCGACCGCGTTGCTCGCAGCCTGGAATGCGCCGATTGTCACCATGCTCAGCGAGAAGGGTCGAAATTTTTGTTGGGGCGGAGGCACGGCCATTCGCCGATCGGTCTTCGAAGGAATCGGGGTACTCGATGAATGGCGCACCTCGGTTAGCGATGATTACTCTCTGACGCACTCGCTGGAGCGTGCCAGCCGGTCAATTTTCTTTGTTCCGGAATGCCTGACGGTTTCCTTCGTGGAGGCCGACTTCAGCGGACTGTTCGAATTTACGAATCGGCAAATTCTAATCACGCGAGTTTACGCGGGAAGAATTTGGCGCGCAGCGGCGCTTACTCATTTGCTTTACTGCGTCACAGTAGTTCTGGGACTAGCTCTCATGGTCGGAGAGTTGGTCAATGAACGGCCCGCACTGCAGCTAGCAGCGCTCTTGTTTTTCATTCTATTGTTGTCGGCAATCCGCGCCAGCTTACGGTTAGTGGCTGTTACGGAGATGCTTCCAGGGTCGAGAGCACAAATCATGAGTCAAGCGTGGGTAAATATTGCTCTGCCCGCCGTAATTCCATTTCTTTATTTGATGAATTTCGCGCATTCGTTAATCACCAGGAAGATTCGATGGCGAAATGTGCGCTATGAATTAATCTCAGCGAACCAAACACGCATCATCGGCGGTTGAGTTTGCGTGTATTCATTGCCGGAGGCAAGTTTTCCACAGTTAATTCACGCCTGATTGTTCTTACAGTGGCGCTCTTGGATAAATTATGTGCTGTCGCTTCGCAGAGTGCCAGGTTATAAGAGAGACCAAGGACCAAGATGGGCGGGAAAAACGATATTCTGGTCGGTAAAAAGAGGAAAAACTGCTTCGTGCGTGCAATTACTACCATCGATCATAATTGGTTCGCGGCCTTCCTCAGGGTAAGTACTGTGTTTTGTGTAGGAATATAATAAATTGTAGTTTGGATAAAAATTTGCACTGTTGGGACGGTTCGGTGCAGTGCTCGCAGGCGGAACGTCGGGTGCCCTTTTTCAAGGGCGACGGGATAACAACTGTCAACCTTGGCTTTTGCTTGCTGTTTTCCTTAGCAGTGAGTCTGTAAAGCTGGCCTCGCTCAGGGGCAAATCGTAAAAAAACTTAAACAAGTCTCGGCGGGAGTCGAGTCTGCATTTGGAGGGGTTAAGTGAAGCTTATTCGCAGAAACGAACAGGCACATCTGTCTGCCCGGTCAGGTCAACCGCGGGAGATGTATTTTTTCTACGAGAAAAATACTGGTGTTGCGCATTTTAACGTTGAAGCCGGGCCCGACGGGCAGTTCCCCGTCGAGCAGGCCGCCGGACTGCTGGCCATGCATTGCATGGTTCGCGGGCAGTCTCCCAACGATTACATCGTCATGGTTCCCGCCGAGAACGACTTTCTGGACGGGCTCAAAGAAAAGGCTGACAAGTTGCTGCAAGCCGGCCGCTCCGCGGGCTCTTCTGTGAAGCTGACTCGCCGTGAAGATGAAGTGCTCGGCGGAATCATGCGTAGCCTGGCTAACAAAGAGATCGCCGCGGATCTGAACCTTTCGGAGCGCACGGTAAAATTCCACGTTTCTTCGCTGCTGGCGAAGTTCCGTGTGCGCGGGCGTCTGGAGTTGGTTCGCGAGGCTTCACGGCACTCTAATGCTCCGACGGCGGCGCCAGCAAACCGCGAAAACCGCGGAGATTATGGGGAGTTGCCGAAAGGCTTCTCGTCAGGCTCTAACGTAGTGCCGTTAGTGAAGCGCTGTATGGCTTAATCGGTGTCCCTGAAATGCAAAAGGCCTGCCTTCGGCTTGGGCAGGCCTTTTTGTTTTTCTGTTGTTTTGGTTACTTCTTGGCTTGGGCGTAGAGTTCGGCAGACTTGTCCCAGTTCACAGTATTCCACCACGCCTTGATGTAGTCGGGACGGCGATTCTGATACTTCAAATAATAGGCGTGCTCCCAAACGTCCAGTCCCAGCAGGACTTTTCCGCCGCCTGTCAATTGGTAAGGGGTATCCTGATTAGGCGTAGAGTCGATAGCCAGTTTGCCGTCGCGAACCAACAACCATACCCAGCCCGAACCGAAACGGGCCACGCCAGCGGCAGAAATCTTTTCCTGGAAGCCGGCAAATGAGCCAAAAGCGGAATTGATTGCCGCAGCGAGATCACCCTTCGGTTCGCCACCGCTACCTTTTTTCATCAGCGGCCAGAACAGGCTGTGATTCCAGTGGCCGCCGCCATTATTGCGCACCGCGGTGCGGATATTTTCGGGAATGGCGTCCAGATTTTTGAGCAAATCGTCGATGGATTTATTCTGAAGATCGGCGTGTCCCTCGAGGGCTTTGTTTAAATTGGTGACATACGTTCCATGGTGCTTGTCGTGATGGATTTCCATAGTTTTGGCATCGATGTGCGGTTCCAATGCGTCAAACGAATACGGCAACGGCGGTAATGTAAAGGCCACGAATTTTTCCTCCAGCTCAGATTTGAAAGTGTGAAGCTATCCCGGGCTTAGAATCTCAATTTGCCGGCGAGCACTGCAGTGGTAAGTAGTCGACAAATATAATCGATTGAATTATACCGCTTGTTTCCCTGGTTCCCATATCGCAAGCCGTTCTATGCAGGCCGACAATTCATCTCAGATCATTTTCACGATTGGGCTTGCCTCATTTGCTTGGATGCGCGAAACGGCCCATTGGGCAGATTCGGAAATTACCGGGTCTGACGATGCCGCCAGGCGAGCCATTACGCTCGAGATTCTTTTGAAGGCCACCAAATCACCATTGAAATTTGAATTTCCCAAGGCAACGCACACGTTGCGAATAAGCCCCCGCCACTTGGTTCTCTTGATCGGGCTACCGCGAAACATTTCGCTGAATTCACTCTGATTCATCGAGGCAAGCCGTTCCAGGGACGGCAAAAATAACGTTTCTGGTGAAGCGCCATCTTTTCCGTTAAGACTAAATTCTGTTTCTTCTCTGGCAGCAGCCGGCGTTGGATGAGCAAATGAACGCGGCTGAAATTCTTTTGCGTCGGTCACCGGAGCGTGACGGTTCCATGGGCAAACATCCTGGCAAATGTCGCAGCCAAATATGTGTTGGCCCATGGGCTCGCGAAGCTGTTCGGGAATTGCGCCGCGCAGCTCAATGGTCAGGTACGAAATGCACTTGCGCGCATCCATAACGTAGGGATCGACCAGCGCCTCCGTCGGACAAGCGTCGATACATTTGCGGCAGGTACCGCAGCGGTCCGGCGGCGGAGCGTCAGAGGTTGAAGTCGATGGCAAATCGAGGGTGGTCAAAATCACTCCAAGAAAGAAAAATGAGCCGATGCGCTCATTGAGCAGCAGAGTATTTTTGCCCAGCCATCCAAGCCCGGCATGCTTGGCCAGAACGCGTTCGTTGATGGGGCCGGTATCCGCGTAGATGCGAGCTTCAAAGGGTTGTGGATGCTGTTCACGCAATCCGTCGAGCAGCATCTGCAACTTTTCGCGCAACACATCGTGATAGTCATCTCCCCATGCATATCGCGATACCCAGCCGCGGGGACCGCCGGTCTCCGATGCACGATTGAGTGTTGCGAATGCTTGTTCGGTTCGGACGTACTCGGTGTTGTAGGTCAATGCGCAGACAATCGCGCTTTGAATGCCGGGCAATGCAGCCTGCGGGTTGCTGCGTCGAGGATCGCTTAAATAATTCATCTCGCCTGCATAGCCGCGGGCGAACCATTCCTGTTGCCTTGCCAGTTCGGGAAATTTCTCAGCGCGCACTACGCCGGCCATGGCGAAACCCAGTTGGCTGGCTCGTTCACAAACCCAGGTTGTAGCGGAGACATCTACCATGAAATTGTTTATCGCAGCGGCTGATCCGCTGAGGATTTGAACATGAATACAAACACGCGAAGAGTATTATATCGAGCTAAGCGGATTGTTTGTCGAAGCTGCGTAGAGCCGCGACTTCGTCAGAGTGCACGTCGAACACGGTATACAATTTCGTGATCTGCAGCAGATCATGCACTTTCTTTGTTAAATGCAGCAGCTTTAATTCGCCGCCGCGATTTTTAACGGCGGTATAGGCGCTTACCAGTTCACCGATACCGGAACTATCGATGTAATTGATATCCCCCAGATTCACCAGAATCCTGAAACGCTGGTCTTCGAGAAGTTCTCGAATGGTGGACCGCAGTAAAGCGCTGCCTTCGCCGAGAGTTATGCGGCCGCTCAAATCCAGAACGGTCACCGGTCCAGCGTCCCTGTAAGTGGCCTGTAGTAGAGCCATGATGCCTTTCGACGTATGAAATCTTTACGCTTGGTGCGGCGATGCGTTGTGGTCGCCCTTGTCGTTGTTATTCGTGGGGTGGCCTTCCGGGCTTGGCAATTTCTTGGACATAATAATTTCCGCGCCGCCAGTGCGGCCCGGCACCACGTCGAATTCGTCCATGAAGGAACGCATCAAAAATATTCCGCGCCCTGAGGTGCTCAACAGATTTTCTTCGGCCAGTGGATTCGGCACGTCACCAAGACTGAAGCCTTTGCCTTCGTCCAACACGTGGATAACCATTTTGTCCGAGGTTAAATCGACAGCCAGATAGATTTTTTTCTCCGGACGTTCCTGATTGCCGTAATGAAACGCGTTGATGACCCCTTCCCGCACCGACATTCCGATGCGGTAGCAATCGTCTTCATCGAAGCCCGCAGCTTCGGCGACCCGCAAACACATCTCCTCGGCAAGATTGACGCTTTCTACCTGCGTGTCGAGCGTGACATCGAGGTGTTTCTGGTCAGCCATTTTTATCGGTTGCCACCCGCTATAGCCGTCTGGATGCGCATTCGAGTGCACTACAGGTAACACAGTGGCCGAAAAAGAGTCAATCGAGCACTGCAGTTATTCCGTAATGTTTATAATTCTATCGGGTTTCATGGGTATCAGTTTACCGCCGTTGGAAAGACTGACGAGAGTATACCTGCTTATCCAGTTTAGCTGACAGAGTCGCCTAGGCCCAAGAGGAGCGATCCAGGGTACGGTACTGGATGGCCTCGCTCAAATGTTTAGGGGCGATGTTTTCGGTGGCTTCCAGGTCCGCCATGGTTCGCGCCACTTTCAAGATGCGGTCATGGGCACGCGCGGAAAGGCCCAGCCGGGTGATGGCATTTTCCAGTAATTTCTCGCCATCGGCGGTAATACCGCAGTGCTTGCGAAGCATCTTCGGCAACATCTGTGCATTCGAGTAGGTTTTCTGCTCACCGCGATATCGCCCCAATTGGCGGTTGCGCGCCGCAACGACCCGCGCTCGCACGGTTTCTGAGTCTTCCGCTAACGCAGGTGTTCGGAGTTCCTTATATTTCACCGCAGGCACTTCGATGTGGATATCGATGCGGTCAAGTAGCGGGTCGGGAATTTTGGATACGTAGCGCTGGATCATCGGCGGCGTGCAGTGGCACTCTCTGGTGGGATCGCCAAAGTATCCGCAGGGACAAGGATTCATGGCCGCCGCCAGCATGAAGCGCGACGGAAAAGTTACCTAGATGGCCGCGCGAGAAATGGTTACGGCGCCATCTTCGAGCGGTTGACGCATTACCTCCAGCACATTTCTTTGAAACTCCGGCAATTCATCAAGGAACAGCACGCCGTTGTGGCCTAGCGAAACTTCGCCGGGACGCGGTACGGCGCCACCTCCGATAAATCCAGCGTCACTGATGGTGTGATGCGGTGAACGATATGGCCGTGTCCCAACCAACCCGCGGTGGTCATCGAGCGTTCCTGCGACGCTGTGGATGCGGGTGGTCTCAATGGCCTCTTCCAGCGACATGGGAGGCAATATTGTGGGGATGCGCTTGGCCAGCATGGTTTTGCCGGCACCGGGTGGGCCGATGAACAAAATGTTGTGGCCACCAGCGCAGCAAACTTACAGCGCGCGCTTGGCGGCTTGCTGCCCACGAACGTCGCGCAAACCGACGTTGTACTGCGCGGCCTCCGATAGCATTTGGCCTGCATCGACCTTTACTGGAGTAAACGATTCGGGCGAATTGACCAAGTCTACAGCTTGTGGAAGGGACTTCAGCGCGAACACATTGACGCCTTCCACTACGGCGGCTTCCCGGGCATTGGCTTCCGGGACAGCGCTGGCTTTCAATCCTTTGTCGCGTGCCGCCAGTGCAGCGGAAAGGGCGCCACGGACTGAGCGAACGCCGCCATCCAGCGACAATTCACCGAGGAACATGCATTGGTCGAGAGGCTTGCCAAAAAACTGGCCCATGCATCCAGCCAATCCGAGGGCCATAGGCAGATCGAAGCCGGAGCCTTCTTTGCGTACGTCGGCGGGAGCGAGATTGATAGTTACTCCCTGTCCATAAGGAAATTTCAAAACCGCAATTTCGCAATGCCGACTTGATACGCTCGCGGCTCTCTTTCACCGCGTTGTCGGGGAGGCCCACAACGTTGAAGTCCTGCATGCGTGCGGAACCTACGTCCACCTCAACTTCGACGAGGTAAGCGTCGATTCCACACACGGAGGCGCTAATGGTTTTAAAGAGCATTTTTGGGCCGGTCACTAAAACGGTGTTCGTTAAAACGTGGAACGCTAGGGAGAGAAGCCGCCGGGGTCGCAACGCGAAACATAAACTAGTTCGCCACTATACGCTAGAGATATCAGATGAGGATGGCCGCGATCAGGCTGGGGTCACCTTTACACGGTTGGCGTCGCGACGTATATTGGCTCGCTATAGCGTCACTTTTACTCCAGCCTGCGAGGTCATGCGTATGACCGGTTTTGTCATTTTAGGGATTGTTGTGCTGATCGCTATTTTTGCGATTGGAATGTACAACGGACTGGTCCGGCTCAAGGTGCAGACCGACAATGCCTGGGCCGATATCGACGTGCAACTCAAACGCCGTTACGACTTGATTCCTAATTTGGTTGAAACTGTCAAGGGCTACGCGGCACATGAAAAAGGGACGCTTGAAGCGGTTATCAATGCGCGTAATCGCGCCATGGCTGCCAGCGGGCCGGCGGACAAGGCCGAGGCGGAAAATATGCTCTCGGGCGCACTGAAGAATTTGTTCGCGCTCTCCGAAGCGTATCCGCAATTGCGCGCTGTCGAGAGTTTTACGAGTTTGCAGGCTTCCTTGACGCAGATCGAAGATGCGGTGCAAAACGCGCGGCGTTATTACAACGCCGTAGTGCGCGACCTCAACACCAAGATTCAGCAATTCCCGACTAACATTTTCGCCAGTATGCTGGGATTCAAGCCCCGTGAATTTTTTGAGATTTCGGCTCCCGCCGAACGCGAAGCTCCCAAAGTCAGCTTCAACACACCCGCTGCGTCAGCATGAGCGCGCAGCGGTCCCGAATCATGTTTATAGATTATTGCCCCGGCGTCCGCGATTCGCTCGCACGTGCAGCGTTGCGCCATCTTACGTTCGCTGTGCTGCTGGGGCTCCTTGCGTTGTCGAGCGTGACCACCGCAAGCGCCAAGGAACTGCGCATTGAGAATTTTGATGCGCACATCGACGTCGGCAGTAATGGCACCATCGATGTGACCGAAACGATTCGAGCGCGTTTCATCGGCGCCGGTTGGCACGGGTTGTACCGTTCGATTCCGGTGGAATACGTGACGCCGCAGGGGTTGAACTACACACTGTTCCTCGATGTGAAACAGGTGACCGATGGTACCGGGCATAACTTGAAATTCGAGTCCAGCCGAGTGCGCCATTACCGCAAGCTTAAAATCTACATCCCTAACGCCGATAATTCGGTACAAACGGTCTCCATCGAGTACACCGTCAGCGACGGAATTAGATTCTTTGAGGATCATGACGAACTTTATTGGAACGTGACTGGGGATGAGTGGGATGTTCCGATCCAATCCGCGCATGCGCAAATTATTCTGCCGCCGGGAGCCAGCAATATTCGAGCGGCGGCGTTCACTGGGATATACGGTTCGCGCGCCAAGGACGCGGAAATTGATGTCGAGGGGAATGGCGTCGAGGTGCGAACCACTGCTCCGCTTCCTTACCACGCCGGTTTGACGGTAGCGGTGGCAATGGATAAGGGCGCCATTCGCGAGCCGACCGCTGCGGATGAAATTGGGCGATTTTTGCGGAGTAACTGGCCGCTGTTTCTACCTGTGGCTGTTTTCTGCGTGATGTTTTATCTGTGGTGGACGCGCGGCCGGGATCCTCGGCTGCGACCCATCGCTGCACAATATGAGCCACCGAATCAACTCACACCAGGGGAAGCAGGCACGCTGGTGGATAATACCGCCAATATGCGCGACATTACCGCTTCGATCGTGGATCTCGCGGTGCGCGGCTACCTGGTGATCGAAGAGGTGCAGAAAGACCGCATGCTTGGTCTGATGCATGAGAAGGACTACAACTTCATTTTGCAAAAAGATTTTTCGCAATGGGGCACGCTGAAGCCTCACGAACAGGCGCTTCTGGGTGGCTTTTTTACCGCAGGAAAGGCCGGCGATACGATTTCCATGGACAGTCTTCAGAACCGGTTTTATAAAACTTTGCCGGTTATGAGGAGCGGAATATTCGATTCACTCGTGTCGCAGGGTTTTTATAAGCGGCGTCCCGACAGTGTCCGCTCTGCGTATATTGGCGCTGGTGTCGTCATAGGCGCGTTGATGATATGGGGTGGTGGTGCCCTGGGGCGCGCGATGGGCATCGCGCCTGTTCCATTCATATTTGGTGGAATTGTTTCTGGGCTCATCATCTGTGCATTTGGCTGGTTTATGCCTGCGCACACGGAGCAAGGAACCCGCGCGCTAGAGGGCGTGCTGGGCTTCGAGGATTTTCTGAATCACGTGGAGGCCGATCGGTTCAATCGAACCATAAAAACTCCGCAAATGTTTGAGAAATTTCTGCCCTTCGCGATGGCTTTCGGAGTGGAGAAAAATTGGAGCAAAGCTTTTGACGGAATCATGACCCAACCGCCCGCCTGGTATCGCGGCGGCTCCGGGCCGATTTTTTATCCGGTGAATTTCACGAGTAACTTGAATAGCATGTCGTCGCGCGCGAGCAATGTTATGGCTTCAGCGCCGCGCAGTTCGGGCGGTTCTGGTTTTGGCGGCGGGGGATCCTCTGGCGGTGGTTTCGGCGGCGGTGGTGGCGGCGGGTTTTAGGTCGATCGAAATTTAGAGCCGCACGCGATCGGATTAAGGCTGCGGAGCCGTTGCAGGAGGTTCGCCAGAAGGCGCTGTGGTTTCCCTGCGGTCCACGCCGTAGAGCCGCAAAACATCCTGCAGAGTCACAATTCCTTCGAGCTTGTGCACGTTGGCGCGATTCACTACCGGCAGCACGTCGAGTTGATTGGCGCCCATGCGATCCAGTGCCATAGCAAGGGAATGGTCCATGTGCACATGGGGGAATTCGTCCGTTGGGAGGATCGCACTTAATGGTTGCTGGGTCGAGCCTTCGGTGAGGGCTTTTTGCAGCCGACTCAGGCTGACCATGCCAACCACGCCGCTTTTATCGATCACCGGCCAGGCATGAAGGGAGCTGGCGGAAACGTTATTGAGAGCCTCTTGAACTGCGGCGTGCGCATCCAGAACTTCTGTAGCCGCATGCATCGCCTGGTAAACCTGGCGCTGACTTTCCTGTATGCGTGATCCGGCAGTCGGTAAATGAATACCATCCTGTTGGGCCAAAACTTCGTAAATAGGTTCGCGTTGAAAGCGTGAAGAAATAAAAAAGCTGACGAGATTGGAAATCATCAGCGGAACGATCACGGCATAATCGCGGGTAATTTCAAAAATCATCAGCACGGAAGTCATCGGCGCTCGCACGATTCCCGCGAATGCTGTGCCCATGCCCACCAGAGCGTAGGCGCCTGGCGTTGCAACATAACCGGGGGCGACGTGATGCGCCAAGGTTCCGACAATTCCGCCAAGCATGGCTCCGAGAAATAAACTTGGGCCGAAGATTCCGCCGGCATTCCCGGAGGCATAGCTGATGGTCACTGCAAACAGCTTGAGCACCAGCAGCAGCAACATTAGTTTCAGCGCCATGCCGCCGTTCAAGACGTCACCGACATATTTATAACCGACGCCAAGTATCTGCGGCACAAAATAGCCCATCATTCCGACAGTCAAGCCGCCAACTACCGGTTGGAACCACACGGTTTTCTTCGGCCGCCGCAAGAACCACGCGCGCATCGACAACAGCAGCCGCGTAAAGGCTGCGGAAATGAATCCGCCCAAGACTCCGAGAAGCGCATAAATCCCCAGCTCGCCTGGATGCACGAGCTGATATTGCGGCACTTGAAAAAGAGGATCGTTGCCAAGCAGCAGCCGCAGCATTCCCCAGGAAGTCGCCGAGGCCAGCACTACGGAACCCAATACTGGCGCGTGTAAATCGCCTACCACTTCTTCCAGCGCAAAAACTACCGCGGCAAGCGGAGTGTTGAATGCGGCAGCGATAGCGGCCGCGGCACCCACAGGAATAAGCGCCTTCACTTTTTCCGGTTTCAATCCCAGGTACCGGCCGAGCATGGAGGCGATGCCCGCACCGACTTGCACAGCGGGGCCTTCGCGGCCCAGTGGAATTCCGCAAGCGAGCGTTGCGGAAGTGCAGAAAAATTTGCCAAAGACGGTCGCGAAAGAAATGCGTCCACCGCGAGCCCACAGCGCCGCCTTGGTTTGTGGAACGCCGCTGCCGCGCGCATCGGGAAAAAATCGATACAGGAGATATCCCATAGTCAGCGAGCCGACGACTGGAACAAGAATTCTTCGCCACGTGGCGGCGCCCACGGGATATAAGCGCGCGCCGGATCGCTCGGTGATCAAAATAAAAGCGACTACGATCAAACCAACTAGCGCGCCGATCAAGAGTGTTAAAACCAGGAAGACCTGGTCCTCGCGTTGGTCACGAAACGCTCTCCATTGTCTCCCGGGCGCATGCCACCACGGCGTCTGGGCCGGGGCGGAAGCCGCGGGAGTTACATCGGTTGGGTTTGGGATAGTCACAGTAGCCATATTAGAAATACACCGTCACTGGTTGTCTTCGATCTTTTATTTTTGTTAGTGAGTGTTGGCGCAAGCTCTAGGGATTTACAGGAATATCTTTCTCTTCAGCCATGCGTCCGCCGGGCAGAAAAAACCGCAACTTCAAAGTTCGTTCACGGCGGCGCTCCTCTTCAAGGTGCCTGGCTCTTGCTTTAAGTAAATCATCCAGAGAAATAAGCCCCAGGAATTTTCCGCTGGCGCGATCCACAACGGGCATACGGGTGAATCCCGTTTCCGCCATTCGATACACGACAACGCGTAACGGCTCATCGGCATACACGTCTGACGTGTTTGTCCGCGCGACCTCGCGCAACGTGCGCCGGAGTGCTGCGTCGCCTTCGTGATCTATGCGATCGCGAATATCTCTTCGGGTCAGGACCCCGGCTAAAGTTCCGTCAGCGTTCACTACCGGTAGAAGGCGCTGTTTTTGTCGATGATCGGAATTAAGCGAAGCCTGGATCTGGGCAATGGTGCTGGCGGCGGGCAAAACCGCGATGGTGGTTCGCATGACTTCGCGAGCAAATAAAATCTCCAAGGGATCGACGGCATATTCGCGGCTTAAGTGATATCCGCGGCGCGCAACTTTCTCGGTCAATATCGAACGCTTCAAAGTGAGCACCGTGAAGGCGTGGGCGATCACGCTGCCCACCAGCAAAGGCAGAAAAACGTTGGCGTCGTGGGTTAATTCGAAGGCGAACACGATGCTCGTGAATGGCGAACGCATCGTGCCACCGAGAATTGCTCCCATGCTGATCAGCGGCCAGAAACCGGCGCCCTCGTTTGGCAGGAACATGGCTTCCAGACCGCCCAATGCTCCGCCCATCATCAGTAGCGGAGCGAGCACACCACCTGAGGTGCCTGAGCCCAGCGACACCGCCCAGATAAACCATTTCACCAGCAATACGCCGAGAATCACGTGGGTGGTCACACTGCCTTGCAGCAATGCTCCGATGGTGTCGTAGCCCACGCCCAGCGCCTGCGGAAAAATTAAGCCGCCGATGCCAATTGCGAGTCCGCCAAGAGCAGGCCACCACATCCAGTGAATGGGTAAGCGCTGGAACGCGTCTTCCGCCGCGTAAACTGAAACGGTTAGTAAAGCGGATAATCCGCCCGCCAAAAGTCCGACCAGCGCGCAACCCAAAAGTCCCATGGGCCCGATGAAGAGTGGGTGAGCGGGGACCGGAAATAACGGTCCAAAGCCCAGCAAGTAACGCCGCGCAACGGCTGCGACTGCACTCGCCAACGCCACTGGTATCAAGCTTCGGGGCTTCCATTCAAAGAGTAATAGCTCCACGGCGAGCAGCACTGCCGCTACTGGAGCGGCGAAAGTTGCGGACATGCCGCCCGCTGCTCCAGCGACCAATAATGTTTTGCGTTCCGCGCTGGTTAAGTGGAATAACTGAGCGACCATCGAACCTACCGCGCCGCCGGTCATGATGATTGGTCCTTCAGCGCCGAAGGGTCCCCCGGAGCCAATGGAAATGGCGGAGGAAATTGGTTTCAGCAAGGCGATCTTGGGCTCGATGCGGCTGCCATTCAGCAGAATGGATTCGATCGCTTCCGGGATTCCGTGGCCGCGAATGCGTTCCGAACCATAGCGCGCCATCACACCGATAATCAGTGCGCCGACAACGGGCACTAACACGCTGTAAATTCCCAGGTGATTGCCGGCGGGGGAAACCAGCGAGGTGTTCCATCGACCAAAATAAAATAAATTCGTAAAAAGGCCGATCAGCCGGAGCAGCGCCAAGGCTACGAAGGCGCAGAGCAAACCGATCACCATGGCGAGCGCAGAAATGGGGATCACCCGGGGAGTAGTGGTGAAGTCGCCTAGAGTTTCGTTCCGCAATTTGGTTTCGGGGTTCGGCTCAGCTTGCGCGGACGAATTCTTAGGCACGTTTTCTCCCACGTGGCATGGGTTTCCTGTGTTGTTTTCGCTTCATCGTGCTGTGCCCTATTCCTAGTTGACGTTGTGGGCCAGTCAGCTGGTTTATTTGCGTTTTTTGTGGAGCGCCCTTTCGTTCCACGAGCGCGGTGATGGCATTGGCGAGGGCCGCGCCGCTAGCTTTTAATTCGCTAAGGCGCCCGCCGGCGACGCGGTCCAATAACTTTGATCCACGAGGCAGGAGCGAGACACGTACTTCGCGTTTGTCGCCTGGGCCGCGGCTTCTGCGCACCAACCCATGCGTCTCCAGGCGGTCGATCAATTCGACGGCGCTGTGATGCTTGAGGGCCATGCGCCAGGCCAACGTGCTTATGGTGGCCACTGCTCCCTGGGGCAATCCGCGGATGGCCAGGAGCATCAGGTATTGCTGTGGTTCGAGGTTTGAACGTTGAGCGGCGGCATCGCCTTCCTGAATGAAATGCCGTATGCGGTAGCGCAACTCGGCGAGAGCCCGATAGTCCGTATCTGAAATAGTGCTTTCCATTGCTGCTTAAAGTATATCGTAATACGATATATTACAGCAACGCAGTTATCGTAAGCGTGATTGTGCGTTGCAGGCCATTACCACTGCGAGCAAAGTTTGTGATGGCGGGAAGATTTTGTTTCGTTCACTTCACGAATGATTCAAAGTGGTTTACGAAAAGCTTTTTGAGTTTTGTAGTGTTCGTAGCCATGTCGCAGATAAAACTGATGGGCGCGTTCGCGGATTACATTGGAGCGCACCGACATGCTCTTGCACCCGCGACTGCGTGCCCACTGTTCCGCGGCGCGCAACAGCAGAGCGCCGGTTCCTCGGCTTCTTTCCTCGCCGTCCACTATCAAGCCATTTACTTCCGCTCGCAGTTCGACTTCGAGCAGCGGAGAAACGCTGACGTGCAGCCAGCCAATAACTTTGCGCTCGGGAGATTCCGCGACCAGTACGGCGTGCTGGTTGGCAGGTTTAATCCTGCGCAGTCGCTGTGCAATCGCAGCAGGTTTTGCGGGATAACCCAATTGGCCGCAAAGCTCGGCGATTTGGGCGCCATCGCTGCTCTTTGCGCGCCGGATTGTGATGGCCGCTCGTTCGGCTGCGGGACTGATCTGGTCTTGTTTTTTGGCCACGGCGCGCAATACCTAATTTAATTTCGAGTAGTGATACTGATCGGTCAAAACGTTTTTTCGGAATCCAGCAAGATGGTTACCGGCCCCTCGTTGACTAATTCCACGGACATGGTGGCTTGAAAAACTCCTGTGTGCACTGGAACATTCAATTTCTTCAGGGCGGAACAAAGCTCTTCGTACAACATTTTTGCCTGTTCAGGTCGCGCAGCGGACACAAAGCTCGGCCGCCTTTGCCCGCGTGCATCTCCGTAAAGTGTAAATTGGGAAATGACCATAGCGCTGCCTTTTACATCGAGAAGAGAACGGTTCATCTTGCCCCCATCGTCTTCAAAGATGCGTAAATTGGCAATCTTTTCCGCCATCGAGGTGGCCGTCGCCGGCGTGTCCGCGGTGCCCACGCCAAGCAGTACCACTAGTCCGGCTGCGACCTCAGCGACGACTCGTTCTTCGACGGTGACGCGGGCGCGGCTCACGCGTTGCAATACCGCTCGCATAAAATATGGAATTCTCCCAGGTCGTCTGAACCGTAGCGGCTGTGGACTACGGCTTCGGCGACTTTCGCGGTAATAATTCCGGCAACTCCGCTACGTTGTACGCAAATACCGCCAACACCTGCGCGCCCTCGGCCAAATCGTCCCAGCGCACGCGATCCACGGTGTCGGCTTGCGAGTGGTGCGTTTTATCGTAGTCCGCAATTTCCTGCACACACCAAAAGCCCGGGACTCCCGCTTCATCGAATGGAACGTGGTCAGAGCCGTCCTCTTTTCGCAGCGTCGGTTCGGCCAAGCCTATTTCTTTGGCTCGCGCCAACGGATACATCACGCGATCAATGGTTTCGCGCGCGTCGTAATTTCCCATCAGCCCGATGGTCAAGACTTTTCCGGTGCCGCTATCGTGCACCAAGACCGCGGAGATTTTCTTGAGTTCATCCTGATGCTTGGCGACGTAAGCCTTGGAACCATTCAGGCCTTGTTCTTCGCCGGTGAATAAAACGAAGCGAATGGTGCGTTTGGGTTTCACGCCTAATTTTGTAAGCGCGCGCGCCGCTTCGAGCACTGCGGTTGAGCCGGTTCCGTTATCAGTAGCGCCCGTTCCCAAGTCCCAGGAATCCAGGTGCGCGCCGATGATTACGACTTCGTCCGGCTTCTCGCTGCCAGGAATTTCGGCGACGGTGTTATACACTTCCGCGGGCTTTCCACTGAAATTTCCTCCGATGTTCACTTCGGCTTGGATTGAGCCGGAATCCATCAGACGCCAGAGCAACCTAAAATCTTCTCTGGCGATAAATGCCGTGGGGATCACGCCGGGCTGATAATTTTGACCGCTGATGCTCATGTTCAACAAGCCAAACCATTTTTCAGAGCCGATCAATACCGCCGCAGCTTTCTCTTCGGCGAAAAACGTCAGCTCCGCGGTTCGCAACTTCAAATAAGCAGCGAAATCGAACGGTTTGTCGCTCTTTGGAAAAGCGATGGGAATCGTTTCTTCGCCCCAGGGCGTCAACATTGGATTCTGTGGGGCTCGCAACTCGACGGGCCTGTTCAAAACAATGATTGCGCCTTTCAACTTGCCTTTGTATTGCCGCAGGTCTTCCACTTTTTCGACTGCTATGCCGACTACCGGGCCTTTCACGGTGCCCTCCGTGGCCGGCGACCACCCGCCGGTGGCCATGGTGAGGTTAAGTGCAGTAGGCGCTTCACCCGGTTTCGCGTCCGCGCTTAAAAACACCCGTCCGGTGGCCGGACCTCGAGTCCAGCGATTAGCGATGCTCCACGTTTCCTGATGGGCGTTCGCAAGTCCAAGTTGCTGGAAGCGCGCCAGCATCCAGCGACTGGCTTGCTCAAGTTGTTTGGAACCGGTTAAACGCGGGCCGATATGGTCGGACAAAAATTCCAAATTTGCTTTCAATTCCGGTTCATCGGCCTTTACCTGCGCCAGAATTTTGGCATCCATTTCGCCGATCGGGTCCAATCTTGTGGCAGCTGATTTTTCTTCGTCAGAATCTGTTGTTGGCTTGGCGTTTGCTTCTTCATTCTTATTTGAGTCGGGTTTTGCCACTTGTGCTTTAGCCGGAACTGGGCGACGCGGCAACATTTCGGGCAACTGCGCGGTGTTGTACGCCCACGCCGCGAGCACTTGCGCGCCTTGATTCAAGTCGTCTTTCCAGACTTTGTCGAAGGTGTCCGACTGGCTGTGGTGCGTCTTGGAATATTCGGCACTGTCCTGAACGGCCCAGAATCCCGGCACCCCCACATCGTCGAAGGAAGCATGATCGGTTCCGAAGGAGCGCTGCATGCTGGGCTCAAGCAATTTCAGTTCACGCAACGGCGCTATTTCCTGATCGACGATTTCTCGATCCTGATAATTGTCATGCAGACCTAGAGTCAGCACTCGGCCGGTGCCGGTGTCATGCACAAAAATCCCTGAAATTCTATCCAATTCAGATTTGTGCGTTTCTACATATTTTACCGAACCGCATAATCCTTCTTCTTCGCCGGTAAGCAAGACGAAGCGTATGGTGCGCTTTGGTTTCAGTTGCAATTTTGCAAGCGCACGAGCGGCTTCCAGTACGGCCATCGATCCCGTGCCGTTGTCGGTTGATCCCGTGCCGAGATCCCAGGAATCCAGATGCGCTCCGAGCATCACCACTTCATCTGGTTTGTCGCTTCCACGAATTTCTGCGACGGTGTTATAGACTTCCACTGGTTTTTCGCTAAACGAATTAGTCATCTCCAATTCCACTTCGACGGGTCCGTGTTTCAACATGCGAAAAAGCATGCGGTACCCTTCTCCGGTCGCAAACGCAGTTGGAATCGCGCCGATCTCGAATTTTTCTCCACCGATCCCGGTCATGTTCAGAAGAGCGTGCGGCTTGTTCGAATCGCGCAGTACCGCCGCGACGCCTTCCTGTTTGAAAAACGCGGTGCGAGCTTTGGCCGCCTCCTGCAAGGCTGCGAACGGCGTGGGGGCCGGCGGTTCGCCTTTCATCGGCGGGGGCTGCTGCATTGCTCGGACATATTCACTTCGGGAATCTTCGGGTTTGGGCGGCGACAAGCTAGCAGGCTCCTGGTAAATCACCACGGCGCCCTTCAGTTTTCCGCGAAATTTCTCGAACTCTTCTTTTTTCTTGGCATCGAAGTACACCACCGGCGCGTGTAAAACGCCCGCAGTGCCTGGGGACCAGCCTGCGGCTGCGACGGTCAGGGGATGCTCGGCGGGTTTCACGATACGCGCGTGTGCTGTGCCGCGGGTCCACGAGTGCGCGATGGTCCAGGGTTCGAGATGTACATTGGTCAGGCCGTACTTGCGAAACATTTCCGCGGTCCATTCGTTGGCCTGTTTCAATTGCGGCGAACCGGTCAGGCGCGCGCCAATTTCGTCGGACAAATACTCCAAATTTCCCATCGCTTCACTGTGTTCGTGAATTTCGTTTAGTATTTGCGCGTCAGCGGCCGCGTAATCATCGGTATTGCCGTTGGGATAGGCCACGGCACGAAGGGCCCCCATGGCCAACAACAGTGCAAAGGCAAAAGTGATTACTCGACGTAGGTTCATCCGCGCTCCCTGAGCAAATTTTGTGCCTTCAAGATTTTTTAAGTCGTTTCTTGCGCAATTGTTTGCCGGCGGTCCGTTTTGTTTTCTTTCCAGATGATCTCGCGGTGTTCTTGCGATTAGAAATGGTGGATTTGCGTTTCGATTTCTCTGGCGTGGAAGATATTGCCAAAAAACCACGCGGGCCTCTCTGACACTTGGGGCAAAAAAAGCTGCTGCGGCCGGCGACGATGGCTCGGCGAATAATTGTCCCGCAGCGGTAACATTTTTCACCTTCACGGCCGTAGGCGCGATGATGCTGCTGGTATTCACCGGGTTGGCCCTCGCCATCCACAAAATTGGCAATGGATGATCCGCGCATTACGATCGCTTTTTTCAGGATGTCTTGCAACGCACGATGAAGAACCACGGCCTGTTTTTTGTTGATACTCGCGCCTAACTTGGCAGGATGAATTTTGGCACGCCATAAACTTTCATCGGCGTAAATGTTGCCCACTCCACGCAGAACGGTTTGATCGAGCAGAAGCGCCTTGATACGTGAATGCCGCGATCGTATGCGGGTTGCAAATTCTTCGGCGGTCACTTCCAGTGGATCGGCGCCGAAGCCTTCCAGTTCGGCCGGTAATAATTCTGCTGACAAGTAGGCCAGCCGTCCGAATCTGCGCGCGTCGGTGTAGCGCAATTCTCGTCCATCATCTAAAGCGAAGCTTGCATGGGTGTGTTTTTCCCAGGGCTCTGCGGCGGCGGTGGAGGCGATGTGTCCGGTCATTCCGAGGTGAACGAGCAACGCCGCCGGAGCGTTATCGCCGGTTGCGGAGTTTTCTTCACCCTGCGCGGCAGACAAACGCAGCAACATAAATTTGCCGTACCGTTCTACGGCTTCAATGCGGCGGCCTGGCAGGTGCCGCTCAATTAAGGATGGATCATCGATGAAGTCGGTCTTTCGCAGTGTCACGGATAGAATCCGGCGGCCGAGCACGGTCATCCGTAATCCTCGCGCAACGGTTTCGACTTCAGGAAGTTCAGGCATGCAGAGTGTTCATGAAAATATCACAACGCGAGTGGTTATTTGACCCGCGACAGACAACCACCGAGCCGCATTACTCCGTCTTGTGATAATTCGGATACGGCGGATGTTCCGGGATGACCACTGGATTCTTTTTTAGAGCTTCCAGCGTGACCTGCACGGCTTTTTCAAGTTGCGCGTCGTGTCCAGCAGCGACTGACGCGGGATCATTTTCCACTTCGATGTCGGGCGCGATTCCGTGGTTCTCTACTTCCCATTCGCCGTGCAGTCCATAGATCGCAGCGCGTGGCGCCATTACATAGCCGCCATCCAACAGCGACGGATATCCGCCGATACCCACAAGCCCGCCCCAGGTCCGCGTGCCGATTAACGGACCAATCTTGTCTTGACGGAACATCCAGGGAAGCGCATCGCCGCCGGAGCCGGACATTTCGTTGATGATCATTGTTTTAGGCCCGTAAATCTGTGCGAGAGGCGAACACCATTTTTCGCCCTCGCGGGTGGTGGCGCAGTTTCGCAGCGGGCGCTCCAGCAAATCGATGATGTAATCGGCAATCGCGCCGCCGTGATTGTAACGCTCGTCAATCACGGCAGCCTGTTTATCGGTTTGCGCAAAATAAAAGCGATTGAAATTCAGGAATCCGCCGTTCGCGGTATCGGGCACATGCACATACGCGACTTTGCCGCCGCTGAGCTCACCTACTTTGCGGCGGTTATCTTCTTCCCAAGCACGAGTTCGCAACTCGGCTTCATCGGCTACCGGGACGACGGTTACATCGCGCCCGTCTTTGCCTTCCGGGTTCGGGCCGACTTTGATACGGATCTGCTTGCCGGCGGTATTTTCAAAGAAGCTGTAGACATCATTGGGCGGGCGCACATCAGCACCGTTTACTTCCAGCAAATAATCGCCCACCTTCACATCCACACCTGGCTGCGTCAGCGGGGCACGCAATTGCGGGTTCCAGTTCTCGCCATTGAATATTTTGGCGAAGCGGTAGCGGCCATTTTCCACGGTGTAGTCCGCGCCCAGGAGGCCGCCTTTTACCTCAGGGGCTTTGGGAATGTCGCCGCCAAAAATAAACATGTGCCCGATGGTGACTTCACCAAGCATTTCCACGAAAAGATGATTCACGTCGGCGCGGCCACCAGCGCCCTTCAAGTACGGAGCGTATTTCCTTTCCGCGGCGGCCAAATCCAGGCCATGAGCATGTGGGTCGTACAAGAAATCGCGTTCGATGCGCCACACTTCGTGGTACATCTGATTCCATTCCGCGCGCGGATCGACTTTCACTTCCATCTCATCGAACTTCAGCGCACCTTCACCCGCCTTAGGAGCCGCACCGGTAGTGGCGATGAACCACGTGGGACCCTGGCCGGTGTGGTACAAAACTTTTTCCCCATTGGCAGAGACGGCAAACGCGCTAACGCCGGTGAGGAATGGTTCGGTCTTTCTTGTGGAAAGATCAAACTTCGTCACGGTTGCCGCTGGCGGAGCATTTAGCGGCGGAATGTCTGGAGTTTCCGTCAGGAACAGGACGCCCGCTTTTCCGGTATCAAGACCAACGTAATTGGAAGCTTTGATGGGCATGGACACGATGCGTTGACCGATATTGTCGAGATCGATGGTGACTTTGACGGGCTCTTCTTTTTTGTCGCTGTCTTTGGATTTATCGTCGTCTTTGCCTTTGCTTTTATCGGCCTCGTTTTTTTTCTTATCTTTATCCTTATCTTTGTCTTTATTGTCGTTCTTTTTGTCAGAGTCTTTAGACTTGTCGCCCGGCTTAGCGGCATCCCCCAGCTTTTCGTCGTCGCTTTCCGGCTCTATGGGATTGGGATCTGTTTTTTTCAAGACCACGGCGTAAATATTGCGCGATACGGGGCGTTGAAATCCGGATAGGTCTAGCCATGTGACGGCGAGGCCCAGATCCGTACTGGCCGCGAAGTACAGAACTTTGCCGCCCTTATCGAAGACAGGATATCGCGCGTCGCTTAAGCCATCGGTAATTTGCGAACTCTTTCCGCTCTCGAGGGAATGCACGAACACAGCGCGCATGTGGTTGGGCAGGAATTTCGTAAAGGTCAGCCATTTGCTGTCTGGCGACCACGTGGGGGTCATGATCACGCCCCAAGCGTCGTACAAATCGGCGTCTACTTTTACGGGCGCAGGAGCACCTTTGTCTATATCAACGTACCAAAGGTTCAAGCGCTTGTCGGTGAAGGCAATTTTCTTGCTGTCCGGGGACCATGTCGGGCTATAGAAAAAAGATGCCGGTTTGCCCAAGTCGATTTTTTTAACTGTTCCGAGCCCCGACTGGTCCACCAGGTGGAGGGCGTATTCGCCGGACTCATCGGAAAAAAATGCCACCCACTTGCCATCCGGCGACCAGGATGGGTCGCGTTCTGCTACAGCAGCAGTGCGCGTTAGATTCCGCGTATTGCCTTTTTCCGCGGGCACAGTGAAAATCTCGCCGCGTGCTTCAAATACCGCGCGTGCCCCGCTTGGGGAGATAGCAGCCGCGCTAATTTTGTCCGCGACTTTCTCAAAATGCGGGCGGGTAGCCGGCAAATCTCCCGCGATATGAATGTCGATTTTCCTGGGCTGACCAGTCTGGGGGTCAAAAAGATAGATGCCGCCGAATTGTTCGTAGACCAGCGCATCGGGCCCAGCGGACAGCGTCTTAAAATCCAGGCTCTTATTCTCTACGGCCTGCTTGACGTTTTTAGTTTTGGTATCGTACGCGAAGAGGGTTACCGGGCCGTTGCGGTCAGACAGAAAATAAACGGTATCGCCCATCCAGACGGGGGCGAAGTCATTGGAATTTTCGCGCGGCAATTTTTCCAGCGAGAGGTCGCTTAATTTAACGATGTAGACCGGGGTGGTCTGCCCACCCCGATATCGCTTCCACGATTCCTGCCATTTCAGATTTGGAACATAGGCAAGCCGCGATGCCTCGGGTGAATACCATCCTGCTTCTCCGCGCCACATTGGCAATACTTCCGGGACCCCGCCCTCCACAGCCACGGTGTACAGCCGGTCGAAATCCGCATATGACACGCGCCCGGAGCGAAATAAAATGCGCTTGCTGTCGGGAGTCCAGCCCACCACCACGTCCGCTCCAGGGTGCCAAGTCAGGCGCCTGGGTTCGCCGCCGTCCGCGGGCATCACGAAGACGTCCGTGTTGCCGTCGTACTCACCGGTGAAGGCGATGAACTTTCCATCGGGGGAAAACTGCGGGCCGGATTCGTGACCGCCGGTTGTTAATTGACGCGCGTTGCCGCCATCGCGCGGCACACTCCACAAATAACCACCGTATGCGAAGACGATTTCCCTCTTGCTCAAAGTGGGAGCTTGCACCAGGAGCGGGGTGTCTTCGGCCGCGAAAGAATAGCCGGTCAAGACGAGCAAAAGGCCCACTGCCATGAGCAATCGAAAACGCATGTATCCTCCAAAATTGTTGTTAGGAAAATTTATTTTTGAACCGGAGGCGGCCAGAAGCCTGGCTCACTGATGACCCGCGCATCCTGTTTCTCGGCATATTTTTGCACTCCGGCGGCAATGTCAGAGCGCTTCCCGATCAAAGTGAAAACTAAATTGTCGGTGGGAAAATGTTTTTGAATCACTTGTTGGGCAATGGCCGGCGTGACAGCGTCGAGGCGCGCTTCGAGGTCATTAATTTCACGATCGTCAAGGCCGTAAAATTCATTGATGGCGATTATCTGCGCCAACTGCTTGGAAGTTTCAATGGAGGGCGGGAATTGTCCCTTGATGTAACTCTTCGCGGACGCCAATTCTTCGGCGGTGATTCCCTGCTTGTGTAGTTTCTGCAAAACCTGCAGCGCCATATCGATGGCTTGCGCGGTACTTTCGTTTTTGGTGTAGCTATAAATTCCGAACGGGCCGGGCGCCTTGCGCGGGTCAAAAGCGGAAATGGCTCCGTAACTCAGCCCCGACTCGACGCGCAACGCTTCGTTCAATAACGATGTGAAACGCCCGCCAAATACGGTATTCACCAGCCGGATGGCCACACGATCGGGGTCTCCCGCGGCGGTGGCGACATTTCCAATGGCGAAATAAGTCTGCGTGGCGTCGGGTTTGTCGACCAGTAATAATTTCTTACCCCTCACCGGTGGAAGGATTGGGATTTTTGCGAGCGTGACAGCCTTTGACGGCCATTGACCGAAGACTTCTTCGAGCTTCTTCTTCATGTCCGCGGTCTGAAAATCGCCAGCTACCGCGAGGATGATATTTCCGGGGGCATAGTACGTTTCGTAAAATTTCAAAATCGCATCGCGGTGAATTCGGGTCAGCGAAATTTCGTCTCCGTCTGACGTTCTGCCGTAACCATTTCCGTTGAACAGGTAGGCGTTGTAATAGGTCCCAAGGACAGAACGGGCTTCGTCTTTTGCCGCGCGCACGCCGTCGAGGCTCTGCGCCAGCAATTTATCGACTTCGGACTGAGGAAAAATGGGATGCAATAGTGCGTCTGAAAACAAGTCCAGTCCGCGAGTGAGGTCCTTGTTTAAGAATTCTCCAGAGACAGAAGAAAAGTCCGCGCTCGCGTCGGCTTCAATCGATCCACCGGTAAAATCACTGTCGGCGGCGAATTGCTGCGCGGTGCGCTTTTGCGTGCCTTTCCGCAGCAATTGAGCGGTTATGGATGCCAACCCTTCCTCACCCGCAGGATCGGCCGCGGCGCCGGTCTTCACCAGGGCCGCGAAATTTACGATCGGAACGCCATGCTTTTCGAGGAGCAATACGGTAAGACCGTTTTTGAAAACTACTTTTTCGTGCGGTGGAATATGAATCGACTGCGCAAATAGTGCAGCCGGAAAAATGAGAACGAGGAGGATCAGCAGGAAACTACATTTCTTCAGCGCGCTCATGGTTTGGCCTTTTCCTCGTTCTCCGGCAGCAGCGTCGCTACCGTGCGGTTGTTGGCGCCAAAATAGGTTTTGGCGACGCGCTGGACGTCTTCTTTGGTAACCGCGGCGTAGTTCTTCGCAGCGTCGAAGAGTTTCTTGTAATCGCCATTAAATACTTCATAGGTGCCAATGGTGTTGGCGCGACCATTAATCGTGCGTACCTGGTGATAAAACTCCATCAGACGAATGTTTTTTGCTTTTTCCAGTTCCTCGTCGGAAATGGTAGAGACTTTCACTCGTTCCAGCTCCTCATAAATGGCCTTTTCGCATTTCTCCGGATCGACGGCTTGTTTGGGCTGGGCCACGATGACGGCGATTGTGGGATCGAAGGCGGGTTCGACCGAGGCGGAAACATCCAGCGCGATCTGGTCTTTATCGACGAGGCGTTGATACATCCGCGAACTTTCACCCTGAAACAAAATGGTGCGCAAAATATTTGTCGCGTAAAAGTCGGGGTGATTGGTTTGGGGGACGTGGTAGGCAATCATCAATAGCGGCAACTCCGCGGGCTTGTGCACCACCAGGCGCCGCTCGCCAAGCTGTGGAGGCTCCACGGTGGTCACCGGCGGCGGTGGCGCATGAGAAGGAATGGGCTCGATGGTTTTTTCGCAGAGTTGAAATATTTCCTCGGGGGTAACATCGCCGACCACCACCATGGTGGCGTTGCTGGGAGAATAGCCCATGGCAAAGTGACGCTTGAGGTCATCGATGGTCCAGTGCTCGATGTCACTCATCCATCCCACAACAGGCCATTGGTAGGGATGCGCAATGAAGGCCGTGGCCCACAACTGCTCGTCCAGCAATCCTCCGTTGTCGTTATCCACGCTGGAGCGGCGCTCGGAGGCCACCACTTGTCGTTCGGACTCGATCTTTTGCGGATCGAAACTCAAATTCTGGATGCGATCGGCCTCGATGTCGAAGATAAGCGGCATAGCCGAACGCGGAAACCAATCCTGATAGACGGTGACGTTTTGGCTGGTGTAAGCGTTGTTGGAACCGCCGTTCGCTTCCATCACTTTATCCAGGTCGCCTGGGCCATATTTTTTTGCGCCGTTAAACATCATGTGTTCAAAAAAGTGCGATATGCCGGTGGTGCCGGGCCGTTCATTGCGCGATCCGATGCGATAAAAAATGTAGAGCGCCACGTTGGGAATGCTGTGATCGCTTTGTACCAGAACTTTCATGCCATTTTTTAACGTGCGCTCGGCTACCGGGAACTCCTGCGCAACTGCAGGCGTTTCAACCGAAGTAAAGGATGCGACACACACCATCGCGAGTGTTGCTAACCGTAACCAATTTTTTTTCATGAACCACCCTTGCGCGGGACTCTCTCCCATCAGACGTATAAAGCGGACAGAATGTTGCTGAATAGCCCGATTTTAAGGCAATAGCGCGAAGACGCGCACTGGTCCGCCGGACCCGCCTTCCAGCTTGATGGGCGCCACAACCAAAAACGCTCCCGCTTCAGGAACGGCACTTAAGTCCGATAAATTTTCCAGGTGATACAGGCCGGCACCGAGCGCCAAATGATGAACGCTGAAATCTTCCGAGGCTCCGTAATCGGCGCTTAGGGTGTCGCAGCCCAGACCGCTTACTCCGCGATCGATGAACAGCTTGGCAGCCTCGACCGAATAACCGGGAAAGTGCATTTTCCCCTGCTGATCCTGGTTTCGATATTTCTGCACGTCTGGCCAGCGCGACGCCCAGCCAGTGCGCAACAACACAATGGCGCCCGGCGGAATTCGCCCGTGCGCGCGTTCCCATTTTTCGATCTTACTCACCGGGAGGCGATAGTCCGCGTCTTTGGCCGCGTCATTGCGTACATCTAGTAGCACCGCGGGACCGAAAAGCTTGTTTGGCGGGATTTGATCTACGGTGGCCTTACCTGGCGGAAAATGCACGGGTGCGTCGAGATGCGTGCCGTAATGCTCCAGCATCCAAAAGCTTCGGGTGAAGTAGCCATTTTTCTCGACGGTGGCATTAATTTTGGCTTCGAAATATTTTTCGTCGCCCGGCCACGGCACTAGCTTGTCGTTAATTGCGTAGCTAAGATCGAGCACGCGTGTTTTTCCGCCCGGTATGCCCTGCAACATCGAGTCCTGCGGTGAACTTTTGGGAGCAACGGTCATGAGCGCAGCGACACCAACAAGCAATATGCCTGTACGAATCAATATGGACATGAATCCAACCTTGCGGATCAACGAGCGCCGGCAGCGGCTATTGCAAAATTAAGCTGGCAGCTAGGGCAGCGGTATCCCCGGAGTAGCCACGATTCCGGCCATTCGCAATATTTCCTGGTATTCGGCTTCGGTGATGGAAGAAACGACCAGGCGCACATTTTTCAGCATTTTTACTTTTTTTAACGCTGGGTTGGAGCGCATCTCCGCAAGGGTAATTTGCCTAGGTAGCTTGTCGAACGCTCGCAGGTCTGCCACCAGATTCTTTTCTTTACGGTCGTGCGGGTCAGGATAAGGGTCGCGGGTAATCTCAGCGATGGAATACAGAGAGCGTTCCGGGGCAGAGTGATAACAAAGTACCCGGTCGCCCTTGCGCACCTGCTTGAGGGCGCGAATGGCGTCAGGTTTGGAACCGGCACCGTGCCACATCTCCTTACCCTTCACGAACAGCGTGTCCCAGTGGTAGTGGTGAGGGTCGGCGCCGAAAATCCAGTAATGTCGTTGCGAGGTCGGAATTGCCATCGAGGCTTCGAGTCGGGCAGCAATATACACGGCAAGAGGCAAAAAGCGAAACAAAATATGAGGGTTAGCCGGAAAGGGAGCGATTAAATCTGCCCGACACAACCGATAGAAACGGCAGGACCGCGTACGGTTACCTATGGTACTTGTTTTCTTCGAGATACAAGATTTGCTGGAGAATACTTACGGGTGCGTCCCGGTATCCACATAAACGTCTTCGCCCCGTATTTCAACGGGATAACGGTCGACTCCGGCGCTCTGGCTGCCTGACACCTTGCCGGAAGTCACGTCGAAGGTCCACCCATGCCAGGGGCAGGTAACCAGGTGTCCTTGCAGCGAGCCCTGGCCCAGGGGGCCTCCCCGGTGAAGACAGGTATTGCTGAGGGCGTGAAATTGGCCGCTGACGTTGGCCAAGGCAATCGTGATTCCGTCCAGCTGTATTTCACGGATTTGACCCGGAACGATGTCCCTCGCCTTCGCTGCGTAGACAAATGCCATGGTCGCTCCTTGAATAGGTCAGGGACGTATATGGTATCCGCGGGAACTTGTAGTTTGCCAGTCGATCCTGGATGGCCCGACGCGGAGGGAGTGTTTCCACAACTACTCTCTGCAATTACGATGCTTGCTCAGGCTCAGTCTTTATCAGGTTGCGGCCCGCATTTTTCGCCGCGTACAGGGCTTGGTCGGCACGCCGTAGCAACGTCGTGAAATCGATATTTTCTTTGCCATTAAGGCCCGCGATTCCAAAGCTCGCGGTTATGGAGACTCGTTCGAAGCCCAATTCGAACTGCTGTGCCGCCAATTGTTCGCGGAAGCCTTCAACTGTTTTGAAGATGGCGTCGGCCTCCACATGGGTGATCACCATTACAAACTCATCGCCGCCCAGGCGGCCACAAATGTCAGAGGCGCGAACAACCGTTTTCAGAATGTCGGCGAATTTTTGCAGCATGGCATCGCCGCCATTGTGGCCGTACGTATCGTTAATGGTCTTGAATGAATCCAGGTCCGTAAGCACCACCCAATATGGGAATCCGTGGCGTGCCGCTGCACGCAATTGCCGCGCAGCCCATTCTTCAACGGCGCGTCTGTTGGGCAATCCGGTAAGCGAATCGCTGTGCGCCATCTCTTCCAGAAGTTTGTTTTTGGCATCGATCTGGCGATGAAGATCAATAATCCGGCGGCCTACGCCTATGCGCGCCAGTAACTCGCCGGGGTCGAATGGTTTTGTTAAATAATCGTCGGCGCCGGCAGCCAGTCCTTTAACGACGTTGCCTTTCTCAGCGATGCTGGTGAGCATGATGATGTAGGTATATCCGCGGTGTATATCGGCGCGCAGTTGCTGGCATAGATCGAGGCCGGAGAAGTCCGGCATCATCCAATCGGTAATGACAATAGCGGGAAGATGACGCGCAAATAATTCAAGCGCTTCGCGTCCACTCTTGGCGAACATGAGGGAGTAGGGATTGCCCTCTAACGCATGCTCGACCAGTTTGCGATACACGGGTGAATCGTCCACCACCAGGATTTGCAAGTCCTGCGCAGCGGAATCGTTCGTGCACAATTCCCCTTCTATCGGCGCGGGCCTAACCATTTCGAACCACCTAAGGTGCGAGCGAATCTGTTCGTTCTATTTTAGCAGTGGGCTTGGGAGGGAATTGCGGGTTGCTGAGCGTGGTTCGCAAAGGTAACCGTTTCGTTATGGGTTTTAATACATGGCACTGATATAGCAGCGTCGCTTGTAGTACACGGCGCGGCAAAAGAGGTCACCTGTTTTGGTTAGCTCTCTCTAAAATTAGCCTGCAGCTTGCACTTTGGCGAGCAATTCTACAAATTTCTGTTTGCGCTCGGACTGGTCGTGGCCACCCTCGGCGTCCGCCAGTTGAGTAATATTCATGGAGCAGAATTTTGGCCCGCACATGGAGCAGAACTTCGCTTCCTTGTAAAAATCATCGGGTAAGGATTCATCGTGCATGGCGCGCGCGGTCGCGGGGTCGAGCGAAAGTTCGAATTGCTTGTTCCAGTCAAACAGGAACCTTGCGTAGCTAAGGGCGTCGTCACGATCACGCGCGCCTGGGCGATGGCGTGCCACGTCGGCCGCGTGGGCTGCAATTTTGTAGGCGATGACTCCTTGTTTCACGTCTTCCGGATTTGGCAGACCTAGATGCTCTTTGGGCGTCACATAGCACAGCATGGACGCGCCGTGCCATCCGATCATGGCTGCGCCGATCGCGCTGGTAATGTGGTCATAGCCAGGCGCTATATCAATCACCAGCGGCCCCAGCGTATAGAAGGGCGCTTCGTGGCACCATTCCATCTCTTTGTCGACCTGCTCCTTGATCTTGTCCAGCGGCACGTGGCCAGGGCCCTCGATCATCACCTGAACATCGTGCTCCCAGGCTTTGGTGGTCAATTCCCCAAGCACTTTTAATTCGGCGAATTGCGCTTCGTCGCTGGCGTCGGCGATGCAGCCGGGGCGTAAACCGTCACCGAAAGAGAAACTGACGTCGTGCTTCTTGAAAATTTTGCAGATGTCTTCGATGTTTTCGTACAAAAAATTCTGCTTTTTGTGATGCTCCATCCAGTGGGCCATCAGTGACCCGCCGCGGCTCACGATTCCGGTAATTCTCTTGCGCACCAGCGGAACATGTTCGCGCAGCACTCCGGCATGGATGGTCATATAGTCCACGCCTTGCTCGGCTTGTTCTTCAATCACTTCCAACATCAAGCCGAGTGTCAGGTCCTCTGGACGGCGTACGCGTGAAATCGCTTCGTAAACAGGGACGGTGCCAACCGGCACGGGCGAAGCGTCAATGATGGCTTTGCGAATTGTGGGGATGTCGCCGCCGGTGGATAGGTCCATCACGGTGTCGGCGCCATAGTGCACCGCGTGGTGCAGCTTCTTCAGCTCTTCGTCAATATTGGAGGTAGTTGCAGAGTTACCGATATTGGCGTTGATCTTGCATTTGGAGGCGATGCCGATGCCCATCGGTTCCAGGTTGCGGTGGTTCACATTGGCGGGAATGATCAGGCGACCGCGCGCGATTTCGCTGCGAATCAGCTCGGGATCAATCTTCTCGCGCCCAGCGACAAAGCGCATCTCTTCCGTGGTTACCCCGCGGCGGGCCCAGTGCATCTGGGACATATTGCGGTTGCCGTTGGCCGACGATTGCTCGCTCTCTCGCTTTTCGATCCACTTATCCCGAAACGCCATAGAACCCCCTCAGAAAGCTCGCACAGCGAACGGACTCCGTCTGCATGCGAACAAGAAGTATCGCACCGCCCTCAGGGTGCCGCAACTGAGCCCCTGAACGCGTGATGGGGTCAGTTTACGTTTTATGCGGCTTATCGAGAGTCTAGTTTTCAAGCTGCTCTGCCCAAATTGTAGGAGAATCGGGTTGGGGGAGAATCGGGCCCGACAATTTCTCCGCGATGAACAGCCAATCGCTTGAATCTAGCCTATTGCACACTTGGGTCGTCACTTTTCGACCCACCCTGTTATTTATAGTGGCCTATGCATTGAACGTTACGCCCCACGAATTCGTGCATGCATTAACCGGCTATTTGCTCGGATTCAACTCCACGGTTTTCCAAATGTGGGTGAATCCAGATTCGGCAGAAGCGTCCACGACTCAGCTCGCCATCATCGCTGTTTCTGGGCCTTTGTTCAGTTTGATGGTAGGCGGGATTTGTTGGCTGCTGTATCAAAGGCGGTTTAGAGAAAGAGCGTCCGGGCTCGCTTTCCTGATGATGGCAATGGTAGGAATTTATTCTTTCCTCGGCCCGCTTGCCGGCGCCGCCCTGGGAGGAGACTTCCACATCGCTTTCACGTTTCTGGATATTTCCAGGACTCTGTCTTATCTGGCTTCGGCCATTGGCTTCCTATTGCTTCCGTGGTTCATGTACTACATCGGGACAGAGCTGATTCGGTGGGCCCCACCTGAGTTCGGCCGCACCAAGGCTGTTGTTTGTACCACGCTTGCGCCTTGGCTGCTTGGAACTTTTCTACTTTTAGCGCTTTATTGGCCGCTGCCACGATTCTTAGTCGGGTCAACGATTGGAGGGTCAGCCTTTTGGCTGTTTGCCGTTTTGGGAGCCGTGGTTGGCTTCCCGGCAAGACGCCCTGTCGAAACAATGCCTTCTTTTACTCGTTTGGACCTCGTGCTAACCATTGCTGCGGTCGCATTGGTTAGGCTGCTCGTGAATGGCATTCGTCTAACCCATCAGATAGACGGGGTCTGAATAAAGCGGTTTCGAAACTAGCCTATTGCCGTGAACGCCAAAATATTCTCGGCGCTGATCGAATAGGCTGAGAGATATTGAGGCGTTTAAATTTCGTCCTCGTCGTCGCCGGCACGTCTGACCACGGTGGTCTTGTGGGTGATCCTCACGCAGTGGGCGCGAATGCCGGACACGATGGCCCGGCGCATCTCTACTGGCAGCATTTCAGGGGCGAAGACGCCGGCCAAATCCCGTGGGAAAAACTTGATAAATAGCGCGGCCACGTGTGCGGTTGCGTACGCCACCGGGGTGGTGAAGAGGCCTTGCTGTCTGATTTGGTAGAGGGTCGGAAACAAGCAGTCGGTTCGAGTCAACAAATGCTGGTCTTCTTTTTTGCCACGCTTGATGCCGCTGACCAGCACCACCGCAGCGAAACGAGCATTTTGCAGAACGCCTTGGCGGATCAAATTGGCGATCATCCGCGGCGAGGACGTTTGCGGGAAATTCTTCTTCTGCATCCCGCGCGACTTCGATAATTTTCCCTGTTTGTGCCAACGCCGCAGGCGGTCAAATTCGTTGCCGCCAATTTTCACGTCCATGTTTCGCATGGGTATGAAATAGGGCAGGGTCGTTACTTCGTCTTGTGCTGCTAGCACCACGATGGCGGTCCCAATGGGCTCAGGGAATCTAAATTTCTCCAGTTCCGCAAAGCGTTTCTCCATCCGGAATTTTCCACTGCGATACACGCGCGGGTTGGAGATGGCTTCGTCGAATGAAACTTCCGGCGACCATTGCGAAATCGGGTCGCGGCTTTCGGCGCTCTCGTACAAGCGAATCTGTACAGACTGGACTTCATCAAGGGCTTCCGTGGCACGCTTTACCAGCAAATTTGTCAGCCCGGGTGCGGCTCCGGTATTGATCAAGGCGACGCGCTTCTTGGCTTCAAAACGTTTGGCGAACGCGAATTGTTCGGATTTAAAGGGATTGCGCGTTAAGTGCGAGCTTAAATCCAGGTAATGGGCACGGAGTCGCAACGCGGCACGCATGACAATCTGGTTGAAAACGGAGGCCGAAGCGTTGACCATCAGCTGGCAACCCCGGGCGGCGCGGACGATACCGTGTAAATTCCGGGCGTTCACTTCGGTGACGGGAATCGTGCTTTTCCTGCCGAGGAATTTGCGCGCGCGGTCGAGGTCGCGGTCACCGCACCAAACGTCGTGTCCCTGACGCTCGAGCAGCTGTGCAAGGAGTGAACCGGTCGCACCGGCCCCCAAAACGAAGATGCGCATGGTCTGGGCCAAACTCTACCACACCCGAATTGCGAAGTGCCCGGGAGAGGATTAGACTGGTGCTGTAACTCCGATCCCTGCCGCCTAAACGGAGATAAAACCGATGGCGCCAGGGACGATGCGATCCGCTTACTGATTTGGCGGCCGATCGCTCAGGGTTCGGCTGGAAACGCCCGGGCCTCCCGGTATTTGGAAAGGAGCTCTTCTCCGAAAGTTATTTTCGGACGGCGCCCGATTCCATTTACTGGATCGGGTTTTTTGTTTTTCAGGGCTCTTCAATAAAGATGGCTTTACACGACAAGTTCGGCAGGCAAATCACCGATCTGCGCATCTCGGTTACGGATCGATGCAATTTTCGTTGCGTGTACTGCCGCTCCGCCGATCCGGAAAACTACCGCGATCACGATGAAATTTTGTCCTGGCCGGAGCTTTATCGTCTTGCCGGCGTTTTCAAAACTCTGGGCATTCGCAAAATTCGCGTTACCGGTGGCGAACCGCTAGTGCGTCCGGGTGTCGAAGGGTTCATTTCGCACCTACGAGACCTGGGTGTTGAAGATATTTCCATGACCACAAACGGTCATCTGCTGTCGGAGCGTTGCGCTCGGCTGGTGTCCGCCGGTCTACGACGCATCAATATCAGCCTCGATTCCCTGGACGCCGTAAAATTCGAGCGAATCACACGCACCAAATCATTTTCGTCGGTGATGAACGGTATCGATGTGGTACAAGCCTCGGCCCTCGCTCCGGCAAAAATAAATGCTGTACTCGTGCGCGGGATTAACGATGACGAAGTGGAAGACTTCGCAGCGTTCGCGCGCGAGCGCGCGCTGATTATGCGCTTCATCGAATTCATGCCGCTGGACGCGGATCATCACTGGAACCGTAGCTCCGTCGTGCCGGCGGCCGAAGTTTATAAGCGCATTCACGCGCGCTGGCCACTGGAAGAAATTCCTCACCATTTCAGTGAAACAGCGCGAAAATACCGCTTTGTCGACGGCATTCCCGGCGAAATTGGATTAATCGCACCAGTTACTCAGCCGTTCTGCGGGCACTGTTCGCGCATACGGCTGACCGCGGACGGGAAAATTAGAACATGCTTATTCAGCAAGGAAGACCACGATCTGCGATCGCTTTTGCGCGAGGGCGCGAGCGACGAAGACCTTGTGACTTATATCACTTCAGTGGTCATGGAAAAGGAACAGGGGCATCGCATCAACGAACCGGACTTCCGGCTTCCTAATCGCTCGATGGTCTTCATTGGCGGCTAACAAATCGTGAGCCCGGGCAGTGACCCAGTACCATTTTGGGGTATAAGCTACGGTTGTTGATGCTGTTTTGTGAACAGCTTTGCCTCTTTTCCGCATCACACTTGGTACCAGTCGAAGAACTAATAAGGCGCCCAAATGGCAGACGAAGACGACGAGCAAGACCAGGACGAAGCGCCAGAACCGCCGCGACGTCTCTTCACTCTTACGGAAGCGGAACGCGCGCGCAAGGAAATTGAGCCGGTGCTGGTGGAAGCGATGGGCTGCCGCAAGAAACTTGCCGGCCTGGAAAGCGATTTGTCCGCGGTGTCTTCACGCATCGCGATGATGGGCGGTGTGATCGTGCCGTACGAAAAACTTGCCGCGGTGCGCTTGCAACACGACCAGCTGGCGGAGACATTTAATTCCGCGCTCACGCAAATTATTGAAACCGGATGCGTGATCAAAGATCTGGATGTCGGCTTGTTGGATTTTCCGGCGATCATCGATAATCAGGATGTTTATCTGTGTTGGAAACTGGGTGAGGACCGCATTCGCTTCTATCACCGTCAGGACGAGGGCTTCGCTGGGCGCAAGCCTCTGGACCCGCGTGATCTTGGTTCGAGCGACATCGTTCAGTAGATTATTTAGAACGCGCCCACGCAAGTGCCATAAAAACTGGCAATCTCCTCGCTAAAAGGATTTTCTTGTCGACACATCCTGAAAATCGCCTGAAAGATTCCGCCAGCCCGTATCTGCGCTCTGCCGCGCATCAACCCATCGATTGGTACGAGTGGGGGGATGCGGCGTTCGAACGCGCGAAAGCCGATGACAAGCCCATGCTGCTCGACATTGGCGCGGTGTGGTGCCACTGGTGTCACGTCATCGACCGTGAATCTTACGAGAATCCCGCTATCGCCAAAATTATCAGCGACAATTTCGTCGCTGTGAAGGTGGACCGCGACGAGCGGCCCGACGTGGACTCGCGTTATCAATCGGCGATCAGTTCGATCTCCGGCCAGGGCGGTTGGCCGCTCACTGGATTTTTGTTGCCCGATGGGCGTCCGTTTTTTGGCGGCACGTATTTTCCGCCGGAGGATCAGATGGGGCGCCCGGGATTCCGCCGAGTTCTGCTCGCGGTGGCGGAGTCGTACCGCAGCAAACGGGCGGAGTTGGAGCGGGCCGCCAGTTCGTTGGCGGAGGCAGTGGCGCACGCCGAAGTCTTCACCGGCGCTCGCGCCGCGTTTGATCCGGGTGTTGTGGAAGAACAAATCGCATCCATTACGCAGCTATTCGATATCAAGAACGGCGGCTTCGGCAGCACGCCAAAATTTCCTCACGCTTCGGCGATGGATCTAATTTTGGAGCGTTACCAACAAAATGGCGAAAAGCATTTGCGGGCCATGGCCGAAAGCACGCTGGAAAAAATGGCTCGCGGCGGCGTTTACGATCAGCTTGCGGGCGGCTTTCATCGCTACTCTGTGGATGAACGGTGGCTCGTGCCTCATTTCGAAAAAATGAGTTACGACAATTCGGAGCTGCTGCGAAATTATCTGCACGGCTGGCAGGTTACGCAAAATCCGTTTCTGCGGCAGACCGCCGAGGGCATTATTGCGTGGGTTAACGAAGTGTTGTCGGACCAGGAAAACGGCGGCTTTTACGCCAGCCAGGACGCCGATTACTCGCTGGACGATGATGGCGATTATTTTACGTGGACGCTGGAAGAGCTGCGGGCCGCATTGAGTCCCGAGCAAGCTCGTGTCATGGAGCTCTATTACGATGTCGAGGCGCACGGCGAGATGCACCATAATCCCGCCAAAAATGTTTTGTGGATTGCCCGGGATGCGGCGGACATCGCCGAGCACCTAGGATTGGCAGAGAAGGCGGTGGCCGCCACCATCGCCCAGGCGAAAGCAAAAATGCTTGCCGCCCGGCTGACACGTCCGACCCCTTACATAGATCAGACCATGTACGTTTCGTGGAACGCCATGTTTGTGTCCGCTTATCTGGAGGCGGCTCGCGTATTGGACGGCGTCGCAGCTGAAAGTTCCCGCCGCTTTGCGCTGAAAACTCTGCAACGCATGCTCAAGGAAGGGTGGAGTGAATCGCGTGGGTTTGCTCACCGCGTTGGCGGTCCGGCGCTGGAAGGCTCGCTCGACGATCAGATTTTTGGTGTATTGGCTTTGTTGGACGCGTACGAAACCACGCTGGAATCGCGCTATTTCGAAGGTGCAAAAAAGACCATGGACCTGGCCATCGCTCGCTATGGTGATCCTGATGGCGGTGGTTTTTTCGACCGCCCCCGCGATGCTGCGCCCATGGGTGGCCTGGATGTGCGGCGAAAACCGTTTCAGGATTCGCCTACGCCGGGTACCAATTCCATGGCGGCCATCGCTTTGATTCGTCTCGAATCATTTAGTGGCGATGAAACCTACCGCGTCACCGCGGAAAAAACGTTGGAGGCTTTTGCCGGTATCGCACCGCGATACGGCATGTTTGCCTCGACCTATGGACTTGCGGCCACGCTTTTTGCGCATCACCCGCTGCAAATCGTTATTACCGGCGCTGCGGACGATTGGGTGGCGCAATCACTCGAATTGGCGGCGCATCGAGTATTTCGCTTCGGTAAGGCCGTGCTTCGCGTGACTCCAGGGACAACACTCGCAGCTCTTGCAGGCGCGTTGAAAGAAACCCTTCCGCATCTTCCCGCGGACAAACCGGTCGCGATTGTTTGTGCCGGTCAAAGTTGTTTGCCGCCCGCGACAGATGCGGCGCAGTTAACAGCATTGCTCCAGAACATGCTGAAGACTGGGGCGGCTGGTGCGGCTGCGCCCGCGTAAAACGGCCACTGAAAAAGAAAACGGGCCCGACACATCACCGAACCCGTGCAAACCGTCTCAAATTTTTGCGCTACTTCTTGGGATACGACTACTTTCTGGGATACGACTACTTCTTGGGACGCGATTCCGGCGGCACCAATCCGGACAAGCGGTAATACACCACCAATTGTCCGTAGTGCTCACCAGAATGCTCGATCAGACCGTAGGCCAAATCGGAGACGTGTATTTGCTGTTTGGTTTCTGGATCGGCGATCAAGTCAGCCATGCCTTTATCGCCTTTTGCTTTGATCGCGGCAGCGCCATCCTCGACTTCCTTTTTCACAAAGGCCACAACGTCCGCCTTGGTTTGGTAAGTAGCGCGCGGGGGATTTTCGCTCCCCGCCGGCTTTCCCGTAACTGGACCGGTAAAGTACTCCATCGACCCCGCGACGTGCAGCAGTTGCTCAGCAAAACTGCGCATCGGTGGAGTAGGTTTGAAATCGTACTTCCCATCTGGAAAATCGTCCGCCATGGCAATCAACTTTCGTCCGATTTCATTCCACTGCGCTAAAACAATCTGTGAACTGCTGGGCATGGCCTTCGAAGCATCGCTTTTTTGCTGCGCGACTGATGGCCGTCCACACAACCCCGTAAGCAACAACAACAAAATTCCTAATTTCATTATTCTCGTCATGCATATCCTCCGATTTTCGAGAAACACCAAGCCGGTGTGCCGGACTTTGGCCCACATCTTACTCCTGAAACTACCGCGGGTGCCGTTACAAGTCATACAAAAGCGGCGTGTTACAATCAGGTTAGGTAGCCGAGGAATTACATTCGTGAACTGGGCTTTTTTTGTGGTTCGTTTCGTAATTATTGTGGGCATTTTGTCATTATTTTTCTTCTCGCAGCGTTTCTGGCACCGCGCCATCTGGCGCTCCACGGCCAATTTTCGCAGCCAATGGCTGCGCGTAGCGGCGCGCTTGTTGTGGCTGACCATGATATTTCTGGTTGTCTCCGCGTTTGTCGATGGCGTACGCATGGGTCATCGTCATCTGATACCGCGGGGCACAATTCTTCCTGCGTTGGTCGGCTTGTGGTTTTTCAGCGCGGTTTTTGGCTTCGTGGCAGTAAAACTTGTGCGCGGCGTGGATCTTTTATGGACTAGAATTCGCAGGAGCCGGCAGGCGCAACCGGCCCCCGCGCCAACGCAATCCGGCGTTGGCCTCGCCAGCGCCGCGAGCGTGGAACAACTCCGCGATCCGGGGCGGCGCTATTTTTTCCGTGCCGCTACTGCCGCCGCTGGAGCGACACCATTCCTTGGCGCCATGTACGGGTACGCGGCCGAGCGCCTTAACTATCAGGTGCGCCGCGAGGAAATTCCGATTTCCAATCTGAATCCCGCGCTCGATGGCCTATCCATCGTACAGATCAGCGATATTCACCTGAGCGGCTACATGCCTCGCGCACAGGTACGGCGCGCGGTGGACATGGCCAACGAGCTTGGCGCGCACCTCGCGGTAGTCACCGGCGATTTCATCACCAGTGCGAGCGATTCGTTGCAGGATTGCATTGAGGAAATTCGGCAATTGCGCGCGTCGCTGGGCACCTGGGGTTGTAATGGCAACCATGAAATTTACGCGCGTGTGGAAGACCTGGCGCAATCGTTATTTGCGCAGGTAGGGATGAAGCTATTGCGCGGAGAAAACGCGCAGCTTACTTTTAATGGCGCGCAATTCAATCTGATCGGTGTCGATTATCAACGCGAACGTACCAGCGCAGGTCACAAAAAACAAACGCTTACAGATGTTGAGCAACTGGTTCGCCGGGACATGCCCAATATTCTGCTTTCACACAATCCCAATTCTTTTCCGCGCGCGGCGGAACTGGGCATAGAACTTTCGCTGGCGGGGCACACTCACGGTGGCCAGATTCAGGTAGAAATTCTCGATCATCGTCTCAGCCCGGCGCGGTTCATCACCGATTACATAGCGGGGCTTTACCAACGGCCGCTGTTCGCGCCATCGCTCGATATTCCTCGCTATTCGCGCGTGGATGGCTACTCCGAGGCTCCCAGGGTTTCAAGGTCTCCGTCAGTCGCAAACACCGCAGGAAGGGCGTCACTTTACGTCAATCGGGGGCTCGGAACGGTAGGGGCGCCGGTGCGCATAGGCGTACCACCGGAGATTACGCTTATCGTTCTGCGTCGAGCTTAAATCAGCATTGCAACGTTTTAGATTTCAGCGGCGCTAACCTTGGTTCATGGCCGGGCTTCAAAAATTAAATTAAATGGTGTTTGCGTGGCACGGCGGAAATGTGAAAACCCTCCGGAGGTGACCACCTCGCGCAAACGTTTTTCACCCGCCTGGGCGCCCAGCGCCAGCCCTACCTCTTGCGAAAGCGAAGCCGGCGTGCAAAGCAGCGTGGACGCTCCGTAGAAGGCCCGGCCAATGGGATTCAAATTGTCTTCCAGCTTGTCGCCGGCAAAAGGTTCCACGATCATCCAGGTGCCATCTTTTTTAAGGGTGCCGCGGACATGCATAGAAGCACCCACGGGATCACCCATGTCGTGCAAGCAATCAAAAAAAGTCACGAAATCGTAATCCTTGCCAGGATAATTTTTGGCGCTGGCAACTTCGAAGCGAATGCGCTCGGCAATGTGCGCGTCTTTGGCACGCTGTTCGGCGGTCTCGATGGATTTTTCGTGATAGTCAAATCCCACAAATTCAGAATTGGGATACGACTTGGCCATCAGGATCGTGGACGCGCCAAGACCACATCCCACGTCCGCTACCCGCGCGCCCTTTCTTAATTTTTCTTCCACGCCGGCCATCGCGGGTATCCACGCGCTGATCAGATTCGCAGCATAACCGGGGCGAAAAAATCGTTCCGTGCCGACGAAAAGTTCATGGTGGTGTTCGTGCCAACCCATGCCTTCGCCGGTTTTAAACCGCTCGGTGATTTGCTCTTCCGCTTTTATCGCGGCAAGCGCCACTTGAAATGCGCCGGGGAGAAATACCGGGCTCGATTCATCGGCCATAGCAAATGCTTGTTCTTCGCTCAGGTGAAAAGTTCCCTTCGCGGCGTCGTAGGTGACGTATCCACCGGCGGCCTGCTCACTAAGCCATTCGCGAATATAACGCTCCGATGTATGCGTGGCCTTGGCGAGTTGGGCGGGGGTTTGCGGTCCACTTTTCGCGAGGGCTTTATAGAGGCCCAACTTGTCTCCGATGCGAACCAGTGCGGCGTTAAAAGTGGCGCCAAAATCAACAATGGCTTTGCCCAGAAAGTCATGGAGTTTGTCTTGATTGATGCTCATAGGACACTCCTCGGAGGATGACGGTGTGGGAACTTATTTAGCCGCATTTTAGGAGGCTCTTGCGCGACCGGCAAGCAGAAATTTTTAGCAGCAGCGATTGGGGCGAGAGTAGCGGCGGTTCACTCGTTCGACGTAGAACTCGGCGGGGGTTAGCAGGCACACTTTTTCAGAGTTCGTTCGTTGTGCTTGCACGTAACGTTCGTAGGCGCTGTCGCCGCACCATTCACGAATTCCCAGCCACAGCTTAGCCGCCAAACGTTTTATCCAAATTGCGAACGCGAGAGCATCCGGTTGCTCCATGTGACCCGGAGCTTCGACTTGTACGGAATGCATGGTCATCCCTCCATCGCGGGCGCCTCGGGTTCCGCGGAGGTTGCGGTATACGAAGCACCGGAAAAATTTTCAGGCCAACGCGTGGCAACGTAGGCCGTTTCGTGTAAAACGGATTTGGGATCCTCGCTCAAGATGCGGTACCACTGCAGCAGCGCTTCGATAATCAGAACAATAATCATCGCGGCCAGCACCGCCGTGACGGCCGCGTCAAGCCGCTGATTGAAAATCACACGTTGAGTATCGGCAATTTTTGCGGTGGGAATTTTGCCAGCTGCAATTTGTGCCGCAAGAGCGTTGGCGTAGGACAGAAAACCCAAGCGCGGGTTAGGATCAAATATTTTCTGGTAGCTGGCGGTCATGGTGATGATGACCAGCCAAGTCATGGGGATAAGCGTCAGCCAAATCCAGCGGATACGTTTCATCTTCAAAAGAATTGTGGTGGCCACCACCAGCGCCACGGCCGCGAGAAGCTGGTTCGAAATGCCAAACAAAGGCCATAGCGAATTGATTCCCCCTAGCGGATCAACAACGCCCTGATATAAAAAATATCCCCAGGCGCCGACAATCAACGCGCTGGAAATTAAAATTCCCGGCCACCAGCCCGTCCTCGCAAACGGCTTCCACACTCGCCCGCCAAGTTCCTGCACCATAAAACGGCCCACCCGCGTTCCAGCATCCAGTACGGTCAGAATAAACAGCGCTTCAAACATGATCGCGAAGTGGTACCAGATGCTCAGCAGGCGTGGCCCGCCGATGGTGCTTGAAAATATTTGGGCCATGCCAACCGCCAACGAGGGCGCTCCACCGGCGCGATTCAACAGTGTTTGCTCTCCCACGGCGCGCGCCAAATCGGTCATGGTTTGCGCTTGCAGTGGATACCCCCAACTGCTGATGGTTGCCGCGGCCGCATCGGAGGTAGCGCCTACAATCGAAGCTGGACTGTTGATCGCGAAATACACGCCGGGGGTCATGGCGCATGCGGCGATCATGGCCATGACACCGACGAAAGATTCCATCAGCATCGCGCCGTAGCCGATAAATCGCGCATGAGTTTCGCGAAGAATCATCTTCGGTGTAGTGCCGGAGGAAATCAGCGAATGAAAACCGCTGATTGCTCCGCAAGCGATGGTGATGAAACAAAATGGAAATATTTTTCCAGCGAATACCGGGCCGCTGCCATCAATGAAGCGCGTAAGCGGGGGCATCAGAACTTGCGGGCGTACCAACAAGATGCCCGCGGCCAATGAAAAAATTGCTCCAGCCTTAATGAAGGCGCTTAAATAATCACGCGGTGCAAGGAGCAGCCACACCGGAAGCGCGGAAGCGGCGAAACCGTACGCGATTAGCGCAAAGGCCAGCGTAACACCGCTCAATGTGAAAACATGCGCCCAGGAAGGCGATTCCGCGACCCACTGGCCGGCTACAACCACAAACAAAACCAGCGCGACGCCGATAAAAGATGCTTCCAGAACGCGGCCGGGCCGCAAAAATCGCAAATAAAGTCCGAGCAATAACGCGATGGGAATAGTTGCCGCCAGTGTAAAGGTGGCCCATGGCGAAGACTTGAGCGCGTTTACGATCACCAGTGCGACCACGCCGAGGAGAATGACCATGATGGCCAGCACCGCAAGTTGGGCAATGAATCCGCCGCGCTGGCTGACTTCTTCGCGGGCGATTTCGCCCAACGTTTTTCCATCGCGCCTGATGGAACAGAAAAGAATAATGAAATCCTGGACGCATCCGGCGAAGACGGCGCCGGCGATCAGCCACAGCGTTCCAGGCAAGTATCCGAATTGAGCCGCGAGGGTAGGCCCCACCAGCGGGCCGGGTCCGGCGATGGCCGCGAAATGATGGCCAAACAAAATCCATTTATTAGTGGGCACGAAATCACGCCCGTCATCGTGACGCTCGGAGGGAGTTGCACGCGAATCATCGAGCGTCAACAAACGTGCGGCGATAAACGCGGAATAAAAGCGGTAAGCGACCAGGTAACAACAGGCGGCGGCCACCACGAACCAGGTGGCATTCAGCGGTTCGCCCCGATGAAAAGCAATGCCGCCGAGTGCGCCGGCGCCAACGAGTGCTACCACGATCCAGATGACAATGTTAATCGGCCGCTTCATTCCCTAGTCGAATGCATCGTATGTGAGGGCGTACAACGCGTCAATCGCTTCTATGTCAAATCTGGATTGGCTCTTGCTGTGCAGCATTTGCAGAGCTAGGCTTTTCCGATGAGCGAATTTACTGCAACTGACAGAACGAAAGTGCGCCGCCATCCTGAGCGCGGCACCTACGATCGCGAAACTATTTACCGCATCCTCGACGAGGCCTTTGTTTGCCACGTGGGATTTATCGTGGATGGCGCGCCGTTTGTGGTGCCGACGAATTATGTGCGCGTCGGCGATAAACTTTTTCTGCATGGTTCCACAGCCAGCCGCTTGATGCGCACTCTCGGCAGCGGCGCGCCATTTTGCTTGAGCGTCACGCTGTTAGACGGCATTGTGCTCTCGCCAACGGCTACGGGCCACTCCGTTAACTACCGTTCCGTGGTGGTGATGGCCAAGGCCGAGCAGATCCTCGACCCGCAAGACAAGCTCGCAGCCATGCGCGACTTTGTCGAGTACGTCATTCGTGGACGCTGGGCTGAAGTGCGTCCACCCACCGAACAGGAGCTTAAAGCCACCATGGTTTTATCCGTTCCGCTGGTGGAAGCGTCGGCAAAAGTTCGTACCGGATTCGCCATCGATAAGGGCGACGAATACGCGGATGCCGGATGGACCGGAGTGATTCCCTTCAAGTGGGCGGCACAGACGCCTGTGCCGGACCCGCGCGGAAATGCTGAGCTGCCAATACCCGCTAATTTGCTGAATTACACGCGACCACAATAAAAGTTTTGCTGCGCCTCATTTCGGCAAATACTTGAAAGAGGTAATTTTTGTTCGTTCGCTCGGCAATTATTCTTCTCGTTCTGATTTCCTGCTGCTTCCAGGCCGCAGGTCAGGAACGGATCGCGCCGCCCGGCGTTGTGAAAGAAGATCCGCCATTTCGCAAAAAAGTGTACACCGACAAAAAAGGCGCGAAGATGCCTTATCGCCTTTTCATTCCTCCCAGCTACGATTCCGCTAAAAAATACCCATTAGTTTTCTGGTTCCACAGCGGGAGCGGGCGCGGCTCGAATAACGAGTCGCAGATCTCTGGTGAAAACGAAAAAGGTTCGCATGTTTGGACCACGTCGGATCACCAGGCTGTATTCCCGGCATTCGTATTAGCCCCGCAATGTCCTCAAAACGAAAATTGGGGAAATCCCGAATTAAACGACGTGAGCGGTGCATTACAGTCAGCGATGGAGATCTTCGCGCTGGTTCAAAAAGAGTATTCCATCGATCCCGATCATATCTATCTGGCAGGGCAATCGATGGGCGGATTCGGGGTATGGGCGCTGCTGCAAACTTATCCAGAGCTCTGGGCTGGCGCGATAGTAGTTTCGTCTTACGATAATTTTACCAATGTGCGCGCCATCACGCGGGTTCCGCTGTGGATGTTTCAGTCGGAGATGGATATGACCGTGCCGGTGGATTTGGTGCGAGAGATGGTCAGGCAAATCAAAAAAGCAGGCGGCGCGCCGCCGCACTACACGGAGTATCACAAAATCAAAAAGGAAGCGTGGGACGAAGCTTTCGCTGAACCGCAACTGGTGCCCTGGCTTGCTGCACAAAAGCGCGGCGCTTCCGTTGCAACTCCTAAATGAAATCAGGCGTTTTTCTTCTTCCTGCGTTTGGCGGCGCGCTCCAGCATGCGCTGCACTATTAAGCGGATGCGTTTGTCGCGTGTCGTGGGGTGTTTCGCCTGCTCCAGGTAGCGGACGATCTGCCGCCGAAATGCCGGCGTTAAAGAATTGAAAATCGCCAGAGCTCGAGGCTCATCGGCGAGGCCGCCTGCCAAGTCATGCGGCAAAACGGGGTCGCGTGGCTCACTATCCAGAAACAACATAACTTCTACAGTGGCGCCCACATCGATGCGCAACTTTCGCCAAATATCGCCGTGTATGTGCAGGCGGTACGCACCGCTGCCGCGAGGGGAGAGCGTGCTTTTCAGCGGCAAGCCTTCCACTTGTCCGTGCACTGGAATGTGTTTGGGGCTATCGCCAGCGAGTTTGCGCAATGACTTCGAAATGTCGCGAGGCACATCGACGCATCGCATGATCCACTGTTTGTAAATCCGCGCCGAGAAGATGTGCGGGTCATCGGAGGAGTGAGGAGAGCGTGGCAAAGGCTTAACCGCGGTGAAAACAGAGTTATACGTGGCGCAAAAACGTGGTTTTAGCGAATCTTAATGGCAGCCGCAACCGCCGCCACAACAAGATCCTCCGGAAGGCATTGGCGCAGAGGACGCGGCCGAAGCGCCATTTCCGTTTCCGTTCGGTGCGCTAAATACCGAAAGTTGAATGGTATTTTTCTTTCCCGCGCACTTGGGGCAGGCAATTTCCTGATTTTTACTCAGGACAATCCGTTCGAACGGCGTTTCACAGTCGTCGCAAATGTATTCGTAAATGGGCATGAGGATTTTTCTATTTCGAATCTGAATTAATTATTGGGACGGTCGGGACTTTCCAGGACTTCGGACAACGCCAGACCGGTTATGATTGCGGTCACCCCGATTGCAAACCATACGAAGCGGTTTCGCCCTGCTCTTCGCGGACGACCAGAACGACGCCCGGAACCTACGCCTTGCGGGTCTTGATCCGCTGCATCCGCGGCAGCCAGTTCCGCTTCGGTGGGGTCAAGGACAATGCGGTAAGCCATGCCTTCGGGAATAACGCGCACATCATCATCTACCGCAACCGACACGGACCCACGTGTACTCCTCACCATAAGCTGCCTGGGGCCGATTACGGTAACCTGCGCAACGGTGGGCTGATCTGTATCCGGTCGAATGGCCATGCTGCCCACATGCATCACGAATGCTTTTGAGGTGGCGGTGGAAAAGACCGCTGTTCCGCGAGTCAAACTGGCCGCGGGAGAAACTGCGTCCTTACCCAGAACCGCGGCAGTGTCACCAGTCAGGAGAAGCCGGGCAGCTCCGGCGCGAAGCTGGACACTACCAGCGCCGGTGGTAAATAGCTTATCGCCGCCAAAGACCGTAGTTCCCGCGGACAAACTACCGCCACCTACGTTGGCACCCTCTGCGGCTATAACGGTACCGAACGCGGGTCCGCTGGCGCCCCAACCAGGGGTGAGACCCATTGCTACGACCAGAATAGCTGCAACTACGGAACGCAAATATTGCATATCGCCGACTCCAGCGGGCTGGGAAATAGAGTAGCGAGTCACTGGGGAACAGTCAATCAGCATCATCCGTCAGAATTTATTTTGTTTCGCGCCAGCAAACGGGGTTAATACGTTTGTCGCCCTATACTTGGCGTTCAGAAAGATGAGCAACAAGCCATCTCAAGCGATTCCGTCGACCGTCGTATACTGAGTTGCATGCCAATAAGATTCCTGTAACCCCTTGATGAGCAAAACAAACACCTTATCCTCCGGGGCCCTTGCGCTGCTATTCGCATGCATACTCGTGGTCAGCACATTATTCACAGCCGGTCTGTGGCCTTTCAATCCATTTCCAAGAAATCAAGTAACTTGGCTACCCACCGGCAAGGGGCTCCAATTTGGGGAACACGGGGTGGTTTTCAGCAAGGGGGCGGTCCAACCGACCCGGCCGAACCGCGACTCCCTCTGTACGCTGACAATCAGACTGCAACCGGATACAGCCTGGCGGGGTGCCTCAGGCACATTGCTGGGTATTTATACTCCTGAAGAGCCATCTCAATTCCGGTTAATGCAATGGCGCGATGTGCTGTTGATCCGGAGGGATTACCGCGATGACGAGAACCACTTGAAAACCGCGGAAGTGGATCTGGACCACGCATTTCTGACTCGCGACCCGGTGACATTCACAATTACCTCAGGCCCCGATGGAAGCGTTGTATACCGCAATGGAATCCGTGCGGCAGGCATAACTAAATTGGGACTGTCTTGCGAGGATTTTGCCGGCCAATTGGTATTAGGGGATTCAGCAGTAATTGACAACGCCTGGCCGGGTAACATTTTGGACTTGGCTATATATGATCGTGTACTCACGCCCCAAGAAATTGCCGGCAAATATGCCAGCTGGCACGGGAATCAAACGGTTCAGGAATCGGGCGGCGATCAGCATGTTGTGGTGCAATACGCTTTTAATGAAGGCAGCGGACAAGTCGTGCACGGCGTACCGGGTTCTGCTCCCGATTTATATATGCCCAAGATTTTCAAGGTGCCGCACAAAAAATTGCTGATGTGGCCTTGGGAAGAAAGCGAAGACAAACTCGAGCTTCATGACATATTGATAAATATTTTTGGCTTCGTTCCCTTCGGTTTTGTTTTTGCAGCTTATTTAAGCTGGAATCGGAACGTGAGCCACTCGCTGCTCATAACGATTCTTTGCGGCGCTGCCATCAGTTTGACGATCGAAATCCTGCAGGAATACATCCCTGGAAGAGACTCCGGAATACTGGACATCATTACCAATACGTTGGGAACATTTTTAGGGGCACTACTATTTAGCTGGGCTCCAATTCAGAATTTAACGGCGAAACTTCTGGATTTTCTTCGATCCGGCGAAAAAATATCGGAGAGTTAATCGGAGCGTTGCGCGGCACATTGCTGGCCGTCGAACCTTAGCGCTGTTACAATGCAGGCACCTCTATGGCAGATTGGAAACAAATTACCGCGCGCATTCGACGCGCCAGAACTTCCAAAGATCCGGCGGGCCAACTTTCGGCGCTGTATGAGAAGACTCACGACGCCATGGTCGCCTTCGAATTAGCGAAATATTTCGAGACATCGGCGATGAATGCCGACGCCGCAAAATGGTATAGCGCTGCAGCGGAGCGCTTTCGCCGCGCCGACTGGAAAACAAAAGCGCAGGAAGCCGCGGTGCGGCTAGGAGCCGAACCCGGCGCGAATGCCAGCAGCGCGGAAGCTTCATCATTGTTATTGCCCGTGCCGGTGCCTGAGCCGGGGATGCCTTTCGAGCAGAGCGCCGCGGCGTTTGAGGGCATCGTTTCCGACGCGGTTTCCGAATTGGTTTCTGAACAAGGCGGCGCTGTAAAATCTTCACTTGCAGAAACTGCCGCTAAGACGGAGAGTTCTGCTAGCGAGGAAGGCTCGGAATCAACGGCGGCTTCCACGGACGTGGACTCCGATGAAAAACGCCGACGCAGACGCGGCCGGCGCGGAGGCCGTAACCGTCGCAAAGTTGGATCTGCAGCGGACACGGCGGGTTCGTCACGTCTGCCGAGCACGCCAAATGCGCGGCGCGGCGCAACAACGACGCCATCCTCAACATCGTCCGACGCGATACCCTCAGAGGCGGAGCCCCCACAGAAAACGCGGCGCCCAATGCCGCCTTTGCCTGTCGAGCCGCTTCCAGAGTCCACCACTCCCGGACCAAGAGGGCGCTACGGCGATCCGGGATTATCCTCTCGAATTTCGTTGCTGGAGATGCAGTTTCGGCGATTGCTTAGTTGCGAAGCGGTGAAGCTCGAGGAAGCAAATCACGCGCCGGTGGGTCCGGGAGTTTTTGTGCTCACCGATTCCGATTTGACCAGCTATTACTACGTGGAGTCCTGCCAGACGCTGCGGATCGCAGTTGCCAATCTTCTACGCGGAAATGCCAGCCGTCGCGGAGCCGAATCGATCACCAAGCAGCTCGCGGAACACTTGGGTATTACCGAAGCTCGCGTGCCAAAATACCTCGCCGAGCATTGCGTAGTGCGCTGGCTGCAACTGGACGAGGGCGCTTCCCATTTTGCACACTTCGTTATCGCGGTGCTGCGACCGATCCTGAACGAGTAGCGACCTCCGCCAGCGTTGTTAGCTGTTTCTGCGGATTTATTTGCGGCTGCGGGCCACTTTCCTCGCTGAACGCCGCAACCCGAGGAGCCCTTGGTTCGTACAGCCCGTCGCGCAGAAGCCTTTCGTGCTCCAGCCACTCGCCTTCGAGCCGCGCTCCTGGCCTGCCGCGATAGATTTGCGGGGGATCTTTTAAGCGGTCTTTAGCAGGTTTTCGATTCGTACCGGCAATTCACGCACGCGCACGCCGGTAGCGTGATATACGGCGCTGGTTACTGCGGAAGCACAACCTGTTAGGCCAATTTCTCCTATCCCGCGGGCGCCGTACTCGTTCAACTTGGTGTCCGGGAAATCGAGGAAAATGCAATCCAGTTCGGGGATGTCGGCGTTCACCGGCACCATATAATCCGCGAAGTTGTTGTTCAACGGCTTACCGTTACGGTGGTCGTAAATTGTTTCTTCCAACATGGCCATGCCAACGCCCATAACGATCGCGCCGAGAATTTGGTTTCGCGAAGTCTTCATGTTGATCATGCGGCCGCCGTCAATTACGGTGAGCCAGCGCGAAATCCTCAAGCGCGCAATTTCCGGGTCGAAGGCCACCTCGCAAAAATGTGCTCCGAAGGAATGCATGGAGAATTGCTTGGCTTCCGGCGGGGCTTCCGTTTTTACCTGGCCATCCAATCCGGAAAGATCGCGCAGTTTCAAAATGTCCGGAAACGGGGTGCCACTTTCAGCGCTGTCGCCTTCCTTGTGGACGCGCCCGCTAGTCATTTTCAAACTCTTAGGATCGACCTTTTCGAAAGGCGATCCGGAGGTTAGCGCGGCGACTTTAAGCAGCGACTCGACTGCCTGATCGGTGGCTTTGGCGATGGCCGGAATTACCGTGGAGGTGGCCGCTGACCCGCCGGAAGTAGGGCCGGGGGGATAGGCGGTATCGCCAAGCTGGACGCGGATTTTATCGAGAGGTACGCCGGTGCGATCGGAAATAATTGCGGCAAAAACAGTGTAAGTGCCAGTGCCGACGTCCTGCGTGGCGCAGGAGGCTCGCACCGTTCCGTCGGCAAGCAACGATACCCGCACTTCGGCGTTGTGACGCGTCGCCGGCCAGGTGCACGTAGCCATGCCCAAGCCCAGAATTTCTTTTCCCTTGGTCATGGAGCCGACTTTCGGATTCCGCTGGCTCCAACCAAATTTTTCCGCGCCGGTTTGGTAGCATTCGCGCAAATGTTTACTGGAGAATGGCTGTTTTTTACCTTCGTCGGTCTCGGCGTAGTTGCGCAGGCGGATCTCTACCGGATCGATATTCAGCTTGACCGCCAGTTCGTCCAGGGCTGATTCAATCGCGAACAGCGAAGGAGTTCGTCCCGGCCCACGCATTGGCGTCGGCGTTCCAATATTTTTGTGAATAAGGTGCTGGACGGCACGAACATTTGGGCAGCCGTAGAGCATGGAGGTTACTTCAGCGCAGTTCTCCACGTAGTCATCGACCATGGAGGTCGGCTGGAGGATCTCGTGATGGAAAGCGGTGAGTTTTCCATCTTTATCCGCGCCCAACTGGATGCGTTGCCGCGTGAATGGACGGTGCCCTACGGTGGTGAACATCATGCTGCGAGGAACGGAAACTTTCACGGGGCGTCCGAGTTTTTTCGAGGCCATTGCGGCCATCCAGGAATGTGGCCACGGAAATAATTTGCAACCGAAGCCGGAACCGATAAAGCGCGAAATGACTTGCACCGATTCGCGTTGGAGGTTGAGCACCTCAGCGGCCACGTTGCGATGATTTACGACGCCTTGCGAAGTCTCGTACAACGTCAATTTATCTTTGTTCCAGGTGGCGATGGTGGCGTGCATTTCCATCGGATTATGCGTTTCCACCGGCGTTTCGTAGGTAACGTCCAGCTTCACGGGCGCGCTGGACAATGCACTTTCCACGTCGCCGCGTTCGTTCTTGATTGCCGGCGGATCCTTGGGTGTCAATTCCGCTGTGGAAACGTCCGGGGTTCGCGCATCGTACTTGACCATCACGCGGCCAGCCGCGGCCTGCGCACGTTCGAATGTATCGGCAACTACCAGGGCCACAAATTGGCCGTAGTAATAAACCTGGTCATCTTCGAAAGGAGGCCGCGATTCTCCCGGGCGACTCATTTCTTCAAAGCTATTCGCTGGGCGAAATAGTTTTTCAGTGTTCCCGTGGTGCAGCACCGCCAGGACGCCTGGCATTTTTTCTGCTTCACTACTATCGATGCGCGCAATTCGTCCCGCGCCAATAGTGCTGCCGATTCCAACTCCCCAAGCCATGTTTTCGAGCGCGTACTCGACACCGTAGGGCGCGCCGCCAGTAACCTTTAAAATGCCGTCTATACGCGTAATTTCTTTTCCGATGACCGTACTTTGTTCCGCCACGCGAACTCCTCTAAAGCTTTGTAACTACGCCTGCGTAACCGTCTGTAAGGCTCTGACTAACGTGCGCTTTGCTAATTCAATTTTGAAACCGTTGTCTTTGTGCGCCTTTGCACCGCGAAGTGCCGCCTCGGCAGCCCCGCGAAAATTCCGTTCGCTGGCTTCTGCGCCGGCCAATGCGTGCTCCGCTTCAGGCGAGCGCCACGGGATGGTTCCCACTCCACCCATGGCCACTTGAGCTTTGCGAATTTTTCGGCCATCGAGTTCCACAATTACGGCCGCGGAGGCCAGCGCAAATTCATAAGAAGCGCGATCTCTGCGCTTCAAATAATGTGATTTTGCGTTTTGCGCGGGCGGGGGCAAAGTAACGTACGTGATGATTTCGCCGGGAGCAAGGACATTTTCATGGTCTGGAGTAGAACCCGGCAGCAAATAGAATTTTGTGATGGGGACGCTGCGTTCTCCCTTTGAGCCGGTCACAAATATTGTGGCGCCTAAAGCCATCATGGCGACGGCCATATCCGAAGGGTGCGTGGCGATGCAGTGTTGAGACGTTCCCAGCACCGCATGGATGCGGTTAAAACCGTCCATCGCCGAACATCCCGAGCCGGGGGTTCTTTTATTGCACGGATAATTTACGTCGCGGAAGTAGTAGCAGCGGGTCCGCTGCAGCAAATTGCCGCCGGTGGTAGCCATGTTGCGCAGCTGTGGAGAAGCCCCGGACAAAAGCGCCTGGGACAGCACGGGATACATACGCTGAACTTTCTCGTCGTGAGCCAAGTCGCTGTTGCGCACCATTGCGCCAATTTTCAATCCGCCGTCGCCTGCCGGTTCAATGCGGTCGAGTGGAAGTCCGTTTATATCGACCAGCAGCTTGGGGCGCTCGACATCGAGTTTCATCAGGTCGATCAGTGTCGTTCCGCCAGCTACAAATTTCGAGCCGCTGGGTGCGACGCTTGATACGGCCTGGCCCACGTCGTTAGCTTTTGTGTATTGAAATTCGTACACGCCGGACCTCTTTCAGCAACGCTTTGCCGCAGCAGCTTAGGCTGTGCCGCGGACGCTGCGCACCGCGGCAACGATATTGGTATAGGCGCCACATCGGCAGATATTTCCGCTCATACATTCGCGTATCGCGTCGTCATCCTTGCCGCACGGCTCTTTCAGCAGCGCCACTGCGGACATAATTTGTCCCGAGGTGCAATATCCGCATTGAAAAGCGTCGTGCTCCAGGAACGCCGCCTGTATTGGGTGAAGTTCGCCATTCTTGGCCAGGCCTTCGACGGTGGTTATCTCATCTCCCTGATGCATGATCGCGAAGGTGAGGCACGAATTCACGCGCCTTCCGTTGACGTGAACAGTACAAGCGCCGCACTGCCCGTGGTCGCAGCCTTTTTTTGTGCCGAAAAGGCCGAGGTGCTCGCGCAAGGCATCCAACAGCGTGACGCGTGGCTCAATTTGTAAATTTATTGTCTGCCCGTTGATTTTCAGCGCCACCTGGACGGTGCCCGCGGATGTGGGAGCCTCAGCGACATCCGTGGTCGGCTGATGTACTTGTTGCGCGTCGAGCTCTCCGACTTGGAGAAGGGGAGCTGCGGTGGTCGCAATGCCGACCGTGGCGATATTTCCGAGGAAGGTGCGTCGGGATAGTTGCGAAGCAGACTTAGTGCTGGAATCGCTTTTTCCGGTTTTCGCCGGCTCGTCTGGGGAATCTTCTTTCAATGCCGCCCCTCTGTGAGAAGTAGAGTTCTGCGGAACCCAATTGCAAAGTCATTTATGTAGGCATGAGGCATGGCAGCGCAATGCAGGAAAAACCTTAGAACGGCCAGGCGAAAGATTTTTTTGCACCCAAGGGGCTCTTTAGGGAGGTCCTGACGCGGATCGGACCCCTTGGTTGTGCCCCATTTACTGGTGGGGTTGACCATTTAACCCCGGATACCGACCGTTCGCCGCAACCCGCTGGTACTGAGGACAGTAACCATTCAAACTATAGGAGGTCAAAGACTTAGTGGTCTGACCAGCTTTGAATGGTAGCGTTGTACTTAGTACTTTTTAAGCCCGGGGGCAATCGCTCGTGCGGTTCGAACGATTGAATGGGCTGAATCCCTAACAGCGTCTGAAAGTGGAGGGTGGAAGTTTATGTCGAATCGAGTAGCAACGCAGATTTTCAGATCGATGGATTGGTTCCTGTGCAAAACTGCCGGGATCACCTTCAATACGATCCAACATTTCAACAAGCGCAATCCGAATCCGTCCGTAACTCCTCAGTGGTCGGATAAGCCGCTGCTAAAATCCTGGGAGAAGACCAAGCCGACGCTCGGTTTCCCACGGCAGACCGATTCGCTCTGCCCCGCTTGCGTGAAGGAAGCGCGCGAAGCGATCATCGCCGGCAAAAAGGATTGGCGCGATTTGATGAGTGAGAAGGTCGGCGAGATCAAGGCGCAGATCATCGAGCGCGACGGCCAGGTCTGGATGGTAAAAGACTGTCCGCAACACGGCCACTACGAAGACATGATGGCCGTTGATTCCAAATGGCTCAACTGGATCGAAAAGCAATATCCCGGCCGCGATATTCCCGCGCACAATGACGAGGATCTGCACAAGCACGGCTCCAGCACGGTGCGTTACGGCCGCGGCTCGGTGCTCACCGTGGACCTCACCAACCGCTGCAACATGATGTGCGATCCCTGTTTCATGGACGCCAACCAGGTTGGGTATGTGCATGAGCTGGGCTGGGATGAAATTCAGGAAATTCTCGACAACGCGTTGAAAATCAAGCCGCGCCGTCAGATGTCCGTGCAGTTCAGCGGTGGCGAACCGACCATGAGCCCGTACTTTTTGCAGGCGGTGTCTTACGCTCGCAAGATTGGCTACAACAGTGTGCAGGCCGCTACAAACGGCATCGAATTTGCCAAGAGCAAAGAGTTCTGCAAAAAGGCCTTCGAAGCGGGCATGCGTTACGCCTACTTGCAATTCGACGGCATTGGCAACGACGCCAACGGCCATCGACAGATTGGCAACCTCTTCGACGTGAAGCTGCGTGCCATCGAGAACATGCACGAAGCTGGCATCGAAATCGTGCTGGTGGTCACCATCGTCAATAACGTGAACAACGATCAGGTTGGCACGGTAGTGAAGTTTGCGATGGAAAATCCCAAGAAAATCGCCTTCGTCAGCTTCCAGCCGGTTTCGTTTACTGGCCGCGACGAAGATATAACTCCGGAACGCCGTTTGCGTCAGCGCTACACGCTTTCGCACTTGGCTAAGGACGTCAGCGCGCAAGTCGGCAAAGTCGAACCGACGCGCGACTGGTTTCCCATCTCATTTATCAGCACCTTCGCCGGATTCTCGGACATGGTGAAAGGCCAGGATTCGCAGTGGGGCTCGCTCTCTTGCGGCTGCCACCCGAATTGCGGCGTGGGCACTGCGCTCATGATCAACAAGGAAACCAAGGAATGGGCGCCGGTTCCGCGCTTCCTCGATGCGGTGCAATTGACCAAGGACGTGACCGACATCACCGACGCGGCTCGCGGGAAGAATTTCTCTAACTTTATGATGGCCATGGCGCTCCTGAAGAACTACAAGCCATTTCAGGGCCCCAAGGGTCTGAAACTGTATGATTTGTTCAAGAAATTTGACAAGACCTGGGCTTTGACCAAGGGCGCAGATAAGAAATACGGCCGCACTTCACCGGAGCGTACTTATGAAGACGCCATGAAGCGCCGGCAGACCGATCCTTGGAACTTCCTGTTCATCGCGGGAATGTGGTTCCAGGATTTGTTCAACTACGACTTCCGCCGCACCGAAATGTGCATCATTCCTTACGCCACCCAGCAGGGTGAAATTTCCTTCTGCGCTTACAACACCGGCGTGGGCTGGCGCCAGATCATCGAAAACATGCACAAGAACGCGACCGTGGCGCAGTGGTACAAAGAACACGGCAAACACGAAATCTACGCCAAGGGCAAGGCCGTTAACCTCAACTCGTTCGAACACTCGCTCATCATCGATGCTGATGATGCCGCGCGCGTTCGCCACCTGGAACACGACATTCCCTTGACTGCCTCGGAAGAGGATCGCATTCGCCGCAAGAAAGCGATTCAGGAACAGGCCAAAGTGCGAGCGATTTACGAAGAGCTGGTCCTCAAGAAGCCGCAACCGACCGTGGTACAAATCGGCAGCGTGTCGGACATCGCCAAAGCGGTTCCTGCAAACTTCAAGCCCGTTTCTATCGCTCCTGCGACTGAAAATGGCAACGGCAATGGCCACTCGGCCCCTGCGTCGCAGGCAAAAGAAGCGACCGCCGAAGCAGTGGCGGGCGACTAAACAACAGTTCAATTTAATTCTTCGCGCTGCCCCGGGTCTTCTCCGGGGCAGTTTTTTTGATTTGTTGGGCCTGGGTCGGAATCGCCAAGATGGGTCGGATTAAACCGCCGCGATCACCTCAATTTCAACCAGCGCATCCTTCGGCAGCCGGGCCACCTGCACTGTGGAGCGCGCCGGAGGGGCAGCGGTGAAATACCGCGCGTAAACTTCGTTCATGGCCGCGAAATCATTCATGTCTTTTAGAAAAACGGTGGTCTTCACCACGTGATGAAAATTCGAGCCACCAGCTTCCAAAATAGCTTTCAAATTTTCCAGCACGCGCTGAGTCTGCTGCGCCGCATCGGTGCCGGTGATTTGCGAGGTGGCGGGGTCAAAGGCTACTTGGCCGGAGATAAATAAAAATCCATTGGCGCGCACTCCCTGCGAGTAGGGGCCAATGGGTTTCGGTCCCCGGTCGGTAAGTACGATATCTTTCATGGTGTAGTCTCCTTGAACGATGTGGTCTCATCCGCGGGTACGTTTTTCTGCGCGGAGGTACTTTCATATTTCGCGCGAAAATCCGCCGGGACTCCAGGATGTTTCATCCATAAGCGCACGAATGCAGCCGTATTTCCGTGCGCTTCCTGATCAAATGCGGCGATCAAATCGTCCAGATTAAAACCGGTGTTGCGACGGGCATCCAACATATGCCTGACGGCCTTGCGAAAAGTTTCTGGGCCGTAACGGTCCTGGAGCGCGTAGAAGAAAAGAAAACTTTTCGCGTACAAAGCGGCATTGTTCTCTTTCGCCGATGGCAAAGTGTTTTGTGGCACCAGCACCAGCGCGCGCCGAATCGTTTCTGTGCGGTCAGCCGCACCATTCAGCGCCTCGTCGCCCACGGCCGCTGCGAACGCTGGAAAAGCCGAAAGCGGCGGAGCCTGCTCAAAGAATCCGGGGTTTTGGCCATAACCTAGCCAACTGGCTGCCAATGCGGGTGCCGTTGCCAGCGCCATTTTCTTAAGCCCCGGACTGGGATCGATCACCGCACTGTCCAGCGAGATCATCTCGCCGCTTCGCCCTTGGTCTTTAGTACCGAGCAGCTGAGCATTCAGAGGATTTCGTTCGGTGAAACATCCTGGTATGACCGGGCACTCCACCAGCCACAACGGCAGACCGTTTTGACCTGCGGTATGGTGCCTTCCCAAAAAGCCCGTTGGCGGTTGGGCGACGGAACGCGGTCCAAAGACCAGAGTGTAATTCGCGAGAGTTTTTAGCAGTGAATCGCTTACTGACCGAATGTCGCCGGGGTCCTGGGGCTTGCGTGTCCATAAGTAAATCTTTTGGCGGTCGGAACCAATTTGCTTGATTACGTAGCGGCCGGCAATCACGGAAGGATAGATGTCCACGATGCGCTGCCTCGCGTGGATAGTAGCTTCGTCTCCGTGCTTGGAAGTTTTTACTTTGTCGCCGCTGGCATGGACGACAAAATCCTTGGGCAAATGTAGGGTGAGATTCCATTTGTCTGGCGGCGCGCCGCCCGTCGCGAAAATGCCGTTGGAAGGCAAAAGTTCCGGGGCCCATCCTTGCGCTGGCAGGAAGAAGGCGTCAGGCGCGAAGCCCAGGTAAGACGACTCGGCGGGCCCGGCTGTCTCCAAATTCATAGCGATATGCAGGCTGTGCCGGCCCGACACTGCCCAGCTGTTCGGCAATTTCAAGAGCGTATTGCGTGGGTAGTCAGGGGATGGCTCGGTGTTGAGCCGTTCTCCATCCCAGGTGAGTTCGAGATTAGAGCTTTTAAACCGGCGATTTAAGGGCAGCCGCAGCTCGAGCTCGGAAAGCGGCCGCGTGCCATCATTGGTCAGTTCATAGCTCGATTTAATAGTGATGTGCGGAGGCGGGCCGGGAGCGAAATGCACATCGATGTCTTGTTTGTTGATGATGTATCCGGGGCCGAAAGATGAGGTGCATCCAGCGACAAAACTCAAGCTTGCGACTAGAAAAAGAACTGGCCGTGCGCGAAGGTTAGAGGATGGTCTCAACGCTTAGATTGTAGCGAGGATTGCAGCGCGGCAAAAGGAGGGTTCGCAGAGGTAATTAGTTTATAGCCGCCATTTTGGCGGCAAAGGTAAAAGATACTAACGTCTTCGGCCACGGATACTAACAAATCCGGTACCGTAGTGATTTCGCGCCGTCTCGCGTGCCTTTATTTCTCTCTCCGCCTGGTTGTCGTCCATTCCGCGGTTAATCCGTTGAAGAATTTCATTTTCCGTCAAGCCGGTATTTTTCAGACGCGCAATTTCTGCGCTCGAGAGTGTCGGCTGGTTCTGAAGGCGCCGTTGCAGCAGGATTTGCACCGTGGGATCTGACAATCCAATCAGGCGCAAGGTAACGGCGTCGCCGCTAATCGTATCGAGCTTATCGAGGCGCGCGATCTGCAGAATCTGGGGCTCTCCAAAACCCGCGTGAGCCAGGCTGGCGACGGCATCAGAACTGGTAAAGGGATGCTGATGCTGGCGAGCGGTGCTCAATAGCGTGACGCAGGTGTAATCCGTAATTCCGGCCTGCTTGGCGCTCACCAGCTGCACCATTTCGGAATCGGAAGTATCCAATTTTTTCAATTGCTCGATGCTGCTTGAAGACATTCCGGCGTTCACCAGCGGCCGGTAATCGGCTAACACGTTATGTCCGCAGCCGGATGAAAGGGCCAAATTGTAGGCTAGGACTGCCGTTAGCAACGAAAGATTCGCCGGCCCGGTTCGAACGCGTGCGATCCACGAGGGCAAATTTCGATGAAGAGCCATGATTCGATTGTAGCGGGAGGTATTGCACTCCATCGGCGACAATCGGAAGGTGTGTAGTGGGAGATACCCGCCTAAAGGACAGGTAGGCCGGGCGGCACTTCAGGAATCGTCAAATTTCAGGTGGTTTGATAAACTCGCTCAACGCCGTAAACCGCGGCAATCTTGCGAATATTTACGAGGATGGTTTCCAGTTGGCGGCGGTCCACGATTTCCAGGCTGGCGTCGATTCGCGCGTTCACGCCATCGGGGCGGCTGACCAGGTTGCGAATGTTCGAACCGGCCCCGCTGATCACGGTGGTGATGTCAGCAAGCAATCCAGCGCGATCGCGCGCGCGAATCTGCAGCTCGACGGGGAAGGTTGCGGCATTTTCGCCGCCCCACTCCACGGCTATGCGACGCTCCGTTTGGTAAAGCAGATTCTGCACGTTGGGGCACGTGCGCGTGTGCACCGCGACGCCGCGGCCGCGCGTGATGTACCCGACTATTTCATCACCGGGAATGGGATTACAGCACTTCGCGCGATAGACCAACAAATCGTCATGCCCTTTGACGATAAGCGGCGCCTCGCCGAAACCCAGCATGCGTTTGACAGTTTTAACCAGCGTGGGCTTGGCGTCGGGCGCTTCAATTTGCGCGGCCTTGGCCGGCTCACCAAGCACACGGGTCAGAATCTGGCGCGCGGAATACTTTCCAAAGCCTACCGCGGCATACAAATCGTCAATCTTCGAAAGGCCGTGATCGGTAGCCACCTTCAACATGTCCGCTTCAGGAATTTTTTTCAGGCTGCGATCGAAGTGGCGCGCTTCATTTTCAAGCAGTTTGCGCCCCATCTCGGTGGCTTCCTCGCGTTCTTCGAGATTAATCCAATGGCGAATTTTGCTCTTGGCGTGCGAACTCTTTACAAAGCTGAGCCAGTCGCGGTTGGGGTGATGGCCCTTCTGAGTGAGAATCTCCACGACATCGCCGCTGGTGATTTCATGGCGCAGCGAGACCATCTGGCCGTTTACTTTAGCGCCGGTACATTGATGCCCAACTTCGGTGTGCACCGCATACGCGAAATCCACCGGCGTGGCCCCGCGCGGCAGCTCCAGCACGCGGCCCTTGGGAGTGAAGGCATACACCTCCACGGGGGCGAAATCCACCTTTAAGGTCGATAGGAAATCGCCAGGCTCTTCCAGCTCCTGCGACCACTCGATCAACTGCCGCATCCAGGTGAGCCGCTGGTTCTCTTCCTCGGAACCAGGCTTTCCGCCTTTGTACTTCCAATGCGCGGCCACGCCCTCTTCCGCGATGCGATGCATTTCCTGCGTTCGAATTTGTACCTCGAGGGGCTGTCCGCCGTGCAGAACGGTGGTGTGCAGAGATTGGTAAAGATTGGGGCGCGCCATCGCGATGTAGTCTTTGAATCGTCCCGGCACCGGATGCCAGATGTGATGCACTACGCCAAGCGCCGCATAACAATTGCGCTCGCTGTCGGTAATTACACGCACCGCAAGCAAGTCATAAACCTGTTCGAGTTCTCGTTCGTGACGCACCAGTTTGCGATGCAGCGAATAGAGTCCCTTGACGCGCGCTTCCAACTCCGCGGGGATGCCACTCTCTACTAACTTTGTCTGGATGTTCTGCTGCACTTCCTCCAGGAATTTGCGATGGATGTCGGCCTTTTCCGCCACTTCTTTCTGCAGCCTCAGGAAGGCTTCCGGTTCCAGGTAGCGGAAAGATAAATCCTCGAGCTCATTGCGGATGTTGCCCATTCCCAGTCGGTGCGCGATGGGGGCATAAATATCCAATGTTTCGCGTGAGATGCGCTCTTGCTTGGCGCTTTCGAGATATTCCAGCGTGCGCATGTTGTGCAGGCGGTCAGCCAGCTTTACCAGCACGACGCGCACGTCGTTCACCATGGCCAGCAGCATTTTGCGGATGTTCTCAACCTGGCGCGTTTCCGGCGCCATCATGTTCAGCCGGCTGATCTTGGTTACGCCTTCCACAAGTCGCGCGACTTCCGGCCCGAAGCGCTCTTCGATGCGCGACAACGGAAATTCCGTGTCTTCGACCACGTCATGCAGCAGCGCGGCAGTTAGCGTCGTGGCATCCAGCCGCATGTCCGCCAGAATGTGGGCTACTTCCAGAAGATGAGTTAGATATGGGTCGCCGGAACTCCGAAGTTGGTCGCGATGGCGCTCGGCGGCAATTTCATAAGCCCGCCGCACCACCCAGGGATCTTCGGACGGGCGATTCTTGCGCAGCTTGGCGAGCAATTCCTCAAGCCGCGCATCGAGCTGCCGCTCG
>DATMOS010000051.1:0-88791 GCA_035568155.1 Verrucomicrobiia bacterium | reverse complement strand
GCCCGAGCTGCCAGACGCCAGAATGGATACCCGTAAGCCGATCGCTACTCTCCAAAAACCACAGCGAAACAAGAGCGAAGACGAATTTCGAGCATGATGGCAGAGAGCAATGAGAAGGTCAACGATTTATGACAAGAATGTTCGCGGGTTGCTGAGGAAATTGCGGGCTACATCAAGGAAATGCCGGCGCGTTAGCAGGCCAGGCGTGCGCGATCAAGCGAGAACCCATTGAGGTTCCCCAACACGGTGACGGCAGTATCCTCGGAGCGAAAATATTGCCGCGCCAGAGCTTGCAATTGTTCGCGGGTGACCGCTTCGATGGAGGCCAGGATTTCGTCAAGCGAATAGAAATGCCGGAAATACAATTCCTGGCGCGCGAGATTGGACATGCGCGCGCTGGTGGATTCCAGCGAGAGCATCAACGAACCTTTTAGATGATTTTTGGAGCGCGTGAGCTCTTCTTCGGTAACCAGGGATTTTTTCAGGTCGCGAAATTCGCTGACAATCAGGTCCAACACCTGGCCAACAGTTTCCTTGGCAGAGCCGGCATAGACAGTGAGCATACCAGCGTCGGAATAGGGAGTAATTTCGCTGAAGACCGCGTAAGCGAGCCCACGCTTTTCGCGAACATTCTGAAATAAACGCGAGGACATGCCGCCACCTAAAAGATTATTCAAGACGGCAATGCCGAAGCGATCCTCGTGACCCAGCGGAACTGACGGAACGCCAACACAGAGATGTACCTGTTCAAGATCGCGTTTCTTTTCCAGGTGAATCGGAGCTTCGGTGCGCGGGGCGATATGCGGGGCGTGCTGGCCACTCGGTTGGAGGTGGCCAAATTCGCGAGTGACCAAGTCGAGGACTTGTTCGTGGGCCACATTGCCGGCAGCGGTGACGACGAGGTGATCGGGAGCAAACCACGAGGCGAAGCGCGCCTTTAATACCGGGCGAGTGAAGTTTTTTACCGTTTCGGGAGTGCCCAGGATGGGGCGTCCCAAAGGGTGTTCAGGCCAAAATCCACGAGTGAAGACCTCGTGCAAAAGATACTCGGGGTTGTCCATGTCCATCTTGATTTCTTCGAGAATGACTTGCTGTTCTTTGGTGACGTCCTCGGCATCAAAATTGGGACGCAGAACGAGGTCGGCGATGACATCGAAGGCGATCGGAAGATGTTCGTCAAGGACTTTGGCGTTGAAGCAGATTTGCTCCTTGGAGGTGAAGGCGTCGAGCATGCCGCCGACCGAATCCATTTCGCGCGCGATGGCTTCCGCGGACCGGCGTTCAGTGCCCTTGAAAACCATGTGCTCTATGAAGTGGGCTAACCCATTTTCGGCAGGGGATTCGCGGCGTGAACCACTACGAACCCACACGCCGATGGAAACGGAGCGCACGTGCGGCATGTTTTCGGTTATGACCACCAGGCCATTAGGTAGGGCGTGCTTTTTGATATCACGGGTTTCCGTGGGCATTAGCTGATTGTGACACAGGCAGGCGAAGCGTGGCGAGCGATGGCGCGCAGAAATGCGTTTTGCGGGCGCCAGAGACTAGAGAAGCTTCTCAGCGGGATTTAATTCGCCGTATTCGCTTGTATAGAAGAGTGGAACGTCGGCATAGGTGCCCTTGTCGCGCTGGTAGACTTCGCAACTGTCGAATGGCTTGGAATAGACATGAATGCTGACCGCGCGCTCATTAAATTCAGACGCATTGATCACTTCATGAACAGGTTCAAGTGGATTGACGTAGGAGGGATGAGTAGCGTCCATTATGTAGGCGTCAGTGGGAACGATCTTGCAGGTGCCGCGCGAAGAATCGCGATGGTCAACGCGATAATTTTGCACGCGCAGACGGCCGACCGGGACGGACATCCAGCAATTCTGGTCGCGATGGTTATGCACGCGGCTATGCTGGCCAACTTCCCAACAAACGGTCATGCACTCGAATACTTCGTTTTTGAAAATCAGGTTGCGGGTGTAACTGCCTTTGGAGAAATAGCAATACTTGTGGATGGTTTCCGGGCGGACGGCGTGGCGCAGGATGTAGTCCTGGACGGTTTCGAGAGAGAAGTCCTTAGCGGGAATGGCCGCGAGACCTTTAACCCAGTCCTGAATGTTGAGTTGTTCGGCCGCGATTGTGCCGGCTTTGGGTCCGGTTGTTGAGCCAGCCATGGAGCCCTCCAAGGCAATGCTGCTAGAACTTTGTCACCTAGAATTATAACGCCGTTTTTGTGTGGTGGCGTTGGCTGGCAAGACGGTGAGGACTGTTCGGAGTATTCTTGAAGTTGGAGCTGAGTGCGCGTGAGCGTGTCGCAAAACACTGAATTGCTCGGTAAGACCAAGGAGGAATTGCGCGAGCTATGTGTGTCGCTAGGCGAACCAGCCTATCGCGGAGATCAGATTTATCGCGCGTTGTACGCGGAACGACAATTTGATCTGGAGCAGGTGACGAACTTACCGGCGTCGTTGCGCGAGCGTCTGACCGATGGGGCGGGAATCAGGCTGCCGGAAGTGAAAAAACGATTCCAGTCCGCGGATGGGGCCGTCCGTTACCTTTTCGAATTGGAACTGACCGAGAAAGACAAGACGCGGGCGGCTTCCGTGGAAGCGGTGTTCATGCCGAGCGAGGGCCGGCAGACGATTTGCGCTTCGACGCAGGCAGGCTGCGCGGTGAATTGCCAATTTTGTTTGACGGCGCAGTTGGGATTGATTCGCAATTTGTCGCCGGGAGAAATTCTGGGGCAAATACTGATCGCGCTGGAAGAGAACAAAGACACGCTGGTGCCGCACACGAATATTGTGTTCATGGGGCAAGGCGAGCCGCTACTGAATTACGACGCGGTGCTGACGGCATGCAGGATTTTGCAGGATCCGAACGGGGTAGGGATACCCGCGAAACGAGTGACGATTTCGACGAGTGGAATCGTGCCGGGAATCGAGCGGCTAGCGATGGAAAGCGAGCGGCCAAAGCTGGCGATTTCGCTGAACGCATCCAACGACGCGCAGCGCGACGCATTGATGCCCATCAATCGCAAATATCCGCTGGCGGCGTTGCTGGGAGCTTGCCGAAAATATCCGTTACGCAGCTGGGAATTTCTGATGTTTGAGTACGTGATGCTAGGTGGGGTCAACGATACGCTGGACGATGCGAGGCGGGTGGTGAAGCTGCTTGCGGGACTGAAGTGCAAGGTTAATTTGATCCCCTGGAATCCGGGAGATTTGCCTTACCGGGAGTCTTCGGAGGAAGCGATCGCAGCGTTTCAGGAGCTTTTGATTGATCGTGGGATTGCGACTTTTGTGCGGCGCTCGCGGGGGCGCGATGTAATGGCGGCTTGCGGGCAACTAGCGCTGCTCAACGAGACACCGATTGAGAAAAGTGGTTCAAATCTAATTACGTTGTAGGAGTCCGAGCGATAATTGCAGTGATTTATTTTAGGGCGCGATTATTTTCTGCTCGACTTATTTCCTTCTCGAATGCCTATCACTGACATCATGCGGCCGCTTTCGCTGCCCTGTTTGCGATAACTAAAAAGAAGATCGGGGCGGCACGCAGTGCAAAGATCACTGACAAAAATATTTTGCGGGCGGAGACCCGCGGCCAGCAATTGCGCGCGATTCGCTTTACGCAAATCCAGACGAACATTTTTCGGTGGCGGTTGATGGCCAGGGGGAAACTGATTGAGCCATTGCAGAGGATTGGGTTCATCACCGGTGCGCAACTCGTCAAACCATTCCGGGGCCTTGGCGAATTGGGAATGGAAAGCGGCGGCGACTTCCGTGCCGACTTCATAGCAGCAACCGCCAATGGCTGGGCCGATGGCCGCTAACAAATCGCTCGGGGCGGTTTTGAATTCCATTTTCATGCGGCCGATGGTTTTTTCCACGATGCGCTGGAGCGTGCCGCGCCAACCGGCATGAACGGCGGCGACGGCATGTTTCTTTGGATCGAGCAATAAAATTGGCACGCAATCGGCGGTTTGAATGCCAAGTAGGAGGTTTGGGACATTGGTAATAGATGCGTCCGCGCTGCATGGCTCATTGGGCGGCGCAGAAGAAAAGCCACATACCACGTCGGAATGAAATTGCTTTAGTGAGACGAGAGTGAATTCGTTGGCGTCAACGGCAGATTGAAAGAATTTGCGGTTTTTCTGAACATTTTCGCGGGCATCCCAATCGGTGAATCCGAGATTGAGCACCTTGCCGCCGTTGAGAGCGCTGACTCCTCCTTGAGAAGTGCTGAATCCGTGGATCAACCAGGGGAACGCGCTGAATGCCGGGACTTGAAGAAAACCTGCCCCGTCTGCAGATGTACGGAGTTTCCAAGCGTCGCGCGAGCTCAGCGGCTTATTTCTGGTCGCTGGTGTTCTCAATAGCGTTTTTGTCTTGGCGGGCGTCATCTGAATGGTCCCAGTATAATCGCGGTGGGAGTGAACTGCCTGCTGGAGGCCTCTTGATTATCGGGACGGGAGTGGACATCGCGGAGGTGCCGCGGATACGCAGCACTATAGAAAGACGCGGCGAGGCGTTTTTACGACGAATTTACACGCCAGCAGAAAGGGCTTATTGCGAGCGATTTAAAAATAAATTCGAGCGCTATGCGGGACGGTTCGCGGTGAAAGAGGCGGCGATGAAAGCTTTAGGGACCGGCTGGTCGCATGGGGTGCGCTGGGTGGACCTGGAAGTGATCCGCGAAAAGAGTGGACGGCCAACCTTAGCGATCCGAGGCGAAGCGGGGAAAATTGCGGCGCGCTTAGGGGTGAAGAATATTGCTGTCAGCATCACACACACGGCGGAGCAAGCTCTGGCACAGGTGATTTTTGAAGGTTGAGGAAATTGCTTTGTTAAGCGAATGCGCGAACTCTTAATTCGGCGTTAATCGATTCTGCAGGCTCTCCAATTAAATCATTTCCTTCAACAGCCGCGACACGGACATTCACCCATTGATTGGCAACCCAATTACCCGGCAACCTTGCGCGCAAATAATTGCTGGAGAGCGCGGGAGTGTACGCGGATTCTTTCCTCGGCCCAGCCTCCTTTACCTGCGCGCTTCTGTCGCGTGACTCATCATTGGCCAAATGCGTTGCGGAACCACATGCCGACCGGAGCGTGAGTACGCGCAATTGAGTGCCGACTTGTTCATTGCGAAATGCAGCGGATTTTTTTTCTCCGAGGGCGCGCAGTTCCCGGGCACGGCTTTTTATAAGTCCCGGGGGAACTTCGTTGGCAAGCGCGGCGGCCTGCGTACCGGGGCGCTTTGAGAAGGAGAAAACATGCAGATACGTGAGCGGCAGGCCTTCGATGAATGCGAGCGTGGTGGAGTGATCTTCGCTGGCTTCACCAGGGAATCCCGCGATAACGTCAGCTCCAATGGCGGCGTGAGGTAAATGTTCGCGGATTAATTGGGCGCGGCGGGCGTAGTGTTCAGCGCGATACCAGCGATGCATGGCGGCGAGGATGCGATCCGTTCCGCTTTGCAAGGGCATATGAAAGTGCGGGGCCATGCGATCATTTGCGGCAAAAAATTCGATGAGGTCAGTGGTGACGTCCATAGGCTCGATGGAACTAACGCGCAAGCGCTCGATGGGCGTTTCGTCGAGAATGCGGCGCAGCAACGTCGAGAAAGTAATGCGAGGGCTGAGGTCCCGTCCGTAGGTTCCAATATTAATGCCGCTGAGAACGATTTCTTTTACGCCTGAATCGCACAGTTGATTGACCTGCTGCCGCACGGCTTCAGGAGGGAGGCTGCGGCTTTTTCCGCGGACTTGCGGGATCACGCAGTACGCGCAGCGAGAGTCGCAGCCGTCCTGAATTTTGAGGATGGGACGGGTGTGATTTTCTTCAGTGTTGAATACCGGAGAGCTCAAGAGCGGTTTGGGTTCGAATTTCCCGGTTAAAATTTGCGCCGGCGCGCGCCGAAGTGCGGTGGAGGACAGTTCCAAGGAAAGAACGGGTAAGAAATCTCTTGCGGCCGAGGTAATGGAAAGACTTTCTATGAGTGCGGGCAATTCCGGCTTGTGCGAATTCCCGACTACCCAGGCGACGCCGGGAAGTTCCGCTACTTCTTCGGGGGCACGCTGCGCGTAGCAACCAGTGACAATTACCCGCGCGGCATGATTTTGCGCGCTGATTTTCCTGATCGCGTCTCGGGCTTGGGCGTCGGCAGCGGAGGTAACGGTGCAGGTGTTTACAACCACGATATCGGCTGCGGCTTTGGCCGCTCGGGTGTAGCCACGTTGCAGTAATTGAACTTCAAGCGCGGCGCCATCGGCTTGGGTAGCGCGACATCCAAACTGTTCAATGTAAAAAGTCGGCATGATTTCGAATCGCGTCGCGTGATCTTTTAAAGGCGGTTCCAGACCGAAATAGCCCGCCCGAACGCCTCTTTTATTTGTTGATTCCTTGTGCGGTGACAGCTTCCGCATAACCGCGAGGATGTTTTAGCTTCCAGTTCCACGCTGAGGAAATAATTTCTTCCAACGAAGAGTGGGTGGCTTCCCAGCCCAGCATGGTTTTCAACTTTTCCTTGCTGGCGACCAGGACCGCGGGGTCACCCGGGCGGCGCGGAGAAAGTTGGCGCGGAATCTTTTTGCCGGTGACACGCTCAGCAGCTTCGATGACTTCTAAAATGGAATAACCGCGGCTGTTGCCGACGTTAAATGCTTCTCCCGCGACGCCCTCAATTTCCTGAAGCGCGCGCAGGTGGGAGTCGGCAATGTCGAGCACGTGAATGTAGTCGCGAACGCAGGTGCCGTCGGGAGTGGGGTAATCGGTGCCAAGCACCTGGACGTGGGGGATCGCGCCGCTCGCAGCGTTCAAAACGAGCGGGATCAAGTGCGTCTCGGTGCGATGCGCTTCGCCGCGCTGCTGCGAGGCGCCGGCGGCGTTGAAGTAGCGCAGAGTCACGTAGGCCATCCCGGTGTAGGCCCGGTAATCGGCAAGGATCTGCTCGAATACCAGCTTGGATTTGCCGTAGGGGTTAATGGGATTTTTTCGGTGATCTTCGGGGATCGGGACGATCTCGGGTTCGCCATAGGTCGCGGCCGTGGAGGAAAAGATGAATTTTTTTACGCCGTGGCGAATCATGGCATCGAGAAGATTTACGCCACAAGCGACGTTGGCGGCATAAAAGGTGCTGGGTTCTCGAACGGACTTGGCGACCAGGGCTTCCCCGGCAAAGTGCATCACCGCGTCAATTTTATGGCGGGCGAAGACATCTTCAATTTGCGAGCGAATACCAAGATCGGCATGGCAGAAAATGGCGTCCGGGGAGACGGCTTCGCGATGGCCCTCCAGTAAATTATCCAGCGCAATTACACTTATCCCACGCGCCAGCAGGACCTCACTGCAAATACTGCCGATATAACCCGCAGCGCCGGTGACCAGAACGTTCAATGAAAATTCTCCTTAGCTGCGCACGGGCAGCTCGAAAATGAGGAAGCTATGCCATCACCAAGAAGGCAAAAGAATGCCGAGGTAAAACGCTAACAGAATGAATAGGGGTTGTCAGTATGGAGGATCAGGGATGGGTGACGAAGGAGTGCTAGCTTTGGGCCATGCGGCGCTGGAAGGTCAGGAGGATGAGGTCAGCGCGGCGGCGGACGCCAAATTTGCTGAGCAAATTGGAAACGTGAAATTTTACGGTGCGCTCGGCAATGTTCAGACGGCTGCCAATTTCTTTGTTGGAAAGATTTTCGAGCAGAGAATCGAGAACTTCCTGTTCGCGGCGGCTCAAATTGGTGACGGAGTCGGATTTGAGGCGGCGGCCCTGCCCGGTAAGTATGGAGTCCACGAAGCCGGAAAGAAGTTGACGGGGCACCCAGAAGCCACCGATGGCGACCAAGGGCAAGGCTCGCGTGAGTTGTTCGCGGGCTTCCGCGTAGGTCAACAGGCCTTTAACACCGAGACGAAGCAGCGCGTAGCTGTTGGCTTCATTGTGTTGTTCACCCACAACGATCAGACGGGCTTCCGGAAAGCGTTCCATCAGGTTGGCCAGGAGAGCGCCGGTTGCAGGCTTGGAGGCGTGCGCATCGATGACATAGACCTGCGCGGCGGGAGGCTCAAAGCTGCGAAGGTCGGGAGCCAAGGTCGATTCCAGTTGAGTGGAAATAACTTTGAAGTCTGCTTTGGCAAGAATGCGTTCAAATTCGCCCAGCACCAGCGGGTGGGGCGAGAGGATGCAGACGCTTAGTTTGGGAGTTGACCGTTTGGTAGCCACAGTTTGCCTAGCCACAGTTTGTCTAGTTAGGGTTTGCCTAGTCACGGTTTGCCTCATTGCAGCGTAGTGAAAACCGGGACCAGGGGCAAGGCTATTGACAACTAGTGTTCTTGAACCGTTACGTAACGGCTACGAAGCATTTTGCCTCAAATAGGCTGGTGACCGGCAAGGGAGAATCGCCGTTCAGGGGCATAAAACGGGCGTTTAATGCATGGGATTCGGTTCCTGTGATGAACGCGGGTAAAATAAAAGTACGGCGCACACCTCTAAAGGACACACTCTTAAAGACAAGATGCGAGATTTCACCAAATCGGCGCAAGCTCTGCGGGAGTTACTTTCGCAGCGAATCCTGGTGCTCGATGGCGCGATGGGCACCATGCTGCAGCAGCGCGACCTGACCGCGGAAGACTTCGGCGGAGCAGCGCTAGAGGGCTGCAATGAGAATTTAGTTCGCACGCGGCCAGACGTCGTTCTGGACATTCACAGAAAATATTTTGAGGCGGGCTCCGACATTGTCGAAACTAACAGCTTCGGTGGGGCGCCCATTGTGCTTGCGGAATACGGATTATCCGCTGACGCGCATTCATTGAATAAACTTTCGGCGGAGTTGGCGCGGCAGGCCGCCGATGAACTGAGTACCGGCGGGAAGCCGCGATTCGTAGCGGGAGCCATGGGGCCAACGACCAAGGCTATTACCGTGACGGGTGGCGTAACGTTTGAGGAGTTGCGGAGCGCTTACTACACCCAAGCGCATGGATTGGTGGAAGGCGGCGTGGACCTGCTGCTGGTAGAAACCTGCCAGGACACGCGAAACATTAAAGCGGCGATTCTGGCGATTCAGCAACTTTCCAAAGAAATCGGCACGCAGGTTCCCTTTATTGTGTCGGTCACCATTGAGCCGATGGGCAGCATGCTAGCCGGGCAGACGGTTGAGGCTTTGTGGGCGTCGTTGCGGCACGCCAAGCCATTGGCGTTCGGAATGAACTGTGCAACCGGGCCGGAGTTCATGACCGACCACATCCGCACGCTAAGCCAACTGACGGATGCGTATGTGTCGTGCTATCCAAATGCCGGCTTGCCAGATGAAGAAGGCAAATACCTTGAAACGCCGACGACGCTGGCTGCGCAACTGGAAAAATTTGTTGATCAGGGGTGGTTGAACTTTATTGGCGGGTGCTGCGGAACGACGGAAAAACACATCCGGGCGATTGCGCAGATGGTGGAAGGCAAGAAGCCAAGGCAACGGCCGGCGGAAACGCACCGCGCGATTTATTCGGGGATTGAAACCATCGAAGCGGATGAGCAAACACGGCCATTGCTGGTGGGTGAGCGAACCAACGTGATTGGCTCGCGATTGTTCAAAAATTTGGTTGCCGAAGAAAAGTGGGAAGAAGCTAGCGAAGTGGCGCGGCGGCAGGTTCGCGGCGGCGCGCACATTGTGGACGTATGCCTGCAAAGCACGGAGCGGGATGAGAAAAAAGATATTGAGCCGTTTTACGAAAAATTGATTCGCAAGGTGAAGACGCCGGTGATGATCGATACCACCGATCCATCGGCGATTGAGATTGCGCTGACGTATTGCCAAGGCAAATCGATTATTAATTCCATCAACCTGGAGGATGGCGAAGAGAAATTCGAACGAGTGGTGCCGCTGGCTCACGATTTTGGAGCGGCCGTGGTGGTCGGCTGCATTGATGAAGACAAAGAGCAGGCGCAAGCGTTTACGCGCGAGCGCAAATTGGCGATTGCGCAACGCAGCTACAAACTCCTGACGGAGAAATATGGCTTAGGACCGGAAGACATTATTTTTGATCCGCTGGTGTTTCCCTGTGCGACCGGAGATGAAAATTATATTGGTGGTGCGGTTGAGACGGTTGAAGGGATTCGATTAATCAAGCAGGCCTTGCCGGATACGCGAACGATATTGGGGATATCCAATGTGTCTTTTGGATTGCCGCCTGGCGCGCGCGAGGTTGTTAATTCGGTTTTTCTTTATTACTGCACCAAGGCGGGCCTCGATCTGGCGATCGTGAATACGGAAAAGCTGGAGCGGTTTGCTTCGATTCCGGAGCACGAGAGACGACTGGCGGAGAATTTATTGTTTTCGCATCCGCCGACGAATGTGCCGGCGGAGCATCCACAGACCGCACTTTTGGCAAACGTTCCGAAAGATTGGCGCCAGCAAAGTAAAGCGCAAAAAGCGGCGGTCAACCAATACTACATTGCGGCCATTGCGGAACACTTCCGGACCGCGACCAAGAAGCAAAAAATCAGCGCGGCGGACTTGCCACTAGATGAACGCCTGGCTAATTACATTATTGAAGGCACGCGCGACGGATTAGTGGACGATCTGGAACGTAAACGCGGCGAAGGAACGGCGCCGCTGGATATCGTGAATGGGCCGCTGATGGCGGGAATGGCGGAAGTGGGGCGGCTGTTTAACGCGAACGAGCTGATCGTGGCGGAGGTGTTGCAATCCGCGGAAGCGATGAAAGCGGCGGTGAGTCACCTTGAGCAATTCATGGAAAAGGCGGATACCGCGAAGCGCGGCAAGGTGGTGCTGGCCACGGTGAAGGGAGATGTGCACGACATCGGCAAAAATCTGGTGGAGATTATTTTCAAGAACAACGGATACGACGTTGTGAACCTGGGTATCAAGGTTCCGCCCGAAGAATTGATCAAGGCTTATAAACAGCATCAACCTGATGCGATTGGGCTGTCTGGGTTGCTGGTGAAGAGCGCGCAACAGATGGTGATCACTGCCAACGATTTGAAAGATGCAGGGATCATGGTGCCTTTGTTGGTGGGAGGCGCGGCGCTCTCCGCAAAATATACGCAAAACAAAATAGGGCCGACTTATGGCCAAGCGGTTTTTTATGCCAAGGATGCGATGACCGGATTGCGGTTGATGAACGAGTTGATGGATCCGTGCACTCGCGATGAGGTGATGCACCAGCATACGTTCTCCGGGAATGGCGTCAGTGTGACGACGACGGTGGTGGTGAATGCCAAGCCCGCGGTAACACGGTCATTAAAAGTTCGCGCGGATTTGCCGATAGCGGAGGTTGCGACGCTGGAGCGCAAGGTTCGATTGGTTCCAGATTTGAGAGATATTTGGAGCTACATCAATCCTTATATGTTGTATGGCCGGCATATGGGTTTTCGCGGAGACTTCGTGAAGCGCTTTGCGGAGCGCGAGGCGAAAGCTGTGGAGTTGTACGAAAGCATGGAGGAAGTGAAGGAGGAAGCGGCGCAGTTCATGAAGGTGCGCGCGGTGTGGCAATTCTTTGAGGCTGAGGCGGAAGGCAATTCCATTCAGTTGTTTGCTCCCGGCGAGAGTAAAGCGCTGCATACGTTTCAATTTCCGCGGCAACGGGTGGGCGACCAACTCTGTTTGAGCGATTACATTTTGCCGACACGGGACGGGAAACGGGATCACCTGGCGTTGTTTGTGGTGACCGCGGGCGAAGGCGTGCGGGAACGTTCAGAAAAAGCCAAGAACGACGGATATTACTTCAAGTCGCACGGTTTGCAGGCGCTGGCGATTGAATCGGCGGAGGCTTGCGCGGAGTGGTTGCATCGAAGAATACGGGAGGATTGGGGCTTTCCTGATCCGCCGGATTTGACGATGGCGCAACGATTCACTTCACGGTACCGCGGGAAGCGCTACAGCTTTGGATATCCGGCGTGTCCAAACCTGGAGGATCAGGTTGGATTGTGGCAACTGCTTAAGCCGGAAGAAATTGGGGTGCAATTGACAGAAGGTTTCATGATGGATCCGGAAGCGAGTGTCAGTGCGCTGGTGTTTCAGCATCCGGACTGCACTTATTTTAGTGCGGAAGTAGAGGTGCGAGATTGAATTGGAGGTTCGAGATTAGAGGTTAGAATGAACGCTGACGCCGCTATTTGATTTGTCTTTGCAGGTAATCGTGGACTGCTTGATAAGAGGTCAGTTCTGGCATTTCCATCAAGTCGATTTGAGTATCGAATTCCTGCTCCAATATAGCGATCAGCGTGACGGCGGCCAATGAGTCCCAGGCCGGGACGGTGTGCACGCTGGCCGAGTGAATTTGATCGGGCCGAAGCGTCGGAAATACCGAAGCGAAACAGCGGGTCAGGCGATCATCCAATTCAGGCATCTACACTTCCTCCACACGGTGAAACAGGGGCGGGGCCTTTTCCTGAAACGAGGCGCGCGATATTTTTAGACCGGGCTGCGGCGGGTCGCCGACTAATTCCAGAAAAAAATCCTGCGTTGGCCCATTTCTTTCGGTGGACTGAAAATCGAAAACTGCTTCGTCGGCGTCAAATTTATCGAAAAGCCTCTTGAGGCTGTGGTGTTCGATGCGGCGCGAAAAAGCGCGGCAACTCATCACCCAAGCGGAAATGTGCAGTCTCTTTTCGTGAACCTTGCCTAACAAGACGGCGATCTTGCCTAGCGGGCCGTATTTATCCTGATAGGTGACGGTAACCAGGAAGCTGGCGGGGTCGGCGAGGAATTTGGTCCACTCCGATTCGCTGAAACGTTTGCCATTCAAATTGAATTGATTTGTTTTGTTGACCAATTCGAAGGCCCGACCGTCTTTGGGGCGCTTGGTGAAATCAAATGAAACAAAAGCGTCGGCGCGTTTCAAAAACTCGTCGGAGGCGTTGCCATCCTGACCCAAGGCATCGAGCAAGGGCGCCGCGCTACGCAAACTTTCAAGGCGAATCGTGTCTTCCTTGGAAATAGCGGTCTTGCCGAAAGCTGCGCGAAGATTCGCGAGCAAATCCCACACGGACTGGTAGTCATCTTTTTTGAAGACCAAACATTCCATTGAGGGAAATGCGGCTTTTACTTCCGCGGCCTCCATGGGGCTGTCATCGATAAAAACCACCGCTTCCGGGCCGATATTCCAGGATTTCAAAATGCGCTGCACGGAATCGGATTTGCGGTGCCAGTGCACTTCGAAGGGGAAAACATTTTCTTTTTTGAGAAACAAATCCTTGCGATCGAAGGCTTGCTGGACAAGGGCAGCATCATTTTTACTGGCGACACCAACAAGAACGCCGGCACTTGCGAGCGAGGAGAGAAATTGCTGGTATAAGCCGTGAATATGGCTGTGATGCTCGAGACTCCAATTGACACCATCCACGCCAACTTCACCAAGAATCCCGGACCACAGGGTGTCATCCAAGTCGGTGATTAAGCCTTTTTTGGGACTTCGCGCTTGCAGCAATGAGGCCAACGATTGGGCGAGCGCCGAAGCGTGAGGCAACTTGTAGGGAAAGCCGCTGAGAATTTCTGATTTGATATCAAAGCGAGCAGCCGGTGGAGATACGGAATCTAAGGCGTGTGAATCGACAGTTCGAATGCCGGACTCTTCGGAGAGATCCGCCGCAAATTTTGCGAGGGATAGGAGCAATTTTGTTTTTTCCGCACTGTTTATATTTGGAGGAGTGTAGAACAACGGCGGCAATGGAAGGGTGGGCAAGGAAACCACGACCGGCGCTGAGCGCGCTGCTGTTTTTAGGGCGCGCTGCAAACGAGAGAGCTGACGATCCACGGAAGAAATGACTTCGCGGACATCGGAAACCTGCCAGCCACCCAGTTCGCGAATGCCCAAACGGGAATCGAAGTCAGGCCACTCCAACGCGACCGCAGTTCCGTCGTAACCTTTAGCGTCAAGCCGTTCTAACGAGCCAGCTAAATCGCCGAACAGACCGGTTTTAATCTCGATGCGATTGTCTAGGAACTGCTGACGCAGGTGAGCGGACAAAAAGTTTTGCAAATGCAGCGGGGTGAAGCCGCAAGCGAGAAAAACGCGCAGTAATTTGGCGTCTTGCGCAACAGGTTTTCGCGAAATTTCCAGAGCTTCGATAAGGTTCATGACCGCCTTAATTCATTAGTTCGTTCGCATTCCGTATTTTAAATCTCAAAAAACATCCAGATACATCGATGGTAGAGGCTCGACTGGAAGATCTGCGTGCCCTGCGGACCACAGCGTCAGATAAGCGTGCAGAACACGGCGAGTACTTTGAAATCGCGCTTTCTTGAAAGGCTCCATGTTGGCATAACCCAACACCGGAACAGTTGCCAACCGAACACCCGCGTTGGCCGCTTTTTTCAGAAATTCTTGAAGGAGAGTTTGCCGATCTTCGGTTGTCAAAGTACCCCAAAGAATATCTTCGATCAGAAGACACTTGGTGTGCGCTTTATCGGATATGGACATGATGTAACCGGTAAGCAAGCCGGAGTGGCCCCCTGCGGAAAGAGTTTCTGTGATGGGCTGAGCGCGGCGAATACATTGCCATTCGGCTTCGGGCTTGGACCATGCGCGCGCAAAAGGTTGACTGTCGGGTAATGGAGCGGCCAAGCCGAGAAACATGTCGGCAGCCAGATTGTTGTCATTCGAACTATGGCTGTGATTAGCAGAACGCAAAACGGTCGACATGTAGCGTGTGGAATAAATGCGCGCGACAGGCAATTTGAGCCGCTTGCAACTGCCTACGATCATGGCATTCATCGGTTCGCCATCCACGCAATAGTTCACCATGCCGTCAAAACCGGCGGCGCGGGCGCGATTAACGAGCTCACTCCAAACGATGATTCCCAAACCTTTTTTTTTGTACTCGGGCAAGACGGTTAAGAATGTGATGACAATGATTTTTTGATTGCGGCCGTTAAATCTCACAAGCCGCGGAAAACCAGCCACAAAAGCCACGGGTTTGGATTCAACGTAGATGGCGGGCGCCATGGAAAAGCCCATCCCGGGGTACTCGAAACAAGAGGATAGGAATTCCGAGGTGTACAACAACGACCGGCCGGAATTTTCAGCCCAGGAGGCCTGCATCAAGGAAGCCAGTTGCGTGAAGTCGCCCCGGAAATTCTCGATGGATAAGCGAGGCGCTTTAACCGCGGGTGAAATTTCGGTCAACAGAAACTCCGGGACTGACCATGGAATTATAGCCTATTGAAAATTAGTAGGGACTGGCGAGCAGGCCTGATTGTGCCGGTAAGTTAAGGCCTCGATACCGCGTGAATGTTCACAGATGAAATCCCGAAGTTGTTGCCAACTGATTCATATTCAGGGTTTTACGAGCTTTTCGGCGACGAATCTTTTCAGGGGGCCCACAATGGTCATTTGCTCGGCGTCCAGCTCATCGAAATCGATTTCACGTCCGAAGTGATCCTGGATGGCGGTCATCAATTCCAGTAAACCGAGGGAGTCGACGTATCCGGAAAGAAGAAGATCGCAATCGTCGGAGAGATCAGCGGGAACTTCACGACCTTGCCCGCGCAAATACTTGGCTACATACTCCCGCAAAAAATCTTGAACTCCATCCGGCGTCGCCGCGTTCATAGGCCCTCTTCCAACAATTTTTGCATGGCTTTACGATCGTACTTATTATTCGCGTTGCGGGGCAATCTGTCCATGAAGTGAAATCGCCGAGGAACCATGTATTCCGGTAAATCTTTGGCTACCGCACTGCGTAAATTTTCGAGAGCCAATTCCTGGCCTTCAATGAAGGCCTCAACGCCACCAAAACCGCTATCGGTCTTTGGCCATCCCACGGCCACAACTCCATCACATCCGCAAGCGTCGCGGACTTTTGATTCCACTTCACCGAGTTCAACGCGATGGCCAAAAATTTTGACTTGAGAATCGATGCGGCCCAGGTGCGTTAGCGGGGCATTTCTCAACGGGCGGCGAACGCGATCGCCGGTGCGATAGTAGATTTCGTTTTTGCCGGGGGGAATCAGGAAAGCCGCCGCCGTTTTTACCGGATCTTTCCAGTAGCCGAGAGAGGTCTGCGGACCGTTCATCAAGAGCTCGCCCTCCTGCCCCGGAGAAACCTCAAGCAAGTTTTCATCCACGACCAGAACGCCCATATTGGGATAGGGATAGCCAATCGGGACGATGCCCAATTCCGATTCGGCAGGGGAACGCGAGGAATCCCAGCGGTATAGGGTACAAGCGATGGTGAGTTCCGTAGGTCCGTAAAGATTTTCCAATGTGGAATTGGGCGCGGCTTCGAGCCAGGCAGTAGCCGAGGATACCGGTAGTGGTTCGCCGCAAAATAAGCTGAGACGCAGTGAGGGATACTGGGCCGGCTTCAGCATGCCGAGCTGCCTCATAAAGACAGCGGTGGAGGGCACCGAAAACCAAATGGTGAGTTCCGAGTCTTTGATGAATTTGCCGGGTTTGATCAATGTTTTTTGCGAGGGGCAAAATACGCAAGCACCACGTTCCCAGGCGACAAACATATCAAAGACCGATAGATCGAAAGTCATATCGAACATCTGGGACAGGCGGTCGGATTCCGTTATTTCGTAGCGTTCTACCATGTAATCCAGAAAGGCGGTGACGTTACGCTGAGCTACGGCTACGCCCTTGGGAATGCCGGTGCTGCCGGAAGTAAACAAGAGGTAGGCGATGGAATCGAGTTCGAAAGCCGGCTCCCGCCAGAGTTCAGCGGGCTTGAGTTCGTGACCCACAAGAAAAGTGTGTTGTGGCCACTGTTGTTTGTGGGAGGCGAAGTCCAGAGCATCGGGAGTCAGCACGAGCAGGGGCGCCGAGGCGGTCTCCAGTAACTTATTCAACTGGGGGAGGGAACCCTCATCGACAATGATGGAGCGGCATCCGGAACGCTCCAACATCACCTGCGTTCGTTCAATGGGAAAGGTTCTGTTTAAGGGCACATACCCATTACCTGCCAGTAATGAACCAAGAACGCCAATAAAGGCAGTTGGGCTACGATAAGCGAATACTGCTGTAAGAGTTGTTTCGGAGGGATCGACATGCGCTTGGATAGTCGCAGCGACACGGCAAGCCCCTGCGCGCAACTCACTGTATTTGAGGAACTTGCCTCCGGCAAATAAAGCTGATCGATCCGCGAATTTCTCCGAGGAGCGCAAGAATCCGAACCACAAAGCGCGTTGCACGAAAAGCTCCTAACTCTTGAACTCGTGGCGTCGGGGTAAAAACCCGCGGAACCACGCGAATATCCAAGAACGCCAAGGAAAGTATACATTCGATGCGCGATAGGGATTCTTACGCGTCGGTGGTCAGTTGAGATAAAGATTAATGCCTCGGGCAGCGGGCAGTTTCGGCTGGAGCGGGCAACAAGTTGCCACTTTGTGAGAAAGAAAACGTATAATTCAGTGGTCAAACGCAAGCGGAAATAGTAAGTTGCTTTTTATCTTGTACTTAGCCATTGTAAAGGGATCGCCTGTCGGTCATGACTGGTACTAGACGTGCACCCCAAATGGGCGCACCCATTGCAGACGGCGATCCAGAACTGAAGCCAACCGTGGGGTGTTTGACGGTATATGGGCTAAATTCCGTTTCTGTATCACGTTTACAGTCCGCCGGACGGTATATACACTTAACAAGCTTGGGACCTTGCGGGCCGGTTCCAGTCAGATCTCACTCGAAGGCCTGGAGAATACATATGATGCAGAGAAGTTTTGTGGGCCTAATCATCAGCGCCAGCTTGTTTTCCGGACTTGGGGGCTCGATAACCCGGTGTGCCACCCAGAATAACGATGCGGCCCGACCCAGCCAGGCGATATCGGCTAGTACGGTCGCGACCGATCCTGACTATAAGATCGGTCCACAAGACATGCTCCGCATTGACGTTTGGAAAGAACCGGACATCTCGCGGGTCGTACCAGTTCGTCCCGATGGTAAAATAACTTTACCACTGGTAAATGATGTTCAGGCTTCCGGGCTGACGACGAATCAACTGGCCGCGAAAATCGCGGAAGGTCTAAAGAAATATATTACCAGCCCGCAAGTGACTGTGGGCGTTACAGAAATTAACAGTCGCAAATTTTTTGTCTCAGGGGAAGTTGCGCGCCCGGGAGCTTTCCCGCTGCTGCCCAATATGACGGTATTGCAAGCGCTTTCGAGTGCGGGCGGTTTTACACAGTTTGCGCGGGAAAAGAAGATCTACATACTGCGGATGGAAGACGGGAAGCAGGTGAAACACCCGTTCAATTACAAAGACGTGATTTCCGGTAAGAACGTGGAGCAGAACATCACCCTCGAAGGCGGCGACATAATCGTAGTGCCGTAAAGGAATGAGATGAAACGTCGGATTACATCGATTCTCAGGAGTGGGGTGATTGTTGGCGTGATCTGCAGCGCGTTTACCGCGAGCGGAGTGTACGCACAGGACCAGCAAGAAGAAAACGGCAAGCCCAAGCCTGCCGCGCATGCACCGCTGATTGATGCTAACGAACAGGATACCAGCACCGATCCAAACGCATTGACGCCTGATACTTCGCCGCTGACGGGCATAGCGACTCCAGGGCTAGGTACTGTGGAGTTTCGACACAGTTATTGGGTGCCGGGCGTACAGGTGGCAAATACTGCTCAAAGCGGCGCGAGCGGAGGAGGTTGGTCCGATACCACATTTCTGGCGGGCAACTTAAGTTTGTCGGAGGCTTGGCCGCACTCGCATCTCACTCTCAATTATTCCGGCGGCGGTTATTTTTCTACCGACAACGAAGGGACCGGTACTTACCAGCAGCTCGGATTTGTACAGGGTTTTACCTGGCGGCGCTGGCAGTTGCAGTTTTTTGACGATTTCGCGTACTTGCCGACGAGTCAATTCGGTTTTGGCGGGCTATCTGGTATTGCGGCCCCGGGAGTCGGTGGTTCGCTTTCTCCAGTATCGCCGCTGCTAAACGGGGTATACCTGCCCAACCAGACGGTGCTGCTCACGAATGGGCCGCGGTATAGCAACTCGTTTGCGACGCAGGCGAATTTTGCAGTCAGCCCGCGAGGATCTATTACGCTCATCGGGTCTTATGGCCTGTTGCGCTTCACGGATCCCGGAAATATCGATAATGACGATGTAATTGCGAGCATCGGATACAACTACACGCTGACAAAGAAGGATACGCTGGGAGTTTTATATCGCTTCACGGCGTATCACTTTACCGGCGAATCGCAGGCAATTGGCGATCACACCTTTAATTTAGCTTATGGACGGAAGATTACGGGACGGCTGGGTTTGGGGCTCTTCGCCGGACCGGAGATTACTACGTTCCGGGTTCCGGTCGGCACCGAGACCCAGCAGACCAACTTATCCTTAGGAGCGTCTCTCACATATGGATTTGAGTGGGGCGGCGTCACGCTGTCATATAACCATGGCACAAATGGCGGCAGCGGTGTTTTGGCAGGCGCTACCGGGGACAACGTATATGCGAATGCAACGCGGCGAATCACGCGGGTTTGGAACGCCCGCGCGAATCTAGGGTACGGCCGCGAGCACGCGTTTGCAGCTGTCGGAGCTTTGGCAGCAGCCTCATACAACAACTACTATTTCGGGGTGGGGCTAGATCGTCCTATAGGCCGCAATTCTTTTCTTTCTTTGGGTTACACGGCATATATCGTAAATACCAACCTGGCCGCTTGTGGAATTAGTTTGTGCAGCCCTGGCACCTCTACGCAACATCAACTTGCCATTGGGTATCAATGGCACACTCGGCCTTTCGTTCTGCGTTAGGGGAATTGTTGGTGTGAAGTGGACGAATCGGGCCAGTTAGCAGTTAGAATTAGCGAGAATCGATCACATGTATAAGAGCTACTTCGGCTTAAAAGAGAACCCGTTCAACGTCAATCCCGATCCTCGTTATCTTTATTTGACGAAGCAAATTGAAGAGGCTTTGACGGGCCTCATGTACGGCATCCAGACACGCAAAGGTTTCATCACTCTGACTGGGGAAGTGGGCACGGGAAAAACTACCCTGGTGAACCGGCTTCTGGATTGGCTGCGGCAGCGGCGCACGCGTACAGCATTTCTTTTTAATTCGCGGATGAACACCAGTCACTTGTTCGATTTTATTCTGGCCGAATTCGAAATTGTCTGTGAATCGCGCACCAAGAGTCAACAGTTGATGAAGCTGAACCAGTGGCTGCTGGAGCGCTACCGTGCCGGCGAGACGGCGGTTCTTATAATCGACGAGGCCCAGAACCTGAGCTACCCGGTGTTGGAAGAGATTCGTATGCTTACCAACCTCGAGACCTCCACGGAAAAACTCTTACAAATCGTGCTTTCCGGCCAGCCGGAACTTGAAGAAAAATTGAAGCTGCCGCAGTTACGCCAGCTAAAACAACGCATCACGTTACGTTGCAGGACGGCGCCGCTTACCAAGGAACAGACCCACGCATATATCGCCGAACGGTTGCGAATCGCGGGCACCACCGGGGAGCAGATTTTCAGTCCCGAAGCGATGGACACCGTTCACATGTACTCACTGGGGATTCCACGGGTCGTGAATCTTCTATGCGAGCACGCCTTAATTAACACCTACGTGGAACAAGAACGAGTGGTCTCTCCAAAAATCGTGGAGGACATCGCACGGGAGTTCCAATTGGACGAGATAGAGCCGATTCCGCCTCCAGGATCTTCGCGGATCGACAACGACGTCTACAATTCAGAGACCTTCGTACAAAACCTGGGGGAAGCGCTCTCACGGTTTCGCGTTAACTCCCCTGCGGTATCCTCAGCACGCGAAAAAAAGTGAGCTTGCCGCAGTCTGGCTGGTTGCCTGACATAGTTTAGAGCGGATGTTGTTGTTTGGTGTCTGAGTTGTCATGTATCGAAACGCGCACGAAAATCGCTCCCGAATTCCATCTCGTAGAAAACGTGTGACAATATTTTTGGACCGCATGATCCCCCATGTTGAATGAAATTTATTACTTTTTGAAACCGTTTATTCCCTGGTCAGTTCGCCTGGCGCTACGCCGGCAGAGGGCTAAATCTCGATTAGCGAGATACGCCGGCACATGGCCGATCGACCCGAAGGCTGGGGTGCACCCTCCAGGCTGGCAAGGATGGCCCGGCGGCAAGCAGTTCGCGTTTGTTCTGACCCACGACGTTGAGGGCGCCAAAGGGCTATCTCGCGTCGAACAAGTGACGGCGTTGGAAAGGCGCATGGGGTTTCGATCCTCATTCAATTTCGTTCCGGACGGCGAATACGTTTTAAGCTCTGATTTGCGCGAGAACATGGCGCGCCAAGGATTTGAAGTTGGCGTTCACGGCTTGCAGCATGACGGGAAGCTTTATGCGTCCAAGGAGGAATTCGCGAGTAAGGCGGCGCAGATCAGGAATTTTTTGCGAGAGTGGAAAGCCTGCGGATTCCGGTCGCCATTGATGCAGCATAAATTGGCGTGGCTACACCAGTTGGGCGTGGAATACGACGCGTCGACATTCGATACCGATCCATTCGAGCCTGAGCCTGACGCCGTTGGTACGGTTTTTCCCTTCTGGGTACCGGGGCCAAACAACAGCGGGTTCGTAGAGCTTCCTTATACGTTGCCTCAAGATTTCACGCTTTTCGTGGTCCTGCGCGAGCCCAATATCGATATCTGGAAGAAAAAACTGGATTGGGTTGCGGCCTGTGGGGGCATGGCATTGCTCAACACGCACCCGGATTACATGTGTTTTGAAGGACAGACGAAAAAGGGGGAGTTCCCTGCGGCGTTTTACGAGGAATTTCTAACCTACGCGAGGGAAAAATACTCGAACAAATATTGGAGCACCACGCCTTGCGAAGTGGGGCGGTTCTATTGTTCCGCGATGCCCCTGACAGAACGGAATTCGCGCAAGAAAGTCTGCATGCTGGTGCACAACACTTATGAAACGGACAACCGGGTGCGGCGATACGCCGAGGCGCTTGCGAAGCGCGGAGACCAGGTTGAAGTGATAGCCCTGACCGGGGGCAACGCACCGTTAGTTAGCGAAGAAATCAACGGGGTCACCGTATTTCGGGTACAAAACCGTGTGCGCAACGAGCGCGGGAAGTGGACTTATGCGTGGCGACTGCTGCGCTTTCTGCTGGTCTCGTCCATTTTTATGACTAAACGCCACCACCGCATCAAATACGACGTGGTGCACGTGCACAACCTTCCGGATTTTCTGGTTTTCGCCGCGTGGTACCCGAAGATGACTGGGGCGCGGATAATTCTGGACATTCACGACATCGTGCCAGAATTGTTTGCCAACAAGTTCGACGCCAGACCCGGCAATCTTTATATCGCGTTACTTAAATTTATCGAGAAAGCCTCCGCAGCCTTTGTCGACTATGTAATTGTCTCGAATCATTTGTGGTATGAAAAATTGCTCTCACGCTCTGTTCCGAAAGAAAAATGCTCCGTTTTCCTGAATCACGTAGACCCGGGCCTTTTTTACCGGCGCGAGCGCACCCGCACGGACGACAAGATCATCGTCATTTTTCCGGGCAGTTTTCAATGGCATCAGGGATTGGACATAGCCATCGAAGCTTTTGCGCTGGTGCAAAAACGCGTAGCAAATTGCGAGTTTCATATCTACGGCGGCGGCGACGAAAAAGCCGAATTAATCGCGTTGACGGAAAAGTTGGGCTTGAACGGCAAGGTAAAGATTCTCGGCAGCGCTCCGCTGGAGACCATCGCCGACCTGATATCCAATGCGGACCTGGGGGTGGTTCCCAAGCGGGCGGACTCTTTCGGCAACGAAGCGTACAGCACAAAAATTATGGAATTCATGTCCCAGGGCGTCCCGGTGGTGGTATCGCGAACGAAGATAGATAATTTTTATTTCGATAATTCGGTGGTTCGGTTTTTTACGTCCGGGGATGTGAAAGCGTTGGCGGAGGCGATGTGCGAGGTTATCGACAATACCGCGCTTCGCGAAAAGTTAATCGCCGGTGGATACCGCTATGTGGACCTTCATAGCTGGGACCGCAGAAAGCATGAATATCTCAATCTGGTGGACACACTTTCGACCCAAATATTTTCGAGTACTGGTTCACGCGCAATTGAACCCGTGCATGCCGACCGTTGAGACACGCTGGGAAACATAGCGTCCTGCGGATCCCCGCGGCATAAACGGAGTTCGAAGCATTAAGGAAAGTGAGCAAGGCGATGACAAATTCTGTCGACCGTCGCGAGCAGTTGAGCTACGAGCAATTTGCCAAGGAATATCTGTACCCCAACAAGCCGGTGATCGTTACGGACGCGCTTCGCGACTGGAAAGCGCTGCGCCGTTGGACTCCAGAATTTTTCAAAACAGAGTTTGGGAGTATGAAATTTACTCTGGACGATAATTCCAAGGGCAAGAGCGCTTACAAGGGCCAAGGCAATGGCGCGGTCGAATACACCATGGATCGCTTCATTGATCGTGTTCTTTCTTCGACAGAAGCCGATCCAGCGCCATATTTCCGCAATCAGGTGCTGTACGAATTATTCCCAACACTGAAAGACGACATTCAGCCACTTCCTGAATATTTCCAGCCAAACTGGCTTCCTGACCATTACATGGTCAAATATGTGAGCGAAGTTTTGAACCGCGGGGCGGCTTTAGAGCTGTATATCGGTGGAAAAGGCGGCGCGTTTCCGGTGTTGCATTATGACGGCGCTGGAACTCATGCGTTTCTGATGCAAGTGTATGGGCAAAAGAAATTCATCATTTATCCGCCGAGCCAGGAACAATTCTTATATCCATCGCCGGAAAAACAGAACAATTCTTTGATAAACAGCATCGACAATCCGGATTTGAACAAATTTCCGCTCTTCGCGAAAGCTCAGCCTACAGTTTTCATTCTCGAGCCGGGAGAATTATTGTTCATTCCCAGCCACTGGTGGCACACCACGAAGATGTTAACAGCGTGCATTTCGGTTTCGGCCAACGTGGTGAACCAGTCGAACTGGCATGAATTGGTCGACTTTGTGTCTATGCGCAGACGGAACCCGCTGGTCTCTTTGGCTAGCCGCGTGTATTTGACCGGTGCGGGTGCAAAGAGATCCTGGCGAGACCGCGAATGGCGAAAACGAGCTGAGAAATCGGCTTAACGGCGCGAGCAGTGCGGCGCTTTCTAAAGGCCCGACGCGTGACGATCGCTGAGAAGCCACTGGAGTGCGCCAGCGCCTCGCAGGATCGCGACCTGTGCAACATACATTTAGCGTCGTGAGCGCAAATTTAGAAAGGCCGTACTTCGGAATACGTCCCCCATGGGCGATAAACCCCAAAAATCAGGCAGCGTGAGCGAAACCCGCGAGTTTCTGATGACGGTAACGGCCAATTTCACGGCGGAGCCCGTCGGAGATACTCTGCGGTTCTGGTTGGACATGTTAGGAATTCACCCTGTCCGGCTGGTGTTCTCGGGCTATAACCAGGTTTTTCAGGAACTAATGGCCCCCGCCAGTTTGCCGTCTTCGACCGAGCCCGGCGTGAATTTTCTTTTGATTCGCTTGGAAGACTGGGCACGTGATCAAAAACCCGGTAAATCCGCGGATATCATTTCGACCGCCACGAGAGAATTCGCCGCCGCCCTCGAAGGTTTCGCAAAACGAGCGCGACGAACCACGCTGGTGTTTCTGTGCCCGCCTTCGCAGAGTGCGTTAGCTAACGCCGAATTGTCCGCGACGCTTTCAAGGCTGCACGCTGAACTTGGCAGTGCGGTGGGATCGCTTCGCGGTATCCACCTGATCGACGCTGGCGAGTTGGCGCAATTGTATCCGGTCGACGTTGTTGACGATCCGGAGAGTGATCGTCAGGCGCATATCCCTTTCACACCGGCTTATTGGGCTGCGCTGGGAACGATACTGGCGCGTAAATCGCGGGGTCTGCTAACCCCTCCACACAAAGTCATCGTCGTGGACGCGGACAACACCCTGTGGGGAGGCGTAGTCGGCGAAATTGGCGCAAGGCAAGTAGAGATAAGCGGCGATTATCTTGCATTGCAGAATTTTTTGCGAAACCAGAAAAACAGCGGGGTTCTGCTCGCGCTTGCCAGTAAGAATGAAGAAGCGGACGTTGCTGAGGTTTTTCAGCGGCGCGAAATGGTATTGCTCCGGGAAGACTTCGTGGCATGGAAAATCAATTGGGAGCCTAAATCGCGAAATATCGCATCGCTGGCCAACGAATTAGAACTCGGCTTGGACAGTTTTATTTTTCTGGATGATAACCCGGTGGAATGCGCCGACGTGCAAAGCAACTGTCCGGCGGTGACCACTTTGCTTTTGCCGGCGCCCGGAACAAAACATATACAGACGTTCTTGGAACACGTGTGGGTGTTCGATCGAACCGGGGCGACCGACGTTGACGCAAAACGCACTGAGCTTTACCGCGAGCAAGGTGAACGCAATCGTTTCCGCTCCGCAGCAACTTCCTTCCGAGAGTTCATCGACGGCTTGAATTTGCTGGTCACGATTGAGGCGCCGGTGCCGGCCAATTACGAACGCGCCGCGCAATTAACGCAGCGGACCAATCAGTTCAACACCACGGGAATTCGCCGGCAGTCCTCGGAAATCGCCTCATTATTGGAGTCCGGCGAACACCGAATGCTGCTGGTAAGCGCGCGGGATCGCTTCGGCGATTATGGCCAGGTCGGGCTGGTTGTGCTGATAGCTGAAGGCAAATGCCTACGGGTGGAAAATATTTTAATGAGTTGCCGGGTGCTCGGTAAAGGCGTGGAGCATCGTGTGCTTGCGGCCATTGGGCGTGAAGCGCAGCGCCTGGGGGCCGATGAGATTGCAATTCCCTTTGTTCGAACGGAGCGCAATCAACCGGCGGAAAACTTTCTGAAATCGGTTGGAATGGAATTACTCGGCGACGGTTTGTTTCGCATGAGCGCCGCGGAAGCTGCGGCAGTGGAATTTAATCCCGAAATTGCGGCGCAGAGCGAAACTGATGAACAGGCGGGCAATGAGCGCCAAGGCCATGCGCCTCCCGCGGATTACCGCAAAATCGCGATGGAACTTGATTCCGTCGAAAGTATTCTCTCGGCTGTAGCAACTCATTTGCGGCACGCCAGGCCACAACTGGGAAACGAATTAGTTTTGCCGCGAAATACCCGGGAAGCGCTAATCGCAAAAATATGGGAAGAGGTTCTACATATTGATCACGTTGGCGTAACCGATGCATTCCTTAGTCTTGGTGGGCAATCGCTGCAGGCGGTGAGTATTGCATCACGAATGACTGCGGAGTTTGGGGTGCGGGTTCCGCTAATAGCGGTTCTATCCAATCCAACGATCATCGAATTGGATGCACTGATCGACCAGGCACGCGGCGCGGGCGACATCACGTTACCGAAGGCCAAAGAACTTACGCTTTCTGCCGCTCAACAGCGCTTGTGGTTTCTGGATCAATTCATTCCGAACCGCGCTGCGTACAACATTCCTTTGGCTCGACGCATTCAGGGACCGCTGAATATCGAAATTTTGCGGAAGGCTGTGGGGTCGGTGATGTTGCGCCACGCCACGCTGCGTTCAACATTCAGCGCGCAGGAAGGGTCGGCAGTCATCAAGCAGTCGGAAGTTCCTAAAGTTTTTGTACAGGTCATGGCTGCTAAATCGGAAGCGGAAGCCTTAAGGTTGGCCAACGAAGAGGTCAGTCGAACGTTTGAGCTGTCTCAGGAAACATTACTGCGGTGCCTGGTGATTTCGCTTGCGCCGAACGATCAGGTCCTGGTGCTAAACGTTCATCACATCGTTTCCGATGGCTGGTCGATGGGCATTTTGCTGCGGGATATTTCCGAGGCCTACAACGCGGCGTCGAAGGACCACGAACCTTCCTGGAAACCCCTTCTCACGTCATACGCAGACTACGCCGAATGGCAGCGTGCGCGACTCGCCGCCGGCGACTATCAGAGCGATTTGGACTACTGGAAAAACGAATTGCGCGGAGCGCCGGCACTATTAGAAATACCTTCGGACATGCCGCGTCCGTCGGTGATGACTTACATGGGAGGCTGCGTACGAAGACAAATTTCTCCGGCCACAGGCCGGGCGCTCGAGCAATTGGCGGAGCGCGAACATTGCACCCCCTTCACGGTTTTGCTGGCCACGTTCCAGACACTTTTACACCGTTACAGTCGCCAAGAAGACATCGTCATAGGGGTACCGGTGGCGGGCAGGACGCATAGCGCCGTAGAGGAGTTGATCGGTTGTTTCGTGAACACGCTAGCCATTCGCGAACTGGTCGATAAAAAAATGTCGTTTAAGGCGCACTTGCAATTGACACGCGACAAAATGCTGGAAGCACTGGCTCATCAGGACTTGCCATTTGATCATTTGGTGAACGAGCTCGATCTCGCGCGTGATTTAACGTATTCGCCAGTTTTTCAGGTAATGCTGGTTTTACAAAGCGACATCGACAAGGTCTTTAACCCTGCCGGATTAAAGGTCACCTCCCTTCCTTTGCACAATGGTGGCGCCAAGTTCGATTTAGTGCTCGAAGTAACGCCTGCCTCGGATGGCTACCAGTTGGCACTCGAATTTAACAAGAATTTGTTCCTGCCTGAAACAGCGGAACGCATGCTGGGTCATTTCACTCATTTGTTGGCGCAAAGCTGTGAGTTTCCTGAAACTTCTCTCGCGGCGCTTTCCATGATGGACGAAGAAGAGATGCATCAGATGCTCTCTTTCGTCAATGCCGATGGCGCTGACTTCAACAATGTGGAGTGCCTGCATCATTGGTTTGAACGTTACGCTGCAGTATCGCCTAACGCCCCGGCGCTTACATGCGACTCCCAAACTTTGTCCTATGGCGAAGTAAACCAGCGTGCCAATCAAATCGCGCACTATCTGATTGCCTGTGGGCTTGTTCCCGACGTACTGGTGGGTCTCTGCATTGATCGCTCGATGGATTTGGTGATTGCCATTCTGGGTATATTGAAAGCTGGGGGCGGTTATCTTCCCATCGACCTGAGTTATCCGACAGAACGGCTGGCTTTCATGCTGAAAGATGCCCAGGCGCCGGTGCTTCTCACGGAAAAGAAATTGGCGGCGAGTCTGCCACAACATCAAGCCCGGACAATTTTTCTGGACGATGCGGAAGCATTCCTCGGGTCGCAACCAACAACAAATCCCGAGACGCGGGTAACAGTTGATCACATGGCCTATGTGATTTACACCTCGGGTTCTACCGGCCAGCCGAAGGGTTGCATAGTCACACATCGCAACGTAGCCAGGCTCATGCGTGCTACGGAAAGCTGGTTTCATTTCAACGAGCAGGACACTTGGACACTATTCCACTCGTGCGCATTTGATTTTAGTGTTTGGGAAATTTGGGGCGCGCTGCTTTATGGCGGGCGAGTTGTGGTGGTGCCTTTCCTGGTGAGTCGGTCGCCGGAAGCTTTTTACGAACTGCTCGCGCGCGAAAAGGTGACGGTTTTGAATCAGACGCCCTCGGCGTTTCGCCAACTGATTCAAGCGGAAGAAGCGGTGGGCCAGAAAGAATTAGCGCTACGTTATGTTATTTTTGGGGGCGAAGCGCTGGAAATGCAGAGTTTGCGGCCGTGGTTCGAACGCCATGGGGAAGAACGGCCGCGCCTTGTAAATATGTACGGAATCACGGAAACAACGGTGCACGTCACGTATCGGCCGCTTTCAAAAGATGACTTGAACTCCGGCAGCGTGATTGGCGTGCCGATTCCCGATTTACAAATCTATATCCTGGATGATAGCGGGCAACTAGTCCCCATCGGGGTGGCTGGAGAGATGCACGTGGGCGGCACAGGTCTTGCTCGCGGCTATTTGCGGCGTCCTGAGCTTACCGCTCAGCGGTTTATTCCGGATCATATTACCGGGCGTAACGGCGCGCGACTGTACAAAACGGGAGATTTGGCGCGCTTTTTACCGGGGCGAGATATTGAGTATCTGGGACGCATCGATCATCAGGTCAAGATTCGTGGCTTCCGCATTGAAACTGGAGAAATTGAGTCTGTGCTCATGGAGCACCCGGCCGTACGCGGAGCGGTGGTCATTGCACGCGAAGATGAACCGGGCGTTAAGCGACTTGTGGCTTATCTCGTCAGCTCGCAGCCGCCACCTGAAGTAAGCGCCCTACGAGAGCATCTGAGGAAAACAGTTCCAGATTACATGGTGCCGGCGGCGTTCGTGTTTTTGGAAAAGTTGCCCTTGACGACAAACGGCAAGGTGGATCGCAAAGCTTTGCCGGCTCCGGAGAGCCAGCGGCCTGAACTGACTCGGCGCTACATCGCGCCGCGAACGGCGGCGGAGAAAACATTGTCGGCCGTGTGGTCAAAAGCGCTGCGGGTGGAAAATATCGGTATCGAGGATAATTTTTTTGAGCTTGGCGGCGATTCGATTCTGAGCATTCAGATTATTTCAGCGGCCCGGCGCGAAGGGTTAAAGCTGACACCTAAATTGTTGTTTGCGAATCAAACCATTGCATCTCTTGCGAGCGTCGCGGGTGTGGCGGTAACTGAAGATGGTCCCGCAGTAGAAGTTGCTGGCGACGTGCCTCTCACGCCTATTGCGAAATGGTTTTTCGAGCAAAACCTGGAGGATTTGCACCATTACAACCAGGCCTTTCTATTTACCGTGGCAGAAGATCCGGATCGCGTAGTCCTGGAGCAGGCGCTTGCGGAATTGAGCAAGCATCATGACGCGCTGCGATTGCGGGCGGTGCGGAAAAATAGCGCCTGGAGAATGTTTTACTCCAGCTCTTCAGAGCAGTCGCCGCTGGAATGGGTAGACATTTCCAAGCTTGTGGAGCCGGAACAGCGTTCCGCTATCGAATCGAATTCCGCGAAACAACAAGCCAGCCTCAACCTGCAACACGGGCCGCTTTGGCGTGTGGCGTATTTCAAGTCAGGCGTCGGACAGCCCGGGCGGTTGCTTTTTGTGGTTCATCACCTGGCGGTCGACGGAATTTCGTGGCGGCCGTTGTTGGAGGATTTGGAGACCGCGTACCAGCAAATTAAAGCGAAGCAAAGAGTGGCACTGCCAGCAAAGACGGCCTCTTTTAAAACTTGGGCCGAGCGTTTGCAGACGCTCGCTGATTCACGTTTGTTGAAACAGGAATTGTCCTACTGGACCGCGGTCACAGAACCCGGCGCGGTTACTGAAGCGTTGAAGCCTTTAGCGATGGACGCGGCGGCATCGACAAACACGGAAGGCAACGCAAAAAAGATCACGGTGACGCTGGATGAAGATGCGACACAAGCTCTGCTCCAACGCGTTCCGGCAGTCTACAACACGCAGATTAATGACGTGCTGCTGACCGCGCTGGGTCGTGCTTGGACACAATGGACCGGCAGTCGAACGTTGTATACAAATTTGGAGGGGCATGGCCGGGAACACTTATTTGAAGAGGTGGACGTCAGCAGAACGGTCGGGTGGTTCACGTCGATTTTCCCTGTGCGTCTGGAGTTGAACGATTCCGGAGACAATTGGGAGCCTGGTGAGGCGCTGAAATCCGTGAAAGAACAAATGCGCCGGATTCCCCAGCGCGGTGTAGGTTATGGAATCCTTCGTTACTTGAGCAGCGATAGCGCACTTAAATCGCGGCCCGAACCAGCGATGGTTTTCAACTACCTGGGGCAATTCGATAGCGCCGTTGCGGGATCGCAACTTCTGCGCTTTGCAGCGGAATCCAGCGGACCCTGGCACAGCCCCAAGCAGAAACGGCGGCACGCACTCGAGATAAACAGCCTGGTGAGGAATGGCCGGATGGAATTTGAGTTTGCTTACAGCTCTGGGCTTCATAATGCGAAGAGAATTCAGGAATTTACGGACGGCTTTGCAGAAGCGCTAAGAGAAGTGATTGCTCACTGTCAGTTGCCTGATGCCGGCGGTCGCACCCCTTCGGATTTTCCGCTGGCGAAAATTGACCAAGCTTCACTGGATCGCTTGTTGGCTGAGCAGCCGGGGATCGAAGATATTTACTCGTTGTCGCCGATGCAGACGCTGTTCTTTTCCGCAAATCAGGGCTCTGCGCAAGCTGCTTTCGATCAATGGCATTGCAGTTTAAAAGGGGATTTGAACGCGGAAGCGTTCGAACGCGCGTGGAACGAGACGGTGGGTCGGCATACGATTTTGCGCTCAAGCGTATTGAGTGCAGGATTGCGCGAACCGCTGCAGACCGTCCACCGCGACGTACGTCCGCCATGGACGGTAGAAGATTGGCGCGGCACGCCACGCGAACAAGAGCAGGAGCGGTGGAACGCGTTGCTGAAGCAAGATCGCAGTGAAACGCTGGACTTGACGCATGCGCCAGTGATGCGCTTCAAGCTGGTACGACTTGAAGACACGACATGGAGGTTTTTGTGGAGTGTGCCAGGCATGCTGCTCGATGGCTGGTCGTGGCCACTGGTTTTCCGCGATGCCAGCAGGCTTTATGAAGCGTATGCCCGAAATGCTGCTCCGCAACTCGAGGCGCCTCGCCCGTACCGCGATTACCTGGAATGGCTTTCGCGGCAATCGACCGTGGAATCCGCCAAATTCTGGCACACGCAGCTCGCGGAATTCCGCAAGCCCACCGCGCTGATCAGTGAGCGACCCGTTGATACCGGAGGCGAGCGGTATCCGGAAAAGGTAATTAAACTTTCGGCGGATGCAACAAGCGCGTTGCAAAGCGCCGCGCGACGGCTGCAGGTGACCCTTAACACGCTGGTCCAGGGCGTCTGGTCGCTGCTCTTGAGCCGGCAAAGCGGCGAAAGCGATGTGGTGGCGGGAGCCGCGTTCTCCGGCCGGCCCACGGATTTGCCCGGCGCGGAATCGATTGTCGGACCGTTTACAAATAACCTGCCGGTGCGCGTCGAAATAAATGAAAATGAAACTGGCAGCGAATTTTTTCGCAAACTTCACGCCCGGCTTCTGGAGTTAAATGCGTTCCAGTTCACTCCGTTGATGGAGATACAACGCAACAGCGAAGTGCCGTGGCGCTACCGGGTGTTTGACAGTTTAATCGTGTTTCAGAATTACGTGATTGACGACTCAGCTCGACGACTCGGTGAAAAAATTCAGATTCAGGATTTTGTCGGGCCGGTCCATACCAACTATCCGGTGCTGTTACTGGCGGAGCCGGGTGAGCGGTTGCGCCTAACTTTGATTTACGATCGCAAGAGTATTGCGGCCGCGACGATAGAACGATGGAAGCGGGATCTGGAGATTCTGCTTGAGCTTGCGCCGGTGTTTTTTGACAAGCGGGTCGGTGAGTTGCAAGCATTGTTGTCGCCGCGCCCAGTCCCGGTTGCAGAAACGCGGCGATCTGCAGCAGACGTGCAAGCGCAGAATTTCGTGCCGGCGCAAACGGAGATGGAGAAGAACATCGCGTCGGTCTGGCAGAAAATGTTTGGTTTGGAGCAAGTGAACGTGGAGACGAATTTTTTTGAATTTGGCGGCCACTCGCTGCTTTTGGTCCAAATGCACAGTTTGCTGCGGGAAAAGCTAAACTCGGAATTTCCGATTGTGGCGCTGTTCGAGCACCCGACCGTGCGGGCCTTGGCGCGGCACCTCAGCCAGCCGGCGGGCGAAACGGTAGAAAAGGGCGAGCAGTGGCGCGACCGAGCGCAACGCCAGAAAAAGGCTCTATCACAGATGCGGGCGCCGACCAAGAAGTGACCAGAAAGGCTACCATGGGGTGCAAAGAGCATTTTAGGGAATTTATTATCCACCTGCCTCGGGATTGAAAGAAATTTGGACCTGAATCTCGCTTAAGTCTAATGGAATCATGGAGTAAGGACCGTTGGAGTGGCCCAAAAGTTGCACTAGGTAACTCCGGCGTGGCTTAGGCACATACTAGGCGAAGCAGTCTTAGGTCGTGAATGAACGACGAACTGCAATTAGAAGGCATAGCGATCGTTGGAATGGCCGGACGCTTCCCCGGAGCGGAGAGCGTCGAGGAATTCTGGGCGAACCTCGTCGCGGGTCGTGAGAGCGTTTCCTTCTTCAACGATGACGAATTAGCTGCATCTGGTTTGCATGCTGCGGAGTTAAAGCGACGCGGGCAGTATGTCGCGGCGCGCGGCGTTTTGAAGGACGCAGACTGCTTCGACGCGGCTTTTTTCGGAGTGAACCCGAAAGAAGCGGAAGTCATGGATCCGCAGCAGCGGGTATTTCTGGAAGCATGCTGGGGGGCGCTGGAACGTGCCGGCTATGCGCCCGACAAGATGGCTGGAGCAGTGGGCGTATTCGCGGGTGCCAGCTCAAATACCTACGTGCACCACGCTTTGGAGCCTCGGCCGGAGCTGATGGAATTGGTCGGATCAGACCTGGTGATGTTCGGAAACGACAAAGATTATCTAACGACGCGGGTGGCTTACAAGCTGGGACTGAAGGGGCCGGCGCTGAATGTCGCGACGGCTTGTTCTACTTCGCTGGTGGCCGTTGGGCAGGCTTGCCAATCATTGCTGATGTTTCAATCCGATGTTGCAGTAGCCGGCGGAGTGTCCGTGAGAGTTCCGCAACAGCGCGGCTATTACTACGACGAAGGCAATATTGGATCGCCAGACGGGCATACGCGAACATTCGACGCTAAGGCTGAGGGCACAACCTTCAGCAACGGCGTAGGCGTGGTGGTTTTGAAGCGGCTGGAAGATGCCGTTAAAGACGGAGACCAGATTTACGCGGTGATTAAAGGCGTTGGATTAAATAACGATGGATCGCAGCGTGTAAGTTTTGGCGCGCCGGGAGTGGAAGGCCAGTCCGAAGCGGTGGCCATGGCTCAGGCGCTGGCAGGCGTTGAGCCGGAAACCATCACTTATGTGGAGGCCCACGGGACCGCAACACCTCTTGGAGATCCCATCGAAGTGGCGGGATTAACGAAAGCTTTCCGGATGGGCACGCAGGCCAAACAGTTCTGCGCCATCGGCTCGGTTAAATCGAATATTGGGCACCTGGATGCGGCGGCGGGTGTGGCGGGGCTGATTAAAACGGCGCTGGCGCTGCATAACAAAATTATTCCTGCGAGCCTGCACTTCACGAAACCAAATCCGAAGTTGGAGATTGAGAAGACGCCGTTCTATATAAATGCTTCACTGCAAGAATGGCGGAGCAAGGGAGACGGGCCTCGCCGGGCGGGCATTAGTTCGTTTGGATCTGGTGGAACCAACGCACACCTGGTGCTGGAGGAAGCGCCTCAAACTGAGCCGTCTGGGCCGTCGCGGCCATGGCAATTGCTGGTGTTGTCGGCTAAAACGCGAGATGCGCTGGAGCGCGCCACACAGAACTTATCCGAACATTTGAAGACCATTGCTGCTCGGAGCGATGGCTCTGGCCAACTCAGCAAACTTGCGGATGCCGCTTTTACACTGCAAACCGGGCGGAGTGAATTTGCTCACCGTCGCGTGATGGCTTGCACTGATGCGGCTGAAGGCGCGGCGGCGCTGGAGGCCAAGGATCCCAAGCGGGTTTTTACCCATCATCATAAGTCGGTCGATCATCCGGTGGTTTTCATGTTTCCCGGGCAAGGCGCGCAATACGCGGGCATGGGTGCGGAACTGTATCGCACCGAGCCAACTTTTCGGGCGGAAGTGGATCACTGCTCGGAGTTGCTTAAGCCAGAGTTGAAAGCTGACATCCGTGAGGTGGTGTTTCCTGCCGAGGGTGCGAATAAAAAGTCTGACGAATTGCTAAAGCAGACGCGATTCACGCAGCCGGGCTTATTTGTGCTTGAGTACGCACTGGCGAAATTGTGGATGTCGTGGGGCATCAAGCCAGCCGCAATGATTGGCCACAGCGTCGGTGAGTATGTAGCGGGCTGTCTCGCGGGAGTATTTACGTTGGAAGACGCGCTCACGCTCATTGCGCGGCGGGCCGCACTGGTGCAAGCGCAGCCGGGTGGTGCGATGCTGGCAATTCGGCTGCCCGAAAAAGAAGTGCTTCCGCTGTTGAATCCGGAATTAGCGATTGCGGCTATCAACTCTCCGAACCTGTGCGTGGTTTCCGGTTCGAACGAAGCGATTGGCAAGCTCGAAGAAGAGCTCGCGACAAAGAAAATTGCGGCACGAAGATTACAGACGTCCCACGCGTTTCATTCTCCGATGATGGAGCCGGTGCTGGCTCCGTTTACCGAATTGCTGCGGAAAATAAAATTCGGCGCACCGCAAATCCCTTATGTTTCTAATGTCACCGCGAAGTGGATTACACCTGCGGAAGCGAAGAGCCCGGAATATTGGGCGGGACACGTTCGGCAGACGGTGCGCTTTGCCGATGGCGCTGCGGAGTTGATGAAAGATTCGAAGCACGTGTTGCTTGAGGTAGGGCCGGGACAAACGCTGAGCGCCTTGGCGCGACAACATCCCTCCAAAGCAAATGAGCAAACGGTGCTGGCTTCGCTGGCCATGACTGGCGAGCAGGAGCCGCACGGGCTACTGGATACATTGGGGCGGCTGTGGATGAACGGCGTCAGCGTGGATTGGCAGCAATTTTATGCCAATGAACGCAGGCGGCGCGCGGCGCTGCCAACGTATCCGTTCGAACGCAAACGTTATTGGCCGGAATCGGAAATTAAGGTTGCAGGCAGCCCGTCTTCCGTCACACAGTTTTCCACGCCAGTCGTCGGAAATGTGGCGACTACGACAAACGCCGAGATTCAAGCGTCCCAGCCAACGGCAGTTTCGGTGCAGGCCACAACTCCGGTAGAGGCTGCGCTTCTGCGCAAAGATCGCTTGCTTGCGGCTTCGCGGGCGCTACTTGAAGAGCTTAGCGGCTACGACCTGTCTCAGGTGGACCCGGCTGTCAGCCTCCTGGAATTGGGGCTGGATTCACTTTTGTTGACTCAAGCCGCGCAGGTTTTTCACCGGAAATTCGGCGTGCCCATAACTTTCCGCCAGTTGATGGAGGAATTGGGTTCGCTACAACAAATTGCCGAACACCTGGACGCGACATTGCCCGCGGATGCTTTTGCGCCTCCCGCAACGCCGGCGCAGCTGCCAACAACCGCGACCACGCAGCAAACCGTTGCAGCGGGAAATTTGGGAGCCGGAAACATACCGACTTCGATCCTTGAACAAATATTGCAGCAACAACAAGCGCTGACGCAGCAAGTCTTACAGCTGATGGGCCGCGCTCCTGCGCAAGCGGCAGCGACACCATCACCCGTTTCAACCGCAATGCCAGCGGCTGCGACAACGCCTGCCATTCCGATGGTTGTGAAGTCCGAAGTGAAATCGCATGGGCCCTTTAAGCCCATCGATCGCGCAGCGGATATGGCCATGACCGCGGAACAGACTGCCGCGCTGAAGGAACTTATCGCCCGCTATACAAAGCGAACCGCGGAGTCGAAGAAATTAGCGATAAAAAATCGTCCGATCCTTGCGGACCCGCGTTCTGTAGGCGGATTCAAACAATTGTGGAAGGACATGGTCTATCCGATTTTCACCACGCATTCGGATGGATCAAAAGTCTGGGACGTGGACGGCAACGAGTACGTGGACTTCGTAATGGGCTTTGGAGCCAGCATCTTTGGGCACCGGCCGCCCTTCGTGGTCGAAGCGGTGAAGAAGCAGCTTGATCTGGGATTTGAGATTGGCCCGATTCAGCCCATCGCGGGTGAAGTCGCGGAACTGGTCCGCGAATTCACCGGCATGCAGCGGGTGGCGTTCACCAACACTGGCTCGGAAGCGGTTTTGGCTGCCACCCGCGTAGCTAGAACAGTCTCGGGACGCGACAAGATTGCGGTGTTCGCCGGCGCGTATCACGGAATTTTCGATGAAGTGCTATTCCGTCCGCTCACAGTGAATGGCGAAACGCGCACCGCCGCGAGCGCTCCGGGAGTACCGGCCAGCGCGGTGTCACAAGTGATTGTGCTCGATTACGGCAATCCGCAATCGCTGGACATTTTGCGCGCGCGCGGATCGGAAATCGCCGCAGTGTTGGTCGAGCCGGTGCAGAGCCGCCGCTTGGATTTGCAGCCTCGCGAATTTTTGCACGAACTAAGAAAAGTAACTAAAGAAACGGAATCAGCGCTCATTTTTGATGAGGTGGTTACCGGATTCCGCGTGGAGCCGGGAGGAGCACAAGCTTATTTCGGCGTGCGCGCCGATCTGGCGACCTACGGAAAAGTGATTGGCGGCGGCATTTCGATCGGCGCGGTGACCGGCGATCCAAAATATATGGACGCGCTCGACGGCGGGCAATGGAACTATGGCGACACTTCGTTTCCGGAGGTCGGGGTAACATTTTTTGCCGGAACCTTCGTACGGCATCCGCTGGCATTGGCGGCCGCTAAAGCGGTGCTGTTGCATTTGAAAGAAAAAGGCCCGGAGCTGCAGAAAAATTTGACGGCGAGAACGGCGCGGCTTGCTGAACAATTACGCGCCATCATTGAAGAATTCCAGGCGCCCTATCACCTTTCGCAATTCAGTTCGCTGATGCAGCTCGCTTTCCCGTCAGACCAGAAATATGCAGCGTTGCTGCATTACCTGCTTCGCGAACGCGGAATTCACATCTGGGACAACCGCGCGTTCATACTCACCACCGCGCACAGTGAAGCCGACCTGGCGAAGCTGCTGACCGCGTTTCGAGAAAGTCTGCAGGCGATGGTTGAGGCTGGTTTCCTGCCACCGCCAGGTTCCGACTCTGAAAAAACTGCGACGAACAGGACGCAACTTGCGGATACCCCAGCCAAAGCACGCCAAATCGTGCCCGTAGCCGCGGCTGCTGGAGTCGGTCAATTTCCATTAACCGAAGCGCAGAAAGAAATCTGGCTGGCCGCGCAAATGGGTGGGGAGGCCGCGCTCGGCTACAACGAATCTTTGAAGCTGGAGTTTCATGGCAACTTCAATGCTGAATTATTCCGCGCTGCGACTCAGCAAATTGTTCAAAGGCATCCGATATTGCTTGCCAGCTTTAGCTCAGACGGCCAATGGCAAAAAATAGAGCCGATCGCAAAGCTGGATGTACCACTACTGGATTTTTCGGCGAAACCAAAACCCGCACAGGAGCTGCAAAGATTAATTGAGAAGGAGGTGTCGAGCTCCTTCGACCTCACTCAAGGGCCACTGCTGCGCGTTCAAATTGTGCGCCTTTCGGATCACCGGCATGTGGTGGTTTGGACCGCGCATCACATTGTGTGCGATGGATGGTCCGGGGGGCTGATCGTAAGTGAGTTGGCAAAGATTTATTCGGCGTTGAAACAAGGAGCCGCACCAGTTCTGGAAGCTCCAGAATCGTTCCGCCAGTACGCAATTACCAACCAGGGCGACAGCGAAGAAGCGCGCGATGCTTCCAAATATTGGGTGAAACAATTTGCGGATATTCCTACCCCGCTGGAGTTGCCCACCGACCGGCTTCGTCCGGCAGTGCGAACCGCGCAGGCTTCCACGCTGAAACGGGATCTGCCTGAGCCGCTGCATTTATTGATGAAAAAGACCGCCGGCCAGCAGCGCACCACACTAGTTGTGCTGCTGATGGCCGCACTGAAAACTTTTCTGTACCGGCTAACGGGCCAAACCGATCTGGTGATCGGGCTGGGAGTCGCCGGGCAAGCGATCACTGGTCAGAACTGCCTGGTAGGGCATTGTGTCAATTTACTGCCGGTACGCTCACGTCTGGAACCCAGCGGCAGCTTCCAGCAGAATCTCGCGGCGGTAAAGAATAGTGTCCTAGACGCGTTCGACCATAATCAGAGCACCATCGGAGGAATTCTCCAGGAAATTAAAGTTCCGCGCAGCCCTGGCCGACCGCCGCTCGTAGAAGTGATCTTCAACATCGATCGCGATCCCGGCGCAGTGGAATTCGAAGGCTTGAAATTCGAATGCGAACGGAATCCCAAGCGCGCGCTGCACTTTGATTTGTTTTTCAACTTTGTGGAAGGGCCACATTCGTTGTATCTGGAGTGCGACTACAACACCGATCTTTTCGATGCTTCCACAATTAAACGATGGCTGGGACATCTGCAGACCCTGCTCGAAAGTATCGTTGCCGCGCCCACCCAAGCAATAGACCGGCTGCCAATTCTCTCGGAAGTGGAACGCCACGAGATTACCGTGCGCTGGAACGATACTGCGACGAAATACGACGACGTTGAAACGCTGCAGAATTGGTTCGAATTGCAAGTGGATAAGACCCCTGAGGCACTGGCATTGACCTCAGAGGACCAGCACCTAACTTATCGCGAGCTCAATCGCCGCAGCAATCAACTGGCACATCATTTGAAAAAATTGGGTGTCGGCCCTGACGTGCGTGTAGCCGTTTGCGCAGAGCGCTCCATCGAGATGGTAGTGGCGCTGATGGGAATTCTTAAAGCGGGTGGATGTTACATGCCACTCGACCCCGACTACCCAAGTAATCGGCTTGCCTTGATGCTGGAAGACGCGCAGCCACCGGTGATTTTGACGCAAGAGACGTTGTTGCCACGATTGCCATTGCACGAAGTTCCCGCCATTTGCCTGGATAGCGATTGGGCCCGGATTGCTTCGGAGCCAAACGCAAAGCTTGGCGTGCAATCCACGCGAAATGATGCCGCGTACGTAATTTACACTTCAGGCTCGACTGGCAAACCGAAGGGTGTGGTTAACATTCACGAAGCAATCGTGAATCGCCTGCAGTGGATGCAGGACGCTTACCGGCTGACGGCCGCCGATCGGGTGCTGCAGAAAACTCCGTACAGCTTTGACGTTTCGGTGTGGGAGTTTTTCTGGCCTTTGGTCACTGGCGCTAGTTTGGTGATGGCCCGGCCGGGCGGCCATCGCGATCCCGAATACCTTGCTCAAGTCATTTCGCAGAAAAAAATAACGACGCTGCATTTCGTGCCATCCATGTTGCGGCTATTTCTGGAAAGCGCAAAGCTGCCAAAGCAATCGTCCATCCGGCAGGTGTTTTGCAGCGGTGAGGAGCTGGGCGCGGATTTGCAACGCATGTTCTTCGCGGCGAGCGATGCGGAATTGCATAATCTTTACGGACCGACCGAGGCTGCCGTTGACGTCACGTATTGGGCGTGTCGCCGCGATGACCAGCGTTCGTTTGTTCCCGTTGGCCGGCCAATCGCGAACACCCAGATTTATATTCTCGACCACAATTTAAGCCCGGTACCAATCGGTATTGGGGGCGAACTGCACATCGGTGGGATTGGACTCGCCCGTGGCTACCTGAACCGCCCTGAGCTCACCGCCGAGCGATTTATTCCAGATCTAGTCAGCAATCGAAAAGGCGCGCGTTTGTACAAAACCGGGGATCTTTCACGGTACCTGCCTTCCGGCGAGATTCAGTACCTCGGGCGCATTGATCACCAGGTAAAGATTCGCGGCTTTCGCATTGAGCTGGGCGAGATCGGGGCCGTCCTTGCAAAACATCCTGGCATTAGAGGATGTGTTGTGACCGCGCGGGAAGACCGGCCGGGCGAAAAGATGCTGGTGGCTTATTTCGAGGCGCAAGGCCATGAGGCGCCCGAAACCAGTGAACTTCGCGACTACCTGAAGAAAGAGCTGCCGGAATACATGGTGCCGGCGGCATTCGTGTGCATGGATAGGCTCCCTCTGTCGCCGAACGGAAAGGTTGATACAAAAGCCTTGCCGGCTCCGGAGCAAAGAAGCAGCGAAGGGAAAGAGGGGTTCCTCGCTCCCAGAGACTCTGTTGAACAAGTGCTCGCACAGTTGTGGGCCAAAGTTTTGAAACTGCAGCGCGTCGGCCTGAACGACAATTTTTTTGATCTGGGCGGCCACTCGCTCTTGGCGGTACGCATCATCGTCGAAATTGAAAATATTTATGGGCGACGACTGCCACTGGCGACCTTGTTACAAGCGCCTACGGTAGGGGCGCTGTCGGAAGTTTTGCGCAAAGAAAATTGGAAGCCGTCTTGGTCGTCTCTGGTACCGCTGCAGCCCGGAGGCTCTAAACCGCCGTTGTTTTTGATTCATAGCCACGGCGGAAATGTCCTTGAATATTATCCGCTGGCCAATCACCTCGATAAAGATCAACCCGTATATGCGCTGCAAGCGCGCGGTCTGGATGGCAACATCCCGAAGAATGAATCCCTGGAGCAAATCGCCTCCGCTTATTTGAAGGAAATCAGAACGCTGCAATCCGAGGGACCCTACTTTTTGGGCGGTTTCTGTTTCGGCGGGTTGGTGGCACTCGAAGCTGCGCAGCAATTGCAAGCTGCAGGACAAAAGGTTGCGCTAGTGGTGATGATGCAGACCACTCATCCGAGTGCGCCTGCTTTTGCACCTGGCAGCAGCTCCGCTAACCGGTGGTGGCATCGCGCCGCGAAACGAATCGATCTCGAACGCGACAATCTTTTGCAACGAGGTTTTGGATATTTTGGCGACAGACTCAGGCGAACGCGCGATGTGATGCAAGCTCGAACGCAGATCGCCTTCGACAAAAAAATGTCCAACGGAAACGGGCACAAGACACGGGCCTCCATGGCCTATATTCTCGAGCTCCTTGGGAGGGAGCACGATCGCGCGTTCATGAATTATGTTCCGCGTCCGTACAACGGCGATGTGCTGTTATTCCGCGCCAGCAAGCAGTTGCCGGGCCTGCTTACGGACCCATCGTTAGGATGGAAACCGGTCATTAAGGGGCATCTGGAAATTCGCGAGCTACCCGGACATCAACAGAATATTTTGGTCGAGCCACGCGTCGCGCGATTGGCAGACGAGCTTCAGACGCGGCTTCATGCTCATGTCGAGGCAACAGCGAACGGCACAGATTTCTTGGCGGAGGCAGTGCTGGTTGAATGACTCTTATTGCACTGAAATTAAGCCATTTACATGAATCCTGGCTGTTCCCATTTACCCGGTGAGCAGCGCAGCGTCGAATGATATGCTCACCTGCCATGGAAGCTGTGAATTGGTCGCCGGCAGCGCAAGACCTTACAATTCAGAACGACGAAGTACACATTTGGCTCGCCTGTCTGGATGTCGACCCGGAAGAACGCACCCGCCTTCGTTCGTATTTAAATGAAAAGGAAGTTTCGAGAGCTGAGCGCTTCGTTTTCCCGCGGGATCGCGATCACTTTGTAGTGGGCAGGGGAAGACTGCGGGAGCTACTCGGGAAATACCAGGACTGCCCGCCAAATGCCGTGCAATTCACAGCAGGGCGCTATGGAAAGCTTTCGTTAGTCGATGATGGGGATCCTCTGCGTTTTAACTTATCGCACTCTCACGGGCTTGCGCTTTATGGGTTTTGCATGGGGCGTGAGTTAGGAATCGACACGGAAAAAATACGGCCTGAAGTTGCCGGCGAAGAAATCGCAAAGCGTTATTTTTCGGCGACGGAACAGCGCGAGCTTGCAGAATTACCAAAAGAACTGCGTGATTCGGCATTTTTTCTCTGCTGGACGCGCAAGGAGGCCTACATAAAGGCTCATGGCGACGGATTGCAAATTCCACTCGACAGCTTCGACGTGTCCTTGAAACCGGGCGAAACGGCAACGCTGCGAAGCGCGGACAGTGAGCGATGGAGCATGCGCTCTTTTGTGCCAGCGGCAGAATTTCTAGCCACAATTATTACCGAAGGCGAAATTCAATCCTTACGTTTTTGGAGTGCGGCGACCGACACTCTTCGGGTGGCACCAGACGCAGGCAAGACGGGATGATTTACCGCTATCTTTGCCAAAGCCAAACCGAGTCGGTTTGAACAGTTAGGAATGCCGTATGACGCGCCAGGCTGGTGGCATACGACGCGGTTGTTGACACCTTAGGATCGCAGTAGTGCTTAGCACCGGCGACCCGATCTGTTCTCAGCTGACAAATCTTCGTTCATCAGGGCTTGGCAAAGCCAGAGTGGTATGCCAATCCGCGGCAATTCAATTTGTGCATACATGACCACTATTCGCGCAGTTAAGTCGGCGACTATCCGTTTTAGCGTATCCGCAGCGCTTTAACGTATCCACTTTAGTGTAGCGACCGTCTCAGGGTCCGGGGCCCGCGCGATTTTCGTGCCTTGGACGCTTGTGGATAGGTTATACTATCCTGAAGTCGGCCCTACCTACCCTCCCGATTTCGCATTTGGGAATTGTCTGCGGCAAATCCGCTCGCAATGCCGGAAATGATGTGAAATGGCGATCCGGACAATCCGGTAAAAACTGACCGAAAAAGCGCAAAATTACCGCTGGGGAATACCGACCTCACGGCTGCAATCTAAGGTGAAACCCCTATTTAGGTACCCTAATAGGGCGTGTAACATCTTAGGTATGTGTGATTTACGGTCGCCGCGAGATGTCTTCAAAATGGCAGAAAGAGTGGCTCGGAAGCTGTTTGCAACTATACGGTATCGGTTTTCTCATTTAGATAACGGTCTCATTCGGAAGGCGTCATACGGCAAAGTAGGACGGCAAGAGAGGGACGTGTAAGTCGCTGACAATATGATACTTAATATCGGGGCAAGAGCTGTTGAGGGCTCGCTGGGTCCCGGTAGTAGTGGCAGACCAATTGCCTTCTGTATGGTGGATGGGGAAATGGAAGTGGGAGTTTTGTGGCGGTAGCCCATCCAAGGGGATGAAATTTGGACCTCGTAAACGCTAAATTGGACGGCAAAAACGAAGGTCTGAAGTGGTATGCGCTGCACGTACACGCTCGAAAAGAACAGTTAGTAGCGTCTCAACTTCAAACCCGAAATCTGGAATGCTTTCTCCCGACATACAAGAGTTTGAGAAAGTGGTCTGACCGGACCAAGGAGATTCAACAGGCGCTGTTTCCGGGGTATGTTTTTTGCCGATTCGACTATGAAAACCGGCAGCCGGTGGTTATGACGACGGGGGTCACACAAGTCGTCGGGACCGGAAAAGTAGCGATTCCGATCGCGGACTCCGAGATCGAGGCGTTACAAGTTGCGGTAAGTTCAGGGATACCTGCTCAACCTTGGCCTTACCTGCGGACCGGCGAATACGTACAGGTCAATTACGGTCACCTGGCGGGCCTACAGGGTATTTTAGTGAATTTTAAGGGTAACCATCGCGTGGTTTTGTCTGTCACATTACTACAGCGATCGTTGGCGTTAGAAGTCGAACTAGACTGGCTTTCACCAGTTGCGGAACCAGGGCAGCAACGGACAGCAGCAAGGAAGTGCGTGGCAGAAGCGATGCCTGCGCGCATTTAAGAGTTTAAGTAACGGGAAGCCAGGCACCGGAAAAAAGGACGATGAGCTCACTAAAGACTGCGCTGCGAAGTGAAGTGGCCGCACAAAAGCTGCAACTGAAAGACAATGCTCCAGCCACCAGCATGGAGAACGAGGCACGAGCTTTACTGAGTGAAGACGCCTTCGTGTCTATGTTGTACCTGGAGCGTCGACGAGCGGAACGTGCCCAGAAGCGCTTCGTGCTGGTGCTGGTGGACGTAAAACGGGCCCTGGAAGACGGCAACAAGAACCGGACTCTGGGGAAAATAGGTGTGGCGCTGACGAATTCCACACGCGAGACCGATATTCTCGGCTGGTATCTTGAGAACAATTTGGTTGGAATCATTGGCACGGAGCTTGGAGAAACTTCTCCGGCGGTCGTTCACGAACGCCTGCTGGAGAAACTGCGCGCCTCGTTCCAGAACACCGTGGGCAAGGAAAAGAGCTCCAAGATTTCGGTTTCGTTTCATTTTTTTCCGGAAGAACATGGGAAAAGCGAATCGAACCCGGAAGCGAATGTGGCTTTATACCCGGACATCTCTCGAAAGGAAGACTCCAAGAAGTTGGCGTTGGGTATCAAGCGCGCCATGGATATTTTTGGCAGTGCGACGGCGATGCTATTCGCTGCTCCGGTCTTCGCGGCGATCGCTATTGCGATCAAGTTAACGTCCAAGGGGCCAGTTTTGTTTCGCCAGGAGAGGCTTGGTCAGTACGGCCAGACTTTTACCTTCCTGAAATTCCGCTCCATGTACACGAATTGCGACGCCAAAATCCATCAGGAATACGTTAATCAATTCATATCCGGACAGATTGGTGAAACTGCCGAGGATGGCACCAAGCCGATTTTTAAAATCCAGAAAGATCCTCGTATAACCTCCATTGGACGATTCATTCGCAAAACCAGCCTGGACGAATTGCCTCAGTTTATAAACGTTTTGCGCGGAGAAATGTCGCTGGTTGGCCCGCGGCCGCCAATTGCCTATGAATTCCGCGCGTACGATCTGTGGCATCGTCGCCGGGTACTGGAAATCAAGCCTGGGATTACCGGCCTGTGGCAGGTTGAGGGGCGCAGCCGAACGCGCTTCGACGACATGGTTCGCCTGGATCTCAAATATGCGCGCGGCTGGTCTATCTGGCTGGACCTCAAAATTCTCATCCAAACACCGTCAGCGGTTTTCTCTGGAGACGGCGCTCACTAATGGTTTTCGTTAGGAAACCAGGTCCCGAAATCCTCTATCAACTTCTGGTGCATGCAGTAGTCTTAAAGTAGTCCCACGGAGTCGCAGCGTTCGAAACGCCCAGCCCCCGGCAAGCGTCCCTCGCTTTGCTTCCTACGCCGAGGGATGGAACATCCACAAGGAGCCGTATGATCCGCATTGGTGTAATTGGCTATGGATACTGGGGTCCAAACATCGTTCGCAATTTTCATACTCATGAATCCTCCGAAGTAACTTTGGTCTGCGACAAAAACCCCAAAACCCGAGAACGGTTGCACAAATCTCATCCCGGAATGGCATTTACCACCGATGAAAACGAAATATTGAAATCCTCGACTATTGATCTGGTTGCAGTAGTCACACCGGTCTGGACCCACTATGAACTTGCAAAAAAAGCGCTCGAAAACGGAAAACACGTTTTCGTGGAAAAGCCATTTACTTGCAGTGTGACCCAAGCAGAAGAACTGATTGAACTGGCTGACCGCAAGAAGTTGAAGATCATGGTGGACCACACCTTTTTGTTCACCGGCGCGGTAAAGAAAATTCGTCAGCTGATGGACGAGGGCGCGTTGGGCGATCTGTATTATTACGATTCGCTGCGCGTCAACCTGGGGTTGTTTCAGCACGATGTGAATGTCATCTGGGACCTGGCGCCACACGATCTGTCGATCATGGACCATGTAATTCGCGACAAGCCGGACGCGGTAGTGGCTACCGGCGAGAGCCATTTGAACGGCGTTGAGGACGTAGCATTCATCACCGTATATTTCCCGCGTCACGTTATCGCGCACATCAATGTGAACTGGCTGTCTCCCGTGAAAGTGCGCACCACGCTGATCGGCGGCGAGAAAAAGATGCTGGTGTGGAACGACCTGGAAGCTGATGAAAAAATCAAGATTTACGACAAAGGCGTAAGCATGTCGAAGCCCGGCGCCCTGCATCAATTGCTGGTCAGCTACCGTTCGGGAGATATGTGGGCCCCGCAAGTGGAACAAATCGAAGCGTTGCGCGCCGAAACCGCCTATTTCCTGAAATGCATCGATAAAAATGAAACTCCTTTTAACGACGGCATCGCCGGATTGCGGGTTGTTCGGATCCTGGAAGCCGCCGATAGGTCGGTGCGAAACCGTGGCGAGGCGGTAACGCTGTGAACGAATTTGTGTGTATCGCTCCGGATGTAAAGCTCGGGAAAAACGTTACGCTCTCCAAGTTCATCAACATGTATGGATGTGAAGTTGGAGACGAAACCAAGATCGGCGCATTTGTGGAGATTCAAAAAAATGCCCGAGTGGGCCGTCGCTGTAAAATTTCGAGCCACACCTTCATCTGCGAAGGCGTAACCATCGAAGACAACGTTTTCATCGGCCACAGCGTGACTTTCATCAACGATGCCTACCCGCGATCAACCACCGCGGCAGGCGAATTGCAAACCGAAGCCGATTGGAAAGTGGAAAACACCGTGGTGCGCAAAGGCGCTTCCATCGGGTCAGGCGCGACGATTCTAAGCAAAGTCACGGTGGGAATCAACGCCATCGTGGGCGCCGGCAGCGTGGTCACCAAAGACGTGCCCGACAACGCCATCGTGGCCGGCAATCCAGCAAAATTTCTGCGATTTATCTCAGAGGAGAAAAAGTAACGATGACACCGACAAGCAAAGTGCCATTTCTCGATTTGGTCACCCCGCACCAGGAACTGGAAGCAGAACTTCTGGCGGTAGCGAAGAAGGCCTTCAGCAACGCAGGCTTTATCGGCGGACCGATGGTGGAAGATTTTGAGCGCGAGTTTGCCGCTTTTTGCGATACCAAATATTGCGTGGGTGTGAACAGCGGCACCGATGCGTTGCGCTTCGCGTTCATGGCCGCCGGCGTCGGTCAGGGCGACATCATCGTCACCGTGCCTCACACGTTTATCGCTACCACGGAAGCCATTTCTCAGGCTGGCGCGCAAATCGCTTTCGTGGACATTGACGAGTCTACCTATACGATGGATCCGGAGAAACTTCGCGAATACCTGGAAACGAACTGTGATTTTGACAGCAAGGCCAAAAAACTCACTGAACGGAAGAGCGGACTTCGCGTAGCGGCTATCGTGCCCGTACATCTCTACGGACAAACCGCCGATATGGATCCGATCATGGAGTTGGCGGCCAAGTACAACCTGGTTGTTATCGAGGATGCTTGCCAGGCGCACGGCGCGGAGTACTTTTCGAAAAAAGAGAACAGATGGAAAAAGGCTGGCTCCATCGGCTTGGCGGCGGCATTCAGTTTTTATCCCGGCAAGAATTTGGGCGCCTGCGGAGAAGCCGGGGCCACAACTACCAACGATGAAGGCATGGCCAAGCGGATGAAGATGATTCGCGACCACGGCCAGGCAAAAAAGTATTACCACGATATCGAAGGCTACAACGGGCGTCTGGATTCCATCCAGGCGGGATGGCTGTCCGTTAAACTGCGCCATCTGGCGAAATGGAATCAATCGCGCCGTGAACATGCGCACCGCTATCACGAATTATTTGCCGATGTAAAAGGCGCGGTGACGATTCCGGTGGAAGCAGCGTGGACGAAAGGCGTCTACCATTTATATGTAGTGCGCGTAGCGGACCGCGAGGCGCTTCAGGCGCACCTGGCGGAAGCAGGAATCGGAACAGGAATTCACTATCCCATACCGTTGCACCTGCAAAAAGCGTACCAGCACCTGAACCATAGAAAGGGCGATTTCCCAGTCACCGAGCGAGTTGCGCTGGAAATCGTCTCACTGCCGATGTTCCCGCAGCTGAAGCTGGACCAACTGGCGCTAGTGACCACCAGCGTTAAGGAATTTGCCGTTTCCAAAATCGGCGCCGCGCGTTAATCGGGTTTCGCGCAATAACCAACGGCGTTAGACCTTTCTCGATCACTCACTGGCGCGCCGAGGGCGCGCCGTACAATGTATTCCACAGAGTTTTTTATGCCCCGAATAGACCGCCTGGCCTCCGTGTATCTCTCTCACCCGCTTGCACGCGTACTGCGCTCGCTGTCGACAGCACGTGTGCCGATACTCATGTACCACAGTGTTTCGGATAGTTTGTTTGGCAAATCTCATCCGTACTACCAGATCAATTGTTCGCCTCCGGTTTTTGCGCGCCAGATGCGATGGCTACGGCAAAACAGCTATCGCACCATGAATTTGACGCAGATGTGGACGGCCATGGAAACGGGGCAGGACGTTTCCAAAACGGTGGTGATTACTTTTGATGACGGCTATCGCGATTTTTACACCGACGCTTTTGAAGCCATGCGGCAGTGCGGATTTACCGCGACGATTTTCCTGGCCACCGACCGCATTCAAAATACACCCGTACGCATTGACGGCGTGGATTATCTGACATGGTCTGAAGTGGCGGAACTTCACAAAGCGGGCATTCAGTTTGGGTCCCACACCGTTAGCCACCCGGATTTGCGTTCACTTAGCCCCGAACAGATTGAGTATGAATTGGGATGCTCGAAAGAAACCATCGAACAAAAACTGGGCGTGGCGGTTGAGTCTTTTTCTTATCCTTTTGCGTTTCCCGAGGAAGACAAAACATTCACGCAATTCCTGGTGGGCATCCTGGAAAACCTGGGATTCGAAAATGGCGTGTCCACCATTATTGGGCGGGCTGGTAAGCACGATAACCGCTACTATTTGCCAAGACTGCCGGTGAACAGTTGGGACGATGCGGCTCTGCTGCGCGCCAAACTGGAAGGCGGATACGACTGGCTTCACTGGCCTCAATGGCTATACAAATATGCGCACCACAATATGTCGCTGATGCAACGCGCCAGCTTTGCGGGCTCCGAAACCTGGAAATAAACATGGAGGTTCGGATCAAATTCAGGAGCGCCCATTTACTGTATAGTTTACTATTGTATTAGCACCTTTTAGGACCGTCGTTGTCTCCTTCAAAGCGCCCATGATGTTGGATATGCGCATAATTGGTGGCGGTCGTATTTGTGAGAGCAAGAGGTACAGGTCCCCCTCCCTGCACCTCGTTTGACCTACAGTCCAGTTGTTTAAGCCCGTAACACTGCTAATTTGACTATAGGGCGAAGCCACCTAAAACAGGTGCGAAAGAGGGATCGTGAGAGTCTTGAATCGGAACACCACAATTTGCAGTTTCAGAATTCCGTTGGCAAACATTCATCGCTTAATGTTCGCCGGACTCATAGCGCTGGTGTTCAGCGGCTTGGCCGCGACGGGGGCGTCCGCACAAGCAAGTAATGTCTATATCACGCAAGATGGCGGCGGAAACGGCGTGTGCAGTTCCAACGTGCACAATCCAGCTTGGTTTAACAGTTCCGCAAACTGGGGCACTGGCGCCTCGCAAATCGGCCCCGGCACAATAGTGCATCTTTGCGGGACTTTTAATGCTCCTGCGGGGGCCAATAGTTATTTGAGGTTCCAAGGGAGCGGGACAAGCGGGAATCCGATCACCTTGCTCTTCGAAGCTGGCGCAATCGTTCAGGCACCTTATTTTTCTGCCAACAACGGCGGCATCGACGTCAACGGACAACAATGGATCGTCGTAGATGGCGGAACGAATGGAATCCTTCAAAACACCGCTGAGGGCACGGGACTAACCTATCAGCAGGATACGGCCCTAATAAAGGGCATGGGAAATAACTTCACCGTAAAAAATCTCTCTATGCTAAATGTTTACGTTCATCAGATCGGCGACAATGGCGGCGGCGGTGCCCAGGGTTGGGCTTTCGCGGTGTGGGGTCAATCATCCAATCTTACGATTGGTCCAAACAACACCTTTACGCAGTGCAATGTCTGCGCTTTCTATGCATTCCAGGGAGGGGAACAAAATCTAGTAATCACTGGGAATAATTTCTCGCTGTCCAATCAAGCGATCGAGCTAGGGCCCGGAAATTCGGGCACGAAAGTAATGACCAACATTCAGGTCGATCATAATACCTATGTGGCTTCTCGCAATTGGGACAATGCCGCTAACTATTATCATCACAATTTTTTCCACCCATTTACGAACACGGCCGGATCGTCCATCGTGGGAAAGTTACTTATCTTTGATAACACTGCTACGGGAGATGTGGGCCAGCATTCTACCTCTATGATCTTTATAGAAAACAATAACGGCGGATCTGGCGGTACGATGGGCAGCTGGTACATCTTTAACAACACTTTCAACAAGACGAACACGGATGCGCCAGGCTCCAGCGGGATAGTAGCGGTGATGCCTCCGAACGGATTTTTCCTGAACAACACTGTGGTAGATGCGGGTGGAACCGGAGACTATGCCTGGCCCTCATTCAACGCATACGGAGGGGCTACGGGCTGGACCGTGCAGAACAACATTTTCTCTGGTGGCGCCTATCAATTGATCATCCAAGCATCGGCGACCGTAAATGCGAATAAAAACGTTTATTACGGCGGCATCGGTGGCAGCCCATGGGTCTATCACTCCACGTTCACAGGTTCATTCTCGACCTGGCAGGCTGCATGTTCCTGCGATTCAGGTTCCAGTATCAGCAATCCCTTGCTGAATTCTGACATGACCATTGGTGCAGGTTCGGCAGCGAGTACCTTGGGAGCGAATTTGAGCGGTATGAACATTACCGCGCTCAATTTTGATAAAGTTGGAACAGCGCGTCCGTCCGGCTCGTGGTCCAGCGGAGCAATTCAGCTGGGATCGACTGCGGCGCAAGCTCCTAAACCTCCGACGGGGTTAGCTGCCACCGTCAATTAGTCTGAATTACGCTTGTTTAGTGCCGGTTTGACGGTCTCAGGCCGGCACTGTACAACGCGAGTCCCTGTGTGCAAACTAATCCTCAATGATTCAAAATGACACCGTGGAACTAGAGGTAGTAGCTGTCCCTCCTGACGGGAATTCCGATCGTAATCTCGCTTCCTCGATTGGAAAGAACACGATTTTCGGGGTCATGTCGAAAATCGCTCAGATAGCGACACGTCTCCTCACTGTTCCAATCGTAATTTCTCATTTAGGACTGGATGGTTACGGAATCTGGGCCATCATCGGTACGGCCGGAGCGTACATGCGATTTGGAAGCTTCGGTATCAAATCAGCATTCCAGAAATATGTCGCCGAGGCCACCGGCAATGGCGATTACGAGAGTGCAAGTAGGCTGTTGAGCACCGGGGCTGCCGCCATGGCGGTGTTGTCCGTTGCCGGATTGATACCTACAGCTATTTTCTCGCGTCAACTAGCTCACTGGATGGGTGTGCCGCCGCAGTTTTTGAGCTCCGCGTCCGGCGCGATATCCATGCTGGCAGCGATTATGACGATCTCCAACGTTGGAGCGGCGTTTGAGGCTATCGTTATGGGCGCACATCGCATTGATGTCGCGCGAAAATTCACTACGATTTTCACCGTCGGCGAAGCAGTGGTTATCGTCATCCTGTTGTACCTGGGATTTGGCCTATTCGCGATGGCAACAGTAATGGGGGTTTCGGAGCTAGGATTTATCGCCTGCTGTTACGTGGCCTCACGAAAAATCGCCCCACAAATTCATGTTCAGATCAGATATGTCACACGCAGTGTGATTCCAGAATTGATTCGTTACGCTGGAAGCTATCAAATGGTGAATATTCTGGAAGTCGTGTACACCGCAATCGTTCCCATTGCGGTGCTGCGAGCATTTGGAGCGGAAACCTCGGGTGTCTTTGCCATCGTAACGCGGTTGCAAAGTTCCGCAGCCATGCTTCCGGACGCAATGATGCTCCCGATTTTGTCTGGTGGCGCCAAAGTATTTGCCTCAGGGTCCGTTGAGGAAATGCGGCGCTTAATCGCGAAGGCAATTAAGGTAATGCTGGCGCTGACGCTCTTCCCGCTATCGTTTATGGCGGTTTTTGGACAGCAGATTTTGTACGCTTGGACCGGGACAACTAATCCCGCTTACCTCATGGCTTTGTGTCTACTTGGGGCAACCATCTTCTTCGGGTCCATGTCGCTGCTAGGCCTCGTTTTGTACAGAGTGTCAGGGAAAGCATTGCTCGATAATATTCGCCAAGTTATCCGCATAGCAATCGTCATGGTGGTAGGCCTGTCTGTGAGACGCCTGGGATTCGCCGGGGCACTTGCCGGGCTAGCTGGGGCGGAGATGGTTGGGATGATCTTCATGGGCTTCGCCATATCGACAACTTTTAAGGGCTTTAGCGTAAAGACCGTACTTGTTGATTTCACAAAGTTGGCCGCCGCTACCGCGGTAATCCTGGCGTTTGGAGCGCTGGCCTCGCACGTTCCGCTACCCCAAATGCCAAACCCACGGTTGGTGGCGAGTATACGACTCGGCTTAACATGCGTGGGCTGTTTGGTGGCCGCTTGGCCCGCTTTATACTTAACCCGTTCGGTAACTCCCAGCGAAGGACGAATGCTGGCCGGGATGTTAATCCCGAGTTGGTTGCGTCCCGCTCCAAACGTTTAGTCGTCTACAGGGTGAGATTCATGGGTAGCAACCCCGCTGAGGCTGCTGAAGATCCGCTGCACCTCATTTCGCGTGGAAGAACCTGGCTTCATACTCGGTGGATCAAAAACACGTATCCATTTGCAGAATTTGGCCGCGGAACCTCAGTCGATCACACCTGCGACATTCGACGATCTATAGCTAGGGCCGTGTCGCTAGGTGCAAATGTATACCTGGCCCCCGACATTTGGCTGAATGTCACCGAGGGCACCAAAGGGCCGCGTCCCAAAATCATTCTAGGAGCTGGTTGCAGGATTGGCCGCCGTACGACGATTTCGGCAAGAAACCATATCCGTCTCGAAGAAGATGTTCTGACCGCTCCGTCCGTCTTCCTCATGGATCACAATCACGCCTATGCGGACATTACGAAACCCATCCATGAGCAAGGGGTCACAAGCGGAGGCACAATCACAATTGGCAGGAACTGTTGGTTGGGATGCGGAGTTGTAGTATTGAGTGGCCAGAAAGACCTGGTGATCGGACGGAACAGCGTTCTAGCTGCAAATGCAGTCGTCACCCAAAGTTTCCCGGACTTCAGTGTCATCGCTGGGAATCCTGCAAAGCTGGTTCGTGTCTATGACCCTCAAACTGAAAAATGGACTAGGCCGGAAGCATTATCAGAAGGAACAACGGAAAAGTTGAGACACCAATCCCGATAGGCGCCTGCTTGCTCGTGTACCTATCTGAAATATGGCAATAACTACCCCTGAAAATTTCAGCTCCTTGAAGATAGAATCTATTGAGCCCATTTTTTGTCGAATTAGCTGTTTGATCTTAGAGGATTGACATTGGGACCAGAAGCTCCAGTTAATTTTGGCTTTGGTGGTGGCGCCTCCAGCACGCTGTTAAATCCCGTGATACTGGTCGGGATGATCATCGCGCTTCTCATGATATTTTTTGCCCCGCGCAAATATATCTCCGTTCCATTCCTGCTGGTGATTTTTTTGGGTTCGCTTGGGCAACAGGTTTACGTCGGCGGTCTACATTTCTACGTCATGCGTATCCTGATCATGGCTGGCCTGGTGCGCCTGGTGTTCGCGAAATTCACCTCCTCTGGTGGGCTGTTTGCTGGTGGCTTCGATTGGGTAGACAAGCTATTTGTCATGTGGATATGTTTTCGTTGCGCTGCGGGCGTCCTGCTTAATGACGCTGCTAGCGGGGCCGTAAACTATCAGGTCAGTTACTTGCTTGACGCCCTTGGCGGCTATCTCTTCCTGCGATATCTGATTCGAGACGAGGAAGACGTCGTTCGAGTGGTGAAGGTGTTCGCGACGCTTACATTTATTTTCGCGTTAACCATGGCTAACGAAAAGTTTCGCAACCAGAATATCTTCGGATATCTGGGCGCTGTACCCGTTGTGCCTGCAGTTCGCGAAGGTTCGGTGCGGGCGCAAGCCGCATTTGCGCACCCCATCCTGGCAGGGGCATTTGGTGTGGCATTAATCCCTCTGTTTTGGTGGCTATGGAGCACCGGAAAAGCTAAGACCGCTGGAGTGGTTGGTTTCTGCGGTTCGATGGGAATGATGCTGACGAGCGCATCGAGCACCCCGTTGATGGCGTTCATAGCCGCGATACTTGGTTGGGCGGCCTGGTCAATTCGCAGCAAGATGCGCATCGTTCGCTGGGGCTTTGTGGTGATGCTGATAGCGCTGCATCTGGTGATGAAGGCCCCGGTTTGGTTTTTAATCGCCCGAGCGGATCTGATCGCCGGAAGTTCCGGCTATCACCGCGCAATGCTTATCGACCTGTGCGTCCGGCACTTCAGCGATTGGTGGCTTATCGGTACAAACGCAGCTGGAACCTGGGACTGGGACATGTGGGACACCAGCAATCAGTTCGTGCAAGAAGCAGAGAGCGGCGGATTGTTGACGTTTATCTGTTTCGTGATGATTGTTGCTCGCTCGTTCAACAAACTGGGTAGAGCGCGCAAAACAGTTGAAAACGATCCACAGCAGGAACGGTTTATGTGGTTCCTGTCTATCGCGCTTTTTACAAATTGTGTTCTCTTTTTTGGCATCAGCTATTTTGATCACACCAAGATTATGTGGTTCGCGCTGTTAGCCATTATCGCGGCTGCTACGGCGCCGATTCTTGCCACGCAGAAAGAGACCGTACCGGCGATCGAGCAATATCCGATTCCGCTTAAGCGGCCTTTGCCGGCGCCGAGGTTTGCCAGGGTTGGCGATCAAAGCGCCGAAGTGACCAATTTACCGGTCGGTAGTCGCTCGCGCTCTCGATGATTTGTTGAGTCTGGTTTCGAGATTACCTCCGTCTAAATTTTATGGAACTGTCAATCATCATCGTAAATTGGAATTCGCTCGCGTACCTGCGAGCTTGCCTGACCAGCGTGTATCGAGAGATTCATGGAATCTCGTTTGAAGTCATCGTGGTGGATAACGCCTCGCCTGAGCGTGGCATTGATGGCCTCCAGTCGGAATTCCCGGACATGGTGATGATCAAGAGCGAAGTGAATCTGGGGTTCGCTGGAGCAAACAATCTTGGTTTCAAGCGATCGAGCGGGAATTATGTCCTGTTCCTGAATCCCGATACAGAAATTGTTGGCGATGCGATTCAGGTCATGCTCGAGCAATCCCGGCTACGGCCTGACGCGGGTATAGTCGGCTGCAAATTATTGAATACTGACCGGTCGGTGCAACTGCAATCGATCCAGAAGTTCCCGACGATTCTGACGAGCGTTCTGGACGCCGAATATCTGCTGTTGCGATGGCCACACTGCCCACTCTGGGACATTCAGCCGCTGTTTCAAGAAAACGTAAAGGTTATAAAAGTGGAAGTCATCCCTGGCGCATGTATGTTGCTTAAGCGCGAGGTGTTCGAAAAAGTTGGGATGCTAAGCGAAGATTATTTTATGTATGCGGAAGATCTGGATCTGAACTACAAGCTGAAGCACGCCAATTACAATAATTATTATGTTGGACAGGCGGCCATAATTCATCACGGGGGCCGAAGCAGCGTGCAGCAGAAGGTAAGCCAATGGGCCATCATTATGAGGCACCAGGCGATGCTGGAGTACTACAGGAAGACTCGCGGCCTGGTTTATAAATCGATGTACCGGGCAGCCATCGGTTGTACAGCCGCCGTGCGGCTGATGATTCTTACCTTGATGCTTCCACTCGGGAATATTGTGTGGGAGAGGAAGTCGCTTAAGGCTTCCACCGCAAAGTGGAAGGCGGTTCTAAACTGGGCTCTCGGGCGGCAAGGCGTGGCGCTGGGAAGCCGCTAGCAGCGTTGAACGCTCCTGACACTTCGGCAGGACTCTTACATAATTCGGCGAATCCGTCCTTCCTGCTCTGCCAGTCACCGTGTGTGACTTTTTCTGGTTTATCGTAAAAGCGCTATTCAGTGACAAGTGGTCAACATCAGGGGAACCGAACTAGATGTCTGTCATCGAAAAAAAGATCGCCGACCTGGTTTTAAAGCGCGTTCGGCAGGTGCGATCAGAAAACGAGGAACACAAGGCTCCTGATTCGGCCGTGAAAACCGCGAAAAAGGTTACTGTTCGCGAGGCACGCTTCTCGGATTGCGAGCGAGTTTGCGCTTTGAACAGCAAGTTGGGATTAGGTCCGGATTCTCCTGAAAATTGGAAGCGTTTGTGGCAGGACAATCCTGCGATTGGTGATGGCGAGAAAGCCGTTATCGGATGGGTGCTCGCTGCCTCCGATGAAATCGTGGGTTTTTTGGGCAGCGTCCCGATGCTGTACGAATATGAAGGGCAGACCCTCCGAGCAGCAGAGGCGTGCCGTCTGGCGGTGGAGCGCGACTATCGGGCATTCACACATCTTTTAGTTGCATCTTTTTTTCGCCAGAAGGCGGATCTTTTCCTGAACACTAGCGCAACAGTTTCCGCCGGGAAAATAATGAAAGCCTTCAAGGCTGTAGAGCTTCCGCAGAAGGATTACGGCAAAGTCTTATTCTGGATTCTTGATCCGGGTGTTTTCACCAAATCAGTGTTCAAGAGATTGGGAATCAACTCGTCTCTAAAAGGAATCGGAAGCGCTCTGGCATCGGTTGCGGTGCAGGCTGATATGGGCCTTCGCCGGCGTCCGCGCGGCGCAAAATCGGGGAGTTACACTATCGCTGAAACCGGCGTGAATAACTTAGGTGACGAATTTCAACAATTTTGGTCCGACAAATTACGTGAAATGCCGCGGCTGCAGGCCAAGCGCACTCCCTCAATTATGCGCTGGCATTTTGATCCACCGGGCAGCAGGAGAGCGACGAAGTTGCTGGGTTGTTATGTTGGCAGCCGCTTAGTTGGATACGGAGTTGTGCGACACGACGACCCAGCCAGCGATGGGCTTAGGCGTTCCATCATTGCGGACCTTATGATTGATGAGAGTGCTCCGCAAGTCATGGATCACTTGCTGGCGGCCATTCTTAGATCTGCCAGGGATGCTGGGAGTCACGTTCTTGAAGTGATGGGCTATCCTAAGGCAATCAGGCAAAAGTTCCTGCAGTGGAAGCCTTATTCACGGGATTATCCGGCTTGTCCGTACTGGTACAAGGCGCGCGATGCGGTGCTTCATCAGAAGCTCGCGAACGAGAATGCATGGTATGCGTGCCCTTTTGACGGTGATGCGACGCTGTGGCCGTGACCAGATGCGGACATGCGATGAGCAGTAGGCTGGAGATGAATCAGAAGGGCCACGGAGAACAGGAATGGAAGATGTGCGAAACAGGCTGATGAAATGCTTTTCTACTGTATTTCCAGCGCTTACTGGCGGCACTCTTGCAAACGCGAATACCTCGAACACCGCTGAATGGGATTCCATTGCGAGCGTAACGCTTATTGCGCTGGTGCAAGAAGAGTTTGGCACCGAGCTGGATGAGAATGCCCTTGGAGATTTGACCTCCTTCGACTCCATTCTTGCCCACCTTCAAACACTGTAGGTGAGTTGAGCGCCGGCGGAAGCACTGAATAATTATTTGCGGTACAAGTCAGACGCCACGGCCAACGGAATTCATGGAAAACCACGTTTCGCTATCGCGCATTGTGAAATTAGGAATCAGCCTGGGCGTGTACGCCGTCTCCGCCCTTGATAGGTTTCTGAATCGCGTAATAGGCCGGGCCGCTCGCAGTTCCTGTGTTGTTGTTTACTATCATTCCGTCGATGCCGTGCAGCGGGCCCGTTTCGCAAAACAAATGGACCAACTGCTCAGCTATGCGAAGCCAATTGCCGCTAATGAAGCCACGACGTTACAGCCCGGGACGCACCATGTAGCGGTGACTTTTGACGATGGATTTAAGAATTTCTACGAATGTGCGCTCCCGGAGTTGGTAAAACGCGGAATTCCCGCGACCATGTTTGTGATTACCGATGTCATCGGGAAAACTTTTGGGCCGGACGGTTACGCGGAGGAAGTAATGTCGCTGGAACAGATTCGTGCTTTGCCGGAAAGTCTGGTAACCATCGGGTCTCATACGCTGACCCACCCGTTGCTCCCGTCGATAAATTTAGATCAAGCCAAGAGGGAAATTGCGTTGTCACGGGCTAAACTTGAAGAGCAACTCCATCGCCGTATCGTGCTGTTTAGTTTTCCTTATGGCGGCTTTAATCAAAAACTCGTGGAAATGTGCCATGAGGCCGGGTATCAAAGGATTTTTTCTACCCTTCCCCACTTTGCTTTTAGAGAACCGCATGAGTTCGTTACCGGCCGTGTGCCGGTAGATCCAACTGATTGGCCGCTGGAGTTCCGGCTCAAACTAGCTGGTGCTTATCGTTGGTCGCCCTGGGCATTCGAACTCAAACGAAAAATATTCGCTTTTGCGCAACTTATGCTGGGGCGGAAAAGAGAACATGCCGCACGCGTATTACCGCAATCATGAAATTGCGATGGTGATGAACAGTCGCACTGGGCGCGGAAAAAGAACCTTCGCGAAATGTAAGGATAAACTTTTCCCTGGCGGATAAACGGGCTTTCTAAAATACTTTCTAACCTTTACATCATTCTATGAACCTGTCCAACATCAAATACATAGTCATTACGCCCGCGCGCGATGAAGAAGCACACCTGCCAAAAACTATCGAAAGCGTCGTAGCACAAACCATTCGCCCTGTCGAGTGGTGGATCGTCAATGACGGTTCCACGGACCGGACCGGGGAAATCGTCGACGAATATTCTGCGCGCTATCCCTGGATCCACGCCGTTCACCGCACCAACCGCGGCTTTCGAAAGGCTGGCGGCGGCGTGGTCGACGCATTCAACGACGGGTATCGCCAGGTGACCTGCACGGATTGGGAGTACATCGTTAAATTGGATGGAGATCTTTCCTTCGAACCTGATTATTTCGAAAAGTGTTTCAATCACTTTGCGAATGAACCTCGGCTAGGCGTCGGTGGCGGTGTCATGTGCTATATCGAAAACGGGAAGAAATCGTTTGAACCTAACCCTGCCTTCCACGTTCGTGGCGCTACAAAGATTTATAAACGGGAATGCTGGGTTGCTATAGGGGGATTTTGGCCAGCCCCTGGCTGGGACACCATGGACGAAGTGAAAGCCAGCATGCTGGGATGGACAACCAGGAGTTTTCCAGAGTTACATCTGCTGCATCACCGCTACACCGGAGCCGCTGATGGCACGTGGGCCAATTTGGTCAAGAACGGGCGAGCCAATTACGTGTGCGGCTATCATCCGGCGTTCATGCTGTTGAAATGCGTTCGGCGGCTGCGTTTCAAGCCCTACGTCGTTGGGTCTGCCGCATTGATGTATGGCTTCCTTTCAGGATATACGCAACGGATTCCGCAGGTGGATGAGCCCGAAACCATCAAATATCTCCGAAAGCAACAACTGGCGCGTCTTACAGGCAGAGAGAGCATTTGGCGGTAGCTGGCAGGTGTTGGCGGTTGTGATAAGTCTTGTTCCAAACCTTGGGCGATTCATATGATCTTTCGCACTACGTTGACCTCGCACTGACTGTTAGTTAGGGTGTAGTTACGCAACAAACTGTATCAAAGCTATAAAATAGTGAACACAACCGGATTTCTGACTCTCCTCTCTCCGTGCATGACTCCAAAGGAGCTTCCATCGAAATCCATGACGTGAGCCCGCTGGCCGATCCTCGTTGGGCACAAATGCTCAACAGTCATTCCAACGCAAGTATTTTTCATTCCGCGGGGTGGCTGAGGGCTTTACAAACAACATATGGGTACGAACCGCTGGCGTACACCAGCGCTCCGCTGGGCACCCCGCTGAGCAACGCGGTGGTGTTTTGCCGCGTGAACAGCTGGCTGACCGGTCAGCGATTAGTTTCCCTTCCTTTCTCCGATCATTGCGAACCGCTCGTCGAGAGCGTTGATCAACTCAACGAGCTATTGACTCCCGCGTTGCAGGAGTTGCGTGAGCACAAAATAAAGTACATCGACATTCGGCCACTAAGCTTGTCATTTAGTGAGGCGACAGCAGGTGCAGAGTCTTATTTTCTACATTTGCTCGATTTGCGGCCAACGCTGGACGAGCTTTATAAAAAGCTTCACGGCGATTCGATTCGACGGAAAATTCAACGAGCGGAACGCGAGAAGTTGACGCTGGAAGTGGGCTCGTCCGAGAAAATCTTGGCGGACTTTTACAACCTCCACGTAGTCACCAGACAGAGACAACAACTGCCGCCGCATCCTTTAAAGTGGTTTCGCAATGTTCTCACCTGTCTCGGTGCGAGCGCGCAGATTTGGATCGCCAGGAAAGATGCCCCCGCGATCGCTTCAATCTTCACCCTGAGCCATAAACAAAAAATGGTTTACAAGTACGGCTGCTCTGACGCCCATTCGCATAATCTTGGCGGCATGCAGTTTCTTTTCTGGCATTTGATCCGCCATTCGAAAGAACACGGATTTGTGGAACTCGATTTTGGCCGGTCAGAATGCGCTAACACAGGCTTGGTGACATTCAAAGACAGGTGGGGAACGAAACGGCAGTCGCTAACTTATCTACGATATCCCCAACGACCGGTCGCTACCGAGCAGGATCCTTCGATCCTTATGAAGCTTGGCAAAAAAGTGTTTTCTCGTTGTCCACAGGGGGTGTTGCGCCTTGCCGGGAACTTGCTGTACCCTCACGTTGGCTAGCCTCCGGCCTCGAAATAGATAACAACTTGCAGAACACCGAGTGCACTTTGTATACCTGAAAGGTACTATTCCCTTGAAGCTATAATTAACTAACTATGAACCAGGCATTTCGCCATCATTTCCGGTGCCCTGACACCGCTGCTGATTTCCGGTTGGGCGGCGAGCTCCAAAAAGAATCAGGATTTTTTCGTTTTGGAGAAGGTGTCGATTGTTACGGCCAGTCCAGCGTTCGCCGCCCTGCTGCGAACTACCATGTGCAGCTTGAAGACGTTTCTTGCGCGGCAAAAATTGAACGGCGTCACGTCACCCTTCCCTTTGACCCGGACCAAGTCGCAGAGAACCTGAGATTCGAAGCCTATACCGGGCAAATGCACTCCGAACACACTTATTTTGGCGGTAACGCGGTAATTCGTGCGATTTATTATCTGGGGCGCCCCGTTTTTCCTGTTCACTTCCGGAGAATTCTTCAACGAATTCGTTTGCAAGGAGGTACGCAGTCACCCTTTCCCCATTGGCCGGTGGATCGCACCGTAGATAAGCTTTTCGAAGAGTTGATGAAAGCCGCATTGAAAGCGAGGAGTAACACTCCCGTACCGTTTATCTGGTTCTGGCCTGAAGGAGCTCCTGCGGCTGCCATTTTGACCCACGACGTGGAGACTGAGGCGGGACGAGATTTTTGCCCGCAATTGATGGATACCGACGACGAATTTGGGTTCAAAGCCTCTTATCAAGTGGTGCCCGAAAAACGTTATGACGTTACGCCCGCGTTTCTGGAGCAGATACGGCAACGCGGTTGCGAGGTTAACGTCCACGATCTCTGTCACGACGGCAATCTTTTCAGAACCCGCGAAGAATTTCTGCGTCGCGCCGAGAAAATTAACGGTTACTTAAAGAAGTTCGATGCGCAAGGATTTAGGTCCGGAGCGCTCTATCGGAATTTGGGCTGGTTCGATGCCTTGAAATGTTCGTATGACATGTCCGTACCCAACGTAGGACATTTAGACGCGCAAAACGGCGGCTGCTGTACGGTAATGCCCTATTTTGTCGGCAAGGTATTGGAAATACCGGTGACCACCACGCAAGATTATTCTCTTTTCCACATTTTGAGTTCGTATTCCACGACTCTTTGGGAAGAGCAATGCCGGTCGATACTGGCCGGGCACGGACTCATAAGCCTAATTGTTCACCCGGACTACATCTTAAGCAAAAAATCGAACAACACGTACCGCCGCTTATTGTCGTACTTGGCTCTACTACGCGAAAAAATGTTTGTTTGGACCGCGCTGCCCCGCGAAATTAATAGATGGTGGAGAATACGCGCGGAACTGAAATTGGTGACGGATGGAGTGGGTTGGCGAATAGAGGGTGAAGGCCAAGACCGCGCTCGCATCGCTTACGCACATCTGGTCGATGGCCAACTTAAATATTCCTTCGAACCATCGCTCACGCCTAGGGCTCAGCCCGAATCGAATGCACGAGATGTGCATTCTAAGGGAACTGGCGGATTGCAACGCCAGTCCAATTCTGTCACTACTAGTTAAGATCAATCTCACAGAAAATGCTGCAGGCCAATAGTTTGAATGTCTATTGTTGTGCAACGACGGACAAATATTTTTCCGACGATCTGGCGTCCGCCTAATGACCCTCGTCAGCGCAGGCGCGGCGACCCCGCCGCAATTCAGCGTAATCATCACCTGCTATAATCAGGCGCTTTTCATTCAGGATGCCGTGAATTCGGCTCTCGCGCAGAGCTACAAGGCGCGCGAAGTAATCGTAGTAGATGACGCTTCGTCGGACGATTCGGTCGACATTCTAAAAGGATTTGGAAATTCAATACGCCTTATTTGCGCTTCGAAGAATATCGGGGCAAATCCGGCGCGCAATCTTGGCGCGTCAGCAGCTGAAGGGAATTATTTGGTGTTTCTGGACGGAGACGATTTATTGTCGCCGTGGGCGCTGAACACCTACGCGGCTCTGATATCTGCCAGCCACGCTCCAATCCTGCTGAGCCGCCTCTTTTTCTTTGAGGGCACGCGACGCCCCGAAACAGCAGAAACGCCTGGGGAAGTCACTTTCGTCGAATATGAGAACCTGATTCAAAAAGATCGAATGCACCGAGCCAGTGCCAGCGCTATGGTGGTAAACAGGACGACATTTCAGCAAGCTGGCGGATGGACCGAGGGGCTGTTTCACCTGGACGACTTGGATATGATGATGAAGTTGGGGGTTTCCGGTCGTTGCGTTCAAGTCTTGTCGCCACCGACAATCTGTTATCGCGTTCATCAAGGAAATACTGTGCACCAGGTGCCGCCGTTTATCCCGGCCATGCTGGCACTAATCAAGAAAGAAAAGGCTGGCGAATATCCGGGTGGTGCGCGTTTCCGATTTGAGAGATACGCGTTTCTTGGTGGACCAATTTTTTTCTGGATCAAGAGATGCCTGCGCGCACACCTTTATGCGAACGCAGGCTCACTGTTCGTAAAGGGTTGGATGATGGCCTTCGCGGCCGCGATGCGACGAACCTTCGTAAAGCTGACTGGCCCGGCGCCGTTGCGAACCCTGCGAATGTCAGGGGTTGATTGAGAGCATTAGAAAAGTACGAAGTGTTTTTACGGATCGACAAGCAATGACGGTAACGTTTCGCATACAGTAGACAAATCGGAGTCGCCGATAATATGAGCAAGGAGGGGTTCATCTCGGGACTCAAGAACCGGGTGCTGCAAAATATTGCTCGCACCGCGCCTGGAGCTACTGGCCTTCGCGTCAAGCTGCACCGATGGCGTGGCGTTCACATTGAAGAGGGCGTATGGATCGGTTACGACGCAATCATAGAAACATCGCATCCTGATTACGTAACCATAAAAGCCGGAGCTGCGATCGGGATTCGCGCCGTGATTATTGCGCATTTCCGCGAATTGCACGGCGTGGTTATTGAGGAAGATGCCTCAATAGGACCGGGCGCGATTATTATGCCGAATGTTACAATAGGGAAAGGATCGGTGGTCACTGCCGGCAGCGTGGTGACAAAATCCGTTCCGGCAATGACGGTGGTTCAGGGTAATCCCGCGGTCCCCATTGCTCGTGTTGGCGTTCCACTAAAGATGAATATTTCGCTGCGAGAATTTTCCAAAAAACTTCGCCCTCTTGGAAAAACCTGATCGTGTTATCCCAATCTAAAATAAGAATCGCCGTAGCGCCGGCGACAGGGTACGAACTTCGCCGACGGCTTTTTGACATGTTGAGCTCTCAGCTGGAGGTTTCGTTCGAACCGCACACCCCGGGCGACTATGACGGTCTTCGGGGATTGATCGCATTGAGGGGTGCTGCGGCGGCGGCGCGCGAAGCATCTTTACGCAATGTCAGTTGCTACGAAATTATATTTTCGCGACCAAGCCCTGTCACGGCACAATCGGCCATCACATTCAGCTCATCGGCAGCGGTGCATCGCGCCTTTCGCGGTAAAACGCTGGCCGATTCCAGCTTAGCAAATTTTCCTGGGGTCCCAGAGTCATTCGAATCGCTAGCCAAGGTAGGGGAACAATCCGTTTGGGCCATCGAACAGCGAGACGATCATGATCATCATTACGTTGGCGTAGACATACCAGTGTTTACGGAAAAGGATTTTTTCCATAACCATTTTCGAGAGCGCTGCTGGTTCGCCATGGTTCCGTTATTGCATTTTTTGCGCAGGCTCGTGGGTCCGGATGGCTGGCCGACTCCGGAACCACGGGCCAGTTTCATCATAGACGACCCGAATCTTCATCATCGAAGTTATGGCTATATCGATTTCGAAAAATTGGCAAATCACGCCGCGACTCACAACTATCACGCGACCATCGCGACGGTGCCTTTGGACGCCTGGTATTTTGATGGCAAGGTGGTAGATCTTTTTCAAACCCACAAAAACTACATTTCGCTGATGATGCACGGCGTCAACCATGTGGCTGACGAATTGGCGAGATCTTATGACCAGCAGGATGCCTTAAGCCTTCTCGCAACCGGTCTCCGGCGGATCGCGGACCTGGAATCGCGCTCGGGTGTCGCCGTTGCGCGGCTGATGGCCGCTCCACACGGGGCCTTCGCGGAATTTATGGCGGACTTGATGGTACGCCTGGGCTATGAAGGCGCATGCGTTTCGGTTGGCTCACTGCTACGTTGGAATCGCGAGAAACTCTGGCCCGCTGATCTAGGATTTTCCATGGCGCAGCCGCTGGGAAGTCTGGGTTTTCCTGTATTTCACCGAATCGGTCTTTCGGAAACAGATGCCAGACTGAACGCTTTTCTGGGCCATCCAGTGATTGTTACCCTGCACCATCAGGACTGCGTTTCAAATTTTGCCCGGCTCGAATCCATGGCGAGCACGGTTAACAGTATTGATATTGTTCGATGGACAAGCATCGAGGAGATATCGAAGACGAATTTCGTATCCAAAACGCAAAATAAAACCCTACACATCTGGCCATATTCCCGACATCTTGCGGTTCCACTTTCCGCAGAAATCACCGAGGTGGAAGTCTGTCCCTCGCCATATTGCGGCGGCTTTACAATTGATTTGCACAACCATCGTCGAGATGGCACCGAGACCGTAGTAGATAACGTTCCTGCACGCCACAAGATTTCGAATAATACGCTGGAGATTTTCTTTCCTTCCAGCAATAGCGTCGATTACCGCCAGGTTGCTGGCAGGAGCGCCGGTTTATGGCCGGTCGTTCGCCGTATACTTACCGAGGCGCGTGACCGCACTCAACCGATCTTGTCGTTCGCATCGGCCCGGTGAAAAAACCGGGTGCTAAATCAATTACCCCCGTTTTCTTCAAGACAACCAGGCTCGATTATTCGCAACGAAGCCGTCACACACTCGTTACGCTAATAGAAGGCCTTAGGAGCGAACCATGAAGGGTGTTGTACTTGCAGGTGGAAAAGGCTCGCGGCTGTACCCGCTGACGCGCGTTACCAATAAGCATTTGCTGCCGGTGTACGACCGTCCGATGATTTATTATCCCATCCAGACGCTCGTCGATGCCGGCATTCGAGACATCATCATCGTTACCGGCGGGCAAAATTCCGGAGATTTTCTCCGCCTTCTTTCAAACGGCAAAGACTTCAATCTGCATCGCATCCACTACACCTATCAGGAAGGCGAAGGCGGCATCGCCGACGCGCTGCGGCTTGCGGAGCCCTTCGTCGAGGGCGAAAAAATATGCGTGGTGCTGGGCGATAACATAATCGAAAACAACATCATTGGCGCCAAAGAAGCGTTTGAGAAGCAGGCTGCCGGAGCCCACATTCTTCTAAAAGAAGTGGAAGACCCGGAGCGCTTTGGCTGCCCTGAAATCGTGAATGGCAAAATTCTCGGTATTGAAGAAAAGCCCAAAGCTCCAAAATCCAATTACGCTGTCACCGGCATCTATTTCTACGACGCCACCGTTTTCGAAAAAATTGGAAAGACTAAAGTCAGCTGGCGCAACGAGCTGGAGATTACCGACGTAAATAATATGTATCTAGCGGAGAAAAGCCTGACCCACAGCGTTCTTGATGGCTGGTGGACCGACGCGGGAACCTTCGAATCGCTGCTACACGCCACAAAACTCGTGGCGGACACCGGAGCCAACAAGACTCCGGGACGAGGGCCAGCCGCGAGGCACATCAGGGCCGCGGACTAGACCCTTGCGCAATGAGCTGTCGCCAATATTTTTGTCCTAAGCTACAGGAGGAGTTCGCTTGAGAGTTTTGATTACCGGCGGCGCGGGATTTATCGGGTCAAACTTCGTTCGCCATATCTTGAACACCAGACGCGATGTCAACGTCATCAATTTCGACAGCCTGACCTATGCGGGTAATCCTGAAAGCCTCGCGGATATCGCCGAAAATCCACGATACCAGTTCATCCGCGGAGATATAACCGACAAGCAAGCGGTGGATGCCGTATTTAAGGATGGTCTCGACGCACTCGTGAATTTCGCGGCGGAAACTCACGTGGATCGCAGCATCGAAGACGCCACTCCGTTTTTGCGCACCAATATTTTAGGTACGCAATGTTTGCTGGACGCCGCAAAACGTTTCAAGCTAGCCAAATTCGTTCAAATCAGCACCGATGAAGTTTACGGAAGCGCCCCGGCAGGCGTCAGTTTTACCGAAGAGACGGTGCTGGACCCGCGAAGCCCCTATGCCGCCAGCAAAGCCTCGGCCGACCATTTCGTTTCCGCATATGCCAATACCTACGGGGTTTCAGCGGTAGTTCTTCGCTGCACCAATAATTATGGGCCTTATCAATTCCCCGAAAAGCTGATCCCCTTGATGGTCGCCAATGCTCGCGAAGACAAGCCTCTGCCGATTTATGGCGATGGTATGCAGGAACGGGATTGGCTATTCGTCGAGGATTACTGCAGCGCGATTGCGTTGGCGTTGGACAAAGCCCAGCCCGGAACGATTTATAACGTGTCGGCCGGAGCTCCGCAGCCCAATCTCAAAATTGTCCGCACCATCCTCAAGCATCTCGGTAAGCCAGAATCGTTGATGCAGTACGTAAAGGACCGGCCCGGGCACGACCGCCGCTACGCTCTGGACAGCTCAAAAATCCAGAAAGAGCTAGGTTGGTTGCCCAAGATTTCGTTTGAAGAGGGCATTCGACGCACCGTGGATTGGTATCAGAAAAACACCGCGTGGCTTGACCATGCGCGGTCTGGTGAATATCGAAATTATTACGATCGGCATTATGTGCGTCGCACCGAGACTTTCAGCAAATAGAGTTTTGGCGAAGCGCGCCAATTATGGCGGGCGTCAAAATATTTCGACGCTTTTGCACTCTGGCGGAGTCTCGATTTGAGCTTGGCAGATCACCCAAACCGGCACTGGCTGCTGTTCGGAATTTGGTTAGCCTGTAGCGTCATAATTTCCTGGGCCGCCCTCACCGCCCTACTCCGTTATTCATTCGGCAACGACGACGCTTCCCATATCCTTCTGATTCCGTTTATATCCGCTTGGTTGATGTTCATCGATCGTAAGCGGATCTTTAAAAACCTGTCTTCCGATATCGTAGCTTGCCTCATATTTTTAATCCCTGGGATAGCGATCGTTCTCTGGAATATTAGAATCCCGCCAATATCTCCATCTTTATGCGCGTTTGGCTTGGTGCTGGTATGGATCGCGGGTTTCGCGTTGGCATTCGGAAGAGAATCATTGAAGGCTGCGCGCTTTCCTTTGACGTTCCTGTTTCTTTTCATTCCCCTACCTGAAGCGCTCCTCAGCAGAGTGGTGTATTTTCTTCAAAAGGGTTCGGCGGAAATATCAGCGTTGTTGTTTGGACTGACACCGCTGCCCATTCTCCGGGAGGGTTTTGTATTTCATCTGCCGCGCTTCAGTATTGAGGTAGCCCGGGAATGCAGCGGGATCCGCTCCAGCATCGCATTGCTGGTCTTGGCGATCCTGGTCGGACACTTTTTTCTGCGGACCTGGTGGAGACAAGTGCTGTTCGTGCTCGCCGGGTTTGTAGTAATGATTGTGAAGAACGGGATTCGAATCGTTACGCTAACAATGCTGGCGAGCTACGTGGATCCCGGGTTTCTTTATGGCAATCTCCACCGTGAGGGCGGAGTGGTGTTTTTTCTGATTGGATTATTGCTAATGGTTCCGGTTTTCTGGCTTTTACAGACCGGAGAGCACGAGCCAAACTTGCCAGCCGCGAAAATAGCCGCACCCTTGGCCGAAAACTAAGCAGTAGGACGCGGCCAACTCACGCTCACCAAACTCAGACTTACTTCTTCGCCAATATTCCTTCCGCTTCGCTGCCGTAGCCGTAATAATAATTGTTATAGGTGTCCGCGGAATCGACGCGGTTGAGCACCACACCCAACAAATTTTTGTCGCGAAATTCTGCCGATACTCGCTGGGCTATCTCAGAATCGGTGCTTCCGGCTCTTACCACGAACAACACGCCATCGCACAGGTCGGCCAGCATGCTGGCGTCATGAACGGGCAAAGCCGGGGGTGAGTCCAGGATGACCCAATCAAAGATTTCGCTCATGGCGTCCAGTAGATGTTTCATTTTATCGCGAAGGAGCAGTTCGCTGGGGTTGGAAACCGGTTGACCACCCGGAATAAAGCAAAGATTCCCTTCCAGTCCATTTTGAATAATCGCGTATTCGTCGACTTCACCGCGCAAATAGTCAGTAAGTCCGGGGCCGCTAGGCGCTCCGAAGGATTGATGGAGCCTGGAAGCGCGCAAATCCGCGTCAATCAACAGTACGCGACGGTCTGGTTGACGGACGATGGACTGAGCCAGATTCGCGGCAACGAAGGTTTTCCCTTCCGCCGGGATGCTGCTGGTGACCAGCAATTTCTTCAATTGCTGGGTTCCCGCAATCTGGTACAACCGCGAGCGCAAGGTGCGAAAGCGTTCGGCGCCAATGCGATCGCTATCATCGCCAACGAAAACGCTATTTCTCGCGTCTAGCGTCCACTGCGGATGGCTGCAACGCTTGATGAGCTCCTCGTAATTGAGGAACCGCGTTTCCTTGAAGCGCGGATCGATACCCGGGACGCGCACGTTCTCGACGCGCATGATATCTTCGGGCGGCTCGATGTGACGATTGATCTCCGCGGCACCTTCCACCAGGTCCGCAGTTACAACCCTGGGTGGTTGCGTAGCTTTGTCCTGTGCGGCTTTTTTCAGCGCTTCGTGAATCCTGCTCATTGCTTCCTCATATTCCGCGTAGCCGCTTAGACTCCGCTAAAAATTTGCTCTTTGCGGTCGGCCACTGCGTTATTCCCGTTCAATCCAGCTACAGCCAGGGTCGGTACCACCGTCAACACCGGGAGGTGCAAGAAAAGTTCCGCATCGTGTTCGCTGTGGATGGTTCTATCCATCATGGCGAGCAGGAATAAAATACCGAAGCCGGCTAGCAAGCCGCCGACCGCGCCTCCACCAAGGAAATACGGTTTCTTTGGAAAGGACGGATCTAGGGGAAGGTTTGGCGGATCGTATACGCGAAATTGTTCGCTGTCCTGTTTAGTCGCCAAATCGCGAGACTCCATCGCGCTTTGGCTCTTTTTGAGCAAGTCGTTATAAATGTCGGAAGCGGTTTGATGGTCGCGAGTGATTTCTTTGTACTGCTGTTCGACCATGGGTGTCGCTTGCATGCGTCCCTGAACTTGGGACGCCTGTGACCGGATTTGTGCCTGTTCGCGCTGCAAATTCGCGATGGTTAAATCGTCTTGCTTTAATTTAGCGCGGAGTAATTGAATCTGGGGCGGCTCATGGGTTGATTGCACGGGCGCATTGGTGGACGCTGGTTTAGACGGCTCGGCCATGCGTTTCTTGAGTTCGGCAATCTGATTCTCAGTCTTGATCACATCCGGGTGATCGGGAGTATAGCGAGAAAGCAAACTGGAGAGTTGATCTTGCAAGAGAGTAAGTTGCGCGTCAGCTGAATCCGGATTTGGCCCGCCAGTTGTTCGCGTCTTCCAGTTCGCTTCTTCCTGCTGCAATAAGGATTCGTTGAAGGCTTTCTCTTGTTGGGCCCGGCTCAAGGCCTGGGTAGTTGCATCCAATTGCGAGTTGGTACTCATCAAGATGCCCAGGTTTGGCTGCGTGTCTTCCGGTAATGAGCCCGGGTGTTGACGTTTGAATTCCGCCAGTTTGGCGTCCTCTTGGTCCAATTTTGTCTTCGCTTCGGCAAGCTTTTCACTCACGAAGTCCGTTGTACGCGATGCTTGCTGCTCGGTTTGCCGGGCATTCTGCGCAAGAAACATGGAAGTAATCTCGGTGCAAACCTGCTGTGCAAGCTGGGGAGTGTCAAATGTCGCGGTGATATAGAATCCCGGCAACTGGTGAGGGCCGGTACCCTGCATCACTTCCACGGGCTTGACGGTAACCGCCCCGCGCAGTTTTTCCACCAGTTCGTCGATGTGCAATCGGCCCCGGTCCTCAGGGTAGAGGTTTAACTTTTCAACAATTGGCTGCAGACGCGAGCGGCTCAAAATCTGCTCCTGCATGGTCGCCAGGCGGTGATTCAAGTCATCAGAGACCACCGGATCGACATACTTCGCGGATACCGACGGCTGCTCCACCAGCACCATGGTTTGGGAGGTATACCGCTTTGGCAGCACGTTGGCCGCAACCCACGCAATCAGGGTTAATAGCACGGTGCTGATAGGCAGAATCCACCAATAACGTCTCAAAACCCGTTTTGCGTCTGTCGAATTCAGCTCGCGATTTGCGGCCATGTCTACCTCTTTAAATTTTTTCCTGAGCGCTCAAATTTGAGGAAAGCTTATAATACACTCTACGACTCTTGCTGTGTTGTTCTCGCTGTATATGATGCACGGGCCATGCCAATCCGGTGGTCCCTAGTTGCCGGTTGCGAACACTTTATTGTCTGCTAAGACCAATTATATCATAGTGTTAGCTCAAAGGTATTTATCTTATTAGAGGGGCGCTTGGCCTACCAATTCACGGGCGGCCGGGAGTGGAACTGTTGTGCCACATTATGGCTGCTTTGTCCGCAGCCCCGGCGATTCCCGAGGGCCATCAATACTGGCATCAATACTAAGGTTAGAACCGGGCCCTGAAGTTATCCTTCTATTTATTACACGAGGAGGATAAATTGCATGGGAGGACGCGTTCGAGACAAATTAGAACAATATGAGCTTTAACCTGCGACGTTTAACACTCTGGTTTGCGCTGATTCTTCCTGCTTCGTCGTTGATGTTGTCCTGCCATCGGGACCCCGCCACGCGTATTCAGAAGGCCATGGAGCGTGGCGACCGCGAGTTTAATGCGGGCAAATACCCCGAAGCCACCATCTATTATGGCCAAGCCCTGCAGGTGGACTCGAACTACCCGCAAGCGCACTACAAGCTGGGGCAGTCTCAAATGAAGATGGGCAGCTTCGCTTCGGCCTTTCGCGAATTCGCTCGCACTGTGGAACTTGACCCGCAAAACTGGGCTGCTCAACTGGAGCTGGCGAAGATATCTTTGCGCGGTGGGAGAGCGCAAGACGCTAAAGATCGCGCCTTAGTGATTTTGCAGAGTAATCCTAAAAACGCTGACGCACAGATGATCTTGTCCTCCGCAGACGCAGCTCTGGGAAACTCGAAAAACGCGCTCAGGGAAGCCCAAGAGGCTACGGAATTGGCTCCCGATCAGTCCGCGGTATTCATAAACCTGGGCGTTCTGCAGGCCAGGACTGGAGACACTAAAGGCGCTGAGGTAACGCTCAAGAAGGCCAAAACAGTAGATTCTACCGGCATCACAGCGATGATGACGCTCGGCGGTTTTTATGAGCAGCAACGTCGCTGGACAGAGGCGGCCGAGGAATTTCAAGCAGCAGTGACCCGCGCTCCAAATAATCCGCTGCCACGCGCTGCGTTGGCCAGTGTGTATATGAACCAGGGTCAGGACACACTCGCTGAAAAAACCCTGACAGAGGCCAAAGAACAATTGAAGGACGATCCCGCCGCCTACCGCATGCTTGGCGATTATTATTTAGGGCGCGGGGAAAATATCAAAGCCCTCACTGAATTTTCCGCGCTTGCGGCACAACATCCGAAGGACCGCCAAGTACGAAAGACCTACATTCAACTTCTAGTACTGAACCATCGTATCGATGAGGCCGCCTCGCTCACAGATGACCTTCTGAAGAGTGCCCCGCAGGATGTCGAAGGACTGGTGCTCAAAGGTGAGGTCCAACTCCAACAAGGGAAAGTGGACGACAGTATTCAAACGTTACAGCAAGCATTGCACGCCTACTCTGATAACGCTTTCGCCCATTATCAAATGGGACTCGCGCTGCGGCAAAAAGGAAAGCCGCAGGAAGGGGAGAGCGAATTACGTGAAGCTGTGCGCCTTAGTCCTTCGCTGTATGAAGCTTGGCGCGTGCTTGGTGAAATCGCCGCGCAGCGAGAGGACTGGTCCGGATTGCATAACATCGCGGTGGAGCTGAAAAAGATCGCGCCGCGTGCGGCGGAGGGATATTTATTCGATGCAACATCGCGCATGAATCAGAATGACGCTGTGAGCGCGGAAGCGGACCTCGATCAGTTGGTTACTATTGCTCCGGACAAGGCCTTAGGCTACGTAAAGCTTGGGCAACTGCGAGTTGCGCAAAAACGCTTGAATGAAGCCGAAACATTGTATCGCCAGGCGTTGAGGCATGAACCCGGTTCAACAGAGGCTGTCCAGGGATTGGCCGATTTGGATTTTCGGCGGAATAAACCGGACGAAGCGTTGCAATTGCTCAAAACTACTGTCGAACAAAATCCCAACAACGCACAACTGTACGTTCTTCAGGCGCAAGCGTTGATTCAGAATAAGCAGCCCGGCGACGCGGAAAAATCGCTGGAGCGAGCGCTGCAAATTGACAAACAAAATGTAAACGCGGTGGTGTTGCTCGCGCAATTACAAGCTGGTCGCGGCGCGCGAGATGCGGCGATCTCCAGTTACCAGCGCGCCATCCAAATTGCGCCGAATAGTGCTGCGCTTCAGGTCGCGCTCGGCGGTCTGTATGAAAGCGCCGGTAACTGGCAATCGGCGCAAACCATTTATCAGAAGGCGTTATCGATACAGCCCGATAATCCGCAAGCCGCGAACAATCTCGCTTACTTGCTGCTGGAGCATAACGGCAGTGTTAACCTTGCGCTGACGCTGGCGCAGGCGGCGCGGCGAGGCTTGCCGAATTCTCCCAATACCGCCGACACTCTGGGGTGGGCGTATTATCATAATGGCGCCTATTCGGTGGCTCAGCCCCTGCTGGAAGAGGCGGTAAAGAAAGTCTCGGACAATCCCGCCTACCGCTATCATCTGGGTGTGACGTATCAAAAATTAAATGACAATGTTCGGGCCCGCGCACAATTTGAAAAAGCAATTAGTTTGAATCCAGGTTCGCCCATCGCGGACGAATCACGCCGCGCATTGGAACAAACTTCAGGTGGCTAACTCGATTCAGTAGCACAGACCAGACATTATCGTCGTTCAGGAGATGCGCTTATGCCGGTGGATGTCTCGACCAATCAGCAAGCGACAGAAAAGATTGTTCCCCTCGGAACCAAGAATGGTATCGAGCTGGCTATCCGCGGACGGACGGAAAAAACTCTGGGCAAGATAATTGCCAAAGCAGACTCGCCTGATCTGATTGAAGGCGTGCGTATCGAGCCGCTGCAGGTTTACCCCGACGATCGCGGATTTTTCACGGAGCTTGCGCGCCTCGGTAAGGGACTGGCATCGGGCATGGTGCCCGACGGTACGCGAAATATTCAGGTCTCTTTTACTCTTACCTATCCCGGGACGATCAAAGCCATTCATTACCATTCTGAGCAAACCGATCTCTGGGCTCCGGTCTCTGGGATGCTCCAGGTCTTTCTTTGCGACCTGCGCCGAAATTCGAAGACTTTTGGCTTGATCAACACACTGTATGTCGGCCGTTTTCGTCCCTGGGAAATTCTCATTCCTCCAGGCGTGGGCCACGGCTACAAGGCGCTGGGGATCGAGCCCATCAACCTGTTGTACTTTACAGACCGTCACTACAATCCCGCGGATGAACTGCGCCTGGCGTACAACGACCCTAATATCGGCTACGACTGGGAGACGCAATTCAAGTAGCAGATGCGCGTACTCCTAATTGGCGCCAATGGAATGCTGGGAAAAGATATCGTCCAGGAATGGCAGGACGATGAGCTGATACCGGCCACCTCACGCGACGCCGACATTCGAAACTACGAACAAGTGGAGCGTTTGATCACTGCCTCCCGCCCGGAATGGATCGTGCTCGCCGCGGCTTATACCGATGTTGACGGCAGTGAGCGGGATCCCGAGGCTGCTTTTGCGGTGAACGGTAAGGGCACGGAAAATGTTGCCGGTGTGGTCCAGAAGCATGGCGCGAAGGTTCTCTACGTAAGCACCGATTATGTTTTTGATGGCCAAGGAAAACGCCCGTACGAACCGGCAGATCCGATAGCTCCTATCAACGTGTATGGCGAATCGAAGGCTCGCGGGGAGCAGGCAATCCAGGCAAGCCTGCGAGATTGGTGCATCGTACGCACATCCTGGCTGTTTGGCGCGTCAGGATCCAGTTTCCCTGAAAAGATACTGCGCGCCGCTGAAACCCGCCCTGAACTGTCGGTAGTCTCAGATCAGGTCGGCTCTCCGACTTACACGCGTGATCTGGCTGTGGCAATTCACGGTCTAGTTCATGCTGACGCGCGAGGTTTTGTAAACGTTACGAACTCAGGTACATGTTCCTGGTTCGAATTCGCACAAGAAATCCTGCGGCAGGCCGGCAAAAACAATCCGGTAATACCAATCGACACCGTGCAAGCCGCGCGTGCCGCGAAAAGACCGGCCTATTCAGTGTTGTCACCCGCTGCCTTGCATACGTTCGGCATTACCGTGCGCCACTGGCGCGAAGCGCTTCCGCCTTATCTGGCTGAATTGCGGAAGATGGGCAAATTAACCTAACTTCCTGAACCGGTTTTTTACGTACGATCCCAGCGTTATGTGAGACTCAATCAATCAGGGAATAACTACCGATACCTCGCTGGAGTAGCCGCTTTCCTGCCCGGAAGGATCTACCGCCGTCGTCACATAGTAATAAGTCTGGCCGTTCTGCACACTGGTGTCGCTATAGTTCAAAACGCCGTCGGGACCGGAGTTCACTCTTGCGTATCCGGTTCCGCTCGTCGCGCTGCGGTAGATGTTATATCCAGTTGCGGACGTGCTCGCATTCCAGGAAAGCACTACGGTGTGTTGAGTTTGCGTCACGCCATTCCCCGAAACCGCTATGGCTGCGGGCGACCCATTGGCGTTGCTCACAATGGTAAGCGTACCTGATGTGGCAACAGCAGTTGTGGGCGAATATTGCACCGTTAAGCTAATGCTCTGCGATGGCGACAGGGTCACCGGCGATCCACCCGACAAGGATAAATTTGCTCCGGTCAAAGCTTCGCTGGAGATCGCCACGTTTGAGTTGCCCGTGTTGGTAATCGTCACACTGCGCGAAGCGGTGCTTCCCACGTTGACGTTCCCGAAACTTACGTTGGTAGGATTCACGGCCAGGCTCAATCCGGCAGCCACACCCGCGCCGCTCAAAGCAATGGCAGAGGGTGGATTGGAGGCGTCGCTCACCAGGTACAAGCTTCCGGTCGACGGTCCCGCGGATTTAGGAGCGAACTGCACATTGAAGGCTGTCGCTTTGCCGGCGCTCAGCGTCATAGGAAGGGGTAGCCCGGAAGCGCTAAAGCCCGCGCCGGAAATATTGGCTGCCGTAATCGTTACAGGCGTGGTACCCGGATTGGAGATCTGGACGGTTTGCGTGTTAGCTACGCCGGTAACCGCGCTGCCAAAATTGATACTTCCAGGTGATAGGGTGAGCGCCGACTGCGAAACAGTTCCAGAAACAGTGACGCTGGTAATGCCGCCCTGCGCGCTGACCAGCGAGATATCACCGCTAGCGGCTTTGGTCGTCGCGGGGCTATATTTCACCGTCAAAGTCAGAGCTTCGCCGGGTACCACCAGCACCGGCGTAACGATTCCGGAAGTAGAGAATCCCGACCCGCTCAAGTTGATCTGCGAAAGGGTCAAATTACCCGTCCCGACGTTTTTCAACGTTGTCACCGCCGAGGCTGAGCTCCCAACCTGCACATTGTTGAAATTGAGGGCCGCGGGCGTCGCAATCAACTTTCCGATCAACTGATTAGTGGCGGTCCCGGTCAGAGCTACGGTTGCTGTTGGAGTATTCGGATCGTCGCTTGAAACGGACACGGCCCCGGAGAAATTTCCAGCCGTGCTGGGCGAGAAAGTCAGATTCAGAGTTATGTTGCCGCCCGCGGGAACTGTCGCCGGCGTCTTGATCGCGCTTCCTTCGAAACCCTTCCCGGAGACTGCAATCTGAGAAATTGTGAGGGCTGCGGCGCCCGAGTTTGTAAGTGTTAATGCGGCGTTTGCGACGGTGTCCACGGTAACGTTTCCAAAGGCATGGCTGGCCGACGAAATCGTCAATTGTGGAGCTGTGCTGCCGGTTGAGGCCGTAAGGACTACCGGGTCCGGAGTGCCAGGCTCTCCGTTGAAACTCAAAGTACCTTGTGCCTTGCCGGTCCGGCTGCTGCCTTTGTACCAAATCATGAAGTTCGACTTCTGCCCAGGGTGCAGGGCAAGCGGAAATTGCAGACCGGAAATGGAAAACTCGGTGCCGGAAATGCTGGCTTTGGTCAGCGTTACAACGGTCTTGCTATTGTTCACCACGGAAGCAGCGTGGGAAGCCTGTTTGCCCACCCCTACGTTTCCGAAATCCAAGGCACCAGGAACGACCTGTACGGCGGATTGGGTCTTATTTGAGCCGCTGACCATGCCTGTGCAGCCGCTGCTCCATAACAAGCTCGTGAGGACTGCGCCCCACAGAATCAGCGCTCCCCCGAGGTTTGATGTTGCAACACTTGGCCGCCCAAGTAGCCTAAAGCCGTTATAATGCGTAGCCATTTCTCCCCCGAGGTTCGTCTAGGGAAGACTAAATTTCGGACGTGTATTGGAACTACTGGTGGGTCGTCCCAATTTGGTGCAGGGGGTACCTGCCCCAAGGGACAAAAGGGCTGCCCCGTCTTTACTACTTGTTAATAGTATATAACATTACACAACTAATTAACAGCATTGTTAATGGATTTTATTGTGGGGCGATATTGAGGATTTACAGCTTGGCGTGAGGGTTTTCTCCGGCTCGGCCTATGATGCGCGCAGGGCGCCTGGAAGTCAGCCCCGCATCTCGAATTTTATAGATCAGCGCGCGATAGCTGATTTGCAATGCCGCGGCGGTTTTGCGTCGGTTCCACTGGTGAGCGCGCAAGGAATCCAGGATTACGTTACGTTCTAGTTCCTGTATTGCCTCTTTCGCAATACGTTTCAGAGGCACTGCGCCAACAGCCACTTTGACTTGCGATTTGATCGATGCTCGCTCCGCTGCGCCGGTTTGGCCCAGGGCGGCCTCCGGCCCGATCAAAACGTGGCGAGCCATGCCGTTGGATAGCTCGCGCACATTTCCGGGCCAATTGGCATTCTGCAAATATTCGATCATTTCCTGGCTGAGCGGTTTCGATTCGATGGCGAACTGTTGTTCATGCAAGGTGCGGAAATATTCCGCCAGGACGGGAATGTCTTCCTTGCGTTCAGAAAGCAGCGGCAAACGAAAGCGAACTACGTTAATTCTGTAGAACAAGTCCGAGCGAAAGTGTCCGGCGGCTATTTCCTGTTCCAGGTCCTTATTAGTGGCGCAAATTACGCGTACATTCACCGCCCGTTCTGCCTGATCTCCGATTCGCGAAAAACAACCATCCTGAAGGAAGTGCAGAATCTTGCTTTGCAGGCCCATTTCCAGATCGGCGATTTCGTCGAGAAATAACGTGCCATTGTGTGCAAGCTCCACCCGGCCTGGCTTTGAAACCTGCGCACCGGTAAATGCTCCTTTTTCATATCCAAAAAGCTCGCTCTCCAGCAGGTTGCCAGGTATCGCGGCGCAATTTACCTTTACAAATTGGCCTTGGCCAAACGCGGATCTGGCATGGATCCACTGCGCCATGGCCTCTTTCCCAGTGCCACCGGCTCCACAAAACAGCACCGGTATATTGGTACGGCATATTTTCTCGGCCCGCAGACGAACTTCGTTCATAGCGGCGGAACGTCCAAAAAGCACATAGTCCGGTGGGAGACTATTGGCTGGGTGTGCTGCATTAGGTCGGGTTGTCGATGCGCTGCTCATGGGCTGGTGCCCTGAGGAGTGCATCCGGTTCGCCAACAAGCGGGAAACTTGGAAACACTGCAATCCTTTGTAACTGACTGATAATTTGTGGCATACAGCGATCCCCGCAGCCGAGTACTGGTACCCATAGGCTAGGCGGAACCTTTGGAAATCGCATCAAACGGAAAATGTTCGCTTGATAAAAGAACAGTTTTCCACCGGAGGACGGGTTATGGAGGTCCCAAATCAGAACTACACTTGCTGGAGTTAGATATGGCACACTGTAGACCCTGCCTGGGCCGGCGTCGCTCTGGCGTTTGCACTAGCGTCTCCCAGTGGTGCCCTTTCAGAGCGATTCGTCGAGCGGCTTGTACTTGCCCCCGGCATCGAGGTCCCCGCAGCTACTTATAGGTAGGCGCTGAGCGAATGATCGATAAATCTGTGCCTTCGCAATTTTCAAGTATAAAGCTCGATCAGTTGGTCTATGTCGAGCTTGAGGCCCGCAACGGAGGCATGATGCTGACGGTCTCCGAAGAAGGATTCACCTTTCGGGCCGTAACCTCGGTACGCCCCAGCGGGCGTATCCCCTTCTCCTTTGTTATTAACGGCACCGAGAAACTAGAAGGATTCGGCGAGATTAAGTGGACCAAAGACGAAGGCAAAGTGGCAGGTCTGCAGTTCACCGATGTATCGACGGAATTTCTCAATGCCCTTAGGAAATGGTTGAATCAACTAAGCGCGCCGGTCGTACCGTCATCTGCTGAAGCCCACAATGATAACTCCATCAATCTCGACCACGGTCTGAGGACGGAATCGCCTCAACCAGCACCTCCGCAACCGATGACAGAGGTCCAGCCGAGGTCCGCATTTGGAATGAATTTTGGACAATCATTAGGCACCGCAACACGGCAATTCGAAGTTGCTCAGGCTTCCGCCCTTGACACCAGCACCGCGCCGTTACCAAGGTCAACACACATTCTGACTGACTGGGAGTATCCTGACGGTTTGCCGGCGCAGCCGAGCTCCCGGGGCAACGGTGTTGTTGTCGCGGCAGGAGTGGCATGCCTTCTATTGCTGGCTGTCCTGCTATACAGTTTCCGGGAAACGATTGGTCGCTCGTTGATTTCCCTGGGACAGACATTATCCTCACCGTCATCTTCACCGTCGGAAAATTCTCAAGCGCAGGTTCCCGATCCTTCCAAACCAGAGGAAGAGGTTCGGCAACCCGCAACGACAAATGCGGCCAAGCAAGACAACGCCGCATCCAGTAACGCTGACAAAACGTCACCATCGCAATCGGCGGCCAGTAACAATGACAAACCGGAAGCCGTCCGGCCACAAGAAGATCGCGAAAAAACTGCGCCCCCACCGCCAAAAACAGAAAATCAATTTAGAGATGAGCGACCGGCTCCTTCCTCGGAAGAACCAGTCGCTGCGACTACACGCAACCTAAGCCCTGCTGAAGAGGTCCGCGCACTTTGGTCCGCCGTGGGGCAGGGAAACACTGCAGCGGAAGTAACTTTGGCAAAACTCTATATGATTGGCGGTGGAGTGCCGAAGAACTGCGATCAGGCTCGAGTACTACTGAGAGCCGCGGCGAAAAAAGGTAACAGCGAGGCTATCGGTAAGCTCTCGCAAATTACCCGCCAAGGCTGCCCCTGAACGTCACTGCAAGTGCCTGATTGAGTGTGATAGACGACCTGGTTGAGCCTGATAGGACTGACTTAATTACTGCGAGAGTCTTCACCGCGAACAATATCGTACCGCTCAATCACCGCAGCGACGCCCAGTCGCATATTGCGTGCTTCTGAGCGAGGATCAACGCGTACGACTCGACCCGCCGCTTTCACGTATACTTCCGAGCCGTGAGTGACCTCAGAGGGCAGCGTCAGGGTAATGTCCAGTTCTGAGCCAGCCTGCAAATCCTGCTCCACGATGAAGTACATACCCCGCGTGGAGATGTCGAGCGTTTCACCCTTCCGCGAGGCAGCCATCCGTACGTCCGCGGCTTCAGCGGGAATGCGAATCATTACTGGTAACGATAAATCGTATCTTCGGGCGTTACGGCGTTCCGACATTCCGTGCATCCTCAGTAAACGCGGTGGCAACGTGACCTGGGCGCGCCTCCCCCTACGAGTGACCTTACTGTAAAGGGCGTTGCCCCGCCACGCTGTAACCGCAGACAGCCGGAACGGTTGTTCTAAAGATAAACGGCTCGTACTGGGAAGCGAGCCTACTCGTTCCGGCCCCCAATTCCGATGGTCGTAGGTTCCTCAGCCGCCGCTGCCGGCGCAGGTACACTGGCCCGCCTGGTCCGTGGTGTATCCAGATTAAACTGGCGCATTTTATACAGTAGCGCTTTGTAACTGATGCCCAACATTTTCGCGGCGTCCTTGCGGCACCAACGCGTTTTCTCCAGCGCATCGGCAATGGCTTCCATTTCCGCTTCGTCCTTCAGGCCACGCACCAGGGCCTTCAGTCCTTGAGGCTCGCGGTGCACCGCAGGCTCCGCGCGCGGAGAAGTACGCTGCCTCGCGGAAGACATCTCGACCAGTTCACGCAAGCTGCCTTCGTCATCCTCAAGGATTACGTAGCGTTTCACGAAATTCTCGAGTTCGCGCAGATTGCCCGGCCACGGATAATTTACCGCCGCATCCAGCAAATACTTCGAAGGACCTTGCGGCGTCTTGCCGAACTTCTCGCTGTATTTCTGCAGGAAATGACGGAACAAAAGAGGAATTTCCGAAGTGCGCTCGCGTAGCGGGGGCACATTTATCGAAAGCACGTTCAAGCGGTAGTAGAGATCTTCGCGGAACCGCCCAGTCTTCATGGCTTCCTGAACGTCCACGTTAGTAGCGGCGAGGACGCGTACATCCGTCTCCACCAGATGCCGGCCGCCGAGCCGAGAATATTGATGGTCCTGCAGGACATGCAGAAGCTTGGCCTGCAAATGGGTGGTCATTTCCGCAATTTCATCCAGGAAAATGGTTCCTTTATTAGCCATTTCGAATTTGCCGGGCTTGGCGCGCACCGCGCCCGTAAACGCGCCCTGCTCGAACCCAAATAATTCGGACTCCAGCAATTCTCCGGGCAACGCCGCGCAATTCACTTTTATGAACGGCTGGCTGCGCCGCTTCGAGCGCAAGTGAATCATGCGTGCCACTACTTCTTTACCAACTCCGCTCTCTCCGCAAATGAAAACCGGGACGTCCACGGGAGCGATCTGCAGAATCTGTTGACGGATGCGCACCATTTGCGGGCTGGCTGCCAGAAAACTGATGTCTTCGGTGATTTGTTCGCAGTAATCGCGCAGCGCCAGATTCTCCGTAACCAGTTGTTTTTTCTGCCGCGATTTCAGCATCGCCGCATCCAGCTCGGTCTTTTCGAAAGGCTTGGTTAGATAGTCGTGCGCACCGATACGTATGGCTTCCACGACCGTGCCAACTTCGTTGGAACACGACAGCATGATCACGTTCAGGCCGCGGTCGATCTGCATCAGTTCTTTGAGCGTATCAATGCCGCTTAGTTCGGGCATCAGCACGTCGAGAATAATGAAATCCGGCCTTTCTCCAGCGGTGATTTTTTCTATGCCCGCTCTTCCGGAACTGACCGCTTCCACATCAAAGCCATCCACTTCCAGAAGTGTCTGCAGGTACTTTCGAATGCTCGGCTCGTCATCGATGACCAGGATTTTTTCTTTAACTTCTTTTGCGGACATAGGTACCTTTCTAATGCGTCTAATGCGAGAAATCTTTTGAGTTAGCTCGGGTCCATCGGCAATAAAAATGCAAAAGTGCTGCCTTTTTGCTGTTCGCTTTCGACCCAGATTTTGCCGCGATGCGCCTGAATCAGACGCTTGGCGATTGCCAAGCCCAGGCCCATCCCGGAGGTGTTGCGATCCACTCTGACAAAATCTTCAAATATTTCCTGGTGATGCTCCGCGGCGATACCTGGTCCGGTGTCCGTTACGCTGACCTCCACACTATTGGGTCGCGGGAGCCGGAAACGCCTGCGCTCCTGAGTCGGCGCCACACCGGCAACACGGCGTTCCCAAAAATGCGGTCCCGCGCGGAGAGTAACGCTTCCGCCCGCGGGCGTATGTTTCAGCGAATTGTCCAGCAGGTTAGCCGCGGCTTGCTGCACTTTCTGGTAATCAAATCGAAATGTCGGAATGGAGGGATCAAAGCTTGCATCCAGTTTCACGCCTTTGCGCTGAAATGCTTCTGACCAACGCTTTGCTAATTCATCAAGGCAATCGCGCAAATCATTCTCGCGAAGTTGCAAAACCAACTTCCCGCTTTCCAGCGCGGAATAGTTAAGAAACATGGAGACCAACCGCACCAGCCGCTCGCAGCTATCCTTCGACTCTTCGAGAATATCCTGTTGTTTGTCAGTCAGACGTCCCAGCGAACCGGTAAGTAATAAATCGTAATAGCCCTTAATCACCGCCAGCGGCGTTTTCAGTTCATGCGCAGCGGAAGCCAGGAATACCGTTTTCTGACGGTTCACCTCTTGAAGTTTCAGGTACGCTGCAAGCAAGTTGCGGTAGGTGATCTCGCGTTCCTGCAATAATTCCTGCACGGTAAGCTGCGTTGCCGCTTCAGACGCTGCGGCGTTTTGTTCCTTGGTGGGAAGCTCCAGTTGCACCACCAGCCAATCCGGATCGGGCATCCACTTGACCAGGGCACGGGACTTTACATCCGCGAGCTCCACGTCCAGCTCCATGCGATGCTCTCCGCTTTCAATCAATTTAAAGATGTGCCCCGCGCCGATCTTCAAAATGTCCTTAAAAAGATTCAGGGATTCCTGATGGTCCAAGCCTTTCGAAAGCAGATACTGGCGCGCTCGTTGGTTTAGCAACAGCACTCGCCCATCACGATCAGCTACAAGAAGTGAACTGTTTACTGCGTCCAAAAGTCCATGAACCAGGCTGACAGGTAGGGTGTCCGACGAACGCTCAGGCGACATCGGCCGTCGTTGAGGAGCCGACCGATCACCCGCCGCTATAGGAGAAGTACCCGTATCTACAGACATTTCAATCCCATCAGCTGACTCGCGTGGTAAAGTGGCAAAAGTTTTCCCATATACGATGGCTCATACTGGCAAAGGGGTTACGGGCTGTCAATGGTAAAAGCGTTCCATTTGCACATTATCGGAAACCAACTGGATATCCCGAGAAGACTACTCCTCCTAATTACGGTCCGGTCTCCTGCAGGTATATTAAGTCTATTTATATGATAAAGTTAGGATACGCTGCGGCCTCATTGTGTGGCACTAAAGATGCTTGTATCCGTACTAGGTCCCTAGTACTAAGAGAGAGCAAGTGGAATTCGACCTGATCAAGGAAACCCAAAGCTTGGACTCATCTTCGACCCGACGCTCATCTCGTCTTCGCCTGCAGGTCCCCGTATTTTTGCGTGCTACGGATAGCTCCGGAGCGGAGTTTATTGAACTCACCAAGACGTTAAACATCAGTGCCACCGGAGCGTGCATTACATCCGCGTATCAGCTCCGTAGGGACCAGGTCGTTCATTTGACCATTCCCGCACCTTCGCCGGCCTCCTCGGGGATTGTGCCCAATGAGACACCGCCGATGGTCGCCCGCGTCTTGCGCCAGGAAAGCATCGGGGACATGCGTTTGTTCGGATTGGAATTCCTCAGAGCAATTGAGTAAATTTGTGCCCTTTTCAGCCTAATCCAAAGCCATTGCACCGACTTTAATCAAGCATCCATTTTGTAGAATTAACCTGCATTTGCCGTATGCCGCGCTTTTGTAATAGCATAGCGCAACACTTTCCCAGTTTCTGTGGCACGGGCGTCTCGTTCCGATCCCGATTCGATTGGACTCCGGCATGCTCCTTTGAAGAGCAGCCTCAGTGATTCACCCCACCCCCGCGGGGACAGGCAAAGGTTAGGTTAGACCCGATATGCCCAGCCCCGGCGTCCCAGCGCCCCCTCGTTCGTCGTTGGAAGATTCCTATCTCGAGTTGCTTACTGATACGCTCGAAACTCTCGATCTGCCTGCTCGCGGACAATTCCTCCAACGTTATCTACGCGCCGTCACGCATCTCGATCTCCGCGAGAGTCAGTGCCTTCAACTCTGGGAAGAGATTATTACGCGCAGGAAACAATTGAGCGAAGCGCTGCATCGCACCGTTTCCTTAAAGACCGCGCTCATGGATGTATTTTCCACTGCGGGCTTGCTTCGCGTCCCGGTGCTCATCGAATATGACGAATTAAAAAAGCTCAACTTGAATGCAGTCACCGATTCGTTGACCGAGCTTTACAATCGTCGCGTCTTCAACGAATTTTTCGAACGAGAACTAAACCGCGCAAAACGCTATAACCAGCCCCTCGGCCTGGTCATGATGGACATGCATCGTTTCAAGGAAGTGAACGACAAGCATGGTCACCCGCGAGGCGATGAAGTTCTTCGCATGGCCGCTGCTACCCTGAAGAAAGCGTTGCGCACATCGGACTTTGCCTTTCGAATTGGCGGTGACGAGTTCGCGTTGATCTTGCCCCAAACAGATGCGCCACAGGCGCACGCGCTCAGCCGCCGTATTGAGACCGTATTTGCGGACACTCTGAAATCGCTGCAACTCAATGTCACGGTAGGTATGGATTATGGCGTCGCAAATTATCCTCAGGATGGCGACAATACCGACGAGCTGGTGCGCATCGCTGATGAACGCTTGTATCAACGCAAGCATGCTCACCGCGGTCGACCCACTGACGCTCCCGCGCCGCGCCCCGTAGAGTCTGCTCCAGCACAACCGCCGGTAACTCCGCCCGTGGCAGATCGCCCAGGATCTACTCCTGCGCCTCCCCCGATTTCCATTGAGAGTAAACGCCCGCCGGAAAAACAAGAGGAAGCAGCACCGCCGGCAACTCCGCAGGGGCAGCCTGAAGGGTCAAAATTATCTTCTGTTCCCAAGTCCCCGCGCACTTTTACCACCCCGCGCAAGGCCGAACGCGTCTCCATGACCGGCACCAATGCCTACGCGGTGCTTGGAGAGCAAGGTGCGCGTCGCGCTAAAGTATTGGATCTCGGCTTTGGCGGCGTAGCTCTCGAACTCGATTCCTCAGAGGGTTTGCCGGAGAATATTCTCGCAGTTCTGCACGTCCCGATTCTTCCCCCCGTGCGCGTAAATCTGAAGCCGGTCTGGTCACAGCGCACCAATCTCGGCTATCGCGTCGGTTGCACCTTCGTCAACTAAACCGCTTCTTGCAAATCAGCTGAATCCGCGTCGATTGGCGTCCATTTGACGCCTCGCGTATAATGGCTACTGCCTCGCGACCTAGCGACGCGGCAGGATTAGACAGTGCCGTGCAGACCGGACGCGATGGATTGGAGACCCATGAAACCCGGAATTCACCCCGACTACCACGCTGTTACCGTGCATTGCGCCTGCGGGCACACTTTCCCGACGCGTTCGACTATAAAAGGCGACACGTTAAGAGTGGAAATCTGCTCGAGTTGCCATCCCTTTTTCACTGGCAAGCAGAAGCTGATCGACACTGCCGGCCGCGTTGAGCGCTTCACCAAGAAGTACGCCGATGCCGCTGCCAAGGCCGGAGCCGCGAAGAAGTAGCAGCCGTTATTCCACAAGCATTGTCGCGATGTTGTTTTGCTGGCGGTCGAAGTGCGCGCGTGCTCTCTTCGTCGTCGTGTAGAATAACGTTCCATAGTGGCTGATCAATCTCGCATGTTTGAAGGGGCGCGTTCGGGAGAACTGGTGGAGACCGCGCCGCCACGCGTAACCCTGCGAAATTCTTTTGCACATCCCTACGATTCCGCCATTGCTGCGGCGCGCACCTGTTACGCCTCGAAATTAATTGGCCCGGAAGAAGTCACCGACAAGCAGCGGCTCAATATCGGTGCAGGCACTTTTTATAGCGGCCATCATACCGTCTACCAACACGCCCATTTCGAATTTGGACTCGAAAATGTCAGCCGCCAGTTTGTATGGTCCTTTCTTCACGCTCATCCTTTCTATAATTCTGAGCAACAAAGCCAGCGCTACGTCCGCCTGGATCGCGCACACGCCTACGTGCCGCCGCCTTCTTTATTTTTTGATGAAGGTAGTAAGGAAATCTACGAACAGGCCATCGCGCGGGCGTGGGATTATTACCGCGAATTGTCAGCACTGCTCGTCGGAGACGCGCGCTCTATTCTATCGGGCATCTGGCATATCGGGCCGATGTCGCATCCCAAGCGTGCTCACAAAATTGAGCGGTCCGCCGAAAAACGCGCCATAGAAATCGCTCGTTATGTGCTTCCGGTGGCGGCCTTTACCACCATGGTACACACCATATCCGGGATCGTTCTTCATCGCCTGTGGCGGATGACTACGGCGTGCGACACGCCCAACGAAGCGCGCGCGGTGATCGGAGCCATGGTCGCCCACGTGCGAGAAGTGGACGCGCAATTCTTCGATCGCTTTGGTACGGAACCGCTTGAAGAAGTTCCGGAGTGGAGCGATCGCGCAAACAGCGGCGTCAATGGCGCAACAACTCCGAGCAATGGAACCGTGAACGCCGACGGCAACTTCGAACGCGAATTTGATTCCAACCTTCGCGGCAAAACTTCCAAGCTCATCGATTATTCCGCCAACGCGCCGCGCGTAATTGCCCAAGCCTATCGCGCAGTCGTGGGGCTTACCGAAGCGCAATGTTCCGACGCGGAGGGTATCGACCGCCTTCTGAACCCGGCTCGGAATCTCTACCGTCTCGAAACATTAAATGTCGGCGTGCACGCGCCCATGATGCGTGCATTGCAACATGTCAATTACACCTTTGCGAAAAAAATCAGCCACACCGCCGACAGTCAGGATCAACGCCACAGAATGGTTCCCGGCTCGCGGCCGCTGCTCACTCTGACAGACACTCGCGCGCCCGACTTCATCACTCCTAAACTGCTGGCGCAGAATCCCCAAGCGCTCGGGGTTTATGAGCGCGCCATGCAGGACGCCTGGGATGCCAAGAATCAATTACTCGATCGCGGCGTTCCTCTTGAACTCGCGCTATATCTTTTGCCCAATGCGAAATCAATTCGCGTACTTGAAACTGGATCGCTGCTGCATCTACTGCATAAATGGACCATGCGAACGTGTTTCAATGCCCAGGAAGAAATTTATCAGTGTTCCATGGACGAACTTGACCAATTGCGCGAGGTACATCCGGAGTTAGCCCGCTATGTTGGGCCGCCTTGTTACGTTCGCGCGGGAGTGACCACGCCGATCTGCACCGAAGGCGGGCATTTTTGCGGAATAAAAGTCTGGCTGGACTTCCCCAACATCGCTCGACCGATCTGAGTTGTTGTCTCCTCTAAGTTGTTAACTACGCCAGTGCAGCGTTACCGGGCCCGGCATGGGATGCACCATGGGTGCACCGGTGGCCCGCGACTCCAGCAAATTAGCCTTCAGCGCGAAATACCATTTCGCCGGACGGTCCGCGTCATCTATCAACATTAAGTGAGGGTTGTATTTCAGGCCTTCCGCCTGCTTGATCATGGTTTCCTGATCTTGCCGCAGGAATTTTTTAGCAAACGAGCGGAATACCGGAACGACCAACGGCACCCACCTCACCAGATTCCACGCCGCCACAAAATCGATGCGGCATAAGTCCCGTCGCACTGGAGTTACCGTGGCGCGGCTGGAAAACCACAAGTGCCCGCTGCGTATTTCTTCCAACCGCATATTAGGCAAAACAAAATCGATCATCGTCGTCGTGGCTTCGCCTGAAAAATATCGCAACAATTTGTACGGCGCGCTGTTGGACGATGGCTCGTGTTTGCTCATGCGAAAACCATTGGGAATGGGTTCGAAGCGCTTTTCTTTTTCATGGATGCTTCGCCGGCTGCGCCAGTACCACGATTGGTGCACGAACGGACCGTGGGCAGGGTCCATCAATCCGATGATTCCCTGATCCACGTGCGAGGGAAGCTCGCAAGACAAGCGGGTGATCTTGTATTTCTCGCTGAAGACCGGTAGCCGCGGCGCATCAGGTACAGCTTCAGACGTCCGGGACCCCGGCGCCGTCATATATACCCAGACATATCCATCGTGTTCCGCGCACGGATAATGGCCCGCGAAAATCCGATCGACGCGTAATTTGTCCTGGCTTGCAAGCGACGGAATTTCCAGGCATCGTCCACTGCACGCGTCAAATTTCCAGCCGTGGTAGCTGCATTCCACCGCCTGCCCGTCAAACCTTCCGTACGACAACGGAATTCCCCGGTGCGGACAAGCATCCCGCATCGCAAACGCGTTGCCCTCCGAAGTGCGCCCCAACACCAGTGGCACCTCCAA
>DATMOS010000050.1:0-8228 GCA_035568155.1 Verrucomicrobiia bacterium | reverse complement strand
GACGCGCACGGCACCGACTGAGCGGCCTGCTGATCGTCCTGCTCCGCGCGCGGAACAGCCTGCGGCACGCCCCGCACCGGCGCCAGCTCCCAAGCCAGCGGAACGGCAAGTTGAGCGGAGCGCGCCACCACCGCCTGCAGCGCAAAAACAGCAGCAGCAAAAACAACAGCAGGAAAAGCCGCCTAAGGAAAAAGAGAAGGACAAGGAGAAACCGCCCAAGGGCTAAGCCCGTCGGGAAAGTGCGGAGCGTGACGAGAGAAACGGGCGAGCGTGGCCGGGTGGCCAATGTCTCGCCCGTTTTGTTTGTCCATATGTTTCGGCGATGAAGCAACGCGCTCCCGTCGGTATCTGCGTGAGCCGCACCGCGGACAGCCAAATACGTTTGGTAAGCTCGTTCCTGTGGTATCGTCGAAAAAATATGAAATCGGGATTGTTGAGCAGCGCGGTATTTCGCCAGGCGCTCGGTCGATTTGCCACCGGGGTCACGGTGGTGACTGCCGAACGTGCGCCGGGCGAAGTGCACGGGATGACGGCGAATTCGTTCACCGCGGTATCGCTTGAGCCACTTTTGGTTTTGGTGTGTGTAGATGAACAGGCGCGCATGTTGCCGGTATTGAAAAAGGCGCAGCGCTTTGGCGTGAGCGTTTTGAAGGATGATCAGCGAGCCATTTCAGATTTTTTTGCGCAGCCGGAGCAGGATCCGGATGTGGAGCGCGCTTTGGGAATACGGTTTGAGTGGCCTGCGGAGGGGATTCCGGTTTTGGGGGATGCGTTGGTGCAGTTGACTTGCAGGGTGGTAGCTTCGCATCTCGCTGGGGATCACACTATTTTTTTTGGTGAAGTGGAAAGCGCGGAAGTGTTCGAGGGGGAGCCGTTGTTGTTTTTTCGTGGGAGTTACCGGAGGATTTCGGCGGAGTGACTGTTCGATAGAGATGAGGATTTATTCCTGGGACGAAAGTTAAGGGTCATGACGGGTTCAAGATTCAAAAACCAAGCGAAGATTCAACCCAAGACCCAGGTTCAAACTCGACGGCGAACCTGGGGCACCCGTCAGCATACGTGAGATTTAGTTGGTGATGGCGGAGTGGTTTAGTGGTGGGGGCCCAGGGGGTCGCGTTTTACGCCGTATTGGGCGCCCCATTTGTCGGTCATCTGGCCGCGGATTTCCCATAATTCCGGGAAAAATTTTTGGCGCATGCCTTCTTCCAAAATTTCGACGGCACGGCCTTTTAATGATTTGGCGCCGAAGCCGATGGTGCGGTGGATTAGTTGCATGTGTTCGTAGCGGAATTTTTGGAATAGGGCGTCGAACTCCGCGAGGGCCTCGGCTACCACGTAGGCGTCGCTGTGAGAATATTCGGAGTCGTAAATTTTTTCCACGGAGAGCTGATGCTTTTCGAGGTATGAGGATTTGAAGGAATTCCAGAGGGGTTGGAACATTTTGAGGAGCACGCGAAAGCCGGGGGATTCCTGGCCGCTTCCGTTTCCGAGGCGGGTTCGAATGGCTTGATATTCCTTGGGGGACATGGTTTCGAGCAGCGCGATCTGCTGGATCATCATTTTTTGGATGAGGTGAACGCGACGGAAAAGGGTGAGTACGCGATTGGTATTTTCCTGCTGCAAATAATCGTCAATGTCCAGGAGGGTGTAGGCGATTAACTTCATCCACAATTCTTCTACCTGATGGACCACCTGGAATTGCAATTCATCGGCGTTGCATAGCTCGTCAAATTTAGTTTGGCAGGACAACAACGCTTTGGTATTGAGATACAGCTCGTAGTCCAGGGTGCCCTCACCATTCATGATGGAATAGAAGTGCTCGCGATTCATGGAGCCCCCTGGTTAGGTATGTTCAAGCGCATGTTATCTAGTGAAGCTTTGTGGATTGTTTGATGGCCTTCGAAAATTTACGGAAATTTAGCGTTCGGAGCTGCCCGATGGGCGGGCAGGTTCGGCGGGATCGCTCATCTCTTTACGGTGGCTCTTCACTTCGCGCAAGGAATAGATGGATTTGTTCTGGGATTCGTAATAGGTGCGGGCGATAATTTCGCCGAGAAGACCCATAGAAATGAGCTGAACGCCGCTAATGAAAAGGGCCACGGCTAGCAGCATCAAGGGGCCGTGCTCGGTCATGATGGTCTGGCCGTTGTAAAATTTTTCGAAGGCCAGAAAAGCGGCAATCAAACAGCCGGAGCCCGCGCCTGCGACGCCCAATAAACCAAAAAATTGTAGCGGACGTGTGGAGTAATCCAGCAAAAATTTTACGATCAACAAATCAAGAAATACCCGAATGGTGCGTCCGATTCCGTAATTAGACTTGCCGCTTTTGCGATCGAGATTGGTGATGGGGACTTCCGCGATTTTCGCGCCCGTGGAACTGGCCAAGGCGGGAATGAATCTGTGCAGCTCGCCGTAGAGTTGAATTTCCTGGATAATTTCGCGCCGATAGGCTTTGAAGGTAGTGCCGAAATCGTGCAAGTCGATGCCGGAGAGGCGGGCCATCATCCAGTTTGCGGCGCGGCTGGGAATCTGGCGCATGAGCCAATGGTCTTTGCGTTCGTGACGCCAGCCACTGACCAAGTCGTAGCCTTCTTCAATTTTTTCGAGGAAGCGGGGGATCTCCTCGGGGTCGTGCTGCAAGTCGCCGTCCATGGAGATGATGATTTCGCCGCGCGCAAAGTCGAAGCCCGCTTTTAATCCGGCGGTTTGACCGAAATTGCGGCGCAAACGGACGAGGTTGACGCGGCGATCGTGTTCATAAATTTCGGAGAGAACTTTGAAGGTATTGTCGCGGCTACCGTCGTCGACAAAGACGAGTTCGTAAGGCTCACCGATGGAGTCCATCACTTCGGTGAGCTTCATGTATAACGGGGGCACGTTTTCCTGTTCGTTGAAGAACGGCACCACGATGGAGTAGCGGATAGGGGATTCGCTTCTCATGTTTTTTTCAGCAACCTACTCGTGTGTTTTCAAAAGGGACGCACTCAGGCCTTACCGGCCACGAAAGCATAGTCTATCAGGCGAATCCCTTGTGAGGCGACAAGATTTCGAATGTCCGGGCTAGTTAGTATCTCAACCTCGAGCTCGCGTGAATCCTGCAGCCTGGTTGCGGATTCCTCCAACTCTTTATCCATGAAGCCGGGGTGACACATCATTTCGGTGGTGCCTTCAGGAAGATTTTGGAGCAAGGATTTCATTCCTTGGATAGTCAACTCCCCGGTTTGGGCGATGCCGCAAAAATAATCGGTGGTAGCGATGCCGGCGGATTCCGCCAAGGCACGAGCGTCTCTGGCCAAAAGTTTGAGCACGCGAGCCTGCACGCCTTGCTTCATGACCAGCGGGACATTTTGGTTTTCTCCGGCGGATAACGCTGCCCGCAGCGAAGAACCTTCATGTGAGATGCGAATGGCTGGAATGGAGTTGCGCTTGGCAAGGCGCAAGGCAATTTCAAACATTCCCGGCAACATGTGCACATGTTTGTGACCGTCGAGATGTGTTGGGTGAATGCCGGCGTTCCGTACTTTCTGAATCTGACTTTCCCATTCGATTTCGACTTCATTGAGCCGCAGGTTTCGCCGCGCGATGCGTAGCAATAAGGCTTCCGGTCCACCGGCGAACTCACCGCGGGCATTTACGATGCTTTGCACAGTTTCAGGCGGGGATACTGGCTTGCCATCGCTTAGATTGAGGTGTACGCCGACGCCTAGAGAGGGTGTAAGTTTCGCTAGTTCCACAGCGGAGGCAAAGGTCGCGCCGTTGGCCAAGAGCGAGGCGCTGGTGACAATGCCGTTACGGTGCGCTTCCGCGATGCCGCGATTTACACCTTCGGTCCAAGCGAGGTCATCGGCGTTTACAATTAGATTTCTGACCGTTGCGGTTGCCACTGCAGGCCTGCTTTACCCTGTCCAAAGGGCCAGATGTAGCTTCGGTACCATTTTGAAACAGTTCCATTGACCGCCTTTGCTGGCAACTTTAGCATGACCTTACCGACCGTAGTGGGTCTCGAATTTCGATTAGTAGTCCGCTTGGGGCAATCTATGTCCGTAAAGTTTGTCGAATCTAAGCAGGCCAGCACGCGCCATACAATGCAGCGTCGCGGGCCGCGGATGAACTCGCGGGTTCCGGTAAGGATTGAGTGGAACACCGCGGCGGGCGAACGCATCCAGGTGGCGGCACACACGCGAATTGTGAACCCTTATGGTTGCATGATCGTGCTGAAGCAATCGCTAGAACTGGAAGATCGGGTAGCGCTGACGAACATTGCCAACCACTCCACTAATGCCGCGGTGGTGGTGTGGAAAGGGGGCCCACGTCCGGACGGCTGGGAATACGGCATTGAATTAGTGGCGCCGGAGATGGATTTCTGGGGGCTGGAGCTGTGAAAAGCAACTCTGACATCAACGCCTCGGCGGCTACTGGCACGCGCCCGGGACTTACTCGGCAGCCGACAGCAGAGGAACGGCGCCGCGCGCAACGGGTTCTGCTGCGCATGCCGGTGTTACTACACATTCCGGATCAACCCAATCCGGTGCAAGCGGAAACGCATACGGTAAGTCAAACAGGAGCGATGCTGTTAGTCCGTGAAGGACTTCCCGCGGGGGCCAAGCTTACGATTGAGCATCCCCAAACCGAAGCTCGTATTGAAGTTCGCGTTGTGCGCGCCGCGCAATTATCGCAAGGCGGGTCGCTGCAGCCGATAGAATTCTTGACGCCGGCACCGCACTTCTGGGGCGTCTTTTTTCCACCGGTCCTCAATAATTAATTCCATTCCACCTGAATCTAATCCGGACGAAAATCCCGATCATCAGCCTGCCTGGCTACTGAATGGTTAAATTAATATTCGCAGATCCGTTTGGAGTGGTGGTCAAAGGCACGATTGTGGCGCCAGTGACCGTCAGGTTTATCGCGCCGCTGGCGGATGCGAGAGTGGTGGCATTACCCAAGTAGTGCGCACTAACCCCGTGAGTGCCGACAGGGGCTAGGCCGGTGTTAATCGAAGCAGTGCCATTCGAAAGGTTGACTGGGAGACCCAACGCGGTGCTTCCATCGAAGAGCTGCACCTGGCCGGTGGGACTTGCGCCCGAGGACGTCACCGTGACATTGAAGGCAAAATTGTTGTTGGAGGCCTGCTTCGCGTTGGTTACGGTCAGCGCGGTGTGAGACGCGAGCTGAGTGCCGCCTCCACCACCGCCTGAACTACTGCCGCCGCCACATCCCAAGGTGAAACTCAAGACGCAGACCAGTCCTAAGCCGAGGGCGGAGCGCAATTGATTGCGTGGTCGCAAACCGGGGAAGAGCAGGAGCAAGACTGAAGCCAGGCCTGAGACTGCGCTGAGTGACCACCAAGTCGTCAGGTGGGTGCCGTTCGAATTCGTTGGCGGGATAGCGATCGCCGCGGCGTAGAGCGGGTGTTGGTCTGAAATTCTGGAGGCTGACAATGTTGCCGACGGGCCGGCGACCATGACTGTTAACCCGGCTGTCACTGGCGCTGTGCCACTGATGGCTATGGTCAAGGGATTTGGACTGCAAATGACGCCGGGCGGCAAACCTGTTCCGCTACAAGAAATTTGCACGCTGCCAGTAAAGCCTCCTGACGGGGTGACGGTGACGGTTGATACGCTGCTACCGCCGGCAGTAACGGTTACCGGGGAGGCGGTAATGTTGAATGAGCCGGAGGAGGTCACATTGACGGAGATGGCTGTGGATGGTCCGGAGGGCAAGTAATTTGAATCTCCGCTATATGTAGCCGTGACGCTCTTCGCGCCCGCGGTGGTGAAGGTGGCCGCAAACGTGGCGGTGCCGGTTGCAGGAGCGAATTGGGTGAGAATAGCGGCGGTGCCAATTACCGGTGCGGTTCCGAGAGTTGTGCCACCGGAGGTGAAAGTCATGGTTCCGGCTGGGCCGACGCCGGAACTGGCGGTGGTGACGTTGGCCGACAAAGAGATGGGGAAGTTCGTCGAAGCATTGGGAATGGGATTCATGGTCACGCCGGTGCCCGCCTTGATGATGGAGATGGCGTCCGCGGCGGAGGTGCTGGAGGTATAGCTGGTGTCGCCTGCATAAGCGGCCACGATACTGTGATTTCCTCCAGGGAGTTGAATGGGCTGATCTTCAAAAAATCCCTGGCTATTTAAAGGGGCGACATTAGAGGCGATGCCATTGTTGCTGTTGGTGAAATCATTCAGGGCGGAACCGTTGTCGGTGATGGAAACGTTGCCGGTCGGGCAGGGGATGGTGTTGATGGGGGGAATGGTTCCGTTATTGAGATTCGTGGAACAGGAAGTACCGGAAGCATTGGTGACATCCACGCGCATGATGTAGGGAGAACCGTAGGCAGCGGTGGTGGCGTTGGAGCTAATGAGGTTGCCACTGGAGTCGAAGGTGAGGAGGGTTACAGCCGATCTGCTGCTTTCTTTACTGACGGTCACTAGAACGGGTGCTGAGTCGCTTTGTGCGAAGGTGCCGTCGCCGCTGTAATGGGCCACGACGGTATAGGCCGTGCCACCGGGGAGCATGTTGGTATTGAATGTTGCTGTGCCGGTGCTTAATGAAAAGGGCCCTATACCGGTTTGCGCGGCGCCAGTGGGAGTAGCGATTAACGAAACTTGTCCAGTGGGTGTTCCGCCTGATGAGGCTACGTGTACGGCGAAACTAGCACTTGCGCCGTGGGCAATTGTTCCGCTCGGTGAAGCGCTGATGGTGGTGGTGGAAGCGGTCAAGCCGACACCGCCCCAACCGGCAGCCAGATTGGCGATGTTCACAGTGCCGAGACCGCTGGCCAAGTCGTAGCCGGAAGCGGCGGTCCAAGCGGGAACGCCGGCGCTAGCCAAACCGCCGTATTGGTTGGAGGCGGTGTTGGTGTTGCTGCAATTTGGGGTGCCACCCTGGCAGGCCACGGAAATATTTCCGGTAACGACATCGTAAAATATACAACCGGCGGTGGTGACTGCGGCGGGGTTGGACGGGCAGATCTTCGCGGGATTCTGTTTATACAATTTATAAAAAATGTAATTTGCATTGCCCTGGCGGGGCGTGGGGTTTGATCCGGAAGCCTGGCTCTGATTGATGAGGGCCATGATTCCCGCGAACGCTTGCACCGAGCCAGAGGTTCCACCGGCACCACTGAAATCGAGGAACGGCGAGTTCAAATCACAGGAACTGGCGCCGGTAAAATCTTTCTGGCAAACAATATAGAAACTGTTGTTAGTGCCGTTGCTGGAGAATAGAGAAACATCGGGAATGTCGCGTTTACTGTCGTTCGGCATGCCAGCGATGCCCGCTTGCCATGCGGGTTTGGAATAGAGGGAGCTTGGCCCACCGCTGGCGGCGACAAGATCGATTCCACTGGAGTTATCGGCATTGATGATGCTCGCGGTGCAGCCGCTCAATCCCGCCGCGGCGCAGGAATTGTTCCAGGTGGTTTCCGGAATATAGGACTTGGCGGACTCCGTTGGAGGCGTGCCGGAATTGGTGACATTCCAGTAAGTTGAGGATGGGTTGGTAGTGCTGTAGAGGAAGTCCGTGCCGCCGACGGCTACGTTGAAAGGAGTGGATGCAATTCCGCTCACCGCCAAGCCGTTGGAAGCAAAGTCGAAGGAGTTGGGATCATCGCAAGCTGCGGAGCCGCTATCGCCAGTCGACACCAGCACAGTGATGCCCTGTGCGGCGGCTTGTTCCCACAAAGCGCTATAAAAGTTATTGCCCGCGGTGCCGAGGCCAGCTTCACAGGAGCCGTAGCTTTCGCTCATGATTCCGGCAATGTTGTTGTCAACGATGTACAGAGCGGATAGATCGATGCCTGCCGTGGCAGCGGATTGCAATGGTTCTGAGACCACAAGCTTGATTGTCGCTTTGGGGGCCATAGCGCCGGCCAACTCGACATCCAGGATGGCTTCCGATTCGTCAGTAGCTGTTATGCCGGGATCCGGTCCGTTTAAAACGATAACGGGATCGTTCACCGGCAAGCCGAAAATGGCGCGATATTGTTGCGCATCAGCGAGATTGATACTCGACTGGCCTACAATGGCGATGGTTTGCCCGGTGCCATCCAGATTTGCAGGAACGTTGTAGATTTTTGCGAGGTCGGCGGGGCCGAGTCCGTTGCACGGCTGATTTGAATTAGAGCCGCAGCCGGCAAAAGAAAATAGTGGTTCGATAGCGCCACCATCCCGGGCACGATGAAAATTTCCCAGAGTGTGAGAGTGGGCGAACTTCGGAAAATTATGCAA
>DATMOS010000049.1:0-56606 GCA_035568155.1 Verrucomicrobiia bacterium | reverse complement strand
GTGGAGATCTATTCGGGATTGGGCAGCAATTCTGGGGGTGACTCTTATCGGTGACGTTACCTACCGGAGGCATGGGTAGAAAATACAGTATGAGAATCGAGGGAAATTCGCAGACACTGTATTTACTAGACGTTGGAGGTTTCGAAATTCAAGGTTCGAAAATTCGGGATTCGAAGACACGATACAACATTGCGTAAAATCGTTAAGATGAACGTGCCTGTAAGGAATCGACGAGGGGTCGGAATAGAATCGATAAGGATGGGGGCGAATACCGGCTGGGTTTAGTGTGTGCGGTGAAATTTTAGCCGGATTCGAAATTACGACTAGTGCCGTTTATTAATTTTCCTGCGCGCGAAATTAACTGCAAGCTGGTGTACTACGGTCCAGGTCTGGGCGGAAAGACCGCCAACCTGCAATGGGTGTATGACCATACCGGGCAGAATCAGAAGGGCAAGATGGTGTCGCTGGCCACGGAGACGGACCGCACGCTGTTTTTTGATTTCTTGCCGCTGGATCTGGGGACGGTACGCGGATTTAAAACGCGCTTTCATCTTTATACCGTGCCCGGGCAGGTGTTTTATGAGGCCAGCCGCAAATTGATTTTGAAAGGCGCCGATGGCGTAGTGTTCGTGGCGGATTCGCAGGAAGAGCGACTGGATGCGAATTTTGAAACGATGGAGAACTTGCAGGAGCATTTGAAAGAGCACAATTTGAAGTTCGATACGATTCCGTATGTGCTGCAATTGAACAAGCGCGATTTGCCGAATGTGATGAGCGTGCCGGACCTGACGAAGCAATTACAGAAAAAAGGCGAGCCGGTGATTGAGGGAGTGGCGGTGAACGGGCAGGGGGTGTTTGAGACGCTGAAGGAAGTGGCGAAGTTGGTTTTGGCGGAGCTGAAGAAGAACGGTTAGCTCGGCTGTAGCAATTTGCCGGATAGAAAAATCGCTGAGGAATTTAGAAACCGTACCCGCATGGAAAAATCCGCATCCTTAGAACCGAAGGGTGCGGCACCCGCACCTCGCTTCCGCGATCAATCTCGGGGCCACCCGCCGGGCAAGATCGGCGGAGAGCAACAAAGCCAGGGAATTATCATCCCTTTCGGCGATCTACTAATCGGAGCAACGGCGCTGGAAGTTGGCTACTCCATACTGACGGTCAACGTGCGGCACTTCCGGCTGATCCCTGGCCTCGCGGTCGTGCCACTCTAGCCACAGGCGTCTGTTCTGCAGTTCTCTCTCCCGAAGTACAATCAGGTTTGCAAGAACCTAAAGACTGTCCCTGAGTTTCCCACAGGTTCCCCAAAGCTAGATCGCCGCGCCCATAGTAGCGTTTCGGATAGTTCGGCATGACCAAAGCCCAAGAGCCCACGTGTTAAACCCGACACGTGGGGCACCCAGCCTCGATAATGCGGATTTGACGCTTAATGCAGCCGAGCTGAAAGGGGCCTATCACAGGGTCTATTGCTTCGGAAACCACTTTGAGGAGAAATAGCGATTTGATGAGCAACACCGCGTTCGATCCCGCCATCAATCTCGTGAGATTGGGCAGGGCTTAGACGCTACGGCTTGCGGTTAGGCGAAGTTGGCGAGGGCGGCGGATTCGGATTCGAAGGCGGGGATGGCTTCGATGAGGCGGGTGACGGTGAGGGCGTCGCGGACGCGGCCGGGGCCGCAGACCAGGCGAAGGACGCCGCCTTCGCGAGCTAGCTGGATGGAGATGCGCACCAAGGTGGAGATGCCGGAGCTGTCGATCTGGGGGACGCCGTTGAGGATGACCACGACTTTGCGGGCGCCGTGGTCGATTACGGATTGCAACGCTTCGTGAAGCTGTTCGCTGGATTCGCCAATGGTGAGGCGGCCGTGGACGTCAAGAACGGAGACGGGGCCGCTGGCGCGAACGTTTATTTCCATGGGGGCGTGGTCGGCCATCTGATGATTCTCCGTCCGTGTGGATAAGCGGCGCTGGTTAGAGCGGCTTTCCATTGGCGTGCATTATACGACGAAGGAAGATGACATGCGATTGGTGGGTGGAATTTGTTCGGGGCAATTTGGATGGCGGTCAAATTGCGGAACAGAATAGCGACTCCGTTAAGGGTTGTGCTCAATCCCAGCGTCGACTTCAAGAACGTAGAATCAGTTTCAAAAACTTACGGCCAACATTAAAACTTGACGTCAACGGAAAGACCTACCCTGGAAATCGAGGTTGGGACACCCTCCGTGCTGTGTTGAGTTTTAGTGCGTGAGGAGATCGTGCGGTCAAATTTTTCGTTAACTTCAAAAAGATAACTTCATAAAGATAACGTCAACCCCAAGACACCCGGCGAGCTCCGCGTGATTGTAAGTAGGCTTGCTAGTTAAATTTTTTGTGGGATGAATCAATTCTATTTATATGACAAGGGAGAGGCGGGTGTTTATAATCGGGCGCGAATAAAGCCCATCTAAGGCCATCTTGGGGCTGTGAGTGGCTTAGGGGGGATTTTTGTTTTTTGATTAACTGATGACCATTCCGAAGTTCCTACATTTGTCTCAAAATTATTGTAAGAGGGCGCCTTTTCGCGGACGTGGGGCGTCGCGAACTTGTTTGCTGCTGGCGGTGGTTTTGTGGAGCGCTTCGGGGGCGTTCGCACAAACGGCGGCTCCTACCGATTTTTCCAAGGCGACTACTAGCGAGAAGCTTACACAGCTTGACCAGCGGGTGACGGCGGCGCAGTCTTCCGCGGATAACGCGTGGATGCTGGTTAGCGCGGCGCTGGTGTTGATGATGACGGGGCCGGGGCTGGCACTTTTTTATGGCGGGTTGGTGCGTCGCAAAAATACGCTGGCGATCATGATGCAGAGTTTCGCGTTGATGGCGTTGATTACGGTCATGTGGGCGCTGGTGGGCTACAGTTTATGCTTTGGCGGAAATGGGCCGGTGATTGGCGGATTTGAGCATGCTTTTTTGCGGGGCGTGGGCGCGGATCCGAATCCCGATTATTCGGGAACGATACCGCAGACGACTTTCATGGTTTATCAGTTGATGTTTGCGATTATCACGCCGGCGCTGATAACCGGGGCGACTGCGGAGCGGATGAAATTCAGCGGGTCGGTATTGTTCATGGTGCTGTGGTTTGTTTTTGTGTATGCGCCGCTGGCGCACATGGTGTGGGGCAAAGGCGGTTTTCTGAATGCGTCGCTGGGTGGAAGATTTCCGACGTTGGACTTCGCGGGCGGAACAGTGGTGCATATTTCTTCGGGAGTGTCGGCACTGGTGTGCGCGCTTTACTTGAGGAAGAGGACAGGGTTCCCGCAGCAACCGATGCCGCCACATAGTTTAGTGTTGAGTTTTATTGGAGCTTGTTTGTTGTGGGTGGGGTGGTTTGGATTTAACGCGGGGAGCGCGCTGGCTTCGAACGGATTGGCGTCAAGCGCGTTTGTAGCTACGCATTTTGCCGCTGCAAGCGCAGCTTTGGCGTGGAGCGCGGCAGAGTGGCTGAAGAATGGACACCCGAGCGCGTTGGGCGCGATTTCTGGCGCGGTGGCGGGGCTGGTGGCGATTACGCCAGCGGCCGGATTTGTTGGACCCATGCCGGCGCTGGTGATCGGAGTTTGCGCGGGTGCGTTTTGCTACTGGATGGTGACGAAGGTTAAGGCAATTTTTAAGTATGATGACGCGCTTGATGCGTTCGGCGTTCATGGCGCTGGGGGAACGATTGGCGCGCTGCTTACCGGGGTGTTTGCACAGCAAGCGATTAATCCGATTTTCGGCGCGGGAAAAGCGGTGGGCGGATTGGACGGACACTGGGGACAAGTTGGAAATCAGCTGGTAGGAGTGCTGATCGCGTGGGGATTCGCGCTGGTGGGAACGATTGTGTTGCTGAAGATCGTTGATATGATCACGGGGCTGCGAGTGAGCACGGAAGAGGAAGAAGCGGGTCTGGATATTACGCAACACGGAGAAGAGGCCTATAACCTGGAGGCGTGATACGCGGATTTTATTTATAGCGTGCGCGCCGAGGAACGCATTGCGGAGTATTGGAAATCACCTCCATGATGAAAATTGAAGCGATCATTCAGCCGTCGCGATTTGTTTCCGTGAAAGAAGCGCTGCATGAAATTGGAATTGAAGGGATGACGGTGACGGAAGTGCGCGGTCACGGGCGGCAAAAGGGACACACAGAGATTTATCGGGGTCGGGAATATACCGTGGACCTGCTGCCAAAAATGAAAATAGAAATGGTATTGCCAGATGCGTTGGTGGAAAAGGCCCTGGAGGCAATTAAGAAGACGGCTAAAACGGGAATGATTGGCGACGGGAAAATTTTCTTGTCAAAGATCGATGAGGCGATTCGTATCCGGAATGATGAGCGCGGTGAGAACGCGCTGTAAGTAATGCGATGGATTTATTTAGCGAGTAGTTGTGCGGCCCTGATAACAAAATCTTAAATCTGCCGACGAAGACTGCCCGAGCCGTCGTCCTTGTGAGGGAATGAAAAGCGGCAAGAAAAGAAGCTCTACAGATACAAGATTCCCGCTATAGTTCTATCAAGAATTGATCGGCCAAGCTAAAAAATCGATGCAAGGATCCATAACTCCTCTTTCCACGCTCGGACCAGAAGCGGACGACGAGCGGCAACGAATACGCGAGAAATTTGAAGCGGGTGCGGGTGCGCGAGAGACGCTGGCGGCGTTGTGCGAGCTGGCGGACCGAAATATACAACGCATTTTTGACGAGGTGCTGCGCGTCCATGGGAATGACACGCAGGGGCTGGCTCTCCTGGCGCTGGGGGGATTCGGGCGACGGTGGCTTTTTCCTTACTCCGATCTGGACATTTTATTTTTATTCGGCAACGAAAAAGCGGAAGCGGAGTTCAGACCGTTGATCGGTGAATTTTCGCGGGTGCTGTGGGACATTGGCTTTCGGGTAAGCTCCGCGGGACGCACCATCGATGAATGCAAACGCATAGAAGAAGATAATGCAGAATTTCACCTGGCTTTGCTGGACCGGCGATTCCTTGCGGGAGACAAAACGCTATTTGAGAGGCTGGACAGCAAGGTGCTGCCCGGTTCGGAAAAACAGGCGCGGCCATTTTTGATGGCACAACTGCAAAAATTGACGAAGGACCGGCTGACGCGCTACGGGAATACGATTTTTCATCTTGAGCCGAACGTGAAGGAGTCGCCAGGCGGCTTGCGCGACTATCAAGCGACGGTGTGGATGCAACAAATCAGCGGAGAGAAAAAGGATACCCGGCCGACGATTACCGCAGAAGATGACCTGGTGCGAAGAGCGGTCGACTTCATGAGCGAGATTCGGTGTTTTTTGCATTACAGCAATGGGCGAAACGACAACACGCTGACGTACGAGCTACAAGCGGAGGCGGCGGCGCGGTCGCTAGGAATTCCGGGGCGATTTTCGGGGACTATTTCAGGTGCTATTTCGGGTACTGGGGCCAGGAATCAAATTGTCGCAGTTACAGGAAAAGGGTCCGCGGAACATGAGGCCGCGGAATGGATGCGCATGTATTTCCGGCACGCGCGGACATTGAACCGGCGATTGCTGCGGCACATGGAACAAAAAACGCAGCTGACGACGTTGTCGCTGAGGGAAAGAATTTTTAACGCGGCGCGTGTGCCGAAATTGGAAACGAGCAGGGTAAGGCCTTTCATCGAGCGCGATGGATTGCTGGAGATTGTGGCTCCCGGAGCGCTGTCGGATCGAGCGATTACGTTTGCGCTTTTTTTAGCGGCGGCCAGTACGGGCGTGCCGCTAAGCCGGGAGGCGGAACGCACCATCGCGTATATCCAAACGCATCCGGAGGTGCCGGCGCAGAATACGGAAGTACCGTGGGCGACACTTCGGGAAATTCTGAGCGCGGATTATCCGGGAGTGGCGCTGCGACCGATGCAGAGATTGGGATTGTTGACGGAAGTGTTGCCGGAATTCGGGCACATCGATTCGCTGGTGGTGCGCGATTACTATCATCGCTACACGGTTGATGAACATTCGCTGCGAACGATTGAACACCTGCAGGAATTGGGGGACGGCGCTGATCCGCTGGGCAAAAATTTTGTGCCGCTATGGAAGACGCTGGAGCGACGGGACCTGTTGATACTGACGATGCTGCTGCATGACGTGGGCAAAGGCATGGCGGTGGAAAATCACGTGACCGGAAGCCTGGAAGCGCTGGAGGGCGCGGCGACGAGATTGGGGCTAACGGCGGAAGAAAAGGCGGAAGTGCACTTTTTGATTGCGCACCATCTGGACATGTCCGAAACGATGCAGCGGCGGGACATTTTCGATGCGGGCACGGTGACAATGTTCGCGAGGACGGTGGGAACACAGGAACGATTGCAGCGGCTGACGCTGCTTACGTACGCGGACATTCACGCGGTGAATCCCGAGGCGCTGACACCCTGGAAAGCGGAAATGTTGTGGCAATTGTTTGCGGCGACTTCCAATCACTTTAGTAGAACGCTGGACCGCGACCGACTGCACGCGTCGACGGAGGTTTCTCTGCTGGCGCAAGTGCGTTCGCAAACGCGGGGAGCGAAGGAAGGGGAGATCGAGCGGTTCCTGGAGGGCTTCCCGCGGCGGTATCTGGCGGTGCACTCGGCGGCGGAAATTGCGGAGCACTTTGCGCTGTATCAGAAATTGAAGGGTGAGCCGATGCAAACGGAAATCAAGAGGACGCGGCACGGGTTCTCGCTTTCGGTGATTACAGCGGACCGGCCGGCGCTGTTTGCCAAGATTGCGGGCGTGCTGGCGGGCTGGGGTATGAACATTGTGAAGGCAGATGCGTTTGCGAACGCGGCGGGCGTGGTGCTGGATACATTTCAATTTGTGGACCTGCATCGGACACTCGAGTTGAATCCTGGAGAAATCGAGCGCTTCCGGCGAAACTTGGCGGATGTGGTGAATGGAAAAGCAGCGCTGGAGCCGTTGCTACACAGCAGGGACAGCGCGATGAGGGCCAAAGCTCCGAAGATCGCGGTGGATACGCGAATTACTTTTGACGATGCGTCATCGCTGCACAGCACATTGCTGGAAATCGTGACCCAGGACCGTCCGGGATTGCTCTATGAGATGGGCTCGGCGATGGCCAAGCAAGAATGCAATATTGAAGTGGCGCTGATTGATACCGAAGGGCAAAAGGCGATTGACGTGTTTTACCTGACGTCGCGCGGTAAGAAATTGACGGATCAAATGAAGGATGCGCTGCGGTGGGACTTGCAGCGGAGTTTGAGTTGAAACCGAATTTTTTGCAAAACTGGATTGATACACGAACGAGCCAATACTTTTTTTGACGCCAAACTAAAAAGTAAAAATAGTTGAAAGAGCGAGATTCGGAGAAGAAGTGTTCCAGCTATCGATATCTGCGGATGACCAGGTTGTGCCGATCGGAACGATAAAGTCCCAGGACATAGAGGATGACAACGCCTTTGGTGGAATAAATGACCTGGCGGATGCGCAGCAGCGGGGCGCGTTTTGGCAGACCGAGAAGTTCGGCGGTGCGTGGATCGGCAGCGGTGGCGTCGACCTCTTCGTCGGAATAGCTGAGTTCGACGTGATAATCGCGCTGCAAGGTGGAGAACAGAGATTCTTTCTGCAACGGGGCAGATTGCAATCCGGAAAACTGTTCAGCAGAAAGATAGCAAGTTTCCAAGGCGAAAGGCTCGCCGCCAGCGGCATGGCGCAAGCGCTCCAATTTAAAGATGCGACTTCGGGGTGGAAGGGCTAACCGGGCGGTGGCTTCCTCTTCATTGTCGATGACTTTTGTAAAGAGCACTTTTGAAATGGGAGTCAAGCCGCGGCTACCCATTTGTTCGGTGTAACTCATCAATTTATTGAAATGAATTTTTGGAGCGGCGACGAAGGTGCCGACTCCGCGGCGGCGTTCCACCAAGCCTTCGCGCTCGAGCGAGGCGAGAGCGTGTCGAGCGGTCATCAGGCTGACATCATGAACTCTGGCGAGTTCTCTTTCGGAGGGCACCACGTGACCAGCGCGGAGCTGGCCGGCGTCAATGTCGCTTCGAATCTCTTCCTGGATCCTTTTATAGGCAGGGATTCCATTGGTCTTCTTGGCTAGCATTCTCGATTTCCTCGACGTGTCCCGGACCGAAATACAAGCGTCACAAATTCATAACGACAGAGACGGTAGAAAAGTTCAACCGTTAGTTACTCTGACTCAATTCCACGAATTTGTAGTCTGGCAGGGGAAGTCTTCGCCAACATGAATCAAGCGCATGAAAGCGAATAGCATCAAAAATCCCCACACCAATAGTGCTATATGGCGGTGATGCTATAGGGCACCGCGGTGAGGCCCTTATAAAACAATCCTTTTCTCTTATAAAGTAATATTTTTCTATTGACAAGAATAAAGTACCGCTATATAGCTAACGGCAATCGGGGTGTTTTGCGTTTGTTTAGATCCGACCAAAATTCGGGAAAGAGTCTGCCGGCGAAGGCGGCAGACTCCGGGGGAGATTTTATGAAGAGTTTGCGAGTGTTTTGTTGGGTGATAGGAAGCTTAGCGCTGCTTTTGATGATTGGTGGGACGCACAGTGCTTGGGCGCAAGATGTGACCGCGACGATTACCGGAACAGTTACCGATAGCAGTGGCGGGGCAGTAGCAGGCGCGACGGTCACGGCGAAGTCGGTGGAACGCGGGGAGACTTATACCGTCACTACAGGCGACTCGGGACTCTATCGCCTCTCGCAGTTGCCGGTGGGCCATTACGAATTGCGCGTTGAGAAGCAGGGATTTCAAACTTCGGTGTATCCGGCGTTTGAACTGGTGCTGAACCAGGTCGGACGTATCGATCCGCAAATGCAGGTGGGACAGGTCAGCCAGACGGTGGAAGTAAGCGGTTCGGCGCCGATTCTGAAGACGGAGTCCACGCAGGTGGATACGGTCATTGATGCGGCCACCAACGATAAACTGCCGCTGGCCACGCGGAATTATGTGGAGTTGACGCTGCTATCGCCCGGGGCCATCCATCCGGACCCCAGCAGCTTTAATAACGGGGATAACGTAAACGCCGGAGCGCGGCCTTTTATCAACGGCAACCGCGAACAGTCCAACAATTTTTTGCTGGACGGTGTGGATAACAACGAGGTGTCGGATAACCTGCTGGGTTACACGCCGTCACCGGACGCAATTCAGGAATTCAATCTCATTTCCAACAACGCTCCCGCTGAATTCGGGAATTTCCAGGGCGGAATCGTAAGCGCAACGATCAAGTCCGGGACGAACAGTTTTCACGGGGACATTTGGGAATTTTTCCGGAATGACAAGTTGAATGCCAATCAATGGGAAAACAAGATTAATCCGAACTCGCCGGCAATTCCTGTGTCACCACTGCGATGGAATATGTTTGGTGGGACCCTGGGTGGTCCGGTTCTCAAGAACAAACTATTTTTCTTCGTGGACTACCAGGGGCAGCGCTTTGACCATCCGCCGGCGGGCAATCGTATATCGGTGTTCACACCAGCCGAGCAAGGCGGCGATTTTTCAGCGCTGTTAAACCAAGCAACGCCAGTGCAACTCTACAACCCGTGCCAGGCGGGAACGGGTGTGAGCGGTTCACCGTGTGTGGCCGCTACGGTGCGAACCCCATTTCCGAATAACCAGATACCAATTAGCATGATCAGCCCGGTGGCTGCTGCGCTATTCGCCTCGCCGCTGTATCCGAAAGCCATTAACAGCGCATTGACGAATAACGCTATCAATCTGAAGAGCAATGCATATAACAGCGACCAGGGTGACGCAAAAGTCGATTACAGATTGTCGGACAAGGACCAAATCTCCGGACGTTTCACGCGAGCCGAACAAGTTGACCCATCCACGAACTCGGTTTTACTGCTTGGGAACGGGCAGGTTGTGGCGCCGATCTGGAGCGTAGCGGGAGATTGGACGCATACCCTTTCGACGAACATTGTGAACGACGCTCGCTTTGGCTGGAATCACGTCACGCTTAACAGCGGGACGGCGTGGGATCCGAAGGTGGGGGCCTTTGGTCAGGCCATCGGTATAGCGAATTCGAACCCCGCAAGCATTGTGGGCCTTCTCGGTGTTGATTTTGGCGGAGGCACGCCTACGAGCCCGGGCACCGGAACGTTGACGAACATCGGCAATAGCATGGTCACCCAGAATTTCGACAGCAAGGTGTATCAGGTCGATGAGGGAGTGACGTGGACGCACGGGCGTCACACACTAAAATTTGGGGCACAGTATTGGTTCGACAAGATCACCGCGTTTTATTCCGGCAATAGCGGTTCCTTAGGCGGCATCACTTTTGGGCCTAATTTTACGGCCTCGGCTGCTGTGAAGCCGGCTCAGAACACCGGTGAAGGGATGGGAGATTTCTTCCTTGGCTTGCCAACTTCATTCGGCCGCGGACTTACGGGCGGGAGTTGGGCACAAACCTCGAACATTATCGCCGGATATGCCCAAGATACCTGGCGAGTGTCGGACCATCTGACGGTCAATGCCGGATTGAGATACGAAGCGCACACGCCGTGGGTGGAACAAAACAATCTGCAGGACAACTACAACACACAGACTGGCAACATTGATTTCGCGGGCAAGAATGGCGCTAGCCGCGCGCTGTACAACGGAGTTTATGGCGGGAAGGATTTCGAGCCACGGCTCGGCTTCGCATATACGCCTGGATGGGCAGGCGGACGCACGGTTTTCCGTGGCGCGTTCACGATCTCCTCCTACCTTGAGGGGACTGGCACGAACCTGCGCCTGCCGCTGAACGCACCGTTCGACGGTGGTTCACCAGGCAGTCCAGAATTCCAGACACAATATTTACTGCAGCCGTTGCCCGGCACGACCGCACAGCAAGGAATCATTGCGCCGCCGAACACGGGGCTTGCGTGTCCAAACTTCAGTTGCTTCGCGGGAGTAATATTCCGTTTATGGGACCCGAATGTGCAGCCGGCGATCTCTGATCAGGCCAACTTGACGGTCCAACATGAATTCGGGGACAAAACAACGCTGCAGGTAGGGTATGTGTGGCAACGTGGCGTGCACTTGATGGTGCCCTTCAGCTATGGGCAGCTGGTGGCGGAGCCCAACAGTGCATGCAGCACGCCGCCGTGCACCGCTCCAAGCCCATTTTTCGCAAAGAACCCGACCCTGGGTACCACCATCGGTGACTCGTCGGTATCCGGCACGCAGTCAAACGGAACGATGTCGTACAACGCTTTGCAGGCGGTGTTGCAGAAGAACATGGGGCACGGCTTGCAATATCAGGTGTCGTATACGTTCTCAAAGTGTATGTCCAACAGCACCGGCTATTACGGTACCTGGTCAACTGCGAGAGCGTCGTCGACGGCGTCGCCGTATTGGCAAAATATTTATGATCCGAAGGCGGAGTGGGCACCGTGTTATTACGATGCCACGCACACGCTCACGAGCTATGCGATCTACGACCTACCGGTGGGCAAGGGCAAGCAATTTGCGCATGACGCGAACGCGGTGGTTAACAACATCGTGGGCGGGTGGTCGGTGAGCCCGATTCTTTTTCTGCACACGGGATTCCCATTGAACCTCGGTACCAACGCCAGCGATCCAACAGCGACGGGCTCGCGGGGGTTGCGCCCAGATTGCAATGGCACGAATACGGTCCTCGGACGGCAAAACGCGACAGCCAAGCAAGGTGGTGGCTTCCTGTGGTTTGACCCTAGCAACTATTCCGACCCGACAACGACGTTCGGAACCTGTGCTCCGCAAATCGGCGGATTGCGGGGACCCGGATATTACAACTGGGACATCAGCTTGCAAAAAGACATCCTGCTTAGCGAGCGATTCAGGCTGCAATTCCGCTCGGACTTCCTGAACGCTTTCAACCGCGTGAACCTTGCGGTTCCCAACACGACGGTAAATACATCGACAACCGGAGTCATTCAGAATTCGCAACCTGCGAGGAATATCCAGTTTGCGTTGAAGCTCTACTACTAAACGCGAACCGCGTATGATGAGGCAGGCGTGAGAGCGCCTGCCTCAGTTTTATTTTATAGAGGCTTTTTTGGTGAAACTTCGTTCGAGGACAACGGCGCGCCAAAACTAAATGTCCAGAAACCTGTGTACGATCAGAATTCTGTCATTGGCTGTAACGCTCTGGCTCTTTCCATTGCAGCTCATCGCTCAGACTCCAAAAAACACACCCGGTCCGGGTACCCAGCCGTCTCTAACATCGGAAAAGGCGATTGCACTGGCTGAACAGGGGCACTGCAAGGAAGCGATCCCGGGACTGAAGCGTGCCGTAACTTTGCAGGGACCTGCGGAACAGCGAAAAAAAGCTGGGGTGCTTGGATTGCGGTGCTCGTTGACGCTGGATAGCCGCGACGCGGCTCTGGATTTTGCTCGAGCGCTGGGGCATCAATTCCCGCAGGATCCAGAGATTCTTTTTATTCTTGTGCATGCATACTCGGATCTTTCTTCACGGACTGCACAGGACCTAGGCCGAAATGCACCACGCTCGGTGCCGGCGCACAAGCTCAATGCGGAAGCGCTGGAGATGCAAGGCAAATGGGACGACGCGCAGCGCGAATACGAAACGATTATCGAAGAGCATCCCGATGCACCGAGCATTCATTATTTGTTGGGAAGGCTGTTGCTTTCTCGTCCGGATGGGAATGCGCAGAGTGCTGAACGCGCGAAGCAAGAATTTAAGAAGGAACTGCAGATCGATCCACAAAATGCCGGTGCGGAATATATTCTGGGGGAAATGGCGCGACAGGAAACACAGTGGGACGATGCGATCGCGCACTTTACCCGAGCGACGAAGCTGGATGCCAGTTTTGGGGACGCTTACATGAGCCTGGGATTTTGCCTGGTGTCCGTAAAACGCTATGAAGAAGCGATACCCCCGCTGGAAGTCGCGGTGCGGATGCAGCAAGGTAATCCCTCGGCGCACTACAACCTGGCGGTGGCGTTGAGCCGTACGGGGAAAAAAGAAGAAGCAGAGAAAGAATTTGCGATTCAACGCCAGTTGACGCAGAACTCCGCGCCGGGCGAAGCGAAACAGGAATAGGGCGGCGAGGCGCATTTTTTGGAACAAATTCCTAACTCTTTGGATATGTGGAATCTAAAGCGGCGCGATTTGCTGAGAGGAATTGCGGGGACGCTAGTCGGGGTTTGTCCGCGGCTGGTGGGGGCTTTTCCGTCCGGCGAATTCCCTTTCGAACAAGTTCCGGCTTCGGCCAGCGGGATTACCTGGCGACATTCCAGCGGGAAATCCGCGGAAAAATATTTACCGGAGACGACCGGTGCGGGCTGCGCGTTTTTGGATTATGACAATGACGGGTGGATGGACATTTATCTGGTGAATAGCGGTAAGTGCGACTTCTACACGCCTGACCCACCGCTGCGCAATGCGCTGTATCACAACAACCGCGACGGAACATTCAGCGATGTTACGGAGAAAGCGGGCGTCGGAGCAGGGGGATTTGGGCAAGGAGTGGCTGTGGGGGATTACGACGGCGACGGATTCCCGGATATATACCTTACGCAGTATGGGCGGAGTATTTTATTTCATAACAACCGAGATGGGACGTTTTCGGATGTGACGGAAAAGGCGGGAGTGGCGGCGCCCGGGTGGGCTTCCAGCGCGGTGTGGTTCGACTACGACAATGATGGACTGCTGGATTTGTTTGTGTGCCAGTTTGTGGATTTCAGCAAGGAAAAGAACAAGCCGTGCGGGATTCATGAGGACGGTAGAAGGCATTATTGCATTCCGCAAATTTATCAGCCGATGCCTAATTGGTTGTTTCACAACAACGGCGACGGAACGTTCACTGACGTTTCCAAAGCGTCGGGAATCTCTTCGCATTTGGGGAAAGGCTGGGGCGTGGTGGCTGCGGACATTAATAATGACGGCTGGATGGATCTTTTCGTCACCAACGATACGGTTGCCAATTTTTTGTTTGTGAATAATGGGAAAGGGAAATTCACAGAGACGGGAACCGAGGCGGGCGTGGCTTACAGCGCTAATGGCAAGCCGCGATCGGGGATGGGCGTGGACGCTGCTGATTTTAATAATGATGGTTGGCAGGATTTGTTCGTGGCTAATCTCGACCGCGAGGATTTTGCGATTTACCGCAACAATCACGACGGCACGTTTGACGATCTGGCTATTCCGACGGGCATCGCCAAAGCTACGCGCACCATGAGCGGGTGGGGGTTGAAGTTTTTTGATTACGACAACGACGGGAATCTGGATCTGTTGCTTGCGAATGGCAATCCCGACGACCTGATAAAGGCACTGCACGGGGAGAGCGCTTATGAAGAGCCGTTGATGTTGTTTCATGGAACTGGGAAATCGTTTGAAGACGTGAGCGCAGAGAGTGGGGCGCCTTTTGCGACGCCAATGTCTTCGCGGGGGCTGGCGCTAGGGGATTTTAATAATGATGGCGCTGTGGATGTGCTGATCTCGGTGAATAACGGGACTCCGCTGCTGCTTCGCAATAATGCCGGCAGACATAATCACTGGCTGGGAATTCGTCTCATCGGGAAAAAGTGCAATGCGGATGCGGCGGGAGCCAGTGTTACGTACCAGGCCGGAGATTTGAAGCGCAGTCGCAGGAAGGTGGCGGGTGGTAGTTATCTTTCGTCTCACGATCCGCGCATGGTTTTGGGGCTAGGAAGCCGCGACAAGATGGATTGGGTGGAAGTGGCGTGGCCAATGCCAAGCGGGCGCACGCAGCGATTCGTAAATCCGCCCGTGGATCGCTACATCACGATCGTTGAAGGAGAGGACAAGTGGAAGTGATTTCGCGCTGAAGCATGAGGCGAAATCGCTGTCCCGTGGAAACATCGAGGAGCATCGGTGCGAATATTTCGACTGGCGCTGGCGATTCTGTTTGTGGCGTGCAGCGGGCGGTGCGTTGCGCTGTCCGGCGCTCCAGCTATGAAGCGGCTGCTGATTATCGGGGCGGCAAAAGGCTACCGGCACGAGGCCGTTTCACATGCGGCGGCCACGATCGAGCGACTAGGCCGCGAATCAGGTTTATGGAGCACCACGATCCGCACGGACACCGAGGCGTTGACCAAGAAAAAACTGGAGTACAAGGCGAAGAACCTTAACGATTTTGACGCGGTGCTCTTTTACCCTGGCGGCGAACTGGAAATGAACGGCGAACAGAAGGCGGCACTGCTGTCATTTGTGCGCGACGACAGCAAGGGTTTTATTGGCGTGCACAGCGCGGCAATCACATTTGCGGACTGGCCGGAATACCGCGAAATGATAGGCGGATTTTATGATGAGCATCCGTGGGTAACTTTTGACCCGCCTATTGTTGTGGAAGACGCGAACTTTCCGGGCATGCAGCAGTGGCCCAAGGAGTGTGTGTTGAAGGACGAGATTTACCAGATGAAAGATTGGTCGCGAGAAAATGTGCGGGTGCCGATGAAGCTGGATTGCGGCAAAATTGACCTCAAAAATCCGCAGGTGCACCGCAAGCATCGTGATTTTGCGGTGGCCTGGGCCAAGATGTATGGAAAGGGACGGGTGTACTACTCGACCTTGGGACATGTGGAGCAGAATTGGGACGATCCGAGGTTGCAACAGATGTATGTGGGAGCTATCAAATGGGCCATCGGGTTGGTTGACGCGGATGTAACACCGCGGGCGCTTCCAGGGCAAACCGCAGGCGCGAGGAATTAGGAACGGAGATCCGTCACAGTTTCCGAGGGATTACGGCCGCAGTAATTTATGAGGACGCCAGAGTGCCGGTGAATAAGGTTTTTTGCAGCGATCATCGCTATAGTTCCCTCGCAACAAAACAGAGGTAAACGACCTGAAAGTTGCTGCTCGCTCGCCGGACAAATCAATTCCAGCGCGAATTATTCTATCGTTGCTTACAACTTTCCTGGTTGTATGCGGTGTGCGAATGAGCGGGCAAACCGCTAGCGCGCCTTCCTCCGAATTTACAGACGTCACCAAATCCGCTGGGATCAAGTTTGTGCACTTCAAGGGGAATCAGGGTATTTCTATCAACCTGGAAGAGTTTGGACCGGGGGTGTGCGTGTCTGATTTTGATCAGGATGGTTGGCAAGATATTTATTTCGTAAACGGGCGGGACCGTTATGATCGCGACATTGTGGTCAAGAATGCGTTGTATCGAAACAACGGTGATAACACGTTTACGGATGTAACTGATCACGCGGGTGTGCCAGGCACAGGCTACGGGCTTGGTTGTGCGTGGGGCGATTACGACAATGATGGCTTCCCGGATCTTTTCGTGACGCAATACGGTAGCAATGTGCTTTATCACAACAATGGAGACGGAACGTTCACGGATGTAACCGCCAAGGCGGGTGTGGCTGGTCGGGAGTCCGGGCCGATTCATAGTGGCGCGGTTTTTGTGGACTACGATCGCGACGGACGGCTGGACCTTTATGTGGGAAGTTATGTGGCGTTCGGCGCAAAAGCCAGGCGCTATTGTGATATTGGCGGGGTGATGTCGAGTTGCCCGCCGAGTGCGTACCGCGGAAGTCCCAATGCGCTGTATCACAACAATGGGGACGGCACGTTTACGAATGTGTCGGCCAAAGCAAATATCCTGCAGCCGGAGGGCAAGAATTTGTCTGTGGGAGCGGCGGATTTTGACAATGAGGGGTGGCCGGATTTGTTTGTTGCCAATGATGGGCTGCCCGCGTACCTCTACAAAAATTTGCACAATGGAAAATTTCAAGAGGCGGGTCAGGTAGCGGGAATGGCGTACACCGCGCGCGGGCAAGCCATGGCGGCGATGTGTATTTCGTTAGGCGACTACGATAACGATGGTTTCCTGGATTTGTATATTTCTGACTTTCAGAAAAGTTCGGACCATCTGTGGCATAACTCGGGTAAAGGATATTTTGATGAAGTGAGCGATGCGGCTGGGATTACGGTTCCGACGCGTGACGTGCTGAGCTTCGGCGGGGGATTTATTGACTATGACAACGACGGATGGCTAGACCTTTTTATTGCCAACGGGCATGTGTATCCCGAGGTTGAGCAAATTTCTCCGGAGACACATTACAAGCAGCACAATTCGCTGTTTCACAATGAGCACAACGGGAAATTCAAGGAGACAACCGAGGCAGGTGGATTGATGGGGCTAGCGCCGCGGGCCGGAAGAGGTGTTGCGTTTGCGGACTTTGATAACGATGGGTATGTGGATGTGATTGTTGCGAATAATGGAGACCCGCCGACGTTGCTCAGGAATTCGGGAAAGCACGAAAATCATTTTGTAAATTTCAAACTTGTGGGGACGAAAAGCAATAGGGACGCTTTGGGAGCGAGGATCCGGGTGAGTTCGGGGAACATAGCGCAGATTCGGGAAATCGCAGGAGGCGGGAGTTATCTTTCGCAGAGCGACCTGCGGGCTAATTTTGGTTTGGGAGATGCGGCGCTTGCGGTTACTGCCGAAGTGACATGGCCTAGCGGAGGGCGACAAGTATTCCATGATGTAAAGGCGGGGCAATTTTATTTGATTGAGGAAGGGCGAGCAGAGATGAGGCTGCAGCAGATTCGGGGAAGGAGTAAGGTTTCGGTGGACGGCTCCGGTAAGAATTAAACAGATGAATCATTGATCTGCCTGCGCAATCGCGATTTCTCCAAGTGCTCCGCGATCTATTCCCTTTCATCGATGACATGGATGGAGACGCGGGCGTCAGATTGTAGAGCCGGAGATTTGATCGCTTTACGCTTCAGATCCAGGAACGAGAATGAATATGATCAGCGGCAGGGACATAACACCCTTCCGAAGAAACGCCGGATTTTTGACTGGCTTACACATCATTTCAAGGCCTCTTTTTCCCTGGCAGAACGGCTTTTAGCGCGGCCACCTGCGTGGCCGGTTTACAAGCAAAACCGATTTTGAACGCTATCTTTCGGACTCCCATTAATGGCAAAGTATTGGCGATTAATTTCACGATGCGGTGCCCCACTTCAATTTCGAGGGAGGCGGTTTTGTACCAGCGGAAAATCTTACACGTAATGCTCACGATCTGTGCGGTAGCTTTCTTGGCGCCGAGCGGTGTTCGCGCACAGCAAAGTTATGCGGTGATCACGCAGAATGGCGTGGGGATGAAAACGCGCGACGGCGTAAAACTCTACGCGGACATTTACCGGCCCAAGGCTGACGGGAAATTTCCGGTGATCCTGATGCGCACGCCGTACGATAAAAGCACGGGCTGGGCGGTGGGGCCCGCATATGAGATGGCCACACACGGCTACGTAGTCATCGTGCAAGACGTTCGCGGGCGGTACACGTCGGAAGGCGAGTGGTACCCCTTTCGCCATGAGTCGGAAGATGGCTACGACACGATCGAATGGGCGGCCGCGCTGCCGTTCTCGAACGGCAAAGTTGGCATGACGGGCGGTTCTTACGTAGGTGCGACACAGATGCTTTCCGCCATTGCGCATCCGCCGCATCTTGCGGGAATCTGCCCGGTGGTGACAGCCAGCAACTATCACGACGGTTGGACTTATCAGAGCGGAGCGCTGGAACAGTGGTTCGATCAAAATTGGGCTACGCAACTGGCCACCAACACGATGTGGCGATTGATCGCGAAAAATACGAATGCGCTGCAGGGTGTGCGGGTGCTGCCACTGACCCAGTATCCGGCGTTCAATTACGCCGCGCTTCCCGCGGGAGCTGATGCCACGGCCGAGATTGCTCCATATTATTTGGATTGGCTGGCGCACCCGTCTTATGACGAATATTGGAAGCAGTGGTCGATTGAGGAGCATTTTTCGGATATTAGAGTGCCGGCGCTGCATATCGGAGGGTGGTATGACATTTTCTTAGGCGGCACGCTGAGGAATTACATTGGAATCAAGGCGCATGGCGGATCGGAAGAGGCACGCAACGGCCAGCGGCTATTGATACAAATCGGGGGGCACGCAGGATTTGGGCGCCGGATTGGCGATGTGGAATTTGGCGATGAAGCGCTGAAGTTTTCTTCGACGCACGTGGTGCTGGACTGGTATGACTATCTCTTCAAGGGTGTTCAGAACGAATTTTCGAGTGAAGGGCCCGGCGCGGGTAAGCCTGCCGAGGCAGGCAAGCCGGTACATATTTTTGTGATGGGCGCGAATAAGTATCAGGAAGAGGCGGATTGGCCTCCTCCGCAAGCCAAATCTACTCGGTATTTTCTGCATTCGGGAGGTTCGGCCAATTCCCTGGGCGGCGATGGCGGACTTTCAACTGCTCCTCCAAAAAAAGAAGCGGCTGATAAATTCACTTATGATCCGGCAAATCCAGTGACGACGATCGGCGGGTCATTGTGCTGCGACATGGAACATTACGAACCCGGGCCACGCGATCAGCGCGCGGATGAAAATCGCAACGACGTGCTGGTGTATTCGACCAAGCCGGTTGCAGAGGACATGGAAGTTACCGGTCCGGTCACGCTGGAAGCGTGGGTTAAATCTTCGGCGGTGGACACGGACTTCACGGCAAAGCTCGTGGACGTCTCACCGGACGGGTTCGCGATGAATCTCACGGACGGAATTTTGCGCATGCGCTATCGCGATTCGCAAGAGAAGCCCACCTTGATGAATCCGGGTCAGATTTACAAAATCTCGGTGGACTTGTGGGCGACCAGCAATGTTTTTAAGAAGGGCCATGTGCTGCGCCTGGAAGTTTCCAGCAGCAATTTCCCGCGCTTCGACCGTAACCTGAATACCGGGGCGGAGCAGGCGACGAGCCACGATTTTATTTCCGCGACAAACACGATACTGCATGACGCGGAGCATCCCTCGGCTCTTTTGCTTCCGGTGATCGCCGGCGCGGCAGCGGTCACGCCGTGAGCGATGCCGAGTGATTTCCCGACCCGCGCTATGATGCAAGGTATGGCGAAATTTCGCGGGTATCGCCGGGCTGAACCTGGTACGCAACCGAATCACCTTCATCCTACTTACGTTTCTTCTATCAAGCGGGCGCCGGCGAAACCGCTTGTGTATCTGCCGCACACTCTTTCGGAAACAACGGGGCCGAGTTTTGATTCCTCTGCGATCGATGCGAAGGCCAGTGATCTCACTCGACCGGGCCATGGCGAACCGCTTGGTGAGCGCATCATTGTCAGCGGGCGGGTGCTAGATGAAGATAGCAGGCCAGTTGTGCACACGCTTATTGAGGTCTGGCAGGCTAATGCCGCGGGACGCTACCGTCACAATGTTGACCAGCATAATGCTCCGCTCGATCCAAATTTCGAAGGCAGCGGCCACACGCTCACCGATGAGAACGGGAATTTTAGATTTATTACGATTCGGCCGGGCGCTTATCCGTGGAGAAATCACTACAATGCGTGGCGCCCGGCGCACATTCATTTCTCGGTATTGGGCCCGGCATTTGCGACGCGATTAATTACGCAGATGTATTTTCCGGGAGATGCGCTGTTGCCGTTTGATCCTATTTTTAATTGCACGGGTGATGACAAGGCTCGTAATCGCTTGATTGCGCTTTTTGATTGGGACACTACCGTGTGTGAGCAAGCGCTGGGCTACCGGTTCGACATTGTTTTGAGCGGGCGGGATTCTACGCCTTGGGAAAAATGATGAGCTTGCAAGCTACAACTTCACAAACCGTGGGACCGTATTTTCAGATTGGCCTGGCGAGATTTTATGTCGATGATTTAACCGGGCCCGGTGTCTCTGGAGAAACGATCGAGATCGTAGCGCGCGTTTTCGATGGGAATGGTCAGCCGGTGCCGGACGGTGTGATCGAAATCTGGCAGGCTGATGCGACGGGGAAATATGCGCATCCGGAATTTCTCCAGGAGTCGAAAAATATCCAAGAGACTGATGGTCAGGCAGAGGAACAAGGACGAGGTCAAAGCGTATTCCGGGGCTTTGGGCGTGTCCCCACGCAGGCGGATGGATCGTTCCGCTTTAAGACCATCAAGCCCGGGCGCGTGGAGGCGCCCGATGGGACGCTACAGGCCCCGCATATTGCGGTTTCTGTATTTGCGCGGGGACTATTGCGCCGGTTGGTGACACGGATTTATTTTCCGGACGAAGCGAGCAACGTCGAAGACTTTGCGCTGAAATTAGTGGAGGCGGGGCGGCGGCATACGCTCATCGCGAAAAGAATGCCGGACGGGCGGCTGGAATGGAATGTAGTGTTGCAGGGCAAGGACGAGACGGTTTTCTTCGATTGCTGAACGCTTGGCATCGCTGAGGTACCGGAGGCTTGGGTCGAAAGGCCCGATCCTTAATCCGTCCCGCCGGGCGGGCACGCCTTGGCATTCCCCAACCAAATGTTTTCAGCGATATTTTTGCAAATTGATTTGGTCGGCGGAAGGTTACCTAGTTCGATTTCATAATTTATTTTCCCGGAGAGAGGTCGGTCATCATTGCGGATTTCGCTATAGATTCAAGCTCGTCCCTTAACTTTAGCCAATAATCCGCGCCAACTTCGGCGAGAAATCGTTGATGCGCTGCCCGCCACAAGGGCAGGCTCCGCTGCAATGCCTTCTGGCCGGAGTGTGTCAATTTCAGAAACCGCCGGCGCATCTGAGAACGTTTCGAGATCGCGATCATTCTTTCTTTTTGCAACAGCCTAAGGCTGCGAGTGAGGGTGCTGCTATCGAGCATAAGCACTTTCGCGAGGGTGCCCATGTCGACGGGCTGCAGTTTGACGATACCCACAAGAATGGCGAATTGAGTAGATCGAACGCCGGACTCTTGCATAACGGTGTCGTACAGGCGAGTGACGATCCGGGAGGTTCTCCGAAAGTTGAGACTGGCGCAATAACCCGTTCCGGTTAGGTCAAGATTGGCGAGTATGTCAGACATGAAGAGAACCTCGGACTTTTTAGAACTTGACTTGTATATACATATAAGTATAACGTAGGCCCCAGGATGTCAAGAACCGGATTCTCGAACGGCCGGTAGGGGTGAGTCTCGTGAATTCATACAGGTCTGCTACGCCGCAGCAAGACGATATCTCTTCGTCCGTTAGGCCGCATTCCGGAAATTATCTTCATTTTGGCGCATTTCATCTGGATGTTGAACGGCGAGAATTGTTTAGAGACGGATCACGCGTAAAAGTTCAGAGCAAAGTTATAGAGGCGCTGCTTATCCTGGTGGAGAATCCCGGTCAGATAATCACGCGCGATGCTCTCCGGTCACGCCTGTGGCCCGGGGACACACAAATCAATTACGACGCCAACGTTAACACCACTGTGAATAAGTTGCGTCATACTCTCGGCGACTCGCACGATCGCCCTCTTTATGTCGAAACGATACCGCGCCAGGGATACACATTTATCGCGAATGCAGAGATTGTGGACCAACCTGCACTGGTCTCCCGGGTTAAAAGTGCTTCGACCGCGGTATTGTCCAAGGGCACGGCGTTTGCGGGTATGAAAGGTTTTTTCGACGCGCTCGAAGCCTCCAGGTGGTTCGCCGCGGGCGCGATCTCATTGTTTGTTGGCGCCGTGTTATTTGGCGCCGCAGTAGTGTTGTTTGTCCACCGCGGTTACTAGTCGATCCCAGCAAAAACTTCCGCCATTTTTTTTCGCTAGTGCTGCGCTCTGGCGAAAGCAGCATCGTCGGTCACCCATTCAATGAATCCATTCTTCGACGCCAATCTATGAGAACCCAAACTGAATCACCTAAAAATATTTACAACTATCGATTGTTTATTTCAGTTAGTTTCGCTTAATCCCTTAATCCACGCTCACAAAACAACTTAGCTCAGAGCCAGATTGGCTCTGCAGATGCAATTGTCTTCGTCACTACGTGCAGTACTGAACTGCACAACGGACGGAGGGTTTATGAATTGTGTCAGTCTCACGCGTGAACAAGCACATCGAATTTATGTTGGGCCTAGCTTGACGTTCTCTTTTTTAGTCGTGTCTTTACTCCTAGTGAGCTTGGCATCCAGCGCAGTGGCCCAGAGACTGGATGGGACTTTACGGGTAGTGGTTTCGGACGTTTCCGGGGCTAGCGTTACGGATGCGACGGTCACGGTTACTAACGAAGGCACGAACGTATCGCAGTCGACCAACGCATCGAGCGATGGGACTTACGAATTTCCGAATTTATTGATCGGTTCCTATACCGTCACGGTGGAAAAGGACGGATTCAAGAAATACCTTGGTAAAGGTGTACGAGTGGCGGCGAGTCAGGTGGCTGATGCCACGGTGAAGCTGGAACTGGGGGCAGCAAGCGTAGTCGTCGAGGTAAATTCGGCGGGCGACTTGATCAAGACAACTTCGTCGGAATTAGGCTCCAGTCTTGACGGGCGGATAGTTAATGAAATTCCGATCACCGTACCAGGGGGCTCAGTTCTCGAATACGCCACGCTTATGCCTAACAGTACGACCCAGCCTGGCGGTGCGTCAGGCGGATCTGGGGGCGCGATTGGCGGTTTGCGGCCGAGATTCAACAGCTTCACGATCGATGGCGCCGATGACAACAACCAGGGGGTCAATGGTCCTACGCAGCCGGTGATTCAGGATTCCGTGGCGGAATTTACTTTGCTGACGAACCAGTTCAGCGCGGAGTACGGGCATTCGGCGGCAGGGCAATTCATTATCACCACCAAGTCGGGCACCAATAGTTGGCACGGTGAAGCTCACGAATATAACCAGAACAGAAATTATTTCGCGGAAGACAATCTGCAAAAAGAAAACGGAGTGAAAAACCGATTTGACTATAACCGGGCGGGCGGTAGCATCGGCGGGCCAATCAAACAAGACAAGCTTTTCATTTTTGGCGGTTACGAATTCCAGAACAATGGACTCGCGGCGGGAAGTCCAATTATAACTACCCCGACGGCGGCGGGTTTACAGCAAATTATGACGCTGGCGCAGCCTGACGCCGCGATCCAGAAGATTCTGGCGCAAACGCCGATAGCGCCTGCCAACAATTTCCCTAGTCATTGCAATTCAGGCGTCGCAGACACTACGCCAGATTTTGCATGCGTGACGACCGCTTCCGGTCGAATACCGATTCAAGTTGGAACATTCCAAGCATTGGCCCCGAATTTTGTGAACGAAAATGATTTCATTACCAATGCTGACTTGAATCTCGGAAAGCACCAATTGAGAGGTCGATTTCTCTTCGACCGCATTCGCGGCCCACTGCCTAATCCAGCTCAGCCTCAGACCCAATTCAACGGCACATCGGCTTCGGATTCCCGAAAAATAATTTTTACCGATGCATGGACGATAAATTCGCGGCTGGTTAACGATTTCAGATTGTCGTATTCGCGAGTGAATGGGCCTAACTTCGTTTCGCCCGCAAACTTTGCGACATTTCCGAACGCGGAAGTAGACGAGCTGAGTATAAATACTGGCCCATTTCCCGGCACGCCGCAGGGGTATACGCAAAACACCTATCAACTACAGGAAAATTTGACCTACGTACGAGGACGGCATACGTTGCGAGGCGGAATTGAGATTCGCAAATATATAGACAAGACGATTTTTCTGCCGCGAGCGCGAGGCGAATGGGATTGGGCGACACTGAACTCTTTTGTGAATGATTTTGTGCCCGACGGTGGAAACGGGGCGCTGCAAAATGTCGGGAACGGAACCTTTGTCGGCAATGACAACGCCTTCGCCGGGTTTATACAGGACGATTTGAAAGTGACCTCGCGATTAACGCTCAACCTGGGTCTGCGCTACGAATATTTCGGCACACCGCGCGATGCGAATAACCAGGCATTTAATGCCGTTGCCAATGATCCAGCCCTGGGACTATTTTTTACCGCGCCGAAGCCGGATACAAATAACTTTGGACCGCGTATTGGTTTTGCGTGGGATGTGCTAGGAAACGGAAAGTGGTCGATTCGTGGCGGCGCGGGATATTTCTATGACATTTATCCCACTAACTTCGAAACGAACAACCAGCCGCCCCAGCGCCAGTTCGAAAATAATCCGGGACTCACTTGCCAGATCGCGCCGAGCACATCCTGGTGCCCCAGTTTTCTGAACCCTGCCGACGGCACTGGCAAAGGCTTTCTCGCGGGAGGTGGACTCTCACCATTTATCACCCCCACTTCGCAAACTCTTGCCCGGGCGCTTACCGCCGGCGTTATTCCGGACCTGACTGCGCCCAAGATACTTAGCTGGAGCTTGAGCATTCAGCATCAATTACAGAAAGACACGAGCATTGAGGTGCGATATTTGGGAACTCACGCCATCGCGTTACCGGTGCAAATCAGGCTCAATGAAGTTTCGGCCTTCGATCCGAGGTTTCCGGGCGGGGGACTGAAACCGTTGCCGACGTACCTGGCAACGTCTCAAATTCCAGCGACTTTGCCGGCAGGGTCGCAGCGCTTGTCGGATTTTCAAAACTTCCTGGCGCAGGGACTTTTCCAACCTTATGCCGCGGATGGTTTCTTCGGGGTTTTGACAGACGAAGCTCCATGGGGACAGTCCATGTACCACGCAGGATCGGTTGATACTATTCATCGCTTTGCACATGGATTGTACTTGCGCGGCAACTACACGTTCTCAAAAACAATAGACGATGCCACGAATGAGCTGAATTCCAGCACCATAAATCCGAGGAGGCCGCTGGATGCGCGCAATATCTCAGCAGATCGCGGCCGTTCTGCGCTGGACTTCAACCATAAGGTGGCGGTCTCATGGGTCTACGACCTACCCAATATGCAAGTTGGCAATAGGTTCGTCGGCGGCTTCATACACGGGTGGGAAGTCAGCGGAAGCTACCTTTTTGAGAGCGGACAACCTGTGACGCTGTTAAATGGTACCGATGCCAATGCAAATGGCAGCGCCACGGCCGATCGGCCGGTATTCAACCCTGCGGGAACGTCTAATGTGCCTTCAGGAATTAACTTCGTATGTGTGGACGGAGCCGGAAATACTAGCGTGGCAGGATCGGCCGCCGGTTGCGGCGGCGCAGCCAACGTGGCCGGGTATGTAGCGGCTAACCCGGCAGCCAAGTATGTAAAGGCCGGTCTTGGAACTAATAACAACATCATCGGCCGCGACACGATCAATACGCCGGCACTGAATCTTTGGAATATCGCATTGCTGAAAAGCACGAAATTCGGTGAACGACTGAACGTGCAATTCCGAGCTGAAACTTACAACACTTTCAATCACAGAAATTTCAGCATCGGACTCCCATCCAATAATGGAGCTTTGGATTCGACTACCAATCCGAATCCCTTTGCCGGGGGCCTGGTATTAATCACCGCACCAGGCAGCTTCTTAAACTTTCATCAATTCACCGGCGGCAACCGCACCATGCAACTCGGTCTAAAACTTATTTTTTGATGATGGTGATGGCGAGCGGGCCTGAGCGTCCAGTGATCGGATAGCCCGGGCCCGTTACTCCGTCACTCTTTAGTCGAGGGAAAGCTAGTTTGGACAACAGGTGGGGCCGCAGCAGGTTTTGGCGGTGGGCTTTTGCGCGCGGACGAAGGCGCTGATGAATTTGTCGCGGATTTGAGGTGCGACAGCATCGGCATCGATGCCCGCGGCATTCAGGAATTCTTTGGCGTCGTCAATGCTGTAGATGCGCGTGGGTTCGATATCGATGGATTCAAAACCTGCGGCGCTGAGTTTTCGCTGGTATTCCGTGTCCGTCAGGGCTCCTGCTACGCAGCCGACCCAGAGCTCCATGCTCTTGCGAATCTGTTGCGGGACTTCTCCTCTAACTAGCACGTCGGAAATTGCGAAACGGCCGCCAGGTTTGAGGACGCGAAATGCTTCGCGCAGAACGCGGTCTTTGTCGCCGGAGAGATTGATCACACAGTTGGACACGATGACGTCCACGGAGTTATCGGGTAATGGGATATTTTCGATTTCACCTTTCAGGAATGCGACATTGGATAGGCCGGATTTGCGTTTGTTTTCTTCGGCCAAGGTAAGCATTTCGTCGGTCATGTCCAGGCCATAGGCTTTTCCTGTAGGGCCGACGCGGCGCGCGGAGAGAAGAACGTCAATGCCTCCGCCTGATCCAAGATCGAGAACGATTTCTCCTGGCGCGAGGTCTGCGAGAGCGGTGGGATTGCCGCAGCCCAGTGAAGCACGCAGCGCGGCTTCCGGGACGGAGCCGGCTTCGTTTTCGCCGTAGAGATTCGCGGTGATGGGGTCGCATCCTTCGATGGCGGATGCGGGACTCGAGCCGCAACAGGCCGAGGCCTGACCCGAAGCGGCGCGTTTGGCTGCCTCGCCGTACTTTTCCTGCACGATGGATTTGATATTTTCTGAACTCATTTGTGTCTGCCTTTCTACCTGGAAATCGAAACTAAATCTTTTGGCGCGACCACATGATTGCGCGTGCAGCATTCGGCGTAGAGGAAGCTGAGGAGATCCTTGAGGGCGTCAATATTGGCGCGATACCAGAGGTAGGTTCCTTCGCGACGCACGGTGACGAGGTTTTCGTTTTTGAGTTTGTCGAGGTGGTGCGAGAGCGTGGAATTGGGGATGTCGATTTCGGACTGGATGTCGCCGACAATCATGCCTTTGGGTTCAGCGGTCATCAAAAGTTGCATGATGCGGAGGCGCGCTTCGGTGCCCATGGCGGAGAACATGTCGGCGAAACGGGCAATTTGAGCGGGTGTTGGGTTTGCCATGTTTCGATGATACCAGAAATATGGAATAAGTATCAAGTGCTGCTTGGATGCGATGGGTGCTGTCGACCCAGCGTGCCATCGAGATCGAAAAACAGGGGAGGCAGCGGGACGGCCTGCCGCGGCGCAGTGTGTCAGATCTTTTTCAGGGCATTTATTGCGGCGGTTAGAGACTGGCGATTCTTGAAAAAGTCCTGCCAGGGGTCAGGAGCGCTCAACCGCTTTGCATAGTTGCCGAGGTTCAATTCCGAAGGGTCCAGTGTGGGGGCCACTTCCGACCACGAGAGCGGTGTTGAAAATGGTGCTTTGGGGCGGTGGCGGACGGAGTATGGCGCTACTACGGTTTGGCCAAAACCGTTGCGGTATGGGTCGAGATAAACGCGTTGCTTGCGGGCGTCGATGGAATGCTCGACAGTAAGCTCTTTGGGGAATTGCGCGGCGAGGCGAGTGACGACCGATTCCGCGAAGGCCAAAACTTCGTCCACGTCAGTCGTGGGCTTAAGGGGAACAAAAACGTGGAGGCCGCGGCTGCCGGAAGTTTTGGGAAAGGATTCGAGCTTCAACATATCAAGAACTTCTTTGAGTCGCAGGCCGGCGCGCGCGGCGTCGCTGAATTTTTCCGACTGGGGATCCATATCGAAACAAACCCAGTCGGGCTTGCGCAAGGAAGAGGCGCGGCTGCCGGATACGTGAATGGCGATACAACCGAGATTCGCCAACGCAAGTTGCGTGGCGAGTGAGCCGCCGACGACGTAATTTGTGGATTTACCGGACTTGCCAACGTGAGCGATCCGCTTGGTGGGTGTGCCGGGCGGCAGGCTGCTCGGAGCCTCTTTTTGGTAGAAACAGCTGCCGCGCATGCCGTCGGGGCAGCGCTCGAGAGAGAGAATGCGATCTTTTACGTACGGTAGAAGCTTGGGAAAAATGTCGGCGTAAAACTCGATGAGTTGGAGCTTGGTGTAGCCTTCTTCGGGCCAGAAAATTTTATTGGGATTGGAGATGGTGATCGAGAATTTAGAGGAAGTCGCCGCTCCCGCAGGGGTTGCCGCTAGTTTCGCGGGGGTTATGTTCGGGGACTTGGAATTCTTCGCGGACCTGGGCGATTTACGAGGTTTCGTGGATTTGGTTTGTTTGGTTTTCATGCAGCAAACTCCGGCATGCGGACTTCCTGCGGGCTTTTGTCGTCACGAAGACCGAGAAAAACAGGCTGGCGAAGTTTTTTGTCGCTGGTCCATTCCTGGTAGGAAATTTGGGCGACGAGTTTCGGCGATAGAAACGTGACGTCGCGATCTCGTGGCGGATCGACGAAAGGGCTTTGCTGGCGAACCAGAGGTTTGAATTTCTTAAACAGCATGGCGAGGGTTTGGTCGTTGAATCCCGTGCCGACTTTTCCCACGAAGTGAAGTTTGCCGCGATCGTATGCGCCGAGAAGAAGCGCTCCGAAATGGCTGCGCGAGCCGGAGGGCTCTGTAAATCCGCCAATCACGAATTCATCTTCCTGATGGACTTTTACTTTTAGCCAGAAACTGGAACGGCCTTCGACGTATGGCGACGAGAGATCTTTGGCTACCAGGCCTTCAAATTTTCGTTTGACGGCTTGGCGGTAGGCTTCCAGGCCGTTAGAGGACAGGCGCGACGAGGGAACGATCATTTTGTCGTCCGGTACTTTGTTCTGCGTTGCTTTATTTCGGGTCTTGGCCGAGGGCTTATTTGCCGCTAGGGATTCTTCCAAGGCGACGCGGCGCTCCGATAGCGGGCGGGGGCGCAAATCCTGGCCGTCTTTATAGAGGCAATCAAAAACCGCGAAAACGGATTTGCCGGTGCCTAAATTCTGCAGCAATTGAAAGCGGGAGACGCCTTGGCGATCGAAGACCGAAACTTCGCCGTCGAGCAAAAGCGTGGAGGGGCGAAGAGTGCTCATGGCTGCGGCAACGTCGAAAAAGCGATCGGTGCGGTCGATAGCATTACGGGAATAGAGACGAACGCGCGAGTCTTCTTTGTAAGCGAGGATGCGGTAACCGTCGTACTTTTCTTCGTAGACCCAGCCGGGCTTGTGGAATGGCTCACGCACCAGAGTGGCGAGCATTGGTTGAGCACGAAATGGAATTTGGTCGGGCAAAGGAATGGGAGGAGCGGGAGGCCCGGGTCAGGAGGAAGTTTTTCGACGTTTTGGAGTGTGGGCGCTGAGTGTCTTGGAGGCCGATGCCGAGCGAGCGCCTTTCGCAGAAGTGGTTCGTGAAGTTTTTGGGGCTTTGGCTGATTTGGCGGCCTTAATGGTTGGGTCGCCTGTTGCGGCTTTCTCGACGTCACCACCACCATCGCGCGCAATATCCGCCAACAGGCGATTCGAAACGGCTGAGCGTGGCATTTCCTGGGCTACATCTACGGTGGGGGAAGCGAAGGAGTCGCGATGTTTGATTAACAACCAGGAAGTCTTGGAGCTGCTGCCGTAGCCATGGGTTCGAACGAGGACCCAGGAGCCTTTTAGTTTTTTCCCGTGCAGAGTAAATTTCAGATCGCCTTTTTCAAGGGCCGCTTCGACATCGGGACTCTCAGGAGTCCAGGTTCCTTGATCCCAAACCATTACGGTGCCGCCGCCGTATTCGCCTTCGGGAATTACGCCCTCAAAACTGGCGTACTCGACGGGATGATCTTCAACCTGCATGGCGAGACGCTTTACAGACGGGTCAAGCGAGGGGCCTTTAGGAATGGCCCAAGACAGAAGAGTACCGCGAAATTCGAGACGGAAATCGTAATGGAGCTGAGAAGCTCGATGTTTCTGAATGACATAAATTAAAGATGACTTGGGCGTTTTGGGCGCGGTTTTCTCTCCGGAGGGTTCCGGGGAGATTTTGAAGTCACGTTTTTTACGATATTCGTTTAGCGGCATTTTCGAATTCTATACCTAAATGGGAATGAGAGAAAAAGTCGAGCCCGCACCTGAGACTTTGATGCGGGCCCGGCGTCCGTGAATCGTAAATTACTCTTCGTGGCCTGGCGCGGGAGCGTTTTCGCTATCGCGGTTTACGCTATCGCGGCTTTCGGACCGGGTGGGATTCTCCCGGTTTTCGGCCGGTTGGTTGTCGATGCGGCTTCCAGTTCCCGGTTCGGTGCCTTCGGCTTCCCCGGTGCGATCGGAAGTAAGCTCGCCGCTCGGGTCGATGTCCGTTTCCTTCAAGCGACGCTTCTGGTCAGGCCCGTTGGGTGAGGTCATAAAAATTATGCCTTGGCGGTCCTGGCCTTCTTGCGCACCGGCGCCTCTTCTTCGTCTTCTTCTGAGCCTGCTTCGGAGCCCTCGCCCATGGCTCTTACGTTGATCTCGCTGGCCATGTCGGTGAGCTTCTGGTCGGTTTCCTTTTCTTCCTCGAGAGTTTGTTCGAGGAGCTGCACGGCGGTGTCTTCGCCCAGCAATTCAGCGTAGGTTCGGACGGTGCCGTATGCGGCGATCTCGTAGTGTTCGACGCGCTGGGCCGCGGAAATCAATGCCGCGTCCATTACGTCGTCTTCGAAATCTTCGCCCATCATTTCCTGGCCCTCCGCCACGAGCCCTTCCATACCCTTGCACTTCTTGCCAGACGGCTTCTCGCCCAGTTCCTTGAAGATCTGCTCAAGGCGCTGCACGTGACCGCGAGTCTGCTCAAGATGCTCTTCGAAGCCGGTGCGAAGTTCCTCGGAATTGGCGGCCTTGGCCATTTTCGGAAGAGCTTTTACCAACTGACTTTCTGCGTTGTAAATGTCCCTCAGTTCATCGATATAGAGTTCTTTAAGAGCCTGGTGTTCCATAATATTTCCTCCATAAATTTAAGCAGCAAATTCAAAGTACGGTGCAGTCCAGTTGGTAGCCATCCAGCGGAGTACCTAAGGGACTGTCTGAGTTCGTGTAGCGACAACTCCGGGGACAAAATTTGAAATTTAACGAGGCGTGCCATCGGCGTGCCTCGCTGAGGCGGGATGTTTGCAACTAGCGTCAATCAAGTCCATCGGTGAAACGGTGTATTCAGGCGTAGAAGCGCGAGTTTTGACGGTCGGCGCACCCGACAAACACGGAATGGGCTTGGCTTTCACGGCAGGGCGCGGGTCTGGTAGACTAAGGGCTATCGGTTTTCGAATAATCCGAAGAAGCAGGTCTAAAAATGGCGATGAAGTGTGAACTTTGCGGCAAAGGGCCGCATTACGGTAACGTGATCAGCCACGCGAATAATACGCGGAGGCGGCGTTGGAACCCTAATCTGAAGCGGGTCCACGCACTGGTGTCGGGAGCTCGAAAGCAAATGCGCGTGTGCACGGCCTGCATTCGCGCGGGCAAAGTAAAGAAAGCTGCCTGAGCAATCAATTGGTCGCTAATCCGTTGGGTTGCGTTTTTCATGTGCGCGTGAAGTGCGCTGTTCCCCAGCGTGTGCGTGTATCCATGTTAAAACCGATCGCTCTTGTAGGATTGCTGTCTGTCGCTGGCGTGGCGGGATGCAACCGCCAGGTGCAACATTCGCCGGACGTGTGGGCGGTGGTCAATGGAAAAGAGATCCGAAAAGAGGAAGTGGAGAAATATTACCGGACGCGGATAAATCCGGAAGGGCAAGCGCCTTCGCAAGAGGAAGCGTTATCGCTGAAGCTTAATGTGCTGGATGAGCTGATCAATAACGAAATTCTGATTGAGCGCGCCAAGAAATTGAACCTGGAAGCCAGTGATGGTGAGGTGGAAGATAAGTTTACGGAGCTGAAGAGCCCGTTTACGGAAGATGAATTTCAGCGGCAACTGAAAGAACGCGGCGTGTCCGTGGACGATTTGAAACGAGATCTGCGGCGGCAACTTTCGATACAGAAGCTTTTGAACCGCGAAGTAGTGGCCAAAATTTCGATCACTGACCAGGATGTAGCGGACTTCTACAACGCCAACAAAGCGCAATTTAACGTGGCGGAGCCGCAATTCCGGATCGCGCAGATTGTAGTCACTCCCCGAAAAGAACCACAAATCCGCAACCGTAAGAATGATGACGCGACGAATGAGGCGGAAGCGCAGCGAAAAGTGAAGATGCTGATGGACCGGCTGAACAGTGGCGGGGACTTCGCGCAGTTAGCTATGGATTATTCGGAAGACATGAATTCGGCGGCCACCGGCGGGGACATGGGCTACGTGCCGGAGTCGGCGCTGAACCAATCTGATCCAGCGCTGAAGAAGATGGTGCTGGGCCTGAAACCGGGGCAGGTGAGCCAACCTATTCAGTTGAAAGAAGGTTACCGGATTTTGAAACTGATCACGCGGGAATCTCCAGGGCTGCGGGGACTTTCCGAACCGCAAGTGCAGCAAACGATCCGGGATACGTTGCGAAATCGCAAAGAACAGTTGTTACGCGCGGCTTATCTGGCGATTGCGCGAGATGAAGCGCGCTCCACGAATTACCTGGCGCAGCAGGTGATTGAGACGGCCGGTAAACTCCCGGATGGCGGGAACGCAGATACAGCTGCGAAGCCTGTGGGGCAGCAGTAGGCAATCGTTGTTCTTTCCAAAGGCACTCGAACAAAGCACGCGGCGTGGTCCTGCCATAAAATCTCATTAGCAACCCTTGCCTTCAGCCTCGTCGCGACTTTGCAACGACAGCATCGACCCTGAACTCTTGAGACACGACTTGCGCGATATCGCGCCGATGCCTCAGGATTAGGGTTCAATTTTTGTCAATTTGATTTCGATGCGGCTCCAGAAGGAACCCGAGAGCATGTCGACGAGTGCGGACGTTTTAATTATTGGCGCGGGGCTGGCTGGATTATGTTGCGCGAAGCGGCTTACCGAAGCGGGTGTCACATTTCAAATTGTGGAAGCGTCGGATGGGATTGGTGGGCGGGTGCGCACCGACGAAGTAGATGGATTTCTGTTGGACCGCGGATTTCAGGTGCTACTCACCGCGTATCCTGAAGCGAGCAAGGTTTTGGATTACTCGCGACTTGATCTTAAATGTTTTTCTCCCGGGGCATTGTCGTGGTTTGCGGGGCGCATGAACCCGATCGTTGATCCGTGGCGCATGCCCGGTATGTGGCGAGAGGCGCTAAGGTCGGAATTTGGAACGCTGGGGGACAAATTGCGCATGGCGCGGCTGCGCAGCCGTCTGAAGCACACTTCCATTGCAGAAATTTTTAAGCGGCCGGAGCGCTCAACGAAGGATGCTCTGAAATCCGAAGGATTCAGCCAGGAAATCATTCACCGGTTTTTTCGTCCGTTTCTTGGCGGGATCTTGTTGGATGGCGAATTGAAAACGACCAGCCGCATGTTTGAGTTTGTGTTCAAGATGTTGTCTGAGGGATCGACCAGCGTCCCCGCTCGAGGCATGGGGGCGATTTCGGCGCAGATCGCGGAGAAATTCAACGCGGATTCGATGCGTTTGAACTCGCGAGTTGAATCCCTGCACGAAAATGAAATTACGCTGACTGGCGGAGAAAGCATGCGGGCCCGAGCCATCGTGGTGGCCACCGAGGGGCCGTCAGCGGCGCATCTGGTAGGGGAGGCTGAACCAGCCTCACGAAGCGTCAGCTGTTTTTATTACGCCGCGGAAGAGCCTCCTGTACCGCAGCCGATACTTACCCTGAACGGCGATGGCGCCGGCCCCGTGAATAACTTTGCGGTGATGAGCCAGGTGGCGCCGTCGTACGCGCCGGCAGGAAAACAGCTCGTCTCCGTATCCGTACTTGGGACGCAGGAACTCACTGAAGCGCAGTTAAGCGGGTTCGTCATTGCACAAATGAAAAATTGGTTTGGCGCGGTGGCACGTTCGTGGCGGCTTTTGAGGAGCTACAAAATACCGCATGCTCAACCGAGACAATACCCAGGCGCGCTGGAACCTCCGCAGCGCTCGGTGCGAGTTCGCCCGGCAATTTATGTGTGCGGAGATCACCGCGACAATGCCTCGATCAATGGCGCCATGCTTAGCGGGCGGCGGGCAGCTGAGGCCGTGATTGAAGATTTTGCGCGGTAGTTTATTGGCAAATATTTTCCGTGCGAATCGGCGAAAAGCCAGCTGGCCGGTAACTGGGACTTACGTACCATTGACGATATATCTACTGGGCTCGAAACTGTACTCCATGGCCCGTTATTCCGCCTTTCTCGGCCTTCAGGTGGAAGTCCAATATCGCGCAGGCGATATCCTGTTGCCAGCTTCTGGAACATTTGTGGGTGACACAGGGCGGTCCATTTTCCTGGAGCAGAACTTCGAACAGAACGGGCAGCACCGGCACTTTCGTTGGGAAATTCCTTACCCCTGCATCGTGCGTTTAGCCGAGAAGCCGGAACCTGTGGGATCTGGCGCACAAGATAGAACCCTTATTTCGCAGCCCTCCGCGGCAGAAACCGCTCAACCAGCTGACGCAAACCAGGAACCCGAAAGCGAGGAGGAGGAGGAATCTGCTGTCAATCGCTTAAAAGCTGCGGTGATTTTCCCGCGACCGCAACGATCAAACATTTAACATCCAGCCTTATTTTTCAGTTTTTTCATTTCGCGTTCTCCGCACTGGATATTCCCTCCTTCGAAAAATTGAATACGCTACAATCGATTTCGCTGCTTGAATAAAATCGCTGAGATGTTTTTCGAGAGAGCGGAGGTTTTTGTGAATTCCGTAATTGGACCGCAAACGAAGGTGGGATTGATTGGCCTAGGGTTGATGGGCAAGCCCATGGGCATGAATTTGTTGAAAGCCGGCTTTCCCTTGACGGTTTGGAATCGCACTGCGTCGCGGGCCGATGAACTGGTTGCCGCTGGAGCGAAACTTGCGCCGTCGCCGCGGGAGCTGGCGGCGAATTCTGAAATTGTGTTGTCTATCGTTAGCGATCCGGCAGCGCTGGAAGAAGTGCTGTGGGGGCAGAACGGCGCGATGCAAGGGTTTCCGCGGGGCGGCATCTATGTTGATTCCAGCACGGTGTCTCCGACTCTTGCGCGAAAGGTAGCTTCCGCTTGCGACGAACGAGGAGTGCGCTTTCTTGACGCACCGGTCACCGGCGGCGATTGGGGCGCGAAAAAAGGCGAACTTGTTTTCATGGTGGGAGGCGATGCCGGGACGCTGACCAAGGTTGAGCCGCTCTTGCGTGTCTTGGGGAAGAAATGGTTTCATCTCGGGCCCAATGGAGCGGGTCAAATAATCAAGCTGGCCATGAACCTGATATTAGCGTTGCAGGTGGATGCGCTAGCCGAGGCGCTCGCGCTGGTGACCGCCGCGGGCTTGCAAGGAGAAAAACTGGTGGAGGTCATGCAGTCGAGCATGGCGCGGTCAGGAGTGCTGGATATAAAGTCGCAAAACTTGTTGAAAGGCAATTACACGCCAAGTTTTCCACTACGATTGATGCATAAGGATATGAGGCTTGCGTTGGAACTTGCAGAGCAGACACACGTGGAACTTCCGGCTACGGAGGCTGCATTCAAGACTTATTCCACGGTGAAAGAAGCGGCGAAAGAAGATCTGGACTATTCCGCCGTTATGAAGTTCTGGAAGAAATAGGTTTGGCTCGCTGAGTTATTGAAATGCCGCAGAGTTGTTTCGCTGCCGATTACGGGCGCGCGTGCGGCGAGAAAAATCCAATCGGCAGGTCGCGAGCGGTGCGCAACCCCGCCGGGGCATCGAGAATCACGGGGATGGAATTCACCACCACCGAGGCCGTGGCGATGTCTCCGGGCGATCCGCCTGGGATGATCAAGCTTATGTTGGGATGCCCTTGCAATGTCACGGTGTCACCCGGTTCTTTGGCGCCTACGTACATTTGCAATTCGAGATGAACTAATTCTTTGCCATTGGAAAGACCGCGCGCGATTTGATGAACGCCTGCGGCCTGGCCGGGCTCAACCGTCAAGTATTGGGTTTGGACCTTTTCTGTGGCGACCACCGGGTCGATTGTTTCGGTAATTTCATTAACGTCGAGGTTCAAGCTATCCGCCACCATGGCGACGGATTCTGGCAGGCCGACATGTTTAATAGCTCCCGCGGTTACTTTTTCACGGAATTCATCCAGAGACAATCCTGCGCCGATTTTTCTTTGTAGCGGCTCACGGCGCTTGGATGCATCGACCACGCGGCGACCACTGGCGTGCTCAATACGTTGCGATACAGATGCAAGAGTGACCAGCAGCTTGTCCAGTACAAATCCTGGATTGACGCCTGTACCGACCAGAGCAACACCCCACTCTTTCGCAGCCTTGTCGAGACGCGCGGCCAGCTCGGGATAAGTGCGATATGGATAGGAAAGCTCTTCGCACGTTGACACCACGCAGGACTCGGCTTCCAGGCAGGCCAGCAGTTGATCCATGACCTTCGGCAGCGACGACGAGGTGGAATGAATTACCACGTCCGCGGCCTGGCCCAGCACGTCGGAGGCGTCGTCTGAAATTTTCACGCCCCAAGGGGCATCGGATGCGCCCACAATTTCGCCGAGATCGCGGCCGACCTTGGTCGGATCGGTATCGATCGCGCCAATAATTTCGATGGCGAACTTTTCCCGCATTAAGCTGGCGATGGAGGCGCCGATAGGACCGACGCCATATTGGATGGCGCGAATTTTCTTTTTCAATGTGTTGGCCTTTTGCGTGGCTTTGGCACGCCGCGCATTTTGTAAGAAAACGAAACCTTTACGATAGAGGAATTCGCCAGAGCAGGCAACGCTTAAAGCCCATAAATCCGCTTAGGACACTTGCCGCGGGTGTGGGATCGCCGCATACTGCCAACATTGGAGAACCCAAATGGCTGCAAAAAGATTCACTGAAATGGAAATCAAAGAGCGCCTGAGTGAGGCGGCTGGCTGGACGTTGCAAGGTGGCAAGTTGCATCGCTCGTTCGAATGCAAGGATTTCGTGGCGGCTTTTGGAAACATGACCCGCGTGGCGCTGGTGGCGGAAGCGATGAACCACCATCCGGAATGGTTTAACGTGTGGAATAAGGTGGTGATCGATCTGAATACCCACAGTGTTGATGGCATCAGCGAGCTGGATTTCAAGCTGGCGGGAAAGATCAACGAAATTTTCGGCGGCTAAGACATTCGAGCGCTGGGTATACCGTTGTGCTACATGTTTGGTAGCAAACAAAGCCCCGAGATTAAGCGGCCCTTAAAAGTTGACACAGGCCATTGTAGATGCTAAAAACGCAATAACGACAAGCCTTTGGACGGTGAGTCTCCTGACGCACTGTTTACCGCAGTAAGCGAATGAGACTGTAGTCTTGCCTGGCAGGGCGGGCTACTGAACCCGTTCAGAAGCTGTCATGCATCACCCCACCCCGGGAGGTGAAACTGTTGCTTTCACCTCCTACTTTTCGTCGCAAGCCTCTTTTTAACCCCTTGTTTGTCAGTCAGATAGGTTTTGTGAGCGCACTCCCGAGTGGGTCGGCTAGAATGAGTTCTCAGTGATCACAGAGCCTAGTTCTCGCGCATGAGTTCCTTACCGCCGCTGCTTAACCTCCAGCACGTAACGATTTTTCGTGGGACGGCAGACGGTAGCGCGGTCGCCGACCCGGTGCCTGCTGAAATGGCACGCCCTGCGCTTGATGATATTTCCCTGCGTATCGAGTCTGGCGAGCACGTGTGCATCCTAGGGCCTAATGGCTGCGGGAAATCGACGTTAATCAAGACCATCACCCGGGAGTGCTATCCGGTTGTCCGAGAAGGATCGTCCATCGCTATCCTGGGGCGCGAACGCTGGAATATTTTTGAGTTGCGGTCGCTGTTGGGCATCGTTTCGCCAGATCTTCTGAGGGCGTGCACTACCGATGCCACGGGCCGCGATGTGGTGTTATCAGGGTTTTTCAGCAGCACGCGCATATTCCCACATCATCACCCCGATCCGAGGCACTTGGCGCTGGCCGATCGCGCTTTGGAACGCATGGGGGTTGCGCACCTCGGAGGCCGTGCGGTGGCGCGAATGTCTTCGGGCGAAGCCAAACGAACGCTGATCGCGCGGGCACTGGTTCACGATCCGCGAGCCTTACTTTTTGACGAGCCCAGCAACGCGCTGGATATTGCCGCGCAATTGCAGTTGCGCGCGGCGATGCGCGAGCTGGCGCAATCGGGAATCGCGATTCTGCTGGTGACACATCACGTCTCAGAGATTATTCCGGAGATAGAGCGGGTAATTTTGCTTCGCGACGGGCGTATTATCGCGGACGGGGGAAAGAATGAGGTGCTTACTTCCGAACGCATCTCGGGGCTATTCGGTATTCCGTTGCGAATAGTGCAGCAGGATGGTTATTTTCACATTCTGGAATGATCGGAACAACGCTACGGTGATGAAACGGCGACAGATTTTGGAAGGCTACAACTCATTGGTCAGTTGGCCGTTGTCGTTAAAATCAACGAGCATGTTATCCAGCAAGCGCGTTTCGCCAAATTTCGCAGCAATCAGGACATAAGCCTTGCGGTTGATGTGCATTAATGGCTCGAAGGTCTGGGCGTCCACAATTTCCACATAATCGATTTTTGCTCGGGATTCTTCTTTGAAGACCTGCTGCATGACGGACTGCAGGGAAAGGGCATCCCGGCTGCCATTTTGCAAGAGCGCTTGTGCAGCTTGCAAAGATCGATACAAAACGGTGGCAGCTTGCCGATCGCTTTGCTGTAAGTAGACGTTTCTCGATGACATGGCCAAGCCGTCGGGCTCGCGTTCGATGGGGCAGATGACAATTTCACAGTCGAGATTCAGGTCTTTTGCCATGCGCGAAATGATGGTCGCCTGCTGCGCGTCTTTTCTTCCAAAATACGCAAAGTCCGGCTGAACGATTTGCAAGAGTTTCATCACCACCGTGCTGACACCGCGGAAGTGGCCAGGCCGCGAGCGGCCTTCCAGGCGCTCGCTCAACCCTTCGACGTTTACGTAAGTGGAATAGTTCGGGGGATAAATGTCTTTCGCTTCCGGGAGGAACAGGCACTGCACGCCGGCATTCTCCAGGTTTTCAGTATCGGACGACAGAGTGCGTGGATATTTCGCAAAATCCTCGGAGGGGCCGAACTGCGTGGGGTTCACGAAGATACTCGCCACCAGGGAAGTACACTGCTGCCGGGCCTGCTTGATCAGCGACAAGTGCCCTGGATGCAAAGCGCCCATGGTGGGAACCAGGCCGACAATGCGATTTTCGTCGCGTTGCTTGCGCGCGAATTCTTTCATCCAGGAAACAGTTCGAATGATTTCCACGAGGTGGGTGCGGTCAGGCGTTTGCGGCGCCGGCACGCTCGCGATAAAAATGGATTACATCGGTGGAAAGCGGCTTGGCACCTAATTGCCTGAGCATGGTAGTGATTTGTCCGCGATGATACGTTCCGTGATTGACTAGATGCTGCATCGACAGCCATAAGGGATTGGTGTATTGGCCGAATTTGAGTGTGCGATATTCATGAGGCCCGTCCAAATCGCTTTGCGTGACACGGGATACGAGCTTATTAAGACGCGCCTCATTCTCTTGCCAACGTTTTCGTAACGCCGAAATCTCATGGAACTGTCCGAGCTCGGGTAAGGACGCAGGCGAGCGGCCTTCGAAGCGTTCCATCCAGATCCACTCGGCGCCCCAAATATGCGCGAGCGTATCACGCACCGAAGAAAAGCTGGAGCCAAGCGGCCTGGTAAATTGTTCCACGGTCAGCGGGGCAGCGGCATCCAGCGAGCGCCGGTTAGCCCAGGCATTGTAATCGTAAAGAAAACGAATGTCGTCCGGCGACATCTTTTCCTCCAGTGGATTGTAACCTGGCCGATTTAGCCGGTGATGGAAATGGTTTTGCGGTTTTTGCCGCTTTGCGGCGTGTGATAAGACTCGGCATCCGAAGGGAATGCGACGTTGCGAACGTCCTCGCAGTATTCACGTACCGCACCAGCAATTATTTCTCCCACGCCCGCGTACTGGCGGGAGAATTTAGGCGTCTGGCCAAAGGTTAAGCCCAGCATGTCGTTCAATACCAGGATCTGGCCGTCGCAGTCGGGGCCCGCGCCGATGCCTATGGTGGGGATGCGCACCTCTTTAGTGATTTGGGCGGCTAATTCTCGCGGGATGGCCTCCAACACAATCGCAAAGGCGCCAGCGGCTTCTACTGCGCGAGCATCGCGCAGCAATTGTTCGGCGCCGACTAGTGTTTTGCCTTGCACGTGGTAACCGCCCAAGGCGTTTACAGATTGCGGGGTCAGCCCCAGGTGAGCCATTACGGGGATTTCCGCTTCAGTGAATCGCGCGATGAGTTCCAGGCGACGCTCGCCACCTTCCACTTTTACGGCTTCCGCGCCGGCATCTTTAACGAAGCGCATGGCGTTGCGCAGAGATTCAGCCATGTCGGTGTGGTAGCTGCCATAGGGCATATCCGCGACCACAAGAGCGCGACGGGCGCCGCGGCGAACTGCGCGCGTGTGATGCAGCATCTCCTCGATGGTCACGGGAAGTGTGCTGTCATAGCCCAGCACCACCATGCCCAGTGAGTCGCCGACAAGTATGACGTCCACGCCAGCTTCGTCGAGCAAGCGGGCGGTCGGAAAGTCGTAGGCGGTCAGACACGCGATTTTCTTATTGGTTGGGGAACCTACCTGGGGTTTTCGCTGCTGGATGTCCGGAACGGTGATCTTCGTGCCGTCGGTATTGGAAGTAAAACTCATGTTGGCCTCCGGTGCCGCTCCTTAAATTCAGGATGCAGCCCTGTACCTATGACTTCAGGAGAATAACAAAAAATTGGGTGAATCGCCAGAACCGTGGCTAGCCAGTTAGTACCAGCACCGCTGGTCTATATCAGGCACCGGGATCAGCTCTTCTGGCTTTGCGTCGCGGTCGCGCGATGGATGGCTTGGCGAATGCGTTGGTAAGTTCCGCAGCGGCAGATGTTGCCACTCATGGCGTCGTCAATTTCCGCGTCGCTTGGTGAGGCCTTTTTAGAAAGCAGCGCCACTGCGGACATGATTTGTCCCGGTTGACAATATCCACACTGCGGAACGTTGATTTCCATCCAAGCCTGCTGGACGGGATGAGTGCCGTCGGCGGAAAGTCCCTCGATGGTGGTGATCTTTTTGCCCGCGACATTGGATATGGGCGTCACACAAGAACGGGCGGCTTCACCTTCGATATGCACCGTGCAGGCTCCACATAGCGCCATGCCGCACCCAAACTTCGTGCCAGTCATGTTCAGGGTGTCCCGCAATACCCAGAGGAGCGGCATCTGGGGGCTAACATCAACGGTTTGCGGCTTGCCGTTAAGTACAAAACTGATAGCCATGATCCCCCCGATACAAAAATACCGGCGATAACAAAACAAGTTTAGAAAGCGGAAGCGGGAACATCCTACAACAGTTTTGGCGATGCAAAGCCAAGCGCAAAATCATTTTGGAGGCGCTTGCGGGTTGGGGGTCTGAGCGGCGGCTTTATTCTGGATGGAGAGCAGCTCCACTTCGAATATGAGCGTGGCGTTAGGACCGATGTCTTGGCCAGCGCCGCGGTTCCCGTAGGCGAGATCAGCGGGAAGGAACAATTGCCATTTTGATCCCACGGGCATGAGTTGCACAGCTTCTGTCCATCCTTTAATCACGCCGCTGACGGGAAAAGTAGCGGGTTGGCCGCGCTTATAGGAGCTGTCGAATTCAGTTCCGTCAAGCAGCGTGCCGCGGTAGTTGCAAACTACCGTATCGTTTGCCGTGGGTTTCGGCCCGGTGCCTTCCTTGAGGATTTTATATTGCAGACCATCGGACAAGGCCACAACGCCTTCCTTGGTCTTGTTTTGTGCCAGAAAGTCATCGCCGGCCTTTTTGTTAATTTCTCCGACTTTCTGCATGGCTTCCTCCTGCTTGGCGCGCAACTCTCCGGAGAACTTGGTCAGAGCGATTTTCATTTCGTCGTCGGTGAGAAGCAATTTCCCGCCGGCGATCGCGTCTTTCATTCCACGACTAATAATTGCGGGATCCACGTCCACGCTATCCTTGTGCATCTGCTTTCCGATGTTTACTCCAATGGCGTAGCTGGCCTTATCTTTATCGGTTTTCAACGTGAGTGGAGCTCTGGCGCCGGTCGCGGTGCGCGGCTTGGCCGGAGTAGTCCCCGGGGTTTTTGTTGCCGGACTGGTTTGAGATTTAGGTGCCGGAGTCGTTTGAGTTTTAGGCGCAGGCGCAGAAGTATCTTGGGCACGCAGGGTGCCGCTAGTAAGCAGCCCGATTACGAACAAATTTAAAGCAATGGTTAATGTTTTTTGCATACAGGTATTGTCACATTGGCTTGTAAGCTGTGCAAATGGGGATATGGGTGGAACAGACGGCAAACTGCCGTGATGTCTTTCTGGTGGGAATCCTACGCGGGAACTGTTCTTGCGGGAGCTTCAGGAGCACGCGGAGCACGAGGAGAATCCGGCTCGACACCGCGCCAACCCACCGGGCGGCCGCTGACCGCTTCTTTCACGGAGCGGAAGAGCACTACGTACATTAATTGGCGATAGTAGAAGCGCTGTAAGAGAACAGGAATGAGCAGGGTCCAATCTTCCTTGCGCTCCAGCGCGAAGGCCACCATGCAGGTGAGCACGTCGATGAGCAAAAATCCGATGAAGAAAAATAACGACCGCTGCACATCGGCGGTGGTCCAAAGCTGCGGCAATCTCGCGATATGAAGTTGGCCAATGCCCCACAGAGCCAGGGAGCCGAGAAACATCAAATCGATGATTGGCGAAATAAGCGGCAGCACCAGTTGAAAGACAAAAATGTTTGGCAGTGCAATCCAGCCCAGAGTGCCGTATTTGGGCCTTAACAAAGTATCGCGGTGCTTCCAGAAAGATTGCAGCGTGCCGAAAGTCCAGCGAAATCGTTGGCGGATCAGCGCGCCAGGGGTTTCGGGAGCCTCGGTCCAGGCGATGGCTTCTTCATCGTAGCTGATGCGCCAGCCGAGTCGGCGGATGGCGATGGTGAGGTCCGCATCTTCCGCGACGGTATCCGACGTAATTCCGCCGGCAGCTTCGATGGCCTCGGTGCGCCAAGCTCCAAGCGCACCGGGCACGACCGTAATGCAATTGAGCAGATCGAAAGCGCGCTTCTCCATGTTTTGACTGGTGATGTACTCAAGAGCCTGCCAACGGGTGAGCCAACGGGTGCGATTGCCAACCTTGACATTACCCGCCACGGCGCCAACCCGTGGGTCGGAGAAGTGGCGCAACAATTTGGAGATGGCGTCCGGCTCGATCTCGGTGTCGGCGTCGATGGTCACGACGATTTTCGTTTTTGCTTGTGACATCGCCAGGCTCAGCGCGGCGGACTTGCCGCGGTTTACTTGATGAATGATGTGCACGCGCGAGTCGGCACCGAAATTCTCATCGAGCAGCTCGCCGGTGCGGTCCATAGACCCGTCATTGACCACAATGATTTGCAGATTTTTTGTGTTGGTAGCCAGGACGGAAGAAACGGTCTGCACGATTACGTTTTCTTCGTTATGAGCGGGAATCAAAACGGTCACATCTGGTGGCGGATCAGGCATCAGGTAATGATCTGGGCGAAGTTTTTCAATTAAGGCCAGAATGCCGATGACCACTGCACGGCCGCTTACCAAAATTATTCCCACAATGAAGATGGTGGCGAAACCTACGCGGAACCAGCGATACAAACTGAAAATAAATCCATCCGCGCGCGCTTCGAAACGCTCCTGGGGAGACAGGGGCAGCATCATCGATGCGCGTGTTTTGTGCAGCAAATCAGGGACAGATACAAACTGGTAGCCTTGAGCGCGCAGTCGATCGATCACTTGAGGTAAGGCCGCGACGGTCTGGCTACGGTCACCGCCGCCGTCGTGGAAAAGGATAATGTTGCCTTCAGCCGCCTGGGTCAGTACGTTATCGACTATTTCGGATGCGGGAACTTGTTTGCCGCCGGGAGACTTCCAATCGTGGGGATCAATTTTTTGACCCACGATGACGTAGCCCATATCCTGCGCGAGCGGCAGTTGCGCCACTTCCTCGGCATATTCCGGTTCATGGTCGATACCGTAGGGTGGGCGAAAGAGAATGGATTTGACGCCGAGTGTGCTTTCGATTAGCCGCTGGGTTAAATTCAATTCCCAACGCAACTGGGTGTGCGAAATATCGTCGAAGTTGGGGTGGGTGTACGTATGGTTCCCCACCTCATGGCCTTCCGCATACTCGCGCTTGAGCAATTCGGGCCACTGGCTTCCGGAGACACCGACAATAAAGAATGTAGCGGGCACATTTTTTGCTTTAAGCACATCAAGAATTTTGGGAGTCCAACGAGTGTCGGGACCATCGTCAAAAGTGATGGCCAATTTCTTCTTAGCCGCGCCGAGTTGATCGATGTAATAAGAGAGCGGATAAGTTTCGAACTTTTCCCCGGTGAAAAGATCGGTTGATGGATCGTAGGTAAAGCTTCGGCGACCGCGTTTCGGCGTAGCGACGAAATGCCAAATGTCACCATCGCCTTCTAAAATCAGGTCGGGGCCCGGCGGAATATCGGTGATTTTGTTGCGAATGGCGTCGGTTGGATGGGTGGCATCCCAGATGGGCCACATGGAAGTATCCGCCGAACCCAAGCGCCACAACGCCGTGCCTTGAACGCCCATGCGTTCATTGGCGCGGAGCTGGTTGTAAGCGGTGAGGGCATCAAGCATCCACACTTGATGGACGTGATCGTGCTCGTCATTGTAGGAGTAATGAGGGTTGAGAGAAACGGGATCGAATTCCACGGCAGTTTCGGATTCGGAGGCACGAACCAAGGCTTCCTGAATGGTCAAGGACTCGGCGGCTTCCTGTTTTTTCTTGGGAGCCAGCGACCAGTCGTAAGCGTAGTTACCGATGGCGGAGATGACTTTTTGTCTCGGTACGACTTCCAGTATTTGCTTGAGATTTTCCACATACCAATCTTGTCCGGCAATGGGTCCGGGTGGCGATGTCAGCCAATGCTGATCGTAGTTCATTAACACCAGGGCGTCGCATTGTTTGCCAAAGAACGCGTAATCATAAGCGTCGTCGCGAGCGGGAAGGGCGACCATCAGCTTGAGGTTCGCGGAATGTAAGGCGGAGGCAAGTTCAGCGGAAAACTTTTTGAAATGCGCCTGGCTTTCGTCAGGTACTTCCTCAAAGTCGACCACGATTCCGGATTCGTGTGCTTTGGTGGCGTATTCCACCATGTCGCGTTCAAGATTGTGCCTGGCATTCGGGCTGGCGAGCATCTCGGCCATTTCCTTGGTGTGCCAGTTGACGCCGTCGTAGTTATTGACGAGGCCCATCATGGGGATTTCCACATTTACGGATTTCATCCATTGATGAAGCTTGTCTTCTTTGAGAATGGCGATGGCCTGGTCGGGAGTAGCCCTGGTGGTGTTCTGTCCGTTTTCATAGTCGACAATGGTGATCGCGCCATCCGCGGTTACGGAATGAAGTTGCTCAGGAATGAGCAGGTCGATGTCTTTGTAATGGCCTTTTAGCGAGGCCATGCTGTTGGGATCCCAGCTTACAAAAAACGCGGCGTGAAGAGGATCGTAACTGGCGGGCACGGAACCGATGGAGGCCACGCGACGCTTGCGTCCTTCACGCACGGGCAGCAATTTGGCGGTGGGTTTCAGCTTGAGCGGATGAAATAAGGGCTTGGTGTCCGGCAGCAAGCCGGCGGGCAGATCGACGCTGACAGCCACGGTCACAAAGAAATAGGTCAGCGCCACGGTAAGCAGCACGGCGGAAACTTCCATGACGCGCCTGGTGCGGCGCCAGCGCACACGCTCCGCGTCGTAAAATATAGGCCCGCGTTCCTTCATGAAACCTTTCGACCCAGGGGCACGGTAGGGTTATCTATGCGCTCCGGTGTTGGAGCGCAGTGCTCGAATCCGTCTGCACTATTGTAAGATGCGTTTCATTCATGCGGCGAAATTTCTCCAGTGCTATTGCCGCGCTAGTGGCTGGCGCGTGCCTGCGTTTTTTCTTCGTGCTGAAATATCCGGCGGGCTCGGGGGACTCGGTACTCTACGAGCAAATCGCGACAAATTGGCTGAAATATCACGTTTACGGCATGAATGTAGGCGGCGCGATAACCCCGGTGGATATTCGGGTGCCTGGGTATCCGGCATTTCTTGCGGCGATTTATTGGTTGAGCGGGAAGACCGGGCCGGATGCGCGGTTTTGGGTGATGTCCGCGCAGGTCGTGGTGGATTTGTTGACATGCGTGGTCGCGGCCTGCTTAGCGACGACGTTGTTGGCTTTGGCAACCGAGCGGGTGTACCGGTGGCGAGTTTTTTTGGTGACTTTGTGGCTGACGGCAGTGTGCCCCTTCACGGCCAACTATGTGGCGGTTCCACTCACTGAAACAGTGGCCACATTTTTTACGACGCTGACTATTTTGTTTTTGTGCCTCCTATTATTGCGGGGTCGAGGTGCGATTTTGTTGGTGGAGACCAACTCTGTCAATTGGCACTTCAAAGAGGGGGGGTTCGCCGCGTTCGCAGGAGTATCCGCTGGTTTCGGCACACTGTTCAGGCCGGAAACGCCTTTGCTACTGATGACCGCGTGCGTGGTGCTGGCCTGGTATTTTCTTCGGGGAAGCCTGTGGTCTGGGCATTGGCGCCAAATCATTCGAATAATTGCCTTCATGGCGGTGGGATGCTTACTTCCACTGACTCCGTGGGCCATACGCAACGCCATCACCTTACATGGGGCGCAACTTCTAGCGCCGAAGAATTCGAATCTGCCTGGCGAACTGGTGCCCTTTGGTTTCATGGCCTGGGAGAAAACGTGGCTATTTCGGGTTCGAGATGTCTACCTGGTGGCCTGGAAGCTGAATGACCAGCCGATAAATCTGGACGATGTTCCTGCGCGTGCGTTTGATACGCCGGAAGAAAAAGAACGGGTGGCCGCGTTGCTCGAGCCGTATAACGACGAAGTGACACTCACACCGGAAGAGGACGCAGGTTTCGCGCAACTAGCCAGCGAGCGAACCGCGCGACATCCGCTACGTACGTACTTGTGGCTACCGGCAGCGCGAGCTTTCATGTTGTGGTTTTCTCCGCGCATTGAGTTGTTGCCATTATCAGGGCAGGTGTTTCCATTAGCAGAGGCCTGGGAAAACGATCCGGTGGACCAAGTGGTGACAGCAGGGTTTGAATTGCTGATTTCGCTATACCTGTTGTTCGGAGCTTGGGGTGCGCTGCTGTTGTGGCGGCGTCCCTCGGCGAGAATCGCGGTGGCGGTAATGGTGGGTTACATGGTGGTGCGCATAGTGTTCATGGCCACGCTTGAAACACCCGAGCCGCGCTACATGCTGGTGTGTTTTCCCAGCCTGTTGGCGATTGCGGCGCAAGTGTTTGCGGGCCAGGCTGCTGGAAAAGAGGATTTCTCCGCGACCAGTGAACAAGGTCTTCATTGAGTGGGCTAAAGTTCTTCGAAGGGCTCGGGGTGGATAGTCACACGATGTATTTGTGGGAAATGTTCCTTCACGCGGTCGACCAACGCGGCGGTGACATCGTGGATTTTGTTGATGGGCAAATCGCTTCTCATGGTGCAGTGACAGGAAACCAGGATGCGGTGCTCCACCTGGCGCACACGCGCATCATGACAATTTACCAATTCATCGTATTCGGAAGGCAGAGCATTCAAAAACTGCTCCACCGCCCCCGCCAGCAGTTTCATTTCACCCAGACCAGCGTCTGGTGTGGCAATGTGAGTCCCTAGCGGCTCGATGTGAATATTTACTTCGGTGGGCGCGTCACGCAAAGCGCGAATGCCTTCTTCAAGCTTAGTAGCCTGCCGGTGGGCCTCGCGCAGATGTAAATTCTCATCAACTTCGAGATGCAATTCGATGAAGAGCTTGCCGCTTTGCTGCAGTGCGGTTACGTCGTGAATGGCGAGGCCGAGGCGTTGCGCCAGCGCGCGGATGGATTCGAACAGGTGTTCGCCTTGAGGGGCGCGAGGCTCGGCGTGCACCATAACATCGGAAGGCACAATTTCGCCGATACGTTTTTCGATGGCGTCGCTAAGCGCATGGACCTGTTCGAGACTGGTGGTGCGAGCCACGCTCACGGTGGCATCGACGAAATGACGGTTTCCCGAGCGGCGGACACGCACGCGGTCCACATCCAATACGCCTTCCATGCGGGCCACTGCGCGAGCGATCTCTTGACGGAGGCCTTCCGGCGCGGCATCCACGAGCGCGTCGAGGGTGCGCCTGCCAAGCCGCGATCCCACCCACAGAATCACGCCTGCGACTGCCAAACCCGCAATGGAATCGGCGTACACCAGCCAGGGAAGATTCCAGGTTTCACCAGCCCACACCAATCCAATGCCGGCGATGACGACGATGGTGCTCCAGACGTCCGTTGAAAAGTGCAGAGCGTCCGCTTCGATTGCCTCACTGTGGTATTTGCGTGCGACGTGACCCAGTGCTTTCGCGCGGGTGATATCGATCGATAGAGCAACCAGAAGTATCAGCAGCGCAATAACGCTGGGTTGAATATGAACGTGGTGGAAGAACAAGCGGTCGATGCCTTCGTAGATGATGAATACGGCGGTAATGAGGAGCAATGCGGTTTCCACGAAGGCCGAAAAATTTTCAAATTTGCCGTGACCGTACGGATGCCCCTCGTCAGCAGGCTGATCGGACATGCGCACGGAGAGATAAGTGATGATGGCGGCCAGAAAATCCAGACCAGAATGCAGCGCTTCGGACAACACGCCAAGGCTGCCGGTGCGAACGACCAAAAAAGTTTTGAGGGATAGCAACACCACTGCCGAGCCCACGCTTAATAGCGCAGCATGCTTCTTTTCCCGGACCTCCAGGTTTTGCAGAATGGCCATCAGGTTTGCCTAGACTATCCTAAGTTTAAGGAGTTTATGGACACACGTTTAGGACAGGTGCTTTGGACTACTGAGAAAGGCTCAAGAATGGACGGGCCTAACCTTTGCGCGGGAGGAATCGCAGCGCGGCGGAATTCATACAATAACGGAGGCCTGTAGGCCGCGGTCCGTCGGTAAAAACGTGACCTAGATGGGCGTCACAGAGAGTGCACCTTACCGCGGTACGCAATACCCCGTAGGAGAAATCTTTTTGTTCGCGGACGTTTTCTTTGGCGATAGGCTGAAAAAAACTGGGCCATCCGGTGCCGGAGTCAAACTTGGCCCGGGAATCAAACAGCGCATTGTCGCAATCGATACAACGATAAAGGCCGGTGCGGTGCTCACTGTCCAGCGCGCCGGTGAAAGCCCATTCCGTGGCGGCACGGCGGGTGACATCAAATTGCAAGGGGGTGAGTTGAGACTTCCACTGTGCGGCGGTCTTTTGTACTTTTGTGGCCGTCGACGCCCCCAGAGAAGTACCGTCGTCGGCGAACTTTATGATTTTTACAAGTCCGGCGCCGGTAGTTGGTTCCACGCCATCCGCAAAAGCGGACGAACAAACTCGTTGTACGCCCATGAGCATGGCGTAGCCGCCCAGGGTAGCCGCTGCGTATATGAAGCCGCGTCTTGTAAATTCCTTCATGGATGCTGGCTCAAAAAATGTAGTTTCCGCAGCGAAAAACCGCCAGGAAGCTTACTTTGATGCGGTCATCGGCGGCGGAGCCACGAGTGGCAACCGCTTCGGCTCGCCACGCGCTCCGCGGACTTCCACTTCTTCAAAGAGCAGCGAGGGCGCAACAATCGATGCCGGCAAACCGTTTTGCGCCGAGCCAAAAGCGCCGAGAGCAGTGCCAGCGAATCCGTTTATCTGGCTCTGCATGTAGTTATAGACGTAATTGTCGTTACCGATTCCCGCGATATTGCGAATCGCTCGGGAGTTTATGCCGATGAGGCGGGCTCCGCGGACAATCTCCTCACGGCCGTCTTCCGGGTACACGCGATAAACCACCAGAGGCAGGCGGTCGCCTGTGCCGGCACCGCCGCCGTAACTTGCAAGCAAACTCTGAAAATCATCCTGATGCAGCAGGCTGACGGTGGGGTTATCCATCTCGCGGACAATCAGACAGTACGCAAGCTTTTGATCTCGACATTCATCCAGAAATTTCTTTTTCAAGTCCGCCGGCGACATGGTCTCTTTGGAAGTGAAGAACAGATTGCTCATGGTCGGTCTGGCATCACTTAGGAATGCAGAACGGCCATGTCCATTGGATTGATCGAAATCTGGACCGGGACGGCGAGACATCAGTTCACTCTTGAGCGTGCCGTTTTCCACTAAGGTCACTTTTTGCGCCCGCACGCCCTCATCGTCGACCGCGTAGGAACCGAGTAGTGGAGTGCCCTGAAATTCCTTGGCGCTGGGATCGTCGACTACCGTCACGGACGCTGGTAAAACACGCGCTCCGATACGAGTAATCCAGTCACTCTTTCCACCGAGTCCACTCAACAGTTGTTCCATTACAGGAGTGAATGAGACCGGAGGCCGCGCGCCATTTACGGCTGGGCCGAGAATCTGGGCCAGCAACGGAGCTGCGGCGCGGGCTTCAAAAAGTACTGGGCCGGTGTAGTCCGGCGCTGGAGGTGCAGAGCGCAGAGCCATCAATTCGCTGCCCGTCACATTGAGATTTCTGCGCACGGCATCAGGCGTGGGCAGATCGGCGGGATGCACGGCGTAGGTGGCATAGAAGTGATTAATTGGCGTGCCGTCGTCAGCCAGGGCATTCATGCCGGACTCGATCGCGGCAAAGCTGCGGTTGGTGCGAATCTCGGTGCCCTCGCTGGTTACCAGGTATTCGGTGGCGTAGACCAGATAATAGGTGACGCGACTTTCATAAATTTGCGGGAAGGCGCGCAGCGCGGCTGACGTGTCCCGGGCTTCCTGATCCCAATTGCGATTGGTCCAGTCGGCCATGATCAGCGGCTCAACGAGATGCACGGGCTCGGCTTTGGAAAAATCATTGATGTCGGATTGACGGGCGAGACTACTGAGATAGGCTTGCTTGCGCGAATAAGTCTCTACGGCTTCCTTGAAAGCCTGATCCGTGGCAATCCAAAGATCCTGGCGAAGAGAATCGTAATCGCGATCAATACCTACGGAGCCAGTTGAGCCAATGAAGCCGCGGAAACCGTCTTCGCTTATAAAATTGGAGCTGTCCAGCTTGTAATTCCCAACGCGGGCTTGCACATCCATGAAACGGCTGCGAGAGTGATTGCTGCTCAATAAGGTTCCGAATTCTCCGCTGATTTCGCGAAAATCCAGATCCAGTAGACGGTATTCCAAGTAGTACGGGCGAACGGGTTGATCGGTCCCTGGAATTTTCAGCTCCAGACGGGTCTTGGAGCGTTCCATTTCGTCGTGCATGGCTCGCAAGGTCTGGTCATTGTCTTTTTGAGCCAGATCTTTCGGATCTTGAGGTGCGGAGGCGAATGCGGACGCGCCGCAAGCAATGGTTGCTGCGAAAAAGATAAATGCGAAAAGCAGGCGTGCCGATTTCACAGTTGACCGCCCGTCTTGGCAAAAGCCGTGTCGTGCGCCGGAGCCGGCAGAATGGGAGGTCTGTCCGTGGAGCTTTCCTTCTTCTGGACTTCCAGCTCGGAAGTCAAAATCGCGGGAGAAGCGGCGGAAACGGGAACAGAACCGGACTCGGCGCCGCAGTAGCCGTTAAAAACTTCAGTGGTGTCTCCGGTGGCGACGATCTTCGTAAGGGCAGCCAGGGGTGTTCCGACAATGTCGACACCACGCACCAATTCGTCGGGACGGCCGTCAGCAAATACCTTGTAAACCACGAGGGGTAAAACCTGAAACGCCTGCGGCTGGCCGCGGCCGGTGAAGGTGAAGCCGCCCGCAATATCGTCAATCAGCAACCCGTAAGATTTGTTCTGGGCTTTGATCAGCTCGATGAGCTTGACGCGGAGTTCGGCGTTGCTGACCATCTTATTGCTTTCGACGATGAGGTTCCCTTGGCGCGAAACGGGAGTGGCACCCAACTGGCGCCTTCCGTGACCGTTCGAACGCGGAAAGTCGGCGAGTGGCGAGCGGGACATTTCAAAGTTTTTGAGCACGCCATGATCCACCAAAGTGACGCGCTGCGCAGGTACGCCCTCGTCGTCAAACTGATAAAAGCCGAGCAATTCCTGGGTGCCGAGACGCTTCTTGGTGGTGTCGTCTACGATGCTCAAAAAGCTTGGCAAAATCTGTTGGCCAACTTTATTCGAGAAAGTCTGGCCTTCCGTTACGTCCTTCTGGCGATGCCCCTCGTCGCGGTGGCCGAACACTTCATGGAAGAAAACGGCTGCGGCGCGTCCAGTGAGCAGGGCTGGTCCGACAGTGGGATCATTAATGGGCGCAGCGACCAGGCCTTCCAATTCCTTACGCATGGTGGCTTCCGCCGCATAGACAGCCTTATCGTCCGGAGCTTCGGAAGGATTCACCCAGTCAAAATTGTAATAACGGTTGATGTCCATCCCGTCTGGAGCTTTGCCCTGGATAAATAATTCCAGGCGATAACGAATCTGACCGAACTGCAACTGAGTGCCTTCGCTATTTACCTGGTAATCGTTTTGAGCTTGTCCGCTGAAGGTCACGATGGAATTGATAACCGCGGTGGAATCCCGAAATGCTTTGGTGTAGGCGCGAACTTTTTCTTCCCAGGGTTTGCGGTCGACATTAATGGAAACTTGCGGACCGACGTAGGTATGAGGTTCTTCACGAGAAAAATCGGGCGCTTTGCCTTCGGCCGTTTCTACTTTCACTTCTTTGCCGGTTTTAATCTTGATCAGCGCTTGTGAAGAGGCCTCGTACTGCTTGTTGGTTTCGAGCCAGATGGCACGCCGCAAAACTTCGGCATCGTCATCCACGGGAACGGAGGTACCTGGGCCACCATTGGCTTGCTGGCGTTCACCGACTTTATGGGAGCTATCCAGCGTGTAGGTGCCGGTTCGCACGGAAACTTCCAGCCAGCGGTTGCGGCTTTCGGTGCTGTTCAACAGCGCGCCATTCGAACCGGAGACATCCGCGCGCTCCGTATCCGTAACAGTGTAACCGAGAAAATAGGCCGGTGGGTCTTGCGCCTTCAAAGCTTTGAAGGAGCGCTCCATCTCGGCTTGCAACGCCGCCAACACGGGCGAACGCTTCGCCGACGCGTCGGGAGGGCCGGCAAATACGGCCGGGGTAGCGCCGCATAGAGCGGTCAGCACACAAAGGACATGAATCCATCTGCTACGCGTAAATAAGATCAAAGGGAGCCTCACAAGCGATTAGACGGGAGCACCAACTATTCAGTGTAACCGAGCGTCCGCGAACGATACAAACGCCGTTAGCTGGGCTGCAAGGTATTGGATGGGCTGGGGCGTCGGACCGTTGCACCCCTTCGCAAAGTTGCTGACCGGTCGCAACTAGCTTAGAGCCAGTAATTGCGGGAGGTAATCTAAAGCAACTACGAAATGCGAGCTGCTCCAGCCACTGTACCTGGATTGGCAACTGGGAACTGAGCGGTTCTACCCGCAGGCGGCCGGATTAGTCTGTGGATTGCATTTGGTTGTGACGGGTGTGGTCTTGGTGCTCCCGCGTGTGACGATGGGGACAACGACGATGGGAATTCCCGCGAGCACACCCAAGGTAATTACCGTGCCTTTGCCAATGTGCGTCGTGGATTGCACGGCTCCCGGAGGCCCGCCAACGTCGGTACTCTGCACTGCCTCGGTGAGAAGATCGAGAGTTGCTTGAGCCGGAGCCAGAGGCGCAGAGTTGTCGCCGCTGCGGACGCTGCTCATCTGTCCGGCTTTAACGACCACGCAAACGCCGGCCAGATTACACACGCGCACCAAGCCCTCAAATACAATTACGTTCATGGTGCTGTTGTCATAAGCCACGTAAAAATCGGTACCCACGACACCTGCAACGCCCGCGGGCGTATGTACCTCGAATTTTCCGTCTGGTTTGGCAATTTTTTGCGCCTGACTGCGGAGTTTGCCATAAGTTAGCTCCAGCTCTGTCTGTTGCGCGCCAGCATCATGTTTTACAACGTGCATCGAGGAATTTGAGCCGACGTTCAACACCGAGCCGTCATCCAGCGCGATGCGCGCACGGCCGTTGGTCTGGGTGTTCACGAGGTCCTGCCAATCGACGACGGATTTCGCCGACGCAGTCAAAGTCTTCGAACCGCGAGCGATACTCACGGACGGAATCACGCGAGCCACTTCACCAGCGCGCGAATTGGAAGATTGCGGCGCAGCGATTACGTCCACGGGCACAGCGATACAAAATGTAAGAAGCAGCGCCAAGACAAAGGCATATGGGGAGCTTGTCTTCATTTGAGGACACTCCTGAGCTAAAGATTACCTACCGTTGTTACGGGAGAGTATCAAAAGTGTCAATCAAAAAAGGATTGACGTTGTGCAGTCTGTACTGTCGTTCGCAGATTGACGGACCCTATCCTCCAAGGTGAAAAATCACCGCGGCCATATCGTCGTGCTGGCGGATTACGTCGGTGAAAGCGTGCACTGCGGAGAAGATACGCTCCAACAGCTCTGTTGGGGATGCGCTAGAGTTCTCGTTACAAACGGTTATCAAGCGAGCAATGCCAAAATCATCGTAGCGAGCGTTCTGCGCTTCGATAATTCCGTCTGAGCAAACCAGGATGGAATCGCCCGGTTCCAGTTTCAACGTCAAAGTTTCGTATTCGGCATCCGCAAACAAGCCCGGGGGGATGCCTGATAGATCAAGGACGCTGCAACCCCTTGCTGAAAAGTGAAGCGGCCCTGGCATTCCGGCGCTGGCCAAGTGCATCTCGCAAGTGTGTGAATTGAAAACGCCATAGACTATCGCGGCGTGACGTCGCAGCCCGCCGCGGCTCATCAAGCGTTTGTTGAGCGCGTATAAGATTTCACCGGGCGACTGGTCGGTTTTGTGCACGCTACGCAGAATTCCCACCGCCAAGGCGGCGTACATAGCGGCGGGCAAGCCTTTGCCAGAAACATCGCCGACGTAAAATCCCACGGTGCCGTTGTCCATGGAAAAATAATCGACGAAGTCTCCGCCTACGATGTCCACCGGCTGAAATTCATGAGCGATGATTACTGGTCCGGCGCAAAGAGCTTCCGCGGGAAGCATCAAACTTTGGACTGCACGGGCTTCTTCAAGCTCCTCTTGGCGGAGCCTTTCGATTGCACGAGTTTCAACTGCGGGCAAAATAGTGAGCATGTAGAATTTGGAACGTGAATCACCGCGAAGGGGGTTCGAGCGGGTGAATGAAGCTTAGCAAAGTCGGCGTTCGCGCTTGCGACTAAAACGTGGGTTGTTTCCTAAGCAATTTTGATTCAAGCAAGTCTTGTCGCTGCGCCCAAGGCGGGAGGAAAATTACAGCATGCGAGCTCTGGCCCTCTTGCTGGTTTTCTCAGCATTGCTGGTAGGCGCGTATTTTTTTTATTTAAAAAAATTGCCCACTACCGACAGTGGCACCACAGCTACGCAAGCTATCAGCTTGACCGGCGTGCGCAGTGACCTGTTGCAAATTGCGCAAGCAGAGCGCGCCTACGTGGCCTCCAACGGGAGTTGCGCATCACTGCCGGATCTGATCTCTTCAAATTCAGTGGTGATGACTCACACGGAGCGCGACGGCTACAGTTACTCCTTGGAATGCTCCGGTACCGAATTCAATGCCACTGCGCGGCACGCCCCCTCGCCCTCAGGTTCGCCGATTCGCTACCCCAATCTGGCCGTGGATCAAAATATGCAGATTCATGAAGTGAACTGACTGTCTGACGTATGGTCCAATCGCAGAACATATTCGCGGAACATTCCTCGCGAACTCTCCGTACCATTCAGTGAACTTCGGATAATTGAGCCTCGAGCTGGCTACTCTCGATGGTGGACTTCCGAGAAGGAGACAATATGGACAATACGATTGGGCTAGTCGCGGTCATTCTTTCTTTAGGATTTCCGCTCGGCGCCATGTACACCTACTACTGCGTGCGCAAACTACGTAGCCAAGAGCGTTTGGCGGCCATGGCGCGAGGCGTCGAAATTCCCATGGAGCCGGAACTGCCGCAAGGGGCCCGTTCGCGGCGTTGGGGCATTCTGCTGGTCGCAGGTGCGCTGGGTTACATGGCAACGACCAGCGTCATCGCCCGTTTCGCGGAACCTGATGCCTGGACTGCGGTAGCTTTCGGCATTATTCCGTTCGCTCTCGGCCTGGGGTTTTTTGTTGACTGGACGCTGATTCGTCGC
>DATMOS010000048.1:0-2642 GCA_035568155.1 Verrucomicrobiia bacterium | reverse complement strand
CCGATGAATTAAACTAGCGGCAATGCGCATCACCAGCCGCACAAAAGCCATCGCCTTCTTCATTACGCTGGGCGTCTGCCTGGTGGCCCTGGCGATTTTCCTGAACATCACCTGGATCGTGTTTCACTGGCGGCAAGTCGTGCCGCTGGTATTGGGCATTGTCTTTTTTGGCGTGATTATCGCTGGGTTGGTCGTGAACACTATTTTCATCGTGCGTGAGATCCGCCGCAATGAACGGCAGGATAGTTTCTTGAACGCCGTGACCCACGAACTGAAAACCCCGGTAACGTCCATACGCCTGTATCTCGAGACACTACAGAGCCGGCCGCTCGACGAAGCGAAGCGGCGCGATTTTTACCGCATCATGTTGGAGGACTCGGACCGTCTTCTTGGCATGATCGAACAAGTGCTGAAAGCGGGCGAGGCTCGTCACGCCAGCCGGCGCCGCAATTGGCAAGAGGTGAATTTTGCTCAACTGGCTCGCGAGACGCTGGAACTCGCCCGCCTGCGCCATAATCTCAAGCCGGAGGCGCTTCGTTTCGGCAGTGAGCCGCCCGAGGATCTCGTCGTTATGGGCAATCCCGAAGAGCTGCGCACCGCAGTCTTTAACCTTCTCGATAACGCCATTAAGTATTCCGGAGAGAAAAAGAACATCGTCGTCGACGTGCGCACGCCCGATATTGATAGCATCTTCTTCAGCGTGCGCGACCAGGGCATCGGCATCCCCCGCGTCGAGCTGAAACGTATTTTCAATCGCTTCTATCGCATCCAGAGCCCCGCTGCTGGCAAAGTAACGGGGACCGGCCTGGGCCTTTTCATCGTGCGCTCCGTCGTCCGTCGTTACGGCGGCGATGCTTATGCCGAAAGCCAGGGGGAAGGCTTGGGCAGCACCTTTACGATTCGCTTGCCTCGGGTGTATCGCGCATGAGCCGCGTTTTGGTGGTCGAAGACGAAGCGCACCTCGCGCAAGGGCTGCGCTTCAATCTGGAAGCGGAAGGCCACTCCGTGCACGTCACCGACAAAGGCGAGGAAGCTTTAACGCTCCTGCTAAAAAACAACGAAGGATTCGATGCCTTGATACTGGACGTTATGCTTCCCGGAAAAGACGGCTTCGCTGTGGCCCGGGAGCTCCGCCAAGCCCAAAACTACATACCCTTACTGATGTTGACCGCGCGCACCCGACCGGAGGATGTACTCCAGGGATTCGAATCTGGCGCCGATGATTACTTGGCGAAGCCATTTGATTTGGCCATCTTGCTGGCGCGGGTCGAGAGCCTTTTGCGGCGCAAAAACTGGCTCCACGACTCCGGCGGCGCTAAACCCGGGCCCGCCGCCGCAGACGGGGAATCTCCGGAGGTTTTCCAATTCGATGACCGCACCGTTGATTTCACCAACCTGCAACTACGCGGTGGCGGACAGGTGTTCCAGCTCACTCTTATGGAAGCGGAGTTGCTGCGCTACTTGATCCGCAACAGCGGCCGGCCCGTCTCGCGCAAAGCTATTCTGCAGGACGTCTGGAACCTCCACGAAGACACGGACACCCGCGCGATCGACAACTTTATTGTGCGTCTGCGCCGCTACATCGAGCGCGAACCCTCCAAGCCGCGGCACCTGATAACCGTTCGAGGTCTTGGATACCAGTTCGTGCCCAATCCCAAGACCCCAAAGTGAGCCGGCGTCCCTCGGATGTGTAACGGTCGCAGAATATCCCGAGCACCCACAAAGATCTTACCCAGCTCTTTGAGTTTTTGGTGCATCTTTGGAGCAGGCTAAGGAAGGCTCGGAACTCGTAAGCGCACCCGAAGCAACGACTTGGATTTGATTTTCGTCCACTTAGAAGGCAGGTGCTCTATCCAACTGAGCTACGGGCGCGTAAATACTGATTCCAAAACGTTTGTGCCTCGCGGTCACGCTATTTTAGATGCTTGACTATCTGCTCCGATGGCAGACGCTTGTGCCCGCCTAGGCTTGGTACAAAAACTTGGGCACGTGATTCCAACAAATGCTGTCTCAATGTTTCACGCATTACAACTCAACTTCGTTTCCGACCGGATCGCGTCTTATACGATGCACGGGGCCGGCGCGATGGTATTAGTGAACGTCATGCGGATTCCGTGCTTCGGCCGCAGAATGACCATCGGACGAGCTTCGATCCGTTGGCCCGGAGCCAACTGAAAATCGTACTTTCTGAGCAGATCGCTCAAAATCATGAGGATCTGCAGCATCGCGTAATTTCCACCGATACAGCCTCGCGGTCCGGCCCCGAAGGGAAGGAAGGTGAAGGGCGTGCGAAGCTTGTCGTTCGCTTTGGTGAAACGCTCCGTATCGAAATTTTCCGGATTCTGCCAGTAGCGCGGAGCATGGTGCGCACCGTACACATACACAATGACCGTTGATCCGCGGGGTATGGCGAGGTCGCCTACGCGGTCGTCCGCGACAGCCATGCGGTCGATCATCCAAAACGGCGGGTAAAGGCGGAGCGCCTCCTGAATGACCTGAGTCGTAAATTCGAATTTGGGAACATCGGTGTAGCTCAGAGGCGCTTCGCCGAGCACGGAATCAAATTCCTGCCTTACCCTTTCGAGACAATCCGGACGCGAGCTCAAAAGATAAAAAAGCCACGAAAGCGCATTCGACGATGT
>DATMOS010000047.1:0-9663 GCA_035568155.1 Verrucomicrobiia bacterium | reverse complement strand
GAGCCAGGCGAGGCCTGACTGGATGGGCTTGCCATCGAGTTTAGCGGTAGCGTCGACGTGCACGACGTAGGTGTTATCGAAGTGAAAGTGCTTGGTGATTTCGAGGTGGCCGTCGCTCCAGGAAAACTGAAGGTCAGCGGGCACACTTATGGGATTGGCGTTCCCCGCGTTGCCAGAAACAAGTTTAAAGAGGCCATTGTTGGCAGTCTTTTCGAGGTCAGTGTTATCGAGAACCAGCGAAAAGGGCCAGCCGCCGATCTGTTGGGCAGCTTCCGGGTGGACCACATCCAAGACGCGCTGCGGCTTGTTGTCGTCCATATATTTGGAGAGCTGCCAACTTTTGACCACCGCGCCACGATTGGAAATTTCCACGCGATATAAATCGCTTTGGATGACGATGGAAGATTCCTGAGAGTCGGATATCGCGGTAACGGGGGCGCTGACCGGATTTAAGGTTGAAGAGTTCTTGGTTGAAGAGGATCGGGTTGTGCCCGGAGTTGCAGGCGAGGCTGTTGATGGCGTTTGCGGGACGCTGATTACCGGTTTAGGTTGCGGCGGGACGACCGGCGGCTTGGGCGCGAAGAATTTAATCCATAAAAGAATGACCAGCATGGAAAGCAGCGAGGCGCCGAGAATCCTCATCTCCGGCGATTGCACGCCTTTTTGCTGCGGAGCGCTCACAAATGCACCTCGTCCGGAATCGGGTCATAGCCAAATCTTCGAGAAAAGGGATGACAACGCGCGAGGCGTTTCATGCCCAGCCACACGCCGCGCGGAACGCCAAAGCGCTCGATGGCTTCATAGGTATATTGCGAACAAGTGGGCTGGAAGCGGCAATTTCCCGCGAAGAGCAGAGACAGGTACGCTTTGTAAAAACGCAGCGCGAGAAGCGCGACTCGCACGGGGTAGGAGCGCGCGATTTTCTCTTCGAAAGCTGGAGCCGGGATGCTCACGGGTTTTGCAGCAGGCGCAGCAGATCGGCGGTCAGTGTGGAATGATCGGAACGCGCCACGATGTTTTTCGGATGAATCACAATGTCCCATCCTGGTGGTATCTCCAGACGATGACAACGAACGGCCTCCCGCAAGCGGCGACGAATACGATTGCGCACTACCGCGCCGCCGAGAGCCTTTTTAATACTGAAGCCGAAGCGGCTCTGCGGCAATTGATTGGCGCGAAAAAAAGCAACGAAGTGAGAGCTGGAACGCCTTCGGCCGGCGCGATAGACAGCGTCGAAATCTCCGCGGCGCACCAAGCGCGCGTCGCGCGGAAATTGAAGGCGGGGCGCTTCATTCGGGCGTGAGGCGATGACGGCCCTTCTTACGGCGAGCGGCGAGGACCTTGCGGCCTCCCGCGGTTTTCATGCGTGAGCGGAAGCCATGCGTTTTGGCGCGGCGTCGTTTACGCGGCTGGTATGTGCGCTTAGGCAAAACAATTCTCCTTTAAGGCATGGCCGGACGAATGGCCAATGTTGATGATGCGTTCGCAAACCCGTTTGGTGCATTGTGCGGGTGGAAAGCGAAGTACTGGCCGCAGAGGCGGCTGGATTTGAATTGTTAAGTGTATTCGAGGCGCGCGTGCAGGGTCAAGAAAGCATGCGAAGTATTGGGGTTATTGAAGGCGGTTCAATCCATTGAAGGCCGCGGTTTTGTAGCATTCGGCGAGGGTCGGGTAATTAAAAACGGTGTTCACGAAGTAGGTGACTTTGCCTTTGAGGAGGAACACCGCTTGGCCGATGTGTAACAGTTCGGCGGCGTCTTCACCGAAAATATGCACCCCGAGTAATTCCAGGGTTTCGCGGTGAAAGAGTAGCTTCAACCGGCCCTCGGTATGGCCGCTGATCTGGCCGCGCGCGATCTCGCGGTAATAGGCTACGCCTACTTCGTAGGGAACGTCGGCCTCGGTGAGTTGCTCCTCCGTTTTCCCGATGAATGAAATCTGCGGAATGGTGTAAATGCCGTAAGGATAGCCCTCAGGATCGCTGCTGACTGGAAGGCCGAACGCGCGTGCGCTGGCGATGCGGCCTTGTTCCATAGACACGGAGGCCAAACTTGGAAATCCGATCACGTCGCCGACGGCGAAAACGTGTTTTTGCGAGGTACGAAAATCCGCGTCTACGGTGATTCGTCCGCGGTCGTCAGCGGAAATATCCGCGGCCTGTAAATTCAAGCCTTCGACGTTTCCGTGGCGGCCAACCGCGTACAATAGCGCGTCAGCGATCACTCGTTTTTTGCTGACCAGGTTGGCGGCAACTTTTCCGTCGGGGAGCTCCTCGACGCTTTCGACTTCTTCGTTCAGCCGCAAGGTCGCGCGATTATCGCGCAGGTGATACATAAGCGCTTCGACCATTTCGGTGTCTGCAAATTCCAGCAATCGCGGGCGCTTCTCCACGATGATCACGCGTACGCCCAAGGTGGCGAACATGCAGGCGTATTCCACGCCGATAACGCCGCCGCCCACCACGATCAGCGTTCGCGGAATCTGCGGCATGCTCAAAATTTGATCGCTGCTGATAATGTTGCGGCCGTTGATGGGCACTTTGGGATTCACGGCAGGCTTTGTTCCCGTAGCGATCACGACATAGTCCGCTTCGAACTCTCCGACGCTATTCAAACTCTGGACCCGAATATGGTGCGCGTCTCGAAAGCTTCCCGTCCCGTGAAGCAGCGTCACGCCATTACGCTTCAACTGGTCCTGTATCACGCCGACTTCATTTTCCACTACGTGTTGGACCCTGAAATTCAGATCCGCCATGGCTACCGGCTCGTTGCCATTGGTGTGGCTGACGCCGTAGAAATTTTTATCGTAAAAGCCTGACAGGTGAAGGACCGCTTCACGCATGGTCTTACTGGGGATGGTTCCGGTGTTAATGCAGACTCCGCCCACTGAGGTTTGGCTTTCGATAATGGCGACGCGCTTGCCGGCCTTCGCGGCTTGGATAGCGGCGCGCTGTCCCCCGGGCCCGGAACCGATTACGATGAGGTCATATGTCAGAAGTCACCCGCCCAACTGTCCATTTCGGCGCCCGTTATTAGTACCGCGATTTTAAGAATAAGCATAGATGCTGCACGCCAACTGCCAGATAAACGCCCTATTAAGTTTCGTTCACCGCCGAACTCGTCGATTATGGACCCGCTCTTGTGGCTAGGCCAGGACAGTGCACGAATCTCCCACAATAGTAGACACTAGCATCAGAAGCTGGTACCGCCAGTCAACCGAGCGTCTCACATTTGTAAAACTATGTTTTGCGGACAAATAGAAATATCGCGCCCGGCACAGCTTATTGTGAAGCTAGCCGCCGGATTCTTTGCGTTCGCCGCCCTCGCAGCAAACGCCTGCGCGCAAGATCAAACCAACCCGTCCACCATGGCACAAAACATGGACGCGATATTCGCGCCGCTCGTTACGCCGCAGTCTCCGGGCGTTGCCGTGCTGGTGGTGCAGGATGGCAACAAGATTTTCGAACGCGGCTACGGTTTGCGCGACCTGCATACCTCTGCGAAAATCGATCCGCGCACTAATTTTCGCCTGGCGTCCTGTTCCAAACAATTCACAGCGATGGCTGTCATGCTGCTTGTCCACGACGGAAAGCTCCGCTATGACCAGAAATTGACGGACGTGTTTCCAGATTTCCCGACCTATGGGCGAGCGATCTCAATTCGCAATTTGCTGAATCACACCGGGGGCTTGCAAAATTACGAGACTCTTATGGAGCAGCCGGAAAACAAAGGGAAGTGGAATGAGGATCATCAGATCCAAGATGTCGAGGTCTTGACTCTACTCGAGCAAACGGATCGCGGCATGTCTGCGCCGGGCACGCAGTGGTACTACAGCAATTCCGGTTATGTGGTTTTGGGCTTGGTAGTCGCCAAAGTTTCCGGCCAGCCCTTTCCGGAATTTTTGCGCGAGCGCATTTTTGCGCCGCTCAATATGAACAACACTGTGGCCTACGTAAAAGGCAAAAACGAAATCACCAATCGCGCTTATGGCCACACTAAGGAAGCGAACACCTGGAAGCAAACCGATCAGAGCTCTACTTCCGCCACGCTTGGCGATGGAGGCATCTATTCTTCTCTGGAAGATTTAGCAAAGTGGGATGAAGCGCTGCGGAGCAACAAACTTCTCAGCAAGCAAGAAATGCAACCGGCATTGACTCCTGTCACTTTGCAACTTACATCTATAAATATTGACGCTCAACCGCGCTGGCCTACAAACTCCGACCGCCCTGAAGGCACCCCCGCCTCCTACGGATTCGGCTGGTTCCTTGACCCATGGCGCACTCACCCCCGCATGTGGCACTACGGCGAAACCACGGGCTTCCACTCCTACTTCGTCCGCTTCACAACGCCGGTCGCCGCTGATCCCCTCGCCGGGGTCACCGTCATCATCCTCTGCAACCGCACCGACATAAGCCCCGAATACATAGCCCTCGAAATCGCCACTCTGTTCCTCCCCTATCAAACTAGAATTGAGTTTTGATTTGTAGTCAGAGCACCGATGCTTGCACGATGTTAAGAGACCCGGAAGGTGCCCCACCATCGGATTTTTGGAGGGTGGGGTTTTTAGCGTGGAACACCGAACCACCAAACTCGAAGCTCCGACTTTTTCAATGCTACTCGCGGCTATGCAACCACGTGAGAAACAACCCAACAACCAAACCAAGTCCGCAGGTCCCAAGAATGAATAACCGCGACGGGAATCGCAATCCAAGCAATAATCACCAGTCCCAGCGAAACAATCGCACCTGCGCGCGTTCCGGGCACGGACACATTCCGAACGTACTCAGTACCGCCGGTGTTCGTTTCCCGGTTTTTGGAAGAGTCAGCATTCCTACGTCTTTGCCAAAGCGCTGAAAATATCGCGGTACTCAGCCATAAACTCCAGGCCAATTAGAAGCTGATCTTCGTCGGGGTCATAACGCGTGAGGAGGTAACCGTCAGGAGTCTCGACGGCAAGCACAGAATCGCCTTTTTTCACTTTCAGCCGATGCAGCAGTTCCTTCGGAAGGATTACGCGGGTCGAAGACCCGATCGCTCTCAGTTTTAATCTCATTGGAAATCCGCGGGGGCATTTATTGGATTTAAGACAGTCCCGCGAGCTTGCCCAGGCCCTTCATTTTGCTTCTTGCGGCCATGGCGCCGTATTGCTTCATCATTTGGCGCATTTGCATGTACTGCTTGATGACCTGGTTTACGTCCTGCACGGTGGTGCCGCTGCCTTTGGCGATGCGTTTGCGGCGCTTGCCGTCGATTACGTTGTGGTCGCGGCGCTCCTGATGGGTCATGGAATTGATGATGGCTTCGACCTGCTTCAGCTTGCTTTCGTCGACCTTGGCGTCTTTGGGCAAAGCTTGCAGCGGACCGACTTTTGGCAGCATGTCCACCAATTGCTCAAGCGGACCCATCTTGCGGATTTGTTTCAGCTGATCGCGAAAATCTTCCAGGGTGAAGCCTTCGGTGCGCAGCTTGCGTTCCAGCTCGGCGGCCGCTTTTTTGTCGACGGCTTGCTCGGCGCGCTCAATAAGCGACATGATGTCGCCCATGCCCAGCACGCGCGAGACGATGCGCTCGGGATAAAATCCCTCAAGCGCATCATATTTTTCGCCGAGACCCACGAACTTTACTGGCGCGCCGGTCACTTTGCCGATGGAAAGCGCCGCGCCACCGCGCGCATCGCCGTCCAGTTTGGTGAGGATTACTCCGGTCAGGCCGAGGCGTTTGTGAAATTCTCCCGCGGAGCGCACCGCGTCTTGTCCGATCATGGCGTCCGCGATAAAAAGAATTTCGCTGGGATTCAGTTCTTTCTTAAGGGTACTCAATTCTTCCATCAGCGAATCGTCGATGTGCAGGCGGCCGGCGGTGTCCACCAGGATTACATCGCTGGCGGAAAGCTTCGCCTCTTTAATCGCGCCCTTCACAATTTCAATGGGCTTGTTGGTGCCGGTGCCTTGCCATATCGCGGTGCCCACTGCCTTAGCCACCTGCGACAGCTGTTCGCGCGCGGCGGGACGATACACGTCGGTCGAAACCACCAGCGGACGGTGCCCGTGGAGCGCCAGCCACTTCGCCAGCTTTCCGGTAGTGGTGGTCTTGCCAGAGCCCTGCAAGCCCACGATCATCCACACCGAAGGCGGCTTCGAAGCGAACAGTGGCTTAGCATGTTTTCCCAGTAGCGTGGTGAGCTCATCGCGAACGGTCTTGACCACCTGCTGGTCCGGCGAAAGCTGCATCATTACTTCGGTGCCGATGGATTTTTCACGGATGTTCTTCAGCAACTCGTCGGCAACGCCGACATTGACGTCGCCTTCCAGCAGGGCTTCGCGAATTTCCACCAGCGCGGCGTCCAGGTGCTCTTCGGTCAACTTTCCCTGTCCGCGAAGATTCTTAAAGGTGCGCTGCAGTTTTTCCGTTAAATTTTCAAACATTTTCGAGGCTCGGCATCCAGTTTAATTCTCAAGCGAGGTTTCTGGGTTACAGAGCAGTGCGACACTGCACTACATTTTGATTCTAGGGGAGCGCTCAGGGGCGGTCAAACGCAGCTAAAGACCAGCGGTGAATGCAGCAACGTGTAAAACTAAAGCTCAAAATGTCACCCGCAACCCCACCTGCGCAGCAAACGGAATCCCCACGGTAGTTCCTGGGCCAAAGAAATCGCCTAGCGCACCAGCCGGAACGAGCAATTGTTTGGGATTGGTGATGGGCTTGGTCTGCGAGCAGTCGGCATTCAGACAAAACGCCGTGGCGTTCGTCAGACTGTTCACCGGGGTCGGCAGCGCGCCAATGTCGGTCACATAATTCGCGCCGGGATTATTGCGGTTAAACAAATTAAAAAATTCAATGAAGGGCGTCACCGACCATCGATCATGAAATGTAAACGGCCGGCTTACCCGCAAATCCGCCTGCACGTAAGGCGTTCCACGAAATTGATCCAGCTTCGTCTGGACGCCATTGATCACCGCGCGATCGTCGGCGGAGTCCCCCAAGCCATTCACGTCCAACGGGGTAGTCAATGTAATGGGCCGGGCGCCTTCGGCTTGAAACAATAAGCTCAACGCAAATCCACGGGGCGCGTGAAAAATTCCAGCAACCACTACGCGGCTGCCAACGTCTTCCCCCGAGGGCCCGTAATCTCCCGGCCCGAACGGGCGCAACGGATTGCAAACACCGTTCACGTAGTCGGCCAATTCGCCGAGTATACAACCCCACGTATTGGCCGATGACAGCGAATAATTGGCGATCAAGTTAAATCTTCGCGATACGTTTCCCTGCACGTGCACCAATAACGCATCATAACTGGAGCGATTATCGGAGTGCGCCACGGAAACCGCTGGGACGAATTGCATCTGGTTCGCAGTATCGCCGGCGGCAAACAGCGGCGTGAACAGCGTGAATCCGGGAATATATTGATAATTGCGGTAGCCGTGCACGCCTTGCTCGTGCACCCAGCTGGCGCCCACCGTCCAGTTTTGATTGAAGGCGTGCTCAAATCCTACGCTGGCGTGTAACGCGTAAGGCGTTTTGTAATTGGGGTCGATCAGCGCGCCCGTTCCACCCGCGGCCATGCCAGGCACGCAGCCCGGGTCCGGCGTCGCGCCCACGGCATTCACGCAAGGAAGAGCCGGAGTGTTTACCCCTTGCAGTGCGCCGACCCACCCGTTTTGGGCCAGATCGTTGTAGTACAACCCAATCCCCGCGCGAATAACGCTGCGGCCCTGCGTGCCGGGAGCGTAAGCAATCCCGAGTCGCGGTGCGACGGCTCCGCGATAATCATGCGGCGCGCCTTTGACAAGGGGAATCTGCAGCGCTTGCAGCGTCAGGTACGCGAGATTCTGCAGTTGGGTGCGTCCAGACGCCTCGAAAAGTCCAAAGGTGGTGTCGTAGCGCAATCCGTAATTAACGGTGAGATGTCTGGTCGCGCGCCAGGAATCCTGCGCGTAAAATCCCAACCGTTGCACATTTTGAGAAAAACTCCCGTCGCTCGCCGGCACCGCCGTGCAACTAATTTCCGACGCCGGGTCCGGCTCTGCCGCGCAACCAGCGCTGAAGAAAAATCGAGAAGGATTTGCCGCATAGAAAGTCGGGTCCTGCGGGTAAGCGAGCACTGTTTCGGCGGTTCCGGAAAGTGCGCCGCTCAATACCGGCTCATGAATAAAATTTACGCCGAAGCTCGGCGCGTGCCGCCCGGCTGAATGGCTCACGTCGTAACGGAGCTGGTATTTCTGCTGGTTGCGCAGCACCGGAAAGGCGGTAATGGCGGTGGCAAACTGGTTGTCACCGAAAGTGTCGAGGCCTGAAACGGTTCGAAATGTCGCGCTGAATGGGAACTGCAGCGAAAATCCCACGTAGTCGTTGCGGGTTTCGGTGCGGTGCAATGTGCTGGCGCCAAATAAAAATGTTCCAACCCATGTAGGACTAAAGGCGTATTGCTCGCCGAATGCGAGATTCAAATAATTGGAATGGGAAGTCGCACCCGTGGAGGGCAGCGTTCCTTGTTGGATCAAATCGTTCTGCGTCAAATAGCTGTCGTTCGATGCCCGCAGGAACCACTGCGAGCGCGCCGATTGTTTCCAATCGAGCCGCAGCATCCCTAAAAAATCATTGAATGGCACCGGGGTATTTTGGGGCACCGGAATCGAATTCACGCCCGGAATCAGACCGTCTGCCGCAAGGGTCGACAAAGCAGCGAATTGACTCTGACTGCTCGGGCTGTATGCAATGCTGGCGTCTTCGTGCACATATTCGAACGAGGAAAAAAACCACAACTTTCCTGGCCGGATCGCTCCTCCCAGTGTGCCCACATAATTTTGCCGCGAGAATGGCTGCTTCGGATCAGGAGCCGGGTTCTCAATGGGAAAGCGCGCATTCAACGCCGCGGCCCGCTCGTAAAGTGCAAATTCACCGTGCAATTCATCCGTGCCGCGCCGCGTGCTGATCACTACCGAACTTGCGGTGGTGCGTCCGGTATCCGCATTTTCTTGCGAGGTACGGAAGGCGAATTCCTCAATCGCTTCGGGCGAAAAATTTTGCAAAAATCCGCCGATGTAATCGTCGGAATTATCCACGCCATCCACCGATAGTTCGTTGTTCAAACCCGAACTTCCGCCGGTGGAGACCGCGGTGATGCGGGCCTTGGTGGGATCCGAAGGCTCGACCGGTTCGGTCCCCGGTACGAGATAAGCAATATTCGCGAAGCTGCGATGCGCCAGCGGAATTTCACGCAGGTCCTGCGCGGTCACGATGCCTTGCTGCACCGCGCTGGCTACATCCACGGGCTGCGTGGTGATGGAAGAGGCCTCGCCGCTCACATTCACTTCTTGATGCACACCCGCTGGCTTCAACACCACGTCGATATCGCGGGCGGAACTCACCTGAACGACAACGCGGGACACTGCAACCTGAAAATCCGCGGCTTCGACTCGTACGCGATATTCGCCGGGCAGCAAATCGTCCACACGAAATTCTCCGCGTGCACTGGTCTGGGCTTGCCGTTCAGTAGATAACCCAGCCGATTGCACCGTTATTATCGCGCCCGGAATCCGCGCACCGCTCGAATCCTGAACCACCCCTCGCAACGTGCCTCGGGGATTCTGGGCTGCGAGACTAGGCGCCAGGCCGGCACACATCAATAGCAGAATGGCCAGCCACTTCGGGGCCAAGCCTGTTA
>DATMOS010000046.1:0-5764 GCA_035568155.1 Verrucomicrobiia bacterium | reverse complement strand
TGTCGCCAACGGCCACCTCGTTCACTTCTTTGGTTCGCGTGCCCCAATCTGCGGAATCCATCGTGAGCAGCGCCAGCGGCGTCAGCAGCAAGCTGCTGACAAGCGACCATGCTACATAAGCTCCGAACGCCAATGGATGCGCCACCGCTTCCCTTGCGCTGTATTTTTTAATCACCCAAGTCAGGACCGCTCCGATTCCGAGCGCTACGACCAGCGGCACCGGCCCCGCCCAGGCCAGCGGGTCCGAAGTCAAAGCCGTAATCACCACCAGGAATCCCACCAGCGCTCCCAGCGGCGTCAGGATCAGTGTCCACACCGCGTTGGGGTGCAGTTTCCAGACGTGCTGTGGCAATGTTTTTAGCGTGTAAAAAAAGTCTCGTACGATGCTCCGCCGCCAGCGCAATTGCTGTTTGAAAAGAACGGACAGCGTATTTGGCACTGTAGTCCAGCACAGCGCGTCATTGTTGATGTACGTCCCATATCCCCGCAGCAGTGTCTGGTGCGTCAAAAACCTGTCTTCGCCCTGATTCACCGGTACGCCGAACCAATGTCTGGCTCGAATCGCAGGCTCAATTTCCTGCAAAAGGTCGCGACGGATCGCAAATAGGCATCCGCTGATGCAGCACACACTGCGCGTCCAATTTTCCGGAATCTTGTAAAGCTGGAAGGCCGAGTAGTAAATCACCGCTTGAATCGCGGTAATGACGCTGTCGTTCGGGTTCCGTACTCCGACTCTCCCGCCCACCGACCCCATGTGCGCTTCGCTGAAGCAAGCCGTCAGCTCGGCAATCGCGTCCGGATGAAAAATGCAATCCGAATCGATCGAAATAATAATCTCCGCCGAGGATTGCTCCATCGCATTGCAAACCGTTCGCGCCTTTCCGCTGTTCGCCGCATTGCGCCCCGTTCGTATGCGTATGTTGGTGAAGTCACGCTGCGCCTTGAGCATCCACTCGTAGCTGTCGTCCACCGAACAGTCGTCCTGCGCAATCACTTCGAATTTTTCGGGGGGATAGTTGCTCTTGCTGATGCTCTCGATGGTCTCGTAGACCGTCTTACCTTCGTTGAAGCACGGCATCAGCACGCTTACCGTGGGTTGGTAGCTATAGTCCTTTTGCACCTTCGCGCTGGGGAACGACACCTTCAGAATGATCCCCATGACGTACTTCACCACGGAAACCAGCAGACAAAGAACCATGATCAGCCACAGCAGTACCGGAGCCATTCCCGCCACGCCCCCGCAAGCACTCCCACACGTACATAGGACAACACTCGCCCTCTATATGTGTCTACCTGTGTTTGCTAACCCCGTACCACTCAATCAACGCCACAGCCTGAAGCCTGTGCGAATCACGCTCGCGTTTTCAACTCAACCGAAGAGCCATTCGAGAAATGACTTCGGACGGTGGGGGTCCCCACTCCCGTTTCTTGAAGGTGGGCCTTTCGGCGCAAGCGATCGCACGCGTCTCACGTCAGGCGGCTGCCAATATCCGTAAACACATCTAGTGCCGCGCCGCGAGCAGTCGTGCGTATCGTGAATCACGCCGTCGATCACCGCCGTCAGATGTTTTGACACGCTTACGACCAATCGCCCCGTGGGCAACTCATCGGCGCGCAAATGCACAGTACAACCCGAACCAATCTGCATCGTCGGCGTCCATACCCAGCCCAGGGACTTCATCACTCGCTTTATCGAAGTCTTATAAACGCCCGTTCGCGCGTCGCTCTTTCCACGTTTCCGTTTTCCTGTTCGTTCGTACACCGCCGCGCTGTTCACCAGATCGTAGATTTGCTGGTACGGCTTCTCCGTCGCGATCGCAATCGCGCGAACGACACAATCGCCCGCCTTGCCCTTGTACCCGGCGGCCAGGCGTCCTCCATCGTCAACCTGAAAATGTCGCCCCACGTGGACTCGTCCCTCCCGCATTCGATCGTTTGCATTGATTTTTGGATTCTAGCCTGAAGAACCGCATCACGAATCTCAATGTGTATTGCTAGTACCCTGTGAGCCCCCCATTTACGCGTCGGGTAGAAAGAAAATCCCTGGGCTATTCCTGAAATCTAACTGGGATCGGCGGTGCCGCCGTCGCATGTATCCAAGTCTCTGCCGCGATCAAATGCACCACAAATCCAATCCAGAAAGCGATTCCGAAAAATTCTCGGGGCGTTAAACCTGTGAAAGGACTGGTTGCAAAAAACATTCCAATGATCGGCCGAATCGTAGCCACGGCGAGCCCAATTGCAAAAGCCCGAATCATCCACTCGCGATGCAGCGCCACTTCACCCCGCCGGATATGCCAAAACGCTGTGCATAACGCGAACAAGAAAAGAGTCCCAAAAAGTGTCGTTGCCGCCGCTTGATTCACTCCTCCGATCGCCGGCATCCCAAAACTCATCGCCAGCGCTGAAATTCCGACCACCAACCCGCAAACAACAAACACACGTCCGCTCAAGCGATGCCACCGAAGGTGCCGAGCGCGAATGGTTGGATTGAACTGCAGCGGCCCCAAAATCATGAAAAGCAGGCCAGGGACAATATGAACAAGCGTAAGGATCGGGTATCGGGCAAACAAATCATCTAGGGCCGCGAACTGCGCCAGCCGCGGATTAGATGGTGCAGGGGGCGGACGGTAGCCATGCAAAACGATCGGCACCACATGCACCATTCTCCGCACCGCGACCGCGACTCCGATCGCCGCCAGAAAAATGACGCCGTACCAAACCGCCCTCTGCCTCCCAATTCCAGGCTTCATACCTACTACAACGCTTAGTTCGGACGCCGCCTTTCAATATCCCGGCAATAATTCGAAATGATTACGGAAAGATCCGACCCGCCACGGCCACGCCGGCGTGTGAACCCCCGCTCCGCGTACCTGCCATGCTTGACACCAACGACTAGCTGCCCTATGTTCTTCGCGTAAGCAAGCGGAAGTCGCAAGCTCCCCCTGCTCCAATAATTTCCGCACTGGAGGTATCCATGCCATTAAGCCTCGCAACTCTCTCCTTGGTGGAATCACCTGTCTCCATGCAAGAAGGCCTGAAGATTCTGGAACGCGATGATTACTGCTGCAAATACTGTGGCTTGGACGGCCGGGCCAGCTTCGAAAACGCGCTGGTGATGCGCGTCGATTTCGTCCATCCTCGCGCTCGCAAGGGAAAGAAAGATCCTAGCAACCTGGTCGCCTGCTGCACTCCCTGCAACACCATCAAAGGCACCAAGGTCTACCCCAGCTTCGACGAAGCCAAAGCCTTCGTGCTCAAGCAACGCGAAGAGCTGCGCAAAGCCTGGCAATCCAAGACCGCGCGCCAGTCTTCCAAGCCAGCAACCGCATAAAACGCCGTCATTCCGCAGGGCGCGCCAGCCTCGGTTTTGAGGCTAGGTTTTTTGCTTTTTCGCTGTTCAGCCTGTTGCTCATCAACCTGCCACTTGCTACTTCCTCTTCCCACTATCCAATGTGCTAGCATGCTCCAGCCTTGTCTCAGAAAACTCAGAACAACACTCTTTGGTTCTCGGTCGTGGTTCTTTTCGCCATCAATATACTCAATTTCTACGATCGCCATGTCCCCGGCGCACTCGTCGAGCCCATGCGCAAGGAATTCCATCTCAACGATACCCAGATCGGCCTCCTTGGCAGCGCTTTCATCTGGATTTACGCGATTGTCGGCGTACCCCTGGGCCGCATTGCCGATTCCGCCAGCCGCAAAAAACTCCTCGCCTGGGGCGTCGTCATCTGGACCGCGCTCACAGCCTCCGCCGGCCTCGCCACCACCTACACTTTCCTGCTCTTCTCGCGCGTAGGCGTAGGAGTCGGCGAAGCCGCTTGCGCCCCCACAGCCACCAGTTGGCTCGGCGATCTTTTTCCCCCTCATAAACGCTCTCGCGTCCTCGCCCTCTTTATGCTCGGCGTCCCGGTTGGCGGCGCACTTGGCTTTTTCTTCAGCGGCCCGATTGCCCAAGCCTACGGCTGGCGCGCCGCCATGGTCTTTGCCGCCTTGCCTGCATTGCTCCTCGTTCCCGCTTTGCTGATGCTCCACGAACCGAAACGCGGTGCCAGCGAAATACACCCCGCACCCCTCGTGCCAGTGTCCATGTGGAACGTCCTGCGCATTCCCACGCTCTGGTGGATCATCGCGTCTGGCGCGCTCCTCAATTTCAATTTGTACGCGATCGGAACTTTCTTGCCAGCATTCCTCAGCCGCGTCCACGGACTCTCACTGGCGAATTCGGGCATCGCCACAGGCGTCGTCTATCTCGCCGGAGGCGTGAGCGGCGGGGCCACCGCTGGCTATCTCGGCGATTCCATCGTGCATCGCCGCAAAGACGGCCGCCTTCTCTGCGCCGCTTTACTGGCTCTGGTAGCAATTCCGTTGGCGTGCGTGGGAATCCTTCAACCCGCTGGCTCTTTGTACCTGGCGATGGCCTTCCTCGCTGTAACTTACGCTTCTCTCACAACGTACTACGGCCTGGTCTACTCCGCCATCCAGGACATTGTCGCCCCGAACCAGCGCGGCTCGGCAATGGCCATCTATTTCATGGCCATGTACATGTGCGGAGCATCTTTCGGCCCGCTCCTCACCGGCAAATTAAGCGACGTCCTCGCGCACCGAGCCGCCGCACTCGCTGGTTCGCCCTCAGTCACAGAAACGTTCCGCGCCATCGGCCTTCAGCAAGCCATGCTTATCATTCCCATTCTTTGCACGGCGCTCGCGTTCGTCCTCTACATGGGCTCGCGAACCATCATTGCGGACATTGCCAAGCGCGAGTCTGCCGCTCACGTCGTAACAGCCGACGCGTCTTAGCTCATGACAGCTGGAGTGTGCCGATTAAATGTACAAGTGGGATGTACAAGGTACAATGAACGTGTAGGTGAAGAATGAAAACCGTGCAACCACAAGTCGAAAAGCCTGTCGAAACACTTTCGCACCGGAAACGCATCCAGCGCGAAATCATCGCTTGGATGTGGGTCATCCTCATATTCCTGCTGATCAACGGAACGCTTGGCCAGGCCCGCGTGATTCCCTCCGGCTCGATGGAAAACACCCTTCTCGTCGGCGACCATCTCATCATGAGCCGCCTTGGATACGACGCTGGCGTGCCCTTCACGAGTTGGCATGTGCCGCTATGGAGGAATCCCAAGCGCCAGCAAATGGTGATTTTCACTCCAATCGTCCCGCAAGAAACGTCGGACATCATCAAACGCGTTATCGGCCTCCCAGGAGAAACCTTGGACATCCACGAAGGCTCCGTCTGGATCAACGGTCAAAAGCTCGCCGAAAATTATACGACCGGCCCGAGCGAAACGTACGGTATGCACACACCCTACAGGATCCCCGAAAACTGTTACTTCGTCATGGGTGACAACCGCGGCAATTCCTACGACAGCCGCTTCACCGGCTGTGTGCCCCGCAACCATATTATCGGTACGCCGGTGATGATTTATATGTCGCTGGATGCATCGCCCGACGCCTGGGGATCGGGCCAGCTCCGCGAGCGCTTCTTTGCCTATGCCAATGCCGTGGTCCATCCAGGCACGGTCCGTTGGAAGAGACTTTTCACGATTTTTTGACCGGAGCCGTGGCGTTCGCGACTTTTTGAATTTAGTTCCGTCTTAGCGAAGGGAATTGCACGACATGAACGAAACGGTGCAACAGTATTCACAGAGGATTTTGGGTCACGTGGAAGGAAAAGACCCGCTCAAGACGCAGTCGGCGACCCCGAAGACGCTTGAAAGTCTGCTGAAGCGCGCTCCCGCCTCCAAACTGC
>DATMOS010000045.1:0-3949 GCA_035568155.1 Verrucomicrobiia bacterium | reverse complement strand
CGATAAAAGTGCGACGTATTCCCTGCCGTTGCGGCGCTCGCAATTGCCGAAAAACATTTATGGTCGAGTTCGCAAAGTAGGTCAACGTCGAGATAAAAGGTGCACTTACTCCGTGGAATATTTTCTCCTCGGCGATGGTTTAATTCAGTCGAACGATTGACGGGTCCCGACGGGGTCTATAGGATGACATTATTTAGCAGGAGGTTAGAAATGGCCAGAAAAAGCAAGCTAACTGAAGCTGCAGTGAAAATCGGAACGGCTATGGGAAAAGCAGACCGCACCGCGCACCAAATTGCAAAGGCCGGCTTGGCGGCAAAGGATGAACTGGCCGACATCGCCGCACAGATTAACTCGCTAAAACGTCAACTTTTAAAAACGAAGAAACGATTGCAGCGCGCTTTGAAGTAGGCACGGCCATTATCTTAATGTTACGACGTTCGGGAAGGGTTATTCATATCTCAACGCGACGGTGGGTTCGACGCGCATGGCGCGCCTCGCAGGGACGATGCACGCAGCGAGCGTCACAATCGCCAGCAACACCATGACGCTTGCTAATACAAAAGGATCGAGCGGCCGCACCCCATAAATTTCGGTGGCCACAACTTTTTGCAGGGATGCAGCGCCGGCAATTCCGAAGAACAAGCCGATCACAACGAGCTCGAGTCCCTCCCGCAGTACCAGTGTAAGAATGTCTCCACGCGTGCTGCCCAGCGCTACACGAATCCCAATTTCGCGAGTGCGCTGAGCGACCAAATATGCGAGCACGCCATAAATCCCGAGCGTTGCCAGAAACAAAGCGACTCCACCGAACGCGTTGGCCAGCAACATGGAAGTTCGGCGGGAAGACAACGAAAGGTCGATACGCTCGGACATGGAATGGACATCAAAAACCGCCAAGTCTGGATCCAAGCGGAATATCTCCGCGCGAAGCGCCCGCAGGGCGGAGCCCTGATCACCCGCAGTCTTCAAAGCAAACGTAAAACGACTGGCCGGGTGCTGAGCGTTCGGGAAATAGTACGCACCGACCGTCGCGCCGGAATCGTCGAGGTTTTCATAGCGCAGCGTGCGCGCAACCCCGACAACGGTCAGAAAAACTGTATGCTCGTCAATTTTTAGAAGGTTTTTGGAGTCGCCCGGTTCGTACATCCGGCGGCCAACGGGATCGCGGTTCGGCCAGAAATGCTGCGCGAGGCGTTGGTCTACGATTACCACACGTGGAGCATTCTCGGTGTCACGCTCATTGAAGCTCCGGCCCTTAACGATCGAAATTCCCATGGCTTCGAAGTAGCCGGGCGTTACGGACATGCTCAAGGGAGAAACCAGGGATTCACCAGGCTTCATCTGATACTCCTCGGCCAAAATCACACTGTCATTGTGATCGTCGCCCAAGGGAATCACTTCGGTTGCACCTGCGAGGGAAACGCCGGGAATGGCGCGAACCGCCGGGAGAGCGCGGTTCATGAAGTTGCGCCAGGCTTCTGCGTTGGCATATTTGGCGCGCGGCATTGCGACTGACGCGGTAACCACGCCATCGGGCTTGAATCCCGGATCAACTTGCAACAGCAGTCGAAAACTGGCCAGAAACAGAGCCGCGCCAACGAGCAACGCGAACGCAAACCCAATTTGCGCCGCGACGAGAACCTGGCGCATGCTTCGTGTTTTTTTACCGGTCGTCCCGGTGCGGGTGTCCTCATGGAGTGCGTCGTTGATGCCGATTTTTGAAACGCTAGCGAGAGGAAAAAGTCCCACAAACAGTCCGGCGGCCAACGATAACGCCAGTGAAATGACAACGACGGTGCCATCCATGTGGACTTCCCTGGCGCGTGGGAAGTGCTCTAGGCCAATCAGGCTCAGCGTTCGCAAGAGGCCCGCGCCGAGAACAACTCCGATCACGCCTCCGAAGAAAGCCAATCCCAGATTCTCCAGAATCAATTGCCGCATCAGCTGCGCCCGGCCAGCTCCTAAGGCGATGCGCGTCGCCATTTCCTTGCGCCGCAGCGCCAGTCGCGTCAACGCCAGGTTGGCGACATTTAGTCCGCCGATCAATAACACCAGAAACGCGCCACCCCACAACAGATAAAGCGTTCTCTTGACGCCCCCGGTCAGCATGTCCTGCAATGGCGTCACTTTGGTATTGAATCCGGCGTTGATCAGGATTTCTTTGAGCTCCGGGGAACGTTCGAGGTTCTCATTGTTCAAAGCATTCACCTGCGCCTGGGCCTGCTGCAAGGTAGCGCCAGGCTTCAAACGGCCAATGTGATACCAGTTGTTGCTGTGATGAACTGTCTTTTCTTCCGCCGTGAATGCGACTGGCACCCATAGACGAACGTCCGGGTCGATGAAATCAAAGTTAGCAGGCATCACGCCGACGATTGTGAAGGGCTGGCCGCTGATCCGCAGATCATGACCTAGGACGGATTTGTCGCCAGCGTAAAGCTGTTCCCACAACCCGTGGCTGAGGATCACCTCTCGCTCGTGCCCGATTTCGCCCTCTTCCTCCATAAAGGGACGCCCCAGCGCCGGAGACGTACGCAGCAGTTTGAACCACGATGGAGTGACCACCATTCCATGGATCCGTTGCGGTAGCCCATTCAGCTCCACGGTCTGATCCCGTTGCCGAAACACGGCCTGACTATCAAAGACCGTCATTTCGCGCACCCGGTCGAAGTAGTCACCGGAACTGCTGTTGTTGATGCCAATAACCCCAGCCTTTGGGTATTCGTTGGACATCAACAAGATGGAATTGGCGTCGGGTACCGGCAGAGGTCGCAAGATGACGGAGTTTACGACGGCGAAGAGAGCCGCATTGGCTGCGATACAAACGCAAAATGTGAGCAGTACGGTTAAGGTGAAGCCCTTGGCGCGCCGTAGAGAACGGGCCGCATATTTCAGATCGAGGAAAAATGCATCCATGATTTGCGGTCCCTCCGTTATGGATACCGTAGATCTCCCAATTTCGAGACACCCTGGCGCCTAAGGGTTGTACGCATGTACGAAGGACAAAGTTCAAATACCATCGCGCTGGGAAAAGATCGGGCAAATACGACGATGTTGCGGAAATAGAATGTAATGGACTCAGTGACAATCACAACAGCGTTCCCATGGTTGCCAACTCGGAAATTATCTGGGAACGGGGCGTTAGAGCGAAATTTAGACGTGGCGGAGGCGTGTGGGAGTCAAATCCATAAGGCCTACTGAAAACACGTCAGTTATTAATTCTGCGTGCGGACAAAAGGGACAGAAACGTCAAAAGGGAGGGTCTTGGTACAAATTGGTACAATGTGCTGGTCGGGGGTGAACTCAGGGCGCCAGTCTTTTAATCGTCGCACCCAGGTGATCTTGCCATCAGGCTCCATTTTCTCTAAGAGTCCAGTGTGGGGTTCGGTTCAACCCGACTCGTACGATTCGCATTGCAGCTTTTCAGTGCATCCATCTAGAATTGAAATGTGCAGTTCCCTGCGTAAATTAATTCGGAGGGAAGTCATGGCAGATATCGAGCGAATCAGTGCTCAACAAGCGCGTGCAAAAGCCGAGTCGAAACAAGCCCTGTTGGTCTGTGCTTATGAGGACGAGGCCAAATGCCGGATGCTAAATCTGGACGGGTCCATATCCTTCACCAGCTTGCAGTCCCGAGCGGCGTCGCTGCCGAAGACACAGGAAATCATCTTCTATTGAGCTTGACCCGCCGAAGCGAGCGCTGTCGGTCAGGCAGCGAAATATCAGGCACAAGGATTTACCAACGTTAAGGTGCTGAAAGGCGGAGTCGAGGCGTGGAAGGCTGCGGGATACGCGATGAATTGATGGCTTGGATGTGATTTGCCCCACTCTGGGGCAGCCACTTAGAATCAAATCACGCAGCAATTTCCGATCATCCGGCTCGCCACTCCAACGCGTGCAGCCGCTGCATTCGATCATCCCGAGTGGGTCTTTGAGTTGAAGCATGACGGTT
>DATMOS010000044.1:0-3166 GCA_035568155.1 Verrucomicrobiia bacterium | reverse complement strand
TGTGGCTTTTATTTTGTGTTTGATTTATGTCCCGCTCACCAGCCGTGCCCGGGCTAGGGAGTCGGATATTGAAAACAGAGCCCCTAATACAGAGAAAATTTATTACCGGCTAACGGTGCTCGATCCGGCGCAAAAATTGCCGCGCATTGCTCCTGTTGGCCCCGGAGCCCAGCCCGGAAAAGGCGAACTGGTGGAGAAGTTGCCCGCACTGGGCAGCACCGTTCAACAGCATAACTTGACCGTAGTCTCCAGGCCGTTCAGCCCAGACAATAAACGCCAGACGATTTTCCAGCCCGCAGCACCGCCGGACTTGCGAATCACCACCGAGCTGAAACTTCCCAATATCGTCGAAGCCAGGCCCGTAGTAGTGCCCAAGCCTGAGTCAAACTTTCATCCGAAGGATTCAAGGCCCGCGCTGCCTAACCGGCAAAACGTGTCCGCAGCAGCCCCTGCGTTCACAGCCACTAACGCTCTCAAACTCCTCACCGATCTTAATGACCCCACCAAAGCTCACCCTGAAATGCCGGTACCGCCGCCTTCGGCGCCAGCGCCTGCGCCGACTCAGGCGAATGCTCCCACTGACGCGAATACGGCGGCTGGATTTGAAACGCAAAGTCAGGCACAGGGCAGCGGCCTGGTAGTGATCAGCACTGATCCCGGCGAGGCGTCGGATATGGTGGCGCTTCCAACCGGGAACCGTTTTGCGGATTTTTCAATCTCGCCCGCAGGTGGCGCACCTGGTTCGCCGAACGGAACCACGCACGGGACCTCAGGTATCGGGACCGAGGGCGGCGGCGGAGGCGATAGCAGCACCGGAATTGGAAAAGGAGATACCGGCGGCGGAGGAGGAAATTCTGGCGGCTCTGGCAATCTTAGCGTCAGCGGAACGGGCGGCGCTGGCGGCGCTGCCGTCGGGGTCCTCGGTCCTGGAGTTCCGCTGAGCATGGTTTATCCAGTGATGGCCAACCTCCTGCCGCGAAAGAATGCCTTGGTGGTTTCGGCTGGGCCGATGGGCGGTGGTGGCCTTGCGGTGTACGGCGCATTGCATTGCGGAAAGATCTACACGGTATTTTTGCAAATGCCTGGAAAGGCGTGGACACTGCAGTTTTGCGTGGCTGGGGTCGGCAACGCAGGCGCTTCTGCCCAAAGAAATCCCCCCGTCGTGCACATGGAACAAGGAATTACTCCACCTGACGCCGAAGATCGATTTGACTTCAAGCGCTTGCCTCTACCCGAGGATAAAGTCCACAAGCTAATCGTGCTAAAGGGAGTATTGCGAGAAGACGGCACCGTGGAAAGTGTACAGGTCCACCAGGGACTGCTTCCGCTCATGGACGAGGCGGCTAGGTTGGCGTTCAGCAAGTGGAAATTCAAGCCAGCTACGCGCGGCGGAAAAGCCATACCAGTGGATATCCTGGTCGGTATACCGTCAGACCCGCCCCCCGCTCCCGTAGTTCGGCAGTGACGGAATAAACCTTCCCACAATGGGCATAAGTATATCCCTGTAGAAACTACCTCTAATTGGCTCACTACCAAACCATAGACTCTCTGCAATTTAGCGTTTCTTTCGTACGTAGTTTGTGGTACCTTGCTTGCCCTTAGGTACTTCCAGCGTCCCGTCGGCAATCCCAAGGGTCCACTCAATCGTCCGAGAGGAGCCAAGTGTTATCGGGCCACAGTTCGCCATTATTCATCATTCTAGAGAAACATAAATAAAATTTTTACCGGGGAGCTCGCCCCAGCTCCGGGAGCAAGAATGTCCGATAATCAAATTATGCAAGTTTGCTTTTTAACTCAGGATACAGGTTTGGCAGAGGCGGTTGCACGTGCTCTGGGCGACGAGTTTGAGACCAGAGCGAGCATGGAACTGCAGTTTGAGAAGTTCAAGGACACTTTGACGTGGTCGCACGTTTTGCTGGTCGACCTGCGGTCAAATGTGCCTGAGGATTTCGATGAAGCCGCGTTGCGGCTGATGGCCAAGATCAACGAACTGCAAAATCATCCCCCGATGATTGTACTTTGCGACGAAGAACGGCGTGGCTCGTTTCTCTATGCGCTTGAATATGGGGCTGAGGACAGCATAACGAATCCCCCCAACATCAGTGAACTTCGAGCAATCCTCCGCCGTGTTTACAGATTGTATGCCTCGGAGCAAGAGCTACGAAAACTTCGAGGCACGGAATACGTCGGGAGACTTCACGAACTTGTCGGCACTTCAGCGCCAATGCAGGAACTTTTTGCCATGGCACGTAAGATCGCCACTTGCGATGTCAGCGTGCTGATCACGGGCGAAACGGGAACTGGCAAGGAACTTCTCGCTCGCGCGATACACCACTTGAGCGGCAGAAAAAATGGCGCGATGATAGCATTTTCCTGCGCTAATCTGCCGGAAACGCTGGTCGAAGACGAATTATTTGGCCATGAGAAAGGGGCATTCACGGGCGCGATTATGAGCCGGTGCGGCCGCGTCGAAGCCGCGGATCATGGAACTTTATTTCTGGATGAAATCGGGGATTTAGGAATCGGGCTGCAACCCAAGCTGTTGCGCGTCCTGCAGGAACGGCGATTCGAACGCCTTGGCGGCAACAAGACCATCAACGTCGACCTTCGGCTGATTTGCGCGACCAACCGCAATCTCGGCGAAATGGTGCAACAAGGGAAATTCCGCGAGGATTTATACTACCGCTTGAATGTTGTGCAACTGCAGTTACCGCCCCTTCGTAAACGGCGCGACGACATTCCGCTGCTGGCGCAACAATTTTTGGAAAAGGCCGCCCATCAATTTCAGAAACCGGCCCGAAATTTCTCGCAAGCGGCTTTGGAAACACTGGAAGATTACAACTGGCCGGGAAATGTTCGTGAGCTGGAAAACGTAGTGCAGCGGGGCGTGGCGCTTTGCGACGGTGCGACCGTGGATGTTTACAACTTGCCGTCGTCGATGCGTTCGGCGCGGTCGGAACGCCAGGAGCCAGTGTCGGTGGCGGGCATTGAGACGCAGCCCCTCAGTCAATCTTACGAGGAAGAGGTGAAGCGCTTCAAACGCGCGTTAATCCTTCGCACATTGCGGCAGTGCGATTGGCGGAAAGCAGAATGCGCACGCACGCTCGGCGTGGCTCGCGGCTACCTGCATCGGTTAATCAATCACCTTGGAATACAGGACCGTGAA
>DATMOS010000043.1:0-18037 GCA_035568155.1 Verrucomicrobiia bacterium | reverse complement strand
ACTTCCAGCATGCCTCCGCCGGGCATGGCATCGCGCGCATTCAAAAATAAATTCAAAAACACCTGCTGCAGCTTGTTCGCCGAGCCGCGTACCGCCGGAAGCGTTTCGCCCAGTTGCCGCACGACCTGAATCTGCGAGGTTTTGAGCGGATGTGCTACCAGTGAGAGCGTTTCTTCCACCACGCGATTCACGTCGATATCCACCACTTCGGTGGCGCTGGTGCGGGAAAAATTCAGCAAGTTATTTACAATTTCGCTGGCGCGAAAAGTCTGCTTAACGATTTTCTCGATGATCGCTTGTCTCGGATCGCCCTCAGGCATTTGCTTCCCAAGCATCTGTATGTAATTGGAGATTACCGCCAGCGGAGTATTTACTTCATGCGCCACGCCCGCTGCCAGCAGCCCCAGTGATGTGAGCTTTTCCGTCTGGGTCATCTGTTCTTCCAGGCGTTCCCGTTGCGTCACATCATCAAATAGCAGCAGCCGTCCGATGCGCTCTCCCGATTTGCTGACCAGCGGCGTAATCGAAACATTTAACGTCAGAGTTTTCCCCAGATGGTGCAGCCGCTGCTTGTAAATTCCGGTGATCAATTCCTCATCGCTACGGGCATTAATCTCCCGCGACAATTCCTCCGGCAGCAGCGAATTCAGTTGATGCCCGACCGCTTGCTCGCGTGCCACGCCAAACAACTGCTCCATTCGCGTGTTCCAGGATTCCACCAGGCCTTCCAGGTCCACCGCCAGCACTCCGACGTTCAGCGATTCCACGATGTTTTCGCTGAAGTCCTTCAACCGCGCGATCTCCGTGGCCTTTTGTTCCAGCGAGGTGTACAACTGCGAATTATCGAGCGCGATCGCCACGTAGCCGGCGATGGTCTCCACCAACTCCACGTCATCGCTCGACAGAAAATCCCCATCCACAGTCTTGCCCAGGCCCAACACCGCCACGGTGTGTTCCCGAATCCGGCAAGGCACAAAATAATTCAGGTCCAGTTGCTCCAGCGTGCGGCGCACAGATTCGCTGACATCTCTCGCCGCGCGGGGCGACTCAAAAAAGAGCGCCCCACGGGCGAACTCGGGCCGGGCCGGCTCGAGGAAGCCAAGATCAAGTGGTTCAGTCAATCGCACCCCCATCGAGCGTGCCAGCCGCATGTGGCCGGGGTGCACCGGGTCTTCCTGGAAAATCGCCAACCGATCTACCAGCAGTGTCTGGGAAACACGATCCATCACCGAGCCGAGCATCGGCTCCAACCGCACTTCATTAGTCAGCGTGCGCCCAAACTCAATCAGCGTCCTGCGATAATCGAGCCGGTCGCGATAAAAGAATCTGTCCAGCCTGGACTGCGTCCATTCGCGGAACGGCTGAAACAGAAACGCCGCGATGACTATGGCGATCATGCCGCCAACCGGCCCGGTGGTCTGCGCGTGGAAAATCTGCGCCAGCAACGCCACCAGCGCAAAATAAACCGCCGCTACTCCCGCGGTGGCCGCTGTGTACGCCAGGCCCCGCTTGAAAATAATATCTACGTCCATCAACCGGTAGCGGATGACGGCGTAGCCGAAGCACAAAGGAATCAAGACCAGGCTCACCGCGGAGAATTGCATCCACCTGCGCGGACCCAGATCCATGACGAACGGCACGATGTACAGCACCGTGAACGGCACGGTGCCCGCCAGCGTCCCGCCGGTCAACCATTTGAATTGCTGCCGCAAAACTCCCGACGGGGCCGCTCGAAAATTTCTGTAGAAACCCAGCCCGGCGGCAAGAAAACATGCGCCCAGGAAACTCAGTTCGATCTTATCCAGCAAAATGCGCGAGCCCAGCCACGGAACAAATCCGAAACTGTTGCGCGCCGTGCTGATGTGTACCAGTAACAGCGCCAGGGGCGGCAAATAAACCGTAAGCACTTTTGATGAAGAGCGAAGGGTTGTTTCGGAACGGCCGGGGAACACCAGCGCGAAGTGCAACAACACCGCGGGCGCCAGCAAGCGTGCCACGATGTTCGCCCAATAAACTTCCTGGTCAAAAGTGTCCAGTTTTCCGCTGTAGTGGAATGAATACAGGATGAATGACACCAGGCAGAACACATAAAAGTGCACTGCCTTCGGCGCATTCCAGCGCCGCGCAAAAATAAATAATCCAATAAAGAGATAAAGCAGCCCTACGACCCGGAGATAATTTTCGATGGAAGCGGGCTTCTCGGCCGGCGCAGTGACCAACGGGGTCTCGAATTCCTGGCCCGCACGGCTCAGCTTGTAGCGCACCTGCGTCCACAGGCCCGCGCGGCTCAAACGCATGGTTACCTGGACGGCTCGTTTTACCGGGACGCCGTCTATCTCCACCAAGTGGTCGCCCGCGCGAACGCCCGCCAAAGCTGCTGGGGAGTCCTTGCCAACTCTCCATGCCTCGACGCCGTGATCGGTATCTAGCCAAGCGACGCCATCATCCACCAGCTCAAATCTGCTACGTTGTTGGAAGTTCAGGAAGGCAAAGATCACCGCCGCTAGCGTAGCCAACGCCAGCACGACCGCCCCAAGACTCACGCGCAGATTCTGTTTCATACCGCGGTTCGACAGGGTTACACCTTCCCGGTATAAATCTGGTGCAAATTAGAGACCATCCGCCGCGGACGGCACTCTACTTTAAACCCTTTTAATTCTATCGTTTCGAATAAAAAATCCGGAAAGACCGAACGGGGATACGGTATTCAGAAGGGCAGATATGGCTTTCTAAAGCCCCAATTGTCAAAACTGGACGCTAAGCCCGCCGCGGAAACTTCGAAATGCTGGTATCAAATTGGTCCGTCCATCCCTAGAAGCCACTGGCACATTACCTTGAGCCAGTAAATTATCGCAGTCTGCCACCGCCTCCCAACGCCCCAAGGCGAACTTCGGCAGCGGCTGCCTGACTCCCACATGCAGGTAAGGATCGAGTTGGAAGAGCGACTCGCCATACATATCCACCCGCGAGACCGCCACGCCGCTTACCCATTTATACCCAGCCTCGACCTTCGTTCGGGCGCGAGGGATCTTCGCCGTAACGCTAGCCCCTAGAGAGTGTCGCGGCACTGTCCGCAGAATATCGCGCAATACTCCATTCAAATCTTCTCCCGGCGCCAGCGCTCCTGCGAATGCGTAAACCGTCGTAAGCTCTATGTCGTCATCCAGTTTCTCGCGTAGAGCTATGCGCGTTCCCCAACTGCTGGACGAGCCGCCATCGTACGCAAACCCGTTTGAAAAATAATCCTGGAAATAGTCTCCGGCCGGCAGATCACCGCCGCGCCCGAACACCGCCACATGCCGATTGTCGTCGTGGAATGCCGCCATTTCCAATTTCCCGCGCGCGCCCAATTTCCGATCCGCGGACACTTCCTCGTGCCAGCCCTTCTGCAGTACCGGTTTGCCCGCGCGCCACAGCAATGTCGGGAAGCCGTCCAGCTCATTCAACGCCGCGGCCATGTTGTTGACCTCGCCGTCTGTAGCTTCCAGCGGCCCAGGCCCGTTCGGCATGGACGTGAAAATCAGGGTTGCGTTCCAATCGTCCGAAACCCGCACGTCTAATTTCGTTCGCGGGCGGATCGACGACGCCGCAGCTCCCAGCCCCACCATGACAAACTCTCCACCATAACTTAGAATTGCGCGATCACCGATGGCCATCGCACCACCCTGATCAATACGCACTCCGCGAAATGTGGGTCCATCCGGGCCAAGCTTGGCTTCACGCAAAACCAACGCGGTATGCGGACCGGCACCCAAAGACCCGGTTGGCAGCCACACTGTCGCGATACTTCCCGCAGGCGCTTCCTGGTCATAACTCATCTGTCCGGCAAGAATCACCTGGCCGGTTCCGCCCAAGTTCTGGTCGTAGGCAAACGCCGTCGCCGGAGCCGCCACCAGGTTCGATCCTGAGCCCGGATGCCGCGCTCCATCAGTAAATTCCAGCCGCGCGCGCGGAGCTCGCGGTATCCCGCGATCGATACCTGCATCCGCGGTCATCACCTGCGCGTCGCCCATCCACTCCAGCACCGGCCGCGTCGCAGCCGCCGAACGCAGCACCCATTTCCAATCGTCGCCCTCCACCGGAATATTTACCGGTTGCCGCCTCAGCTGTTCCAGGGACGCGAACATGGATTCCATCTGCACGCGCACTACAGTGGTCACGTTGGGATTGATGCGAATGTGTTTTTCCAGCGTAGGCAAAAATCCCGCCAGCGTAACTCGCACGGTATACAAGCCGGGCGAAAGTTTCTCACCGCGAAAAACACCTTCCGTGTTGGTCAAGAGTTCGCGGGCGATACTTACTCCCGAAGCTTCCGCCAGGAGCTCTACGGTCGCGCCCATTTGCGGCGTTCCCGTGCCGTCCAGGACCACGCCGGCAAGTTTGCCAGGCCCTGGTTTCGAAGCGGTTTTCAATTGTGCGTCTGGCGACTTGGCCTTAGCCGGCGAAGCCGCGCCTGCTAAAAACGCCAGCGTTATGGCCCCGAAATGGAGGAGCCTTTTTTGCTTCACTTTGCTGTACCTCCAGGTTGCACGTTCGCGGCGCTCTTGGTTTCCAAGGGATGTTTGACCGTGAAATCAGCCGTCCGCGAAATCGTCTGATTCGAAAGCGTGTCCGTCGCGCTTATCTCCAGGGTGTACTTGCCCGGCGCCAGCGTCGCCAATGGCAGCAGCCGTTCGATCGTAATTTGATCGCCAGTTTGCTTCATATCCGCCGACGTTTCCTTGAATTGCAGCACCTGCGCGCCGCCTTTTTTCACCGTGTACTCAAACGTAGCGTTGGATTTATGTGTTTTCTCATCCGGCTTCAGGTTGTAGACCTGCATGTAAATTCCCAACCGGTCCGCGGTGGTAAAATCGCCCTCCATCCGCGGCCTCACCTTGGAAGAACCTAGCACGAATTGCCCGTTCCCAATTTGTTTCGCCGGCACGTGTTCAATTTGGTCCGCGAGAATCAACGAACTGGTCTCCAGCTTGTCGTCCTCGTAGCGCGGCACTTGCAGGCGCGAATTCACCACGCCGACATTTCCGCTTTGTACGTCCTTGATCACTAGGTCCAGGCGATAAAGTCCCGGCCGCAGCGGTACCGCTTTCTGATAGATGGATTGCAGCTTCAGGGATTGCTGGAATAGCGACTCCGGGAAATCCCTGCTAACCGAGTCTTCGAAAGTCTGAACCACCCGTCCGGTCAGCGTGCTTACTCGTCCAAATATATTGATCGTCGCAGAGTGAACTCCTTCCTTCGACTGAAACGACAGCTGGGTGTTGGGGATTTGCACGGTCACCGGCACCAATACCGTATCGTTCGTTACTTTCAGAAAATCAGTTCGCCAGTTGAAGTGCACCTGATCGCGCACGATACGCGACGTCACAATCGCTTCCAAATCCTTAAATTTCACCACCGGCGGTTTGAATGCATTCGCATACGCTTCCAGACGCGTAAATTCGTTCATACTGGCTGGCGTCCCGCCCATCGTCGTGGGCAGGTTCGTTCCGTCCGACCTCGTAAATCTATCGGCCTTCGAGGCCAGTCCCATCGACTCCATCTGGCTTAATCCCGCGCCCGGCACATGCGTCAGCGCATCCTTCTCGGAAGGATCCATCGTCAAGTGATATTCGCCTGATCCTGTAGGATCGACGAACTCCATGATCACGTTTTCGCCCATGCCCTCGATGTACCGCCAACGCCATGTCTCCCACGGATATGTGGTCGTGGAACCCCCGCCTTCTTCCTGGGGCCGGTCATATGTACCGCCTGTTGGATGGCTGTCAATCTCGTCTGGCGGGCCCCACACGATGTACATGTGTCCGCGATCAGTCCTCCATCCTGGAATACCAGAGGCGTAATGCTCATTCGCGTAAGCGATCCGCCGGTAATGCTCTTCTTTGAATTCGTTATCCGGCAAATCCGGATTACTGCTGCGGCGCAGCCAAAACTGCTCGATGAATTGTTCCCGCTCCTCGTTGGTAGCCAACTGCCCGAACGCGTTGCGCTCTTCCGGCGAAATAATGTAGACCACGTCCTCGTTGAGCCACTGCTTGTAAGGGGTGTCCAATTCCTTGAGCGTCTTGCGAATTTTCTTCTTTTGGGCTTTATCGAGATTCTGATGTGCGGTGGGATCCTGTTGCTGCGGTGCGGGCTGCTCTTGTTGCGCCCGGACGACCGGCATCGCAAGAGTGAGTAGAGAAAGCGAGGTAAAGAGGGTGCGCGCTACCCTGACCATGGTATTCCACCTCAAATCTGGTAAGCGAGGATTCTAACTCCGCCACTGGCTGGCGTCAATTGAGTAATCCCCTTCATTTTGTGACACTTGTCCCCGAATCGCTTAGAATCACCCGGAGAAAAATTAGTTGCCTTCGGTACTTTAGAAACCTGTACGAACGTACAGGAAATTCCGCCTTGGACATCCGTCTCCTGTTCGAGCGGACAGGGAGTACATAATTCTCGGCAGGGGAGCGTTCTGAGTTAGTTAAGACAGGAAGCGCTGAAGGAGAACTGACCAGGATTATTGCAGCCGCTGGTTTTGCAGATCTGATCCAACTAGATTGTCAAAAATCGCCAATACGTGCCGCCGGTATTCCACCATGCGCGTAAAGATATCCCGCAATTCAGGCTCGCGCTCGGCTTCGCGATGCCATTTCACCAGTACCGCAGTAGGTACCTCAATATCACGCCGCAACTGCTCCGCCGAGTGGCCACGCAAAAACAGCCCGTAGAAAAAAGCCGCCTCGCGTTGTGGCAGGTCGAAATCCTGCATCACCACGGCCGGTACGAATTGTGTCATCGTTGCCATAAAGAAAATGCAGTTTACCCAAAAGCGGCTCCGCGTCAAGTAGGACTACCGTTTTTTTGCTGCCTGGCAGTCACTCCCTAAGCCGCGTTCCTGATAAGTGCCGCGCTGGGTACCCCCTTATCCTTGTGATTAATCCCGTCTCCATCTTGGCGTTTAAGGATTTTGTAATCGACAACCGTCCAGCGATTGACGACTTCGCTCAGACCGAATCTAAGATGCTGCACCTGATGTCCGGGTTACGCAATTGTCATTCACACTTCTGAAAAAACTGTCAGGCGTTAGGGGGACAGCGTGCAACCCCATCGTCTGGGTGGGAAATCAAATCAATTATCGGGCCTTTCAAAGCCATGCCTCGGAAAGTCGCGTACTATCATTGAAGTCGTCCGAGAAAACTGCACAGGAAGGGGAACTGAACTCTATGCAATTTAGTCGATGGCAAGTTTGCGGTGCATTCCTGTGGTCCTGTACTTTCGCGCTTGGACTGCCCGCTCAGGAAAAACATCTCAAAAAATCCGACTTGCCTGCGGCCGTTCAGAAAGTAGCCGACCAGCAAAGTCAGGGAGCCACCGTCCGTGGCTACGCAAGCGAAACAGAAGACGGGAAGTTGCAGTATGAAGTCTCGCTGACTGTTGATGGCCACACCAAAGATATCGCCATCGCGCCCGACGGAACCATCAATGAAATTGAAGAACAAGTGATTCTCAACAAGCTGCCCTCGCCCGTGCGCGACGCGCTTCAGAAAAAAGCCGCGCTCGGGAGAATTGTGAAAGTCGAATCCCTCACCAAGCGCGATCAATTAGTGGCCTATGAAGCCCAAATCATCACCGGCGGCAAGAAATCTGAGATTCAAGTAGCGCCTGACGGCGGCGCCCTAACTCATCCGGAATAGCTGCTTAAATCCGTGCAAACACTTGGATGTCAATGACTGAAGCAACGCCAATCACCCGCGGCGCGCATGGCTTTTCAGGTCCGGTACTGGAATTTTTATCGCTTACCCCTTACAGTAAATGAAGCCTGTATCGTCCATCATGCAGCTTTGCGGAAAGCAGCGGGTATAAGGTATACCGGAGAAATCTTCATGCACTTGATCCAGAAATGTTCTGCTCTGTTAATTCTGGTGGCCTTCGCCCTCGTTTTACTGCTCCTGCCGCAGCAATCTATATCCGGCGCGAGCAATCTGTCCTCAGCCGCCGAGCCGCAGTCCGCCAGCGATGTCCCCGCGTTTCACAATGAGGCTCCCACCGGCGTACTTCCTGCGACCATGAGCCCGGATAATTTTTCTGATCCTTTAGCGCAGAATGCCTACGCCCTTGCCGTCCATGTGAAAAAAGTTCTGTACCAGGAACCGTGCTACTGCCATTGCGATCGCAGCCAGGGCCATGAAAGCCTTCTCGATTGCTTTGTCAGCAAACACGGCGCCGGCTGCGGAATTTGCGTCCGCGAAGATCTGTATTCTTACGAACAAACCCGCAAGGGAAAAACTCCCGCGCAAATCCGCGCGGGAATCATTCAAGGCGAATGGCAATCCGTGGACGTCAGCAAATATCAAACGCCACCCGCGGCAACCAAGTGAGTGCAAACAAGTGACCGCAGAGTGATCGTCCGGCCCGGTTTCAGCACGCTTCCAGTTGCGTGTCATTCCATCGCTGAGTTCATCGATCTCGCATCGACGATGCTGTCCAAAGGTGATTAATGAAAAATAAGGTCTCAAAATTCTCTGTTCTCGCCGCGGTTTTGTGCCTCATTGGCTTCGGCGCGCTCATACTCGCTTCTCACGCCGCCGATACATCCTCATCCTGGGGATTCGCTAGCACCAACCTCGATAAATCGTGCAAACCCTGCGACGATTTCTACCAGTTCGCTATGGGCGGCTGGATGAAAAACAATCCCATCCCCGCCGACCGCGCTAGTTGGGGCACTGGTGCCGAACTGCAGGAAAAAAACCAAGCCGAGCTTCGTCAGATCGTGGAATCCTCGGCTTCCGCCAAGGCCACCCACGGATCGAATGAACAAAAAGTAGGCGACTTCTACGCCACTTGCATGGACGCCAGCGCCATCGAATCGGCAGGCATCAAGCCCATCACCCCGCAACTTGACGCCATCAACGCTATGAACGACCGCAACGCCTTGCTTGCCGAAGTGGCCGCTCTTCATAACGAGGGCATCCAGGCGCTTTTCGATTTCAGTTCCACGCAGGACTTCGTCGATAGCACTAAAGTGATTGGCGATGCCGATCAGGGCGGCTTGGGCTTGCCCGACCGCGATTACTACACGCGCGATGACGAGCGCTCCAAACAACTTCGCAGCGATTACGTCGCGCACGTCTCAAAAATGTTTCAGCTCGCCGGCGATTCCCCAGAAAAAGCCACCGCCGAAGCCCAAACGGTAATGAATATCGAGACCGGCCTGGCTAAAGCCTCGTTGACCAATGTGCAGTTGCGCGATCCCAAAGCCAATTACCACAAACTTTCCATCGCCGAATTGAAGCAACTCACCCCGGATTGGTCCTGGGATTCTTTCTTCGCCGATGTCCATCTGCCCGGCCTTCCCGAAACCAATATTGGCCAGCCTGATTTTTTCAAGGAAATGGATCATCAGCTCACCGCTACGCCCTTATCCGACTGGAAGATTTATTTGCGTTGGCACGTCATCCACGACAATGCGCCAGCGCTTAGCGACGCCTTCGTGCAGGAGAATTTTAATTTCTACGGTAAGCGCCTTTCCGGTACCGCCGAGCTTCAGCCCCGCTGGAAACGCTGCGTACAGTCCGTCAATCGCAACATCGGCGAAGCTTTAGGCCAGGTCTATGTGGAAAAATATTTTCCGCCGGAAGCCAAGGCGCACGCCCGCGAGATGGTGCAAAATCTTATCTCTGCCCTGCGCTCCGATATCCCCAGCCTTTCCTGGATGAGCCCGGAAACAAAGAAAGCCGCCATCGAAAAACTCGAGGCCTTCAACATCAAGATCGGTTACCCCGACAAATGGCGTGATTATTCCAAGCTCAACATCGAACGCACCTCTTACGCCGTCAATCTGCGCCGCTCTGAGTCTTTTGAAAACGCTCGCGAGCTCGCAAAAATCGGCAAGCCTGTCGACCGCAATGAGTGGGGCATGACGCCACCCACCGTCAACGCCTACTACAACCCCACCATGAACGAAATCGTCTTCCCCGCAGGCATTCTACAGCCGCCCTTCTACGACCCGAAAGCCGACGACGCTATCAACTACGGCGGTATGGGAGCGGTGATCGGTCATGAAATCTCCCACGGCTTTGACGATCAAGGTTCACAGTTCGACGGAAAAGGAAATCTCCGCAACTGGTGGACCGCCGACGATCGCAAGAATTTTGATGAGCGCGCCACTTGCGTGGAAAAACAATTCGACTCCTACGAAGTCGAACCCGGCCTGCATCAAAACGGTAAGCTGGTGCTCGGTGAAAGCATCGGCGACCTTGGCGGCCTGGCCATCTCCTACGCCGCCTACGAAAAATCGCTGGAAGGGAAGCCGCGCCCCAAAGATATTGACGGCTTCACTCCCGAGCAGCGTTTCTTTCTCGGCTGGGCACAAGTGTGGGGCACCAACCAGCGTCCCGAAGCCGCTCGCTTGCAGGCCAATACCAATCCGCATCCGCTTGCGCGTTTCCGTGGCAACGGACCCTTGTCAGACATGGCTGCATTCGCCCAAGCATGGGGCTGCAAAAAGGGCGACCACATGGTGCGCGAACAAGCTTGCAAAATCTGGTAGTTCGACAGGTTTTCAAGATAAATTTTTTAAGCCCTGGCATGCTTGAGGACCACTCTTGTTCCAATCAGACCTGCTGAAATCCAAAGGTATTTTCCTTACGGGCGGCGGCACCGGGCTGGGCCGCTCCATGGCTCTCCATTTTGCCAGTCTCGGCGCGCGTCTCTTCATCGTCGGCCGCCGGCCCGAGCCACTTAAATCCGTCTGCGAAGAGATTCAGCGCCCCGGCGGCACCGCCGCATTCGCCTCCTGCGACGTTCGTGATTACGCTGCAGTCGAAGCTGCCGCCAAAACCGCCGAGTCTCAAATCGGTGAAATAAATACCCTTATCAACAACGCTGCCGGGAATTTCATGGCTCGCACGGAGAAACTGACACCCAACGCCTTCAACGCTGTCGTCGGCATCGTTCTCAACGGCAGTTTTAATTGCACCCAAGTCTTTGGCAAACGCTGGATCGAAAAAAAACAGCCCGCCACCGTGCTCAACATCGTCACCACTTACGCCGCCGCGAATTGCGGCTCGGGTTTCGTGGTGCCATCCGCATGCGCCAAGGCCGGAGTCCTCGCGCTAACCCGGTCTCTAGCCGTGGAGTGGGGCAAATACCACATCCGCCTCAACGCCATCGCGCCCGGCCCTTTTCCCACGGAAGGTGCATGGTCTCGCCTCATGCCCTCGACGCAAATGGAAGAAGATCGCAAGAATTTCAACCCCATGAAGCGCTTTGGGCGTCATGAAGAACTCGCCAATCTCGCAGCCTTCCTGATAAGCGATATGTCGCCCTATATCAACGGCGAGTGTGTTGTGATCGACGGCGGTCAGTGGCTGCGCGGCGCGGGTGAGTTTAACGATCTGGCTACGCTACCGGATTCAGCGTGGGAAGCGATGGAATCCGCGCGCACCAAAAAATCCTGAGCAATGCTCGCCAACGTTTTACTGAGGCAGTGCTCTCTTACGTAATTCCACGCGCAGCTTTACATCTCCAATGGAGCGCCCGCCGGATTCGGCGTGCACAGTAATCTCCCGCGGTTCATTATTCTTCTTAGCGCCATCCGTGGTTGCCGGCAGAGCGACTTCTATCCGCGTCGCCGCCGTTTGTTTTGCCCCAATGGAAAATTTTCCCCCGCCACTTTGCACCGTCCATACGCTCGGCAGTTCCGCGGACAAAGTTATCTCTTGCGTTGAAGAAGTCTGATTCCGCACCCATAGCGGAATTACCAGTGTAGTCCCGACCTGTAGCGCGATCTCCGGAGGTTCCGGATGCTGCAAATGTGTCAACCCGTGAGCGCGACGAAAATCAGCATAAAAACTCCACGGCCCACCGAGTTCCACCGCCAATTCCGGTCCTTGAGGTTGCGGCGCGACTTCCGGCCGTCTGAATGGAATCGGCTCGCTGCTCACATTTTCAAAAACATCGCCCGTCGCCGCGCCGCCCACCAGCGATTTCCCGCGCACAAACCGCAACGAGTCGCTCCAATACCCCTCAGTGGTCATCAGCTTTTCCAGCGCCGCGTCACTCATCCCTTTCAGCGACTCCGCCATGGCCCTCGATTGCGTTTCATGAGCCAGATAACCGTCCAGCGCGATGCGCCAGTACGCATGCTTGTTTGATTTCGACAGCTCTTTCACGGAATAAGCGGGACCCAGCCCTTTAAAAATGTCCTCTCTGTCCGCATCCGCAAAATAATAAAGTTTCTTTGGCTGCCACGGCCGCAAATTGTCCAGCAAAGGTTCGAGCCGTTTTGTTGCGCCCGCAAGTTGTTCAGGAAACGCGACTGGATCGCCGCTCATATCAAACGCTTCCGTAGCCAACACGCCTGAAGCCTGGTGATCGCCATGGTCCTCACCAATAAATGTACCGGGCAAAAAGGTCAGCACCACTTCAGGGCGCGTCAAGCGCATCAGCCGCACCAATTGCTGCAGCGTCTCGCCATGATTCCAGTTGGAAAGCGATTGCAGAACATTTTGCGAAGCGGTGTCCTTACCGTCGAGGAACCACACATCCGCGATCCCCAACTGTGAAAGCGCGCGCCGCGCCTCGATTTCGCGAATCGCACCCAGCGCCGCCGCCTGTTCCGCGCCCACTTCATTCGCGCCGCTGCTCCCGCGCGTGCCATAAACTACCGCTACGCGTTTCCCCTCATCAATCGCGCGCGCCAAATATGCCGTCGCCGCGCCTTCATCATCCGGATGCGCCACCACCAGCAAAATATCCACTTTGTAGCGTTCATCCGGCGCTCTAAGCGGCGTAACGGTTTGTGCCGGCTTTTTATCTTGAGCGGTTGTGCCCGCACAAATCTGCATTGCCTGCCCCAAACATAAAAAAAAGCACACAAGCCTTAACCTGAGCGCTAGCCTCATTCCATTTTTCCTCATTAACTCTTTGTCTCGCGTGGATCCACTGCTACGGCAACCAACAAACCCCACACAAACCAAAAAAACGCGAAGGGTGCCCACCTTCAGATTTTTGAAAGGTGGGTCTTGTAACGTGGAAACCTCACCCAACTAATCCGCGCAGCTACCTCCAGAAAGTTCCTAATCCTCACTCAAAAACACTTCACCTCCAACCCCACGGAATCAACCAGCAGGGCCACTCACAAAAATAAAGTGTCTTGATGAATTTTACGCCTTGGCTTCCACAGCCTGCGGTTTCCCGCCGTTAGCCGGAGCTTCTTCACGCGCGGCGCGCTTGATGCGCGCAGCCTTGCCCTTCAATTCGCGCAAATAATAAAGCCGCGCGCGCCGCACTTTGCCGCGTCCCACCACGTCGATCGAGCTGATCGTCGGCGAATGCAGCGGAAAAATTCTCTCGATGCCCACGCCAAAGCTCACCCGCCGCACCGTAAACGTCGCGCTCGACGCGCGGCCCTTCTTTGAAATCACCACGCCTTCAAACGCTTGCAGGCGCTCTTTTTCCTTCTCGCCTTCGCCTTCCTTCAGCCGCACATTAACTCGTACGCTGTCGCCAGGACGAAACTCCGGCAAATCTTTGCGCAGTTGCGCTTCATGCAATTTTCGTATTATCGGATTCATTGTAGTTTCCCTGCAGACCCGCTCAGGCGGAGCCAGCACACCAAGGCCAATCCACAATTATAGCCAACCTCACCCCATTCACGCCACCCCTTTCGCGAACTCGGTGCAGAGCAGTGCCGCGGGTTCATGAGAGACTCTTCTGCGGTGACCGCCGCTCCCATCCGCCAACGAATGTTGCGCCTGCTGATTTACGCACTTATCGGTTACATCCTGGTACTGGTCTTGGTGCGCGGCAGCATCCAGTTACCCGACGGCACTTCTCGACGGCAACAGCCAGAAATTAGGCACAGTATAGTTGATCAGCAATAGATCGCGATGTCTCCAAAATGCAAACCCTGGTCTTTAGCATGAGCTTTTGTTTGTTTTTCATGGCGTGGATTACCATGGCCTTAATCTTCCGCGAAGCCTTCCCGCTATTAGACCAAGAAGACCAAACTTCATTTCGTCACTGCATGGGTCGAAAGATGCGCAAAAGGATTCGTGCTATCAACAACCTCTGGGAGCGAGCACGCGCGTTCATTCCCACAAAGTCGTAAACGATCGCTATTCGCACTCTTACTTATCGCATTCTCGATATCACTTCTGGCATATCCCCTTAGGCTTGCCTACGGTCCTGCGACTACTCGTTGAGGCCCTCTGGCCATGGGAAGTACCGACAGTGTTTGAACCCTCCAGAGCTCTACCGCCGCTCCGCCACCGCCTCGTTCGCCTCCAGCACCGTGATCGGCACATTGGTATGCAGCTCGATAAAACTTGTCTGCAATTCCAGCTTCCCCGATTTCTCCGGCCGAAACTCAAAGTCATAAGTTTCGCCGGCCGCGAATTTAAACTTCGCGTCGCACGCCGATCTGAAACGCGCCGGCAGTTCCGCGCCATCCTTGGCCATGGGCGTCCACGCTACAGGTTTTCCCGCCGCCGCGAGGACCATCTCCGTCCCGTCATCACTCGGCGTGATATTGATGAATCGTAGCCGGTAACGCTCCCCAGCCCGCAGTTCGCTACCCGCCGGATGCTCCATGCCATTCACCAGCAGTGACGAATAAAAAATGTCGGCGCCGCCGCGGCTGACCAGATACAAACGGTCATGTTCCGCGTCATATTTCTCCCCCGGCTCCAGCACGATCAGTGCCCCATATAATCCCTTCGTCAGCTGGTCCATGTCATGCCAGTGCGTGTGATAAATAAACGTCCCTGCCCGCGGTGGCGTCATACGCGCCACAAACGAAGCGCCCGGCTCAATGCGCGGCGTCACCTGCCGCGAATCTCCGCCAATATCCACCACGCCATCGTAATAACTCTCCAGTTCAATCCCGTGCCAGTGAATCGCCGTAGGCGTCGCCAGCTGGTTGACCACCGTAATCTCGGTCGTCTCGTCGCGGTGCAACACAATTGTCGGCCCCAACTCCGAACCCGCCGCCGTGGACGAAATATTTTTTCCATCCGTGAGATTTATTTGTATCGGGTGCCGCACATCCGTCGCGTCATTGCTGCGAGCCACAACCAGCTCCAGCTTTCGCGCCGGCGCGGCAAGAGCGGGAATCGCAATTCCGCTGCTGGACGGCTTGATCTGAATCCCCACCACCAGCCCGGCCATACCCATACCCTTGCCATGCTGATGCTCCGGCTTCTCGTTCGGTACCCCTGTCACTTCACTCACCTGGTTGGAAATTTCTTCCACAAAGTGATCCGCTAGGTGGCAATGGAAAATCCAGTTGCCCGCATGCGGGGGCTTCCAGGACACCGCCATGGTGTGGCCTTCCGGTAAAACCTCTGTGACCACGCTGCGCCGCTCATTCTCGGCATAGCTAGTATCTCGCTCGCCATCCCCGGTACTCTCAATCTGAAAGTACGACCCATGCAAATGCATCGGATGAACAGCCACACTCGTGTTGATCACCCGCCAGTGAATCGTCTGCCCCATGTCATAAGAGAGTCGCGTGGTATGTGGCCACGATTTACCATTCATCGTAGGTATCTGATGAAATCCGCGATTAAAATCGAACGGAACGATCCACGTGTACCACAAGCTGATCATCAGCACCCGGTCATCACTGCGCGCCCCCGGCCCATCCACAATGAACGCTCCATGCAGTTGCGTGTCCCAGCCCTGCCGCGCATCAATCGGTGCATCAACTCCGGTGTTCGCCCAGTAGTAATACGTTCCCGATTCACCCGCCAGAAACGTCACCTCTTGCGTTGCTCCGGGCGCGATCTTCAGCGCTCCGTCCTTCCCAGGCCGCTGATTCAGGCCATGCAAAAACGCCGGGAAAAACAGCACCGTATTCTTCACCGACACACGGATCCGCGTACCCTGCGGCACCCGGATCATCGGCCCGGGAATGCTGGGACTTTTCCCTTCCTCCGCAAATGCAAAAATCGGCATCCCCGGTCCGTCGTCGGCATCCGGATGCCACTCGCCCTCGCGAATCTCCAGCCGCAATGTCAAAAGCCCGTTCTCCAACCTCCCGGAAGCCTCCGTGTTGTCATGCGTAACAATCCGCGGTATCCCCGGCGCATCATTGGCCCGTGCGCCCGCCACCACAGCCGCCGCCATCAGCCACACCAAGACCAACCAGCCGCGCCAATAGCGCGAAACCACCTGCCTGCCACTCATGAAACCTCTTTCTAACGCCTTGCGGGAGGAAACTGCTCAATAAAGGGACGAATTACAATAGGCGAACTATATCACCGCATTTATTCGTTGATGTGATTTTCTTTCGAGCCGGGGCAATTTTCGGAAGCGCGGCTTCATGAGAGACTCTTCTGCGGTGAACGCGGTCCCTATCCGTAAACGATTGGTGCGCCTGCTCTTCTCAGTCCTTGTCGGCTATATTCTGGTGTTGGTCTTGGTGCGCATCTTTGAAGCGCGCTTCGTTTTCTTTCCCGATTATCCCGGCCGCCTGGCTGGCGATTGGAATCCTCGCAATCTCGCCGTTCAGGACACCTGGCTGACTACCTCGGATGGCGCCAAACTTCACGCCTGGTGGATCCCCAATGAAAAAGCCAAATTCACATTTCTGGCCTTTCACGGAAACGCCGGAAACATCGCCGACCGCGCCCCAATCTATGAATTCTTGCGCGACGCACCGGGAAATGTCCTTGCAGTTGAATATCGTGGTTATGGGCAGAGCGAAGGGAAACCCAGCGAAGCCGGCCTTTATCGAGACGCGGCCACGGCATACGAGTACCTCATAAACGCGAAACGCATCGATCCAAAAACGATCATTTCCTTCGGCCAGTCGCTAGGAACCGCCGTCGCTGCTCATCTGGCCGCGCAACAGCAAGTCGGCGCTGTAATCCTCGAAGCACCGTTTCCTTCGGCCGCCAGGCTCGCCAAATTAATTTTCCGTTTCCTCCCCGGTCTTTCTTTCTTGGTGCGCGGCCAATTCGATACGCAAGCTCGAGTCCAGGAAATCCACACCCCCATTTTCATCGTTCATTGCCGTCAAGATCCCGTTTTGCCATTCACGCTCGGACAGGAGGTTTATCTGGCTAGCAACCCGCCAAAAACTTTGTTGGAGATCAACGGCCTTTGCCACGAAGAAGCTTCCATCATTGCTCCAGAAAAATATCGCGCAGCTCTACAAAATTTTCTCAATGGCGTGGGCAGATGATGATGAACCGCGCCAAATTTATAGCGAAATTTATAGATTGTTCGTAGGCTTCAGATCGGGCCGGTTTTTCTGAGTCTTTTCGATGGCCGCAGTGCGACGCCACGCCGCGACCTCCGCATGATTTCCGCCGATCAGCACATCCGGCACTTTCCATCCGCGATACTCCGCAGGCCTCGTGTAGTGCGGAAAATCCAGCAGCGGAGCCGATTCGGTCGGACGTTGGGTGCCCCACCCTGGGTTTTTGAGGGTGGGGGTTTTAACGTGGGACCGCCCAGACGTGTCCCCGTCTGTAGTTTCTTGAACGTCCGTACTCGCGCTGAACGATTCATTCTGCGAAGACGCTTCATTCCCCAGTGACCCCGGCAACAATCGCGTCACCGCATCCACAATCAGCATCGCCGGCAACTCGCCGCCGCTCAATACAAAATCGCCAATGGAAATTTCCGCCGTCGCGAGATGTTCCGCCACACGTTCGTCTACGCCCTCATAACGCCCGCAAATCAAAATAATCCGCGAGAACCTCGCAAAACGCCGCGCCGTTTGCTGATCAAATCGTTTCCCCGAAGCCGACAGCAGCACAATCGCTGTTCCTTCAGGAAGGTCGCGCTTATCAGTCGCGTCGCCAACCGGCGCCCCCAACAAATGCTCCACCGCCTCAAACAGCGGCTCCGGCTTCAGCACCATGCCTTCGCCGCCGCCAAACGGACGGTCATCCACGGTTCGATGCCGATCCTTGGTGAAGACACGCAAATCCTGCACGTTCACTTCAACAATTCCCGTCTCTCTCGCGCGCCGTAAAATCCCGTGATCCAGCGGCCCTGCAAAAAAATCCGGAAAAATGGTGATCAGATCAAAACGCAT
>DATMOS010000042.1:0-15321 GCA_035568155.1 Verrucomicrobiia bacterium | reverse complement strand
GAAAAGCCGCTGCGGGTCTGTTCGAGGAGAAACAGTATCCCTACGGTGATGATCACCGCCGGGCCCATCAAGCTGCGGATGGTGCAGCGGCGGCAATTGCAACGAATGCGATCACTCATCTGTGTTGGCCTCCAACAACCTCTCCGGCACTAATTCTGCGCGGCGTTTTTCTGCCGACGCGATTCACGGGCGTCCCAGCCTGTTGCGGAACATCAACACCCCAACTCCAATCAGAATCAGGGGCCAGAAACGCTCTATCCGATAAAACGGGAACCACGCGAAATTGTTCAACAGAAACAGCACGCCGATGCCGATCAGAATAATGGGACCGATCGGCCGCTCTTTGCTCCACGATTCCAGAGGATCGACGGTGGCTTCGCCCATCTGCTTGGCTTTGGCGGTGCGCATCGCGTCAAAAGCCATGTAGAAAACAAAACCCGCGAGTAGCAACGCCAGCGCGGTATCCGCGCCGCCGCCCAGGTCGCTGCTCAGTCCGACGATCATGGCCGCGAAGACCACAATGTGGAGTAGGGCTTTGTTGTATTCGCCGTTATAGATGGCGCCCAGACCGGGACAGAATCCCAGGATGAACGCAATAGTCGGACTACTGGCGGTATTCGAACGCGGCGGAATCGCACTGGGTTGTTGACCGGGCGGCGGAACGTAAGCGCCAGCTACGTACGGTGTGGGGCCAGCAGGGTTAGCGGCGGAGGCTGGCGGTTGATTGGGGGGAATACCAACCGCTCCAGCCAGGCAATCTTCGCAATAATAAACATCGCGAATGGGCCGCGCACAAACTGAACAGAGCGCTTTGCCACAGTTACGGCAGTAACCGATAGCGTCCACATCCTGATGGACGGCACACTTCATCGAATTCTCCTCTCGACGAAAAGCGGCAAGTCGGCAGCGAGCATTTGCAAATTTCTGTCGATGCCATTGGCGCGATTTTGCTGCTTCGGGGAAGAGGGATTGGTGCCATCAGTGCTGCCGGGATCGCCCTTGGGAGTTGGTTGTTGCCGGTTGCGATCCTGCGATGGAATTTGTTGGTCGTCCTGATTAAGACGAGATTGAATTTCGTAAACCACACGAAGGTCACTGACGAACTTCGTTCCCTGCGCGTATACCAAGTGAACCTTTTGGTCGGCGCGGCGATAAATAGTGGCCGGCTTCAAATCCGCGAGACGCGGTTTGCGCCAGTTAAATCCGGAACTGGAAATCACGATCAAGAAGGTCGCTGCCACGGAAGCGAATCCATAGCCAACGCGGGGACTGGCGAGCGCGCGGAGCCAGGCAAACGCAGCCCGCCAACCGGTAACAGTTTCACGCGGGCCAAGAGTTTTATCGAGGATGGCGTAGATGAGCCGGGGCGGCGGTTCGATTTCATCCATGGAATGAAGATCGGTGAGCAGATGCGAAACGCTGGCGAGCAACGGCTCGCACTGCGCGCAAGTGGAAACATGGGCGTCAAATGCGCGTTGCTCTTCGGGCTGCAACAACCCTTCGAGATAGTCGGTGAGTCGTGCTTCGATTTCTTCGTGTGTCCAGTTCGGGAGGGAAGTCATGATGGGCGCACTCCCATCTGCTGCAAAATGCGAGCGAGTTCGATACGGCCCCGGTTGATGCGGGATTTCACGGTGCCTTCGGGGACGGCGAGGGTACGTTGAATTTCGCCGTATTCGAGTTGTTGAAGGTCGCGGAGAATGACGGCTTCGCGTAATTCGGGGGAAAGCTTGGTCAAGGCTACTTGGATCTGGGAGCTCAATTCGCCTAGGAGCGCCAGCTCATCAGGACGGCGAGCGGAAGAAGCCTTGTTCTCGACGACGGGCATGGCGTCATCGAGCGAGTCGGTGACACGGTCCCTTTTGGTGCGGCGATAGTGGTCAATCAGCAGGTTACGAGTCACGCTAGTCATCCAAGTTGCGAAGCCGCCGTAAGCTGAACGGTAGCTGCCCAGAGTCTTATAAACGCGCAGGAAGACGTCCTGCGAGAGGTCCTCGGCCTCCGCCCCATTACCGGTAAACCTATAACAAATGTTATAGATGCGGCGAGTGTGGCGGCGCACAAGTTCCTCCCAGGCCGACCCATCGCCCTGGAGGCATTGCTGGACCAGTTGGGCATCCTGCTCCAACGTATCATCAGCCTCGAATACCCGTTACGTTGCAAGGGTGACCGCTTTCCGCAGTTACGCAAAGCAGCCAATCTCGGCCTGCCATTAATGGAACGTAAACTCCAGGTAAAATGTTCCCTATACCTGCCTGCCGGTGGGCAACAGAGCGAGCAACCGTAATGCGTGCATAGTACCGGGGTCGGCGCGGAGATACAAGTTCGGAGCCGTGTTTGAGATGGGGAGCCCGGCCAACTGCTTAGCTCCGGCGAGAGCCGTTGCTATACAGAGAGTGGGGGTGGCGGATATTGAATGCTTGCCAGCGGCTGCGAAGTCCACAGAATCTGTCCGTCTCGCTGGATGTAGCTGTAGGTTTTCCCCTGTTTCACGACGGCGAGGCCGCGGAAAAAGCTGAGACACAGATCGAATTTCGGCTCAATCAGCCATTTACCCTTAGCTGATAGGAAACCTGCTTTGCCGTCGATCTTCGCTGACGACATACCTATGTTGAGCGGTTCAAGTTCATCAAATTGACACTCGAGAACTTGCTGACCGTTCGTATCAATCATTCCCCACTTCCCATTTCGCCGGACGCAAGCATGCCCCTCAGAAAAGTGCCTGATCTTTTCGTATTCTGGCTTTATCAGAAAGGAGCCGGAGCGGTCGATGAAGCCCCAACTGTCGTCGATCCGAACTCCGGCAATTCCGTCACGAAAGCATTTCGGAGTTGGCCCTTCAAATACCGTCGGGATTTCCAGCTTTCCGGCGCGATCAATGAAGCCCCAGCGGTCATCCATACAAACAGCGGCCAAGCCCTCACTAAACCCACTGCAACGGTTAAAGCGTGGAGGAACAACAAAGCTACCCGTGAAATCTATAAATCCTAGGTTTTCTCCGTCGGTCGAGGCGACGGCTCGTCCTTCCAGGAAAGAGCTATTAATCAGAAATGCTGGCTGAATCAGCCAATGACCTAGATGATCTATATATCCACCGTTGGCAGGACAGAACCCGGCATGGAATCTCCCGACTGTATCGAACTGATGAGGGATGACCAGCTTTCCTCTCGTGTTAATGCATCCGACCTTTTTGATTTCGTTTATTACTGCTGCTTTGCCCTCGAAAAAATGTGAGCATGCTACATAGGACGGTCGAATGACGACGCCTCCTCGGTCGTCGATATGGCCGAAACGATCCTCAACGGAATTGGGTATCGGTTCGGAGATGGGGTAAAGCATCGTGGCCTCAGCTTGGTCTCAGAATATCTCAACTTCTGCGAACGAGATTTCATCCGCTACTGCGTGAGTAGGCCGTGCTTGGATTTGAGTTCGGTTAGGAGGCGTTCGATCTCGGTGTCGCGGTCGAGGCGCGCGAGGCGGTCGCCTGCATTTTCATTGAAGAGTTCAACCTCGGCGCTGGCGATGGCTTCGGTGTGGTTGACGCGGTCTTGCAGGCGGTCGAAGGCGGCGCTTCTGGAATTATCGCCAATCGCGGACTGAGCGCGGGCGGCTTTGCCGAGTGCGACGCCGCGACGATGACGCGCGAGGAATAGATCACGCTTGGCTTTGGCTTCGTCGAGCTTTTGTTCCAGCTTGATGAGCGCGTTTTTCAAAGTTTCCACCTGTAGTTTCTGATCGTCCACCTGTTCGCGATAACTGAGCGCGAGTTTTTGTGAGGTTTGAAAACGATCGAGCGCGGCGCGGGCAAGATCGTCCTGTTGCTTTTCTACCGCGAGTTCGGCCTTACGCATCCAGTCCCTCCCTGCGTCTTCATTTTCGCGATGCTTTTTTTCGAGCATATGTTGGTCGGCGATGGAGACCGCGACCTGCGTCTTGACCTGAAGATATTGATTGTCCATATCGAGGATGACTTGCTTGATGAGTTTTTCCGGATCTTCCGTGCGATCAATCATGTCATTCAGATTGGCGCGAATTAAAGTGCTGACACGTTCTAAAAGTCCCATGACTATTCTCCTTTTCTATCAAAAGCTAAATTCCGATTCCCGAGTCCAACTTCCGTGAAGATTTTTTTCTGTCATGAACAGTTCTTTAATAAAGCCTTCCGGTGAATTTTCTAAAATTCACCGGAAGGGAAGTACCGGTTAGAGCGTGGGAGCAGGTGGAATAGCCGGCTTCGCTGCTTTGTCGCCAATTACGCGCACTTTGCCCAGCAACTCGGACATCTGCATGCCCGATAGCGCTTCAAAGAGCGCGGGCACCTGGGCAGCTATCTTGGTGATGTCGCCGGTCAGCTTGTAGGCGCCAGCGGCATCCCCATTGCCGGTGGAAACGATGGTGACCTTGTCCACTTTGCTGAGAGGTTCGCTGAGAGCGCGGACGACTTCCGGCATACCGGAAATCAATTTGTCGAGCACGGCAGCCTGGTTGTACTCCTGGAAAGCTTCCGCCTTGACATTCATGGCCTTGGCTTCCGCTTCCCCCTTCTTGAAGATGATTTCGGCTTCCGCTTCGCCTTGCGCGCGGATGGAAGAAGCGCGCCCTTCAGCTTCGCTGATGAAACGTTGACGTTCGGCGTTGGCGATGGTTTCGATGCGTTGCCGTTCGATTTCCGCCGGCTTTAGCACAGTGGCGATGAGCTCGCGTTCGCGGCGCTCGATTTCCGCTTCCTGCACTTTGACTTGCGCTTCGCATTCGATCTGCTGGACTTTCACGGACTCGGCGATCACGCGCTGTTGCATGACGTTGGTTTCGATCTCGTAAGACTTGTCGGCAGTGGCCTGGGCTTTCTTGGTCATTTCCAGGAAAGCGGCCTTTTTGAGGTCGAGGTCGCGGTTGGCTTCCGCTTGCTTGGCCAATGACGCGGTTTCGGCGGCTACGCGCTCCTGGTCGGCTTGCGCTTTGGCAACCGCAGCGGCGCGTTGGGACTCGGCACGCTTAATGGCGATGTCGCGTTCGGCTTCGGCAGTGGCTACTTCGGCGTCGCGGCGAATGCGGGCGATGTCGGGCCGGCCCATGTTGGTGATGTATTCGTTCTTGTCGCGCACTTCCTTGATGGTGAAGCTGATTACTTCGAGGCCCATCTTGGCCATGTCACTGGCATTAGTGGAGCGCATGCGATCAGCGACCATTTCAGGTTCCTTGACGATTTGCTCGACGGTGAGCTGGCCGATGATGCCGCGCAGGTGGCCTTCCATCACCAGGCGGATCAAGCCTTCGCGTTGCTCGGGCCGCTTGGTGAGAAATTGCTCGGCTGCGGTGCGGATAGAAACTGGATCGGACTTCACTTTGATTTGCGCGACCGCTTCAACAGTGACGGCCACGCCTTGTTGGGTGTAGAGACTTTGTTGCGGAGCCACGTCGAAGGACATGAGCTCGAGCGACAGCTCTTTGCAAGTTTGCAACATGGGCCAGATGATGGTCCCGCTGCCTTTTACGATGCGCGCTTCAGAACCAGTACCGTAAATGATCAGCGCTTCGTGCGGGCCCACTTTGCGATACATTTTCGCCAAGGTGGTCATGATGAGAAGCACGGCCACCACAGCAAGACCGGCAATCATGGGAATGACTGGGAATCCGAACATAAAAACCTTCCTTTCACTCTTCGGCGGACTGTTGAGTCGGGAGTCAGTCCGCGAAATTCGTGTGCAGCCTTAGCTGGTGAATTCTTCCCAGCGATTCACATAGGCCACGCCGTTTTCGTAACGCTCAATGACCACTTCGGCGCCCTTTTCCAGAGGCTTACCGTTGCACGAGCGTGCGCCGGCACTGCGGCGTACACCGTTTTGCATGTACATAATTTCTCCGGTGCCGTTTGCGCGCACGGGCATGGTCACCGTGCAGACCAGACCCTCGTGGCGATAGTCCTCGTCTTTCAAGTGCGAACTTTCCGTGTTCATGAGTTTCACCATGAATTTAAAAACGGCCCATGAGGCGCAAAGGCCGCCAGCTATGGCAAATGCCAGCACGATGACGCCTACGAGAGGCGAATGTGCGGATAGGATGTAGCCGATTCCGCCAAACCATGCGAGAAAAGCCATAGCAGTAGAAGCGTTGAACCAGGAAATGTGCCCGACGCTGTGCGATGAACTGGAGTTGGCGACACCGCCGTGAGGATGCGCAACGCCGCCGTGGGACGCACCGTGAAATGGCAAATGCATCTTGAACGGTAGGTGGATATGGACGGCGCCGGCCAAAAACGAAAGGACGCTGAGCGAGAATCCGATGATGAAGCAGAGAAGATAAAAATCTGACCAGTTCATAGGACACCCCCGAAGCGAAACATTGTTGCTGGGGACTCCGCGGGCGACGGATCATAATCCACTCGCAGCGGTTTGTTATCGCGCGGACGCCGGCGGTGGATGAGCGCTGCCCTGATTGGTATTAGGGCCGAGCACTTCGGCTAACCGTTCAGCTAGACCAGGAGCCCGCAGAATCTCCGCCAACAACAATATTGCTTGGCGAGAGTCACGGTGCTTGGCGATAGTTTCGAAGGCGTGATGCAGATCTTTGTCCGAGGCAAATTGTTCGGCACCGGCGAAGAGCCATGAGTCAATCTTGGCGTCAATGGCGCGGAGCTCCGATTGCAGTTCGGGCGTGTAACCTTCAGGGTCGCTGACAAGGAAGCCCGGGTAGATGCGAAAGAAGCGGGCTAGAAGTTCGCGCGTGGTGTGAGTCAGATGCGGTCGAGAGCCGTTCTCAAGCTGCGAGAGATACGCCTGGCTCAAGGTGCGACCGGTCTCGCGCTTCATGGCGGCAGCCATTTCTTGCTGGGTCATGGGGCGATTGAGGCCACGAAGAGAACCTTCAACAGCGCGAAGAGAACGGATTTTGTCGCCGAGGGTCAAGGCCACACCAATCATTGCAATATGCAATTATGATATAACAATCAGCTATTATGTCAAGTAAATAATAAGCCATGCATTGTTAATGACATACGAGCCGCTACACGCTTGAGACTTTCAGGCCCCGGTGTGTTTCTTGAGGGTGGGGCGCAGCTGGAAATTGCGCATCAGGCGATGGAGATAGTTGGCGTGGACGCCGAGGAGAGCTGCGGCGTCAGTAACACTTCCGTGGGATTGGTCGAGAGCGGCCATGATTAGCTGCTTTTTCAGGTTGCGGATGGCGTCGTGATATTTAGCGGGTGGGCTACATCCGGTTTTGGCTGTTTCCAGAACACTCTCGGGGAGATCTTCCGCCAAGATCCTGTCTGATGAGCCAACGACTACGGCGCGCTCCATGGCGTTTTCCAGTTCGCGAATGTTGCCGGGCCAATCGTACTGGGTCAGAAAGGCCATCGCTTCACGGGAGATTGCGGTTACGTTTCGGTTGCAGTGCTTGGCGTAACGAGCAGCGAAATGCTCGGCGAGCGAGGGGATGTCTTCGGGATGTTCGCGCAGCGGCGGAATGGTGATGGAAATAACGTTGAGACGGTGAAAGAGATCGGGGCGGAAGGACTGCTCGCGCGAGCCTTTCTGCAAGTCTTTATTGGTGGCGGCGAGGAACCTCACATTAATTTTAATTGGGCGAGTGCCGCCGACACGCATGAATTCCCGTTCCTGAAGAACGCGGAGGAGTTTGGCTTGCAGGATTGGGGAGAGTTCGCCAATTTCGTCCAGGAAAATGGTGCCGCCTTCGGCAACTTCGAGGAATCCTTTTTTTTGCGCGACAGCGCTTGTGAAGGCGCCTTTTTCGTGGCCGAATAATTCGCTCTCCAGCAAAGTTTCGGAAAGGGCGGCGCAGTTCAGGGCTACGAAGGGCTGCGTTTTTCTTGGGCTATTGTTGTGGATTGCTCGGGCGGCCAGCTCTTTGCCGGTGCCGCTCTCACCACAAATTAAGACGGTTGAGTCGCTGGGAGCGACGCGCTTGATGAATTGATAGATATCGCGCATGCGCGGGCTGCGACCTACCATGTCGTGGCTCAGGCTGACTTCGGCGTGCAGGCGCTGGTTTTCGCTTCCGAGGCGCTCGAGCTGGCGGGCATTTTCGATGCCGATGACCAAGAGGCCGGCGATGGCGGAGAGCAATTGGAAATCATCCTCGGACAGCACGGTCGTGGCAGTGCTGGATTCCAGATAAATGAGTCCGATGACTTTTTCATTGGAGAGCATCGGGACGCAAAGTCGGGTGCGTTGCTCAGTTGGCTGGTCGACCGCAGTGTTGACTTCTGTGTTTTGAATCGAGTCGGCACTATCGAGCAGGGAGACTTTTTCTTCGATGACGCGCCTGACAATTTCCTGGTTTATGGGGACGGCGTGGTCAGGTCCGTGTACGCGGTCCCAAGCCACCTGCGAGCGAATATCCGGCGATCCGTCTTCGGTCATAAGGATCGCGCCGCGCTCCGCGGGAATGACGTCAAAGATCATGGCCAGCAGTTGCCAAGGCAGGGCGGCTTCGTCGCGCAAAGAGCCGAGGGCTCTAGAGACTTGCAGTAGGGTGTTCAGATTGCGAGCCACGCGGGCCGGTTGCGGGAGCGCGGCCAAGGATGCAGCGTCTAAATTGTGAAGTTCATCTGGGCGGAATTGCAACACCTTCAAGTTCAGTTTTTCCGGTGCGCTTATTTGCACCGGGCTGCTGGCAGTGGTGTGGAGTTTTTCTACCTCGTAGAGAAATACAGAATTTCCCACAGCGATCTGATCTCCGGACTTTAATTCGCGATCTTTAACCGGAATGCCATTCACGAATGTGCCGAAGTGACTTTCGAGGTCAGTCAGAACCACTTTGCCGTCGAGGGATTCAATGACGCAGTGCTGCGGGGACACTGTGGAGTCTTCGAGGCGGATTGTGTTGCGGGCGTCGGTGCCGATGGCCAGTTGTGCGCACAACGGGAATTCGGATTTTCTTAGCGGACCGCTAATCGCCAAAAGTTTTGTTGCCAAGGCCTAACCTTTTCGCGGGGCTTTGCCATTCGGAACAGTGCGGGCGTCATTCTATCGCCAGGGGGCCAGGATGGCCAGAGCGGATGACTATCCGAAAGGATAGAGGCCTATCCGAATGGCTGATCGGTTTTTGCCAGCTAGCGGGCGAGACGGCGACGTTATCAGCGGTCAATAACTAGAGCGGATTGTGGCGGTTGGCGCAGCTGTTGCCGAATATCCATCAAAAAACAAATTCAACGGCGGCGCTTGCGGGTGATCTTTCCTGCAGCTGTCTAGCTAGACAGATAGGATCGCGAAGTTGGTGAATGGGGTTCAGGAGTGGCGCGGTATTGCGGTGCTTGAGACAACTTGTTCATTCATCAGTCGATAAAAATTGTTTTGTTAACGTCGTGAAATTTCACTGAATGGCATCGCGACTGCATTAGTAGATAGCGTTGACAGCAAGCAGCAGAGCAAAAAGATTGGATGGAGTCGGCAAATGAAAATTCAAAATATCCTCCGGACGCAGGTAGCGGTAATCGGATTTGCAGCGGCTTTTTTGCTGGCAGGTGGTGCGCGGGCTCAAGAAATTGACAACACCGTTTGGGAGGACAGCCCAAACGTGGAAAGGTTTCCGCAGCCCGCGCCCGCCGCAGTGGCAAATAATGGGAACGCTGTGATGGCCAACTCAGTCCAGGCAGACACGGCGGCTGTGATGGCTCAGTCAAGCGTGGTTCGGGAAGCCGTGGTTCCTGGCGGGACTGCGAGAGAAGGCTGGTTGATCGGAATGTCAATCATGTTGATGGCACCTCTCGCAGTGGTCCTGTTGGCCAAGGTGCGACGCGCGAAGAAGAATATCGACGCACACGCCTATCACAGCAAGAGAAGCGCCGCTCTCTATTAATACCTTAATCCCCTGAGAGACGGCGTTAGAGAGAAGGTAGCGGGCTGCGCCCAGCGAGCCCGCTACTTTTTTTTGTGGCAGTGAAATTCGCCCCATGTGCGCGAGAAATGACGGTTCGGGATATACTACGCGCGCTTTTCCTAAACAAATCGGAGCGTGGAAATGATTGGGACAGTAGGACGGCGTCTCGCGTGGATTTTTTGTTTTTGCACCGTGGTCTGTAGCGGAGCAATGGCAGCGCCTGCCGGCGACCTCACTCCGGAACAGGTAACTGCTATTGATCGCTACATGGCCGCGGAGATGAGGCGCGAAGATGTTCCCGGAGTGGCGGTGGGCATCTATAGCCGGGGACAGATTTTGCTGGCGAAGGGGTACGGGTTGGCGAATATCGAGCTGAATGTTCCGGTCAAGGCCGAGACGATATTTCAGTCCGGGTCGGTGGGCAAACAGTTTACATCTGCGGCGATCATGACGCTCGTGGAAGAGGGAAAAATCGGGCTGGACGACAGCATCGTGAAGTATTTTCCGAATGCACCGCAGAGTTGGCAAGCGATTCGGGTGAAAAATTTGTTGTCGCATACATCCGGGCTTTCGGAATATGAGACTGACGAGCGCGTGGGACCGGGCGGACCGTTCTACATACGCCTGGACCTCACGGAAGATGAGCTGGTGAACAAGATTGAAGCTCTGCCGTTCGAGTTCAAGCCCGGGGATAAGTGGGACTACCGCAATACCAACTACGTGTTACTGGGCGTGATCATCCACAAGGTGACGGGCAGTTTCTACGCCGATTATCTTCGGGAGCGGATTTTCAAACCGCTTGGTATGAACTCGACCAGGCTCATCAGCGAGGCGGACATCATTCCGAACCGGTCCTCGGGCTATGAACATAAGGGGGAGATAATCCAAAACCAGTCGTGGGTTTCGCCGACTTTTAATTCGACTGCGGATGGCGCGCTGTATTTTAACGTGCTGGACCTGGCGAAATGGGACGCGGCTCTTTATGGAACCAAATTACTGCGGCAATCGAGTCTGGATCGAACTTGGACGGTGTTTCTGCTGAATGATGGAAAGCCGAATGAGGGGAACTACGGCTTCGGCTGGGACATTACCAGTGTCAACAGCCATAAACAGATCGACCACGGCGGCTCGTGGCAGGGTTTCCGATGCCACATCCTGCGTTATCCGGATGACGGTATCAGCGTCGTAGTGCTCGCGAACGCGGACTCCGCGAGGCCGGAACAATTCGCGCATGTAATTGCGGGCATTGTTAACCCTGCCTTGGTGTTGCCAAAACTTGTAGCGATTGAGGACAAGCAGCCGGAATTGGCTCGGCGCCTCCGTGCGTTTTTTGATCAAATCGCAGCTGGCAGGGATGTGAAAGAGCAACTGTCACCGAGACTGGCGGAGAGATTGAGTCCGGAAGTCCGCGAAAACGTTGCAGCGCAATTAAAACCGGTGTGGCCGTCAGATAGGATCACCTTGGTTTCGCGCACAGAAAAGGATGGGGGTACGGTTTCGCGCTATCGAATCGAGAAGGGCAATGAGAGTCGCATTGTTCGTTTCGGATTGGGAGCAGATGGAAAAGTTGCGACCATAGGAATTCTGCCTGATCCTGACGTGCGTTGAGGGATGAATCCTCGGCTTGGCGGCTGCATGGCAGTCCTCATTTGCGCTAACAAAACGATATACAATGCCGCTCGACAGTTCCAAGGGGGTTGTTGTGGCTGCTGAGAAAATGTTTTCGCCGCGCGAAGCGTCGAAGGTGCTGGGCATCAGTTACGCCACGCTGAAACTGTGGATTTACAAGGGCAAGATTCGAACGAACAAGACTGCGGGAGGCCATCACCGAATTCCTGAGAGCCAACTGGACAAATTCCTTCATAGCGCAAGTGAGAAAGGTGAAGTGGCCACAAAGCGAACTGGATTTCGCAATATCAGCGGGCGCAATCAATTGATCGGGCGGGTCACGGATATCAAGATCAGCGGGCTGATCGCGCAGGTGAGTTTGTCGATCGGCGGCCAGCACATTACCTCTATTGTGACGGCGGACGCGGTAAGGGAGATGCGCCTGAAAGTGGGAGACAAGGCCGCGGCGCTGATTAAATCGACCGAAGTGATGATTTTGCGCGCTTGATCCGCAATGCTTTGGCAAATCGTTTTGTGATGATTGACCCCGCGGTTTTTAGCGAATCCAGCCGCCTGCCAAGACGCGGTCGGCGTCGTAAAGGACGGCGGCCTGACCTGCGGTGATAGCGCGTTGCGGAGTGTCGAAGACCACGCGTGCGGTGGTGGAGTCGAGAGCTTCCACGGTGGCAAGAGAAGATTCGTGTTTGTGGCGGATTTTTACCTTGGCGCGCAGCGGCGCGGTGGGCATTGCGCACGAGACCCAATTTACGTTTACGACTTCGCAGGTAGTTTTGTGCAGGGACTGGTCTTCGCCGACGACCACGCGATTTGATTGCGCGTCGATACTTAGGACATAGAGCGCTTTTCCGGTGGAAAATCCTAGACCTTTTCTTTGGCCGACGGTGAACTGATGAACGCCGTCATGATGCGCGAGTACCTCACCATCTTCCGTCACGATATCGCCACCGGCGGATGTGCGCGAGATGTTTTGTTCGCTGGCATAAGCGTGGATGAATTGCACGTAATTGCCGCTGGGGACGAAGCACAGCTCCATGCTTTCGGGTTTTTCTGCTACGGGGAGATTTGCACGCCGGGCTACCGCGCGCACTTCGTCCTTGGTTAATTCACCCAGCGGAAACTCGCTGTTGGACAGCTGCTCCTGGGTTAGGCCCCACAGAAAATAGGATTGATCTTTGCTTTCGTCGCGGGCGCGCAAAAGTTCCCAGCGTCCGGTTGATTCGTTTTTGCGGAGGCGCGCGTAGTGGCCGGTGGCGAGGCGGGCGGCGCCGATTTGCCGCGCCATGCGAAGCAGGGGGTCGAATTTTATGTCGGTGTTGCAATTGGTGCAGGCGATGGGGGTGCGGCCGGAGAGATATTGGTCGACGAAAGGGCGGATGACGCGAGACTCAAACTGGTCTTCGAAATTCACGACGTAATGTGGGAAATCGAGATGCTGGGCGACACGCTTGGCGTCGTAGACGTCGTCGATGGAGCAGCAGCGGCGCTGTGCCGGGCCTGCAGATTGCAGAGTAGGGAGGCGGCGCTGATTCCATAACTGCATGGTGAGGCCGATGACGGTGCGGCTTTGTTCCTGCATTAGCGCGGCGACTACAGAGCTGTCGACGCCTCCGCTCATGGCTACGGCGATGACTTCAACATTTGTGCGCGTTGTATCGTTCGTTAGTTCGGATTGGAGTGCGATAGTCACTATTTGTCCGTAGTAGATATTGTACTGGAAAATCTTAGTAATTCTGTATTCGCGGCCGGAGAAATCTGGTTCAGCGAAGGGCATGGACGCCAAGGAAACTATTACGGATTACAACTCGGCTCCGCCTACTTGGGGAAAAACCGCACCCTTAAAAAGCGTAAGGGTGCGGCACCCCCTCTCTAATGTTTCATTCGCGGACCGTTCGCTAGTTTTGGGCGGAAAATTGTTTGGGGTAGTTAGGGGAGATTTCGCGGAGCTGTTCAACGGCTTGGGGAATTGCGAGGAGGGCAGCGTCGATTTCCTGGCGGGTGGTGTGGCGACCGAGGCTGAAGCGAAGGCTGCTGCGAGCTTCCGCTGGCGTGAGACCGATGGCGGTTAAAACGTGGGAGGGTTCGACTGCGCCGGAGGAGCAAGCGGAGCCGGTGGAGCAGGAGAGGCCTTTGAGATCGAGAGCGATCAGGAGAGCTTCGCCGTCTACTCCGGGAAAAAGAATGTTGGTGGTGTTGGGAGTGCGTGGCGAGGTGGCGGCATTGACTCGCGATTGCGGAATGCGCTGGAGGAAGCCGCGCTCCAGATCGTCGCGCAGCGCGGAGATTCGCGTTGCGTCGTGCTCGAGCGATGCGGCGGCGAGTTCCGCGGCTTTGCCTAAACCGACGACGCCTGCGACGTTTTCGGTTCCGGGACGGAAGCCGCGCTGATGGTGGCCGCCGAAAAGGAATTGTCTGAGCGGAGTGCCACTACGGATGTAGAGGGCGCCGACTCCTTTCGGGCCGTAAATCTTGTGAGCGGAGAGAGAAAGCAGGTCGACCTGCAAAGCGTTTACATCGATCGGTAATTTGCCGGCGGATTGCACGGCGTCGGTATGGAAATAAACATCGGCTTCAGCGGCGATACGGCCGATTTCCTCAAGGGGCTGCACGGTACCGAGTTCATTGTTGGCGTGCATTACGGAGACGAGACTGGTGACGGGCAGGTCGTGAAGGAGATCGCACAGGTGCTGCGGGCCGATCTGTCCATCGCGATTGGCAGCGAGATAAGCGACGGTGACGCCGCGAGCGGCTAAGGCCTGGCAGGTGTTGAGTACTGCTTCATGTTCGATGACGGTGGAGATCAGATTCGCGCCGGCGTAATTGGTGGGATTGAACATGCCGAAGATGGCGTGATTGTCGGATTCGGTGCCACCACTGGTGAAAATAATTTCCTGGGGATGTGCGTTGATTAACGCGGCAACTTGTTCGCGAGCGGTTTCGACGGCGGAGCGGGCTTTTTGTCCGGTGGTGTGGATGGATGCGGCGTTTCCGAATTGCCCGGAGAAGAACGGGAGCATGGCTTCGAGGACGGCGGGGTCGACTGGAGTGGTGGCGTTGTAGTCGAGATAAATGCGAGAGGCCATGACAGTTTGAGAATAACAGGAGTGAGGCCAGGAAAAAATTGTGGGTCGATCGCAAACAGGCGACATCGTAAGCGTAACAGTGAGATGAGTTCGTGCTACAGTTTGCGATTTGGTAGATGGACGGGGAGGCGTGCGTGGGGTATCGGGATTTGCGGGAGTTTGTTGTGAGGCTGGAGAAGGAAGGGGAACTGAAGCGGGTGCGCGCGGAGGTTGACCCCATTTTGGAGATTACCGAAGTGGCGCAACGGGTGGCGCGTTCGAAAACGCGGCCGGCGCAAAGCGTGGGACCTGCTTTACTTTTTGAAAAGCCGAAGGGTTCGAAGGTGCCGCTGCTAATTAATACATTTGGAAGCGTGCGGCGGATGGAGTTGGCGTTTGAGGTAGACAAACTGGAGGATGTGGCGGCGCGGATTCAGGGATTTTTGAAAATGGAGACGCCGCAGGGTTTGTTCGACAAAATAAAAATGCTGCCGAAGCTGGCGGAGTTGGGATCATTTTTCCCGAAGAGCGTGAAATCCGGGGCTTGTAAGGAAGTGATTCGCAAAGGCGCGGCTGTGAACCTTTTGGAATTTCCGATTTTGAAGTGTTGGCCGCAGGATGGCGGACGATTTATTACCTTTCCGCTGGTGTTCACGAAGAACCCGGAGACGGGGAAGCGGAATGTGGGGATGTACCGCATGCAGGTGTACGACGAGCGGACCACCGGGATGCACTGGCAGACGCAGAAACATGGCGCGGAACATTTTCGGCGCGCGCGGGCTGCGAATCCCGA
>DATMOS010000041.1:0-8584 GCA_035568155.1 Verrucomicrobiia bacterium | reverse complement strand
CATACCCAGGGGGAATCCGAGTTCGATTTGGCTTGCTCCATCCAGGGATTTCAATTGCTCGGCGGAGAGCTCCAGCTCCAAACTGGCGAGATTGTCCTGGAGTTGAGTTACCTTCCGCGCTCCGATGATCGGGATTACCGGCATCGTTCGATAGCGTAGCCATGCGAGCGCGACCTGCGGCATGCTGCGACCGGTCTGTTGGGAGACCGCCTTCACCGCCGAGACGATCGGCGCCGCGCGTTTTTCGTCGGGACGGAAGTCCTTCGTTCCCTCACTGGTCAGCCGGGCGCCCTCGGCTTTGCCCTCGCCGTGATACTTCCCGGTTAGCACGCCACCCGCCAGCGGAGACCAAGCCACGATCCCCACGTTCAAAGCTTTCGCCATGGGAATCAACTCGCGCTCGACGGTCCGCTCAATGAGGCTGTACTCGATTTGCAACCCGATGAACTTCGTCCAGCCGCGAAGCTCCGCCAGAGTATTTGCCTGGGCGACCCACCAGGCGGGAGCATCCGAGACGCCGACGTAGAGAACCTTGCCTTGGCGAACGAGATCGTCCAGTCCGCGCATCACTTCTTCCACAGGGGTTATCCCGTCCCAGACGTGCAACCAATACAGATCGATGTAGTCGGTTTGCAATCGCTTCAGACTGGCTTCCACTGCTCGCATCATGTTCTTGCGGTGATTGCCCGCCGCATTGGGATCGTTACCGGGCACGGCCAGGGAGTATTTCGTCGCTAACACAACGCTCTCGCGATGGCCCTGCATGAATTCTCCAAGGAATTTCTCACTGGTGCCGCCGGTGTAGAAATTCGCGGTGTCAATGAAGTTTCCACCGGCCTCGCGGTAAGTCTCATAGATTTTCTGCGCTTCCGCTTTCGGAGATCCCCATCCCCACTCGTCGCCGAAGGTCATCGTGCCTAGCGACGCTTCGGAGACCCGCAGCCCGCTGTCGCCGAATAATCTGTATTTCATAATCGTGTTCCTTTCATTTGCCGTATCACTGCACTCGACGGATTCTCGGGAATTAACTCCGCTATTCGCCTTATCTTCAAAAACCGTTGACACGGTGACATGGCGCCATTTCTCGGCCTCGCTCGCGCGCGCAGTTTCCGCTTGTCGCACCCGATTTTCCGCATCGACACCGAGGATCAGCCGGAGCGGCACGTCGTCGCTATTCGCCAGTTGCACAATTACGTTCGCGATCTTCCGCGGATCGCCTTCCGCACGCCCTTCGAGGCCTCGCAACATCTTGAATATCGCACCGACCGATGGCTCGTATTCCGGCAACAGCTTCGGCGCATTCTGACCGGCACGCCGCGCCCAGTTGGTGCGAATACCTCCGGGCTCCAGAGTGCAGATCTTGACCCCGAACGGCACGACTTCCATTGCCAGAGAATCGCTGAAACCGCCCACGGCCCACTTGGCCGCGTGATAGGGCGTATTGCCGCCAACCGCTATGCGGCCACCGACTGAAGACACCTGAAAAATGTGGCCGCTCTTCTGTTTGCGCATCACTGGCACGGCGGCGCGCGTGGTGTACACCACGCCGTAGAAGCAGGTGTCCACGACGGCTTGGAAGTCTCCTGAACTCATTTGTTCGAACGGCGCAAACTGTCCATAGCCGGCGTTGTTAACCAGCACGTCCAGGCGACCAAAGGTATCCACCGCCAACTGCACGGCTGCCTTTGCTGTGGCCTCATCGCGCACTTCCAGCGTAACGGGCTTCACCCGCGCGCCATACTGCTGCACTAGAGGCGCCAGTTCCTCCGTGCGACGCGCTCCGGCCACCACGCTGTCACCCGCGGCCAACGCCGCCTCGGCGATATCTCTCCCCAATCCATTTCCGCTTCCAGTAATCAACCAAACTTTTTTCATGAAGTCCTCCCTTTTCCCTGCTAGATAAACTATAGGCACTCAGACCCGGCGACCGGTCTTCCGAGCGAGTCAAAAGGCCGGGGCCAGCCGACGTTTTTAGGCAGTCGCTCCAATCGCTACAGAGGTTAGCTTCTCGCTAAGAATCCAAAGAGCTTCGGCGACTGCTTCGTCAACGGCCCACGGGCGGACACCACTGTTAAGCTCGCTGTCTGCCGGGACCAACTGCGCGATATCGCAGTCCTCGCAGTAAACCCCGCCTTGGCCATGCAATTGCGGGCTAACGGCAACCCAAATTGTCGTTGCCGCGCCTTCCTCGACGGTCTTAAAACGCTCAGGGACGCGTGCGGTGGTTGTAGTCCAGCCCTTGGCGACATCGGGGACCTTGGGGACACCATTCTCTCGATAGATACCGTACGCGCTTAATTCTTCGTCCGTCATGTACCGAACAAGGTCGGTGACGATTCCACCTGGATGCACGGCAAACGCCCGAATGCCATGCTTTTGACCGCGCTTATCAAGCTCGACGGCAAACAGCGAGTTTGCGCTCTTCGATTGCCCGTAAGCTGCCCGTTTGTCATACGGCCTCTGGTTGAAATTCGGATCATTGAGATCAACGCCACACCTGGCATGGCCGCGGGAAGAAAGGGCCACCACCCGCGCATTCCGCGATTTCTTCAGCGTTCCCACAATCCTGCCGTCAACTGAAAATGCCCCAAGTGATTGGTTGCAAATTGGAGTTCATAGCCGCGGTCGTCCCGCATCAGCGGAGTTGCCATAATGCCCGCATTGTTGATAAGAAGGTCGAGGGCGCGATTTGAGTTTAGAAATTCGTTGGTGAATCGATCGATGGAATTTGGACTAGCCAGATCCAACTGGCCCACTTCCACGTTCTTCATTTTTGCGACGGCCATTTGAGCCTTCCTGCGATCGCGCGAGCCGATAACAACGGTGGCTCCCGCATTTGAGAGAACTCGCGTGGTCTCAAGCCCAAGACCTGCATGACCACCTGTCACGATCGCGACTTTCCCTCGAAGGTCGCGTCCTGCAAGCGCTTCCTCAGCAGTCGTTCTTGGCCCATACCTTGATGGCAACGGCTTTTGCTCGGTCAGCATATTCACTCCTTTATTTTGACTTCTGCCAGTGTGATTACTCACTCATTTATACGATGCACAGACTCAGGACTTGGTTATGCCAGCCCAGAACATTTGAAAGCCGCTATCCCGGTATTTATTCGTGTTGGATGGTTTCGACACCGTAAGGTCAATCGTCGCCTCTCCCAAGGCTACTAACGACTTGGAGATCAGCTCCGCCGGCAGATCGCTCCGAAAAACACGCTGCTCAATCGCGTCCCGAATCGTGGTTTGGAACTCGACGAACGGCGCGCCAGCGGCGTCTCTGGACTCTTTGGTGAGTACCTCCGACACCGTTAGTTGCGCCAGGACTTTGCGCTGGTCAGGATTCGCTACGCCCCAACTGACATAGCGATCCCACACATGTCGCAACCTGATGCGAACACTTTTTTTGCGCGGGAAACCCGACATCATGGCGTCTGCGAGTTCCAGCTTGAGCTCCCGGTAAAGGGCATTGATCAGATCATCTTTAGTCTCGAAGTAGGTGAACAGCGTGCCTTCGGCGATGCCGGCCTGTTTCGATATCTCTGACGTGGGAGCCGCGGTAAGACCGCGCTTCGCAAACACGCGGGTCGCGGCTTCCAGAATGGCGTTTCGTTTGTTTTCGCTTCTAGGGCGAGCCACCAGGCTCCTTTTATTACTGAGTGAACACTCAATAATACCGTGGAAGTATGGTGATGGCAAGGTGACAGCACGGCCCGAACCAGCGCTCAGACTTGTAGCGCGGGAACGGACCTATTGCGTGCTTGCGGACGACAATCTTTTGTTATCGCTGGATTTCCAGCGGTTTCACTAATCTAAACGTCAAACCTGTCTCGGCGGGAAGTTGCACGTCACGATTCCCGGTGAAAGCTGCTCCGCCAGTTCCGGCGCCAGCTCCTATCAGGCCGCCAATCAAAGCGCCTTTCCCTCCCCCGGCCAATCCACCAATCAAGGCGCCACCGCCTGCCCCGCCACCAACCAGCGCGCCAGTCCGTTTGCCCTTACCTTTTTTCGAAAGCTCAGGCGTGGAGGCGCGTATCTCATATCGCTGGCCATTTACCTCAATAGTGCGGAGTGCGAGTCCGAGTTCCGATGCGCCCTTGAAGCGGCCGGCGGCTTTGGCGCTTGTGACTACGCCCCTGGCGTGTGCGCCCTTAGAAATGACTTCCTGGCCATCGACTGCGACTGGATCAACGACAGTGGCAGAGAAACCCTGTCCCTCGCTGCTGGTTTTGGAGCTGAGCGATTGATCGAGTACGACTTCAATGCGGGTGCCTTCGGGAACAACAATTGGCGGAGGCGCAGGGGCCGGCACTGGGGCGTTTGCCGCCTGATTAGCCGTATTTTGGGTATCGGTTGCAGCGGGCGCGCCGTTGCTGGACGTGGTTGGCTGATTGGACTTCTGGCATCCAGTCAAAACGAAGCACAGGCAGATAAACGGCAGCGAGGATGCTGGAAAGGAGCGAGTCATAGTTACCTCTGTGCGGGCGCTTGGAATCCTGCTTTTTAATTAACACGGCCAAGCATCCCGATTCAATTTAGAACCCACTACAAATATAACTCGGGAAGCGCTCGCGCCGGTTTTGTTTATCTAATTCTCAGTGGCAACTGATCAATACCGTAAATTCAGTACTTGGGTAGCTTGTTCGATTAAAATACCCACATTGGTTGGCACAGAGAAAGACACAATGTGGCACAATATCTATGTGAAACCCAAAAACAAGGCCGAAAAGGAACGTGAAGGCGCGGACCGAGTAGCTGAGATTATGTATGCCGCTTTAACTAAACTTCCAAAAATAGAACAAAAAGATGCGGTTAAAGCGATTCAGGCTATCAAAATAAATGTCAATCGGAGTAGAAGTACGTCCAAGCGTTCTTCCATTCCTCAGAGTCTTCGGGAGTCTTCAAACGGCGCAGCAACTCGCCGTAAGCGCGTGCGTCCTTAGCCCTTTTTGCCTGTAACTGCTTTCCTACTGAAGATGTTCAATATCTTCTTTCGCTCGGAGGCGGCACGTTTGCCTCCAACCGAAAGCGCTTGGTCCTGAACGCAAGAATCTTCTATTTCATCATCATCTATAGCCATCGAGTCTCTTGCCCCTGCAAGCCCGGCTTATAGTAACAGGGTCGAGACAAATGGCGGATATCTCCGAACGGTTCTACACCTACGAGAACTCCATCTTACTGCTCGTAGTTCTCCACAATTTTGGCAGGGCGCTTTTTTGCTTTATCTGGATTGTCGCCGAACTCCTCGAGGGCCCGGCGCTGCCGCAACAGATCCCAATACTGGTCGAGCTCCACTTTCAACTCTGCTAAACGCTTCTGGTCCCCGACGTTAAGTTGGCCTTTGGCGTAGAGGCGCTCTTCCTCTTTCACCAGCTGATCAATGTGATTTAGAACAGACTTATCTTTGTTTTCTTTGGCCATCGGTCTCTCCCAAAAATCCAACTGAGAAGTGACGGGTTATGAAAATTGGATGACTGTGACACATGGAAGGATTGAGCTAAATTTCAGATGTTGTAAGTTGTTAGGAAGCAGTAAAAGACGCAGCCCACATCGCCAGGCGGCTGCGTCTCTATCCCACAGATGCAAGCTATTGCAACGATGCCATATCAATTACAAAGCGGTACTTCACGTCGCTCTTGAGCAGGCGGTCGTATGCTTCGTTGATTTGTTGAATTTTGATCATCTCGATGTCCGCGGTAATTCCCTTCTCCCCGCAGAAATCGAGCATCTCTTGCGTTTCGCGAAGCCCGCCGATGCCGGAGCCGGCAAGCCTGCGACGGTTCAGGAGCAGACTGAAGGCACCCACCGGCAAAGGTCTTTCTGGCGCGCCTACCAGCACCATGGTGCCGTTCCTCTTCACCAAATTAAGATACACATTCACGTCATGGTCAGCCGAAACCGCATCGAGAATGAAATCAAAGCTGCCCGCGTGCTTTTGCATGTCCGCTTCGCTCTTGGAGACGACCACTTCAGAAGCGCCCAGGCGGATTCCGTCCTCCGTTTTCTTTGGCGAGGTTGTGAACAACACCACGTGCGCGCCCAGCGCTTTGGCAAACTTCACGCCCATGTGTCCGAGGCCGCCGAGACCGACGATGCCTACTTTTTGTCCCTTGCCAACCTTCCAGTGATGTAGCGGCGAGTACGTGGTAATACCTGCGCAGAGCAGCGGCGCGGCGCCCGCGGGGTCCAACCCGTTCGGCACTTTAAAAGCGAAGTCTGAATCCACCACGACGCTGTCGGAGTAGCCACCGTAGGTTACTCCGCCGAGGACTTTGTCTTCGCCGTTATAGGTAAACGTCGCAATGTTTTCGCAATACTGCTCGTCGCCGTCCAGGCAGGCGGCACATTTGCGGCACGAATCTACCAGGCAGCCCACCGAGGCGATGTCGCCTTCCTTCAATTTTTTCACCGCGCTGCCGACCTTAACGACGCGGCCGACAATTTCATGCCCGGGCACGCAGGGATAGACGGTAGGCAGCGCGTGCTGCCACTCGTTTCGTGCCTGATGCAGGTCGGAATGGCACACTCCACAATAAAGAATCTCAAGTTGAACATCCTGCGGGCGCGGAGACCGTCTTTTAATGTTATGAGGTGCCAAGCGGGAAGTAGCAGACTGGGCTGCGAAGGCTTTTGCGGGAAAAGTTTGGGGTTTCTGGATCTCTTTTGCTGGCTGTTGAGCTGCATCCGTCATTTTGTTCCTCCCTCGTGTTTAGCGTACAAACCGATGATAAGGCGTTTGATGCCCTGACTCAAACGTTGGGTAAATGTGGGAGCTACGGCCGCGAATCCCGGCGGCACTACCTCCATGGTTTCCCTTAAATCGAGCCGCGCCCGCAACCTGCACGCAACGTAAACTGCAACACTAGACTCGCAGACGTTTACTTTTAGGTGCTGTCTTACTTATGAGATATGCACCGGCGTTCCTGAGGCCAATTAGAATGGGCATGAGGGAATTCCCATGTTGGTTGAGCGACCACGAGCGCGAAGGCATGTCTTCTCGGCGCACCTCGAACTCCTGGATGTGGAATCGGAAACCAGGATAGTTACCCGGACGCGGGATTTGACCCTATTTGGCTTCCGGGCCGAGATTAAAGATTGCGCATGGCCTGTTGGTACCAGGGTTCGTGTGAAGATTACTCACAAGGCCGGCAATTTTACTGCCGGAGCGCGGATTGTCTGGGTGCGCAAAAATACCGATTTGGGCGTGGCGTTCACGGATGTGACACCCAAAGATCAGCTGATTTTGGAGAAATGGATTGCCGAGCTTCGCGGCAGCGAAGTGTTAACTCACTCTGACAGCGTATAAATCGCCGGCAGCCCCGCCGAACGCGCCCAAAAGTACCAGAGTTTCACCAAGTACCAATTTTCAAAACCAAACTCGACGAAACTCGTAACCCATTCGCGGCGTGTATCTGGTCCACATCGCCCAACCAGGAATGTGTGTATTCCAAATTCCCGACGCGCCAGGCAAACGCTCGTCCTAGCGCTATATCCACGCCACCTCCGGCTGACAATGCCAGGCCATTTTGCTGATTCTCCACCGACCAGTCGTTGCGCTTGGGATAATGGATTGGCCCCGCGCCTTCGTCCCATTCCTTCAGTAACGCGACCCGTTTTGCTTCGTCGTCAATCTCGTGCGTGATGCGCCGGCCGCCTACCATCATTTGTAGAAATGGCGAAACCCGGCGCGAGGCTCGCGGCGTCCAGCGTGTTCCGACCTGGTACAGCATGGAGTCTCCGCTTTGCTCGTGGGGCATATTAATGACCAGACATCCGCTAACCTCCGTTATCAGTTGCCAGGACGGCTTGATTCGAACGGCGCCGGAGCCTCCGCCGCCGATACAGCTGCCTCCGCCTAGAAAAGTTTCATAGTGAGCCGAGCTTTCGAGCTCGATGGGGGCCGCGAGCGGATAAATCGTGGCCTCACCCGCGCGTTTTTTCGGCGGCGTGTATTCAAAAAGTGCAGGGCCGGCACCGTCATCATAATCGCGAAGCATTTCTTTCCGCAATTTGTTGTTTTCCCCGTTAATTCCCAGCCGGCCTTCGCGATGCCAAGGGTATTTAAAAGCCATGAGGTTTGCGAACGAGCGGGTCGGCGATAAAAACATTCGTGAAAACGCGAGCGCCGGTCTGTTTGCGGTGCGATTTTCCAGAGGGGCCACCAGGTAACGATCCGCAACATCCTCGGCGATCATGACCATGGTGCCGAATATCGGAGTTCCCACCAGATCCACAAATCCGGGCGAATCGCGAAGCTGCACATTTCCGATAGACGCCTCACTCGCCGGACCGAGCGTCCATTGCGTGCTCATGGCAGCGGAAAACGCCATTGCCCGCAGCCGTGAAATCCAATATTTTCTGCCGTCACCCCACATCACCCGGCTATAGCGCGGATCGTTTTGTTGTTCGATATAACCGAATATCGCACCTTCAAAAGGATGCGCGATGTAGCTGGTCATAAACGTGTCGCCATCGTCCCAGCCGCGCAGCTCTCCAATAGACTGTCTGTAATTCCTCCACCAGTGACCGTTCAGCGCATCGCGAGTTTGCGCCTCAGTGGCCAGCCGGTAACCGTGCATGAAGCCGGTGAAGAA
>DATMOS010000040.1:0-21426 GCA_035568155.1 Verrucomicrobiia bacterium | reverse complement strand
CTGATGGCCTGACCGAGTGTCGAAATCGCGATGATCAAGAGTTCGAGATCGGACGTTTGTCAGCCGCAGTGGAGTCCTACAATGGCGCCACTGCAAACCAGGTTCTCTTTTCCACTCTAGCGACGGTGCTCGACTTCGCTGCTCAGTGTCCGCCGGGCGATGACTTGACCCTTCTGGTTATCCGTCGCTGCGAGACTAAGCTCGCACTTTCCGAACGCAGCAATAAGCGCGACAAGAATTTTTCTGTACCTAGCCGGCTCAGTTCGGTTGCTGTAGGCCAGACGTGCTGATTCGGCGCTTCAAAAACTAAAGCAACTGACGACGGCCTCAAACATGTTTGACGCGCCAACGTTATTGGTGTGTTCAATTGAAGGGAAGGACTCGCGATGTCATCAATTTCGATCTCATTGCCCGAGCAAAGACAGATGTGCGGCGCAGTCATTCAGCCGGCAGCAGTGTCTTCAGAGCTATTGAGAGTGCTCTACGTCTCTCACTATCGCCACGTTTTGCAGATCTGCAGAAAGTTTTTTCGTCAGTTCGAAGATGCCGAGGATGCCGCTGCCGAAGTCTTCCTGAAGCTTTACCGGGTGTTGCACCAAAAAGATGAGATGGTGCCTTTCCGCCCATGGATTTCGCAGATAGCAGCCCATCACTGCATCGACAAGCTGAGAAGAAGGAAAAACGAGAAAAGCTCCTCATTGGAGGAAGTCGACGTTAACGGCCTCCTGGATCATTCCACCCCTTCCGCGCTATCCGAAGTTCTTCGTAACGAGGCCGAGGGTCGAATCAGACGAGCCCTGGCGAGCCTCCCGGAAAAACACAGAGTTGTGCTCGTACTGCGCTACTACAACCGCATGAGTTATTCCCAAGTCGCCGACGCATTGAACCTGCCGCTGTCTGCTGTCCGAGTCCGCATTTTCCGGGCCAAGCGCTCTTTGCGATGTAATCTGCGACGCTCAAATCGAGCAGACACCCTTGCGAGGGTCGACCCGGGACGAAAAAATAACACGCTAGCAATGAAGACTTCGAACAGATTTAATGCGGCCACCCCGGCAGAATTTGGAACGCTATATGCCGTGTCCGCATAACCGGATTTTGTATTGCAAGCCGAACGGCTAGCTTCGGTGCCCGTCCGCTTGCGTCCCACGCCGCCACCTTCTATGCTCCCGATATGTTTCGCGCCCCGCGCAAATTAGATTCCGAGCCGGAGTTATACGACACCGCGGTACGCGCCCTGATGCGTCGTGCTCATTCCGTCCACGAAATGAAGAGATCGCTGGAACGACGCACCGACGACAAAGCCCTGGTCAAGTCCGTACTCGACCGCCTGAAACGCCAAGGAATGATCGATGATGCGCGCTATGCGAAACAATTTACCCGCCAGCGCGCCGAAATCCGCAAGCAGGGCAAGTTTCGCATCGCCAGAGAGTTGCGCGCCCGTGGTATCCCGGACCGTCATATTGATTCAGCTCTCGAAGAGTCCGCCAAAGAGACCGACGAGCGCGCTGTGGTGCGTCATCGCATAGAGAAAAAACTCAAATTATTTCGCGGCGAAATTGACGACCGCAAAATCGCATCCCTATTTCGCAGCCTGCTCCGTGCTGGTTTCGCTTCTGACGTAGTTCGCAACGAATTGCGAGCTGTTACCCGCGAAGATGTCCCCGCAATTGAAAATGCCGTCGACGAAGAATCGGCCTAAATAGCGCCGAAAGCCGCGGTTCCCCGGGCTCTCTTGGTACCTCTTCTCTCCTCTGCGATAATGTACTAACGATTACTAAGAAACCTGAGGCTCACGTGACCGGCAACGAAATCCGCGCCACATTCTTAAAATTCTTCGAAAAAAACGGCCATCGCGTCGTGCCCAGTAGCTCGCTCGTACCCCACGGGGATCCCACGCTGCTCTTCACCAACGCCGGAATGAATCAGTTCAAAGACGTTTTTCTCGGCCTGGAGCAACGCGATTACAAACGCGCCACCACGGCCCAAAAAGTCGTGCGCGCAGGCGGAAAGCACAACGACCTTGAAAACGTCGGCTTCACCAAGCGCCATCACACCTTTTTTGAAATGATGGGCAATTTTTCATTTGGAGATTACTTCAAGAAAGAAGCCGTAGCCTTCGCCTGGGAGCTCGTCACCTCCCCGGAGTGGTTCACCCTCGACAAATCCAAGCTTTACGTCACGGTCTTCGGTGGTGCCGAAGTCGCCCCCGGAGTCTCACTGGGCGTTGATGAAGAAGCAAAATCTTTCTGGCTCGGCCAAAACGTCCCCTCCGAGCGCATCGTTGCCGTACCCGGATTGAAGGAAAATTTCTGGGCCATGGGCGATACCGGCCCGTGCGGACCCTGCAGCGAAATCCATTACGACATGGGCGCAATTGCCTCCGACGAAGGCCACGCCGATTGCCAGTTCCCCTGCGATTGCGGCCGTTACGTCGAAATCTGGAATTTGGTCTTCATGCAATTCAATCGCGACTCGTCGGGCAAAGTCGCTCCTTTGCCGAAGCCCTCCATCGACACCGGCGCAGGCCTCGAACGCCTGGCCGCCGTAATTCAAGGCAAGCTCAGCAATTTTGACACCGACTTATTTCAGCCTTTGATACAGAAAGCTGCTGAACTTACCGGCACGCGCTACGGTAAAAATCCGGACTCCGACGCGTCTCTGCGCATCATCGCCGATCATTCCCGCGCCGCTACATTCCTCGTTTCCGACGGCGTCGTTCCCGCAAACGAAGGCCGCGGTTACGTCCTTCGCAAAATTATTCGCCGCGCCCTGCGCCACGCCAATCTCTTGCAGGCCGCCGCCGGCGTGCCTGCCACGATTCTCCCCGCTATGGCTGACGCGGTGAAGCTCGAAATGGGCGCAGCCTATCCTGAACTGGAACAGAATTTCGATCGAGTGCAACAAATTTTGCTGGGCGAAGAACAGCGCTTCTCTCGTACCATCACCGTCGGCCTCAAAAAATTTGCCGAATTCACTGGTGATGGCACGCAAGCTGCCGCCCGCGATACCAAGTCAACTTCGCTCTCCGGCGAAAAAGCCTTCATGCTTTACGATACTTACGGACTCCCGCGCGACTTCCTCGAAGACCTCGCCCGCGACTCCGGCATCAGCGTCGAATGGCCTGCGTTCGAACGCGCCATGCAAGAGCAACGCACCCGCGCGCGTGCCTCTTGGAAAGGCACATCCAAGGAAAGCGTCAATCCCGCCTACGCAAAAATTGCGGACACTTTCAAGACCGAGCCGTGCTTTTATTTCGCCACTACTTCCAAAGATTGCCGTATCGAAGCGATCATCACCAAAAGCGGCTCGGTCAACGAACTCAAAGCCGGCGAAATCGGCGAAGTCGTCCTCGACCGCACCTCCATCTACGCCGAATCCGGCGGCCAGATGGCCGACATCGGCAGCTTCTTCGACAATTCCGGCACCCAACGCCTCGCTGACGTCAGCGGTGCCTTCTATCCTGTAGCCGGGCTAGTGGCTCATCGCGTCACCGCCAAGGAAACCCTTCATGTAGGCGACCGCGTCACGGTGGTAGCCGACGCCCTGCGTCGCACCCACATCACGCGCAATCACAGCGGAACGCACCTCGTCAACGCCGCCCTGCGCAACATCCTCGGCGCGCACGTGAAACAAGCCGGCTCCTTGAATTCGCCAGAACGCCTCCGTTTTGACTTCACTCATTTCGCGGCCGTCGACCCTCAGGAACTGCGCGACATCGAGCAACAAGTAAACGGTGAAATTCGCGTGAACACCGCGATCGAAACAAACGTCACTTCCCTGGAAGAAGCCTTGTCCTCCGGCGCCCTGGCTTTTTTCGGCGACAAATACCCCGAGCACAACGTGCGCGTGGTAACCATTCCCGACCCCCACGCCGCCCGCGGCTTTTACAGCAAGGAACTTTGCGGCGGCACACACGTTCACCGCATCGGCGATGTCGGCGTGCTGAAAATTGTCAGTGAACAATCTGTCGCCGCTGGAGTTCGCCGCATAGAAGCCGTAACCGGCACCGGCGCGCTCGAACATTACCAGAATCAGTCGCGTCTCCTGAGCCAGCTCGCCAGTCAACTGAACGTCGGTGAAGACGCCCTTCTGAGCACTGTCGAAAAACTCTCGCAAACCGCGAAGCAGCTAGAGAAAGAATTAGAGTCACAGAAGCGCAAAGGCGCGTTAGGCCAACTCGACGAGCTCGCCGCCAAAACCGAGCTCATCAAAGGTGTAAAAGTACTAGCCGCCGAAGTCGCAAACGTGGACCGCGACGGCCTGCGCCAGCTGGTCGACAGCCTTCGCCAGAAACTGGGTTCCGGCATCATCGCCCTAGGTATGCCCGACGGCGACAAAGTAGCCCTGATCGTAGCCGTAACCAAGGACCTAACCGCTAAAGTCCACGCCGGCAAGCTGATACAGGCGTTGGCCAAGCAGGTAGGCGGTTCCGGCGGCGGCCGCCCGGACCTCGCAGAGGCTGGCGGAAAAGACACATCCGCTCTAAATAGTGCCCTCCGTTCTATTCCGTCCCTTCTTGAGCCGTTGCTATAATCGCGCAGCGCTGGAAAGAGGGTCCGTGGGCTCTCAGACTGCTTGTTCGGGCATTAATCGCCCAGCGTCCCCTCAAAACTGCGACAAGTAATCGGCTTTCTTAACTCGTCGCGAACACCAAATTGAGACTGAACACCAGCCTTCCCTGGCCTATATGTCTAAGCTCACCGCACTCTCGGCAACTGTAGCTCTAGGAGCGCTTAGCTTGTTTGCATCGCCAGTTGGTGCACAAATTGCTGCCAGCACGGACCTTAGCGGGCGCCGTCTGTTTATCAATGCTGATCCGCCCGTAAAAATAAACTTGGCTGCCGTAAAGCACACCAATTTTTACCTGCCCCGCGAAGCCCCCTTCGCGGGCCGGACCCATCCGTCGGTCTACATGGATCGCGACGGCGTCGAAAAACTGGTGCGCGAGGCAGCCGACCGCCATCGCGTCGATCCCGCGCTGATCCGCGCAGTTATCCAGACGGAGTCCAACTGGAACCCCGCCGCTTATTCGAACAAAGGCGCCGGTGGTCTCATGCAGCTAATCCCTACCACGGCGCGCCGGTTCGGCGTAAACGACGTCTTTAACCCGCAACAGAATATCGACGGCGGTGTTCATTATCTCAAGACCTTGTTGGACCGCTATAATGGCAACCTGGACATGGCCTTGGCGGCGTACAATGCAGGTGAAGGCGCGGTCGACCGGGCCCATGGTATTCCGGCGTTTCGCGAAACTCGCAACTACGTGCAGAAAGTGCAGAATGCCTACTTTCAGCCTGGTTCGGGACGCCTCTCAGACACTTGGCGACGTCCAATTCGAAGGGAAACCGACGCTGACGGTAGAATTATTTTCAACAACGATTGAGGCAAAGACTCGTCTAACAACGCAGTCTGTCGTTTGCTAGCGACCTGAAAAGAAAATGCCGAGCGCGATTTCAACCGCCGCAAAAAGTCTCAAAAAGATGTTCGCCCTCGTTTCGCCGTTTTTTATCCTGTTGTGTTTTTATCCCGCCTTAATCGCCTCCGCATCACCTTCGGCGCCAACGGCCAACATAAGGCGCCAGGCCGCCGCGCAATTCCAGCGCGCTGAGCAATTGCGTACGACGTTAAATCTCAAACCTGTAACTAAGCGAACCCTCGGCGATTATCGCCAAGTGGTTTCCAGCTATCGTCGCGTTTACCTGATCACTCCGCGGGCCAACGAAGTGCCCGAGGGTTTGATAGCCATCGCCCAGCTCTACACCGAAATGGGCGAACGTTTTGGCCGCAACTATTATCAAAACGCCGCAGACTCCTACCGTTTTCTGATACGTGAATATCCGGGCAACCGCCACGTTCCTGACGCGATGCTTGTCTGCGCAAAACTCCAGCGCGATCAGCTTGCCGATTATTCTGGCGCTACTCAGACTTATAAGGATTTTCTTAAGCGCTTCCCGCGTTCCCCCAGAAAGCTCGAAGCGCAGGAAGGCGTCGCGGAATTAGCATTGCTGGAAAATAGTTCCAAACCCTCGCCTGACAAAGAGAAAGATAAAGATAAGGATAAAGCCACCTCCGACGCTGCTAGCGCCGAAGCTGTCCTGCCCAAGGATGAATCCAGTGACGCCCTTCCAACTTCGCCTTCGAGTCCTCACTCTGTCGGTATTCCGAGGCTGCGCCGCATTCGCAGCGCCGTAACGGAAGACGCCACGCGCGTAACCATCGACCTGGAAGATGTCGTGCATTACAACTCTGGACGCTTGGAAAATCCCGAGCGTATTTTTTTTGATCTGCGTGAAGCGCGACTCACTTCAGAAGTTGCCCGCGAAGTAGCGCACGAAAATGCCAACGTAGATGGCGACGTGCTAACCGCGATTCGGGTGGCGCAAAATCACGCTGGTGTCGTCCGAATCGTCCTAAATGTGAACCACGTCAAGGAATACGTAGCCTCTGTCTCACCGAATCCGCCCCAACTTTTGATTGACCTCTACCGAAAGCAGCCGCCGCCGGCAATTCTGAAAATCGCACGCGCTTCTCATAACTCCTCCAATATCCACGAGACCACCGAACTCCGCGGCCGCGAGGCGAGCATCATTGAGCCGGATGGCATGAGCGACACTCTTGTTCGCCCTTCGCAGCCCACCGCCCTGAGAGTATCCAAGAGCACCTCTAAACCTGACCTTGATCAGCCCGCCATCGGCCCGCAACCAACCCACGACGGCCAATCCACGCTTACGCGTGCCCTCGGCCTCAAAATCGGCCGCATCGTAATTGACGCCGGACACGGCGGCCATGACACCGGAACCATCGGCCCAACTGGCTTGATGGAAAAAGATTTGTGCCTGGATGTGGCCCTTCGTTTCAGCAAAATTATCAAGCAGCGCCTACCCGGCGCGGAAGTTGTCTTGACCCGTTCCGATGATTCTTTTATTCCCCTGGAAGAGCGGACCGCCATCGCCAATGAAGCGCACGCCGATCTCTTTATCTCCATACATGCGAACTCCAGCCAGGATCACGGCGCCCGCGGTATTGAAACCTACTATTTGAATTTGAAGGGCTCTCCCGAAGCCATGGAAGTCGCGGCGCGAGAAAACGCCGTTGCCAACGTGGGTATTCACGATCTGGAAGATCTCGTCAAAAAAATTGCCCGTAACGAAAAAATCGACGAATCCAAAGAATTTGCCGAGGACATTCAAGCTTCCTTGTCCCAACGGGTACAAAAAGGCAACAAAACCGTCAAGAATCGCGGCGTTCGCAAAGCTCCATTCGTGGTGTTGATCGGCGCGGACATGCCTTCGATCCTTACGGAGATCTCTTTCCTCAGCAATCCCGCCGACGAACAACTTCTCAAGCAGCCGGAGAACCGGCAACGAGTCGCTGAGGGCTTATACCAGGGCGTCGCCAGCTATTTGCAAAGCCTTAACAGCGTCACCTTCAATGGCCCCTCCAAGCCCGCGTCTCCCCGCTCCACCAGCGCCAAACTTGAACATTCGCCCAACGCACAGTAACCTTGTTGCATCTATTTAATTAGCCCTATGTCGACACGCTCATTGCTGCTACGCCGGTTCCTGCCCGCTTCCTTGGTGATCGCCCTTCTCCTGCTGGTGCCATCCCTGCGCGCCGAAAGCGTTCTTCCGGCGCATTTCGGCAAATGGACGGCAAGCAACGCCGCTCAGTCACCCGCCACACCGGCTGATGCCAAAGACGTACTCGCGGAATCTGGATTGGAAAGCGCGGAGACGCGAGCCTATTCCAATGGCAATGCCGCAGTGACAGTCACCACCTACCGTTTGCACGATTCCAGCGGCGCTTATGAGGCCTATACATTCTTTCAGGAACTCAAAAACAGTTGCCCACAGTCAAGCGAACTGACGGGATGCTCTACGCCCGCTGATGCTTCTTCTGAAAAGAAGCGAGTCGCACTACTAGGAAATATTGTAATCATCATCGACAATGCTGGTTCCTTGAGCCCGAATGACCTGGATACACTGTCCAAACAGATAGACGCCCGGGCCGACAAGACGCCACCGCCGCCGATACCAAATTATTTGCCGACTCCGGACCGTATTTCCGGTACAGAAAAATATGCCCTGGGGCCAGCCGCTTTTCGCGCTGCCCTTTCGACCCTTAACCGCTCGGAATATCGCGCATTATCCGATATCGCGGGCTTTTCCTCCGGTGCCGAAGCTATGTTTGCGCAATATCAAAAACAAGGCGACGCGGCCGTGGTTTTGCTGATCGACTACCCCACCCCGCAACTCGCTGGTTTGCATTGGAAACATCTCGAGCAGGCGCTTCCCTCTTCAGCGAATTCCGATCGAACTTCCATCGAACGCAAAGGCACGGTCCTCGCCATTGTCCTTGCCCCGACATCCCGCGGCTACGCGGCTCGCCTTCGCGATGCTGTTAATTACGAAACCCAAGTAACCTGGAACGAGCCGACCCACATCATCACCGATCCCCCGATAACTACCGTGCTCGCCAAAATTATTATTGCCACCGGCGTCTTCATGCTGGTCGCCATCGTATTTGGCGTGGCATTCGGCGGGGTGCGCGTCCTGATGAAATCCCTCTTTCCCGGTAAAGTCTTTGATCGTCCCGAGCAGATGGACGTTCTGCAGTTAGGCCTGTCCGGCAAGCGCATCAATTCCCGCGATTTTTATTAAAAAGATCCCACCAACCGCTAATTTCGGCGTAACAAATAGTGTCCTACTGCGTATAAATAAACAGTCTTAACCTCGACTTGGTGACAGACTTACCCTGTCGTACACTTTTCGGTACGTTTGACGGAGAAACCCCTAAAACTATGCCCGGAAGCGGCACGAGAATCTCATCGAACTCCGTCCGTTTTAAATTGGCCCTTGGCTTCCTGTTGCCATTGCTGGCGCTCGCCACCGCTTGCAAAAAGGATCCAGCGGGTCCGGCTGGACCTGCCATGCAGGCCATGCCCGTACAAGTGCAGATTGTTCAGGCACAGAAAATCTCCGACAGCAGCGAATACCTTGCCATCTTGAAATCGCGCCACTCGGCCGTCATCAATCCCCAGGTCGAAGGCCAAATCACCAAAATTTTTGTGAAGTCCGGCGACCGCGTCAAAGCCGGCAGTCCGCTCCTGCAGATCGATCCCCTGAAGCAGCAAGCCACCCTAGGCAGCCAGGTGGCCAGCCACGCAGCGCAGGAAGCCAATCTTCGCTATGCCCAGACGCAGCTTGAGCGCGAACGAAGGCTGTTTGAAGCCGGCGTTGTCAGCAAGCAGGAATTTGACAATGCTCAGACCGCTTATGACGCCGCCGTCGCGCAGCTCAAGTCTCTGGGCGAGCAGGTGAATCAGCAGCAAGTCGAGCTGCACTACTACCGCGTGTCCGCTCCCATGTCTGGAATTATTGGCGACATTCCGGTGCGCGAAGGTGACCGTGTCGCGGTCACCACTCTACTGACCACCGTAGACGAACCCGGCACACTCGAGGCCTACATTTACGTCCCGGCGGAGCGCGGCAAAGATCTTCGCGTTGGCCTGCCAGTTCACTTGCTGGACGAATCCGGCAAGCCCGTCAGTGACGCGCGCGTTACTTTCGTTTCTCCCGAGGTTGATAACGATACGCAAACCATCTTGGCCAAAGCCTCCATTGAAAATCCTAAAGGCCAATTGCGCGTCTCCCAGCAAATGCGCGCCCAAGTTGTCTGGAGCAATCACCAAGGCCCCGTCGTTCCAGTTTTGTCGGTAACCCGGATCAACGGACGTTTCTTTGTGTTCGTGGCCGTAAAAGAGAGTGCGGGCACTTTCGCGCGTCAAAAAGGCCTGACCATCGGCGACACCGTCGGCAACGATTACGTCGTCCTGGACGGCTTAAAGACCGGTGACCATCTCATCGTCTCCGGTACCCAATTTTTGCAGGACGGCATGCCCGTCGCGGAACAAATTCAGAATGCTAGCGCCTCGCCCGCTCCTGACAACACCGGAAAAGACGCTGGACACCAGGCCCGCTGAGATCATGCCTATAACGAATCACACCTCACGGAAGGCGGATCCCGCGTTTGTTTGTTGATTTCTTTATCAACCGGCCCGTATTCGCCACCGTTTGCGCCTTGATGATTATTCTTGGCGGCGCAATTTCCATTCCTTCTCTTCCTGTAGCCGAATTTCCAGACCTCGCACCGCCACAAGTGGTAGTTTCCAGCGGCTACATCGGGGCAAACGCGCAGACCGTCGAATCCGCCGTCACTATCCCGCTGGAACAAGCCATCAACGGCGTGCAAGGTATGAAGTACATCAGTTCTACCAGCGGCAATGACGGCAGCAGCCAAATTACCGTAACTTTTGACGTGACCCGTGACGTTGACCTGGCCTCCGTCGATGTCCAGAACCGCGTCAACCAGGCCCTCGGCCGCTTGCCAAACACGGTAAAGAATACCGGCGTCATCATCACCAAACAGCTCGGAGGCTTCGTCTTCGGCGCCGGTGTGTATTCACCAGATGGCGCCTACGACAGCTTGTTCCTCAGCAATTACCTCGATATTTACGTAAGAGACGCCGTCAAGCGCGTCCCCGGTGTCGGTGACGTATTTATTTTTGGCGAACGCAAATACGCCATGCGCTTGTGGCTCGATCCCGGACGCATGGCCCAGCGCGGATTGTCCGCAACCAACGTGCTTGCTGCGCTGCAAGAGCAAAACGTTCAAGTCGCCGCGGGCCAGGTTGGTCAAGCTCCATTACCCCCCGGACAGGCTTACCAGATCAGCGTTCGCGCTATTGGCCGCCTTACCGAACCATCCGAATTTGAAAATATTATTCTCAAGACCGGCGCAAACGGCACTCTGGTGCGCTTGAAAGATGTAGGTCGCGCCGAGCTAGGGGCCGAAGACTATAGCTCCGACCTGACCTACGACGGGCACGAAGCAGTGGGCATCGGCGTAACCCAACTGCCCGGCGCGAACGCGCTCGACGTCGACAGACTCGCGAAAGAGGAGTTACTGCGGCTCTCCAAGACTTTTCCGCCGGGCCTTAAATACGCCGTCGCTTTCGATACCACCACGGTTATCGGCGAGTCCATCAAAGACGTGCTCGTTACCCTGCTTCAAGCCATCCTGTTGGTCATCTTCGTCATATACATATTTCTACAGGATTGGCGGAGCACCCTCATTCCCGCGGTCACCATCCCCGTCTCGCTGGTCGGCACATTTATTTTCGTGAAGCTTCTCGGCTTCTCCATCAATACTCTAACTCTGTTCGGCATCACCCTCGCGACCGGCTTGGTCGTCGATGACGCCATCGTGGTCATCGAAAACGTGGAGCGCCACATCGTCGAGGGCATAACCGAGCCCCACAATGCCGCTTCGGTAGCCATGAAAGAAGTGGCAGGCGCGGTAATCGCCACTTCCTTGGTTCTGGTGGCCGTATTCGTGCCCGTCGCATTGTTCCCGGGTACCACCGGCATCCTGTTCCGCCAGTTCGCACTGACTATCGCGTTTTCCGTAGCCATTTCCGCTTTCAATGCGCTCACTCTTACCCCCGCGCTTTCCGCAATTTTGCTCGGTCATCACCGCGAGCGCGCGCAGGGCCGTATCTTTAGAGCCTTCAATCGCGTTGTCGAATCTGGGACCAACGCTTACCGCAAAACAGTGCGAGGCGTCATTGGCTGGCGTTTCGCCGCCGTCCTGGTGTTCTTCGCGCTTCTCGGTGTTACCTACTGGATCTACCAGAAAGTTCCCCGTGGATTTATTCCTGAGGACGATCAGGGCTACATCATCGTGATCGTGCAGTCACCGCAAGGCGCTTCGCTGGACTACACGAAAAATATCTGCACCCAGGTAGAAAAAGTGCTCGCCGGAGTTCACGAAATCGACAGCGTGTTTTCCGTCACCGGTTTCAGCTTCTCAGGCAGCGCTCCGAACCGTGGCATCGTTTTCGCCAGCCTCAAGCCCTTCGAGGAACGCAAAGGGGATGAGCACTCCTCCGCCGGCATTATTGAGCGTCTTCGCCCCCAATTGTTTGGCGTTCCTGGAGCATTGGTAATTCCCTTCAATCCGCCTGCGGTGCAGGGCTTGGGACAATTTGGCGGCTTCCAATTTGAGCTCGAAGATCTCGGTCGCAATTCTCTGCAGAGTATCGCTGATGCCGCTAATAAACTGGTCGGGGAAGGCAACAGCAGCAAAACATTGGCCGGCCTATTCACCAGTTTTACCGCCAACGACCCGCAATACCTCGTGCGCCTCGATCGCGAAAAAGCCAAAAGCCTTCAAGTTCCGCTCAGTCAAATCACCGACGCGCTTCAGGTGTACATGGGCTCGGTGTATATAAACGACTTCGATTTCAACAATCGCTCTTACCGCGTCTACATTCAAGCCGATGGCCGTTTCCGCTCCAACGCTAAAGACATCGACCAGTATTACGTGCGCTCCGACACTGGAAAAACGATTCCGCTCGATGACCTTGTCACCGTGGAGCAAACCGCGAATCCGCAGGTCATCAGCCACTACAATCTTTTCAGATCGGCTGAAATAGATGGCTCCGCCGCACCGGGCCGCAGTTCTGGCGATGGCATCGCCGATATGGAAGCGCTGGCGAGAAAAAGCTTGCCCAATGGCATGACATTCGAATGGAGTGGTCTCTCTCTCGAAGAATTGCAATCCGGCGGCAAAGCCACAATTTTATTCGGGCTTGGTCTGGTCGTCGTCTATCTCACGCTGGCAGCGCAATACGAAAGTTTCGTGCTGCCATTCATCGTGCTGCTAGCCGTTCCGGTCGCGCTGCTCGGCGCGATCGGCTTGCAAGCTCTGCGCGGTTTGCAGAACGATGTCTATTGCCAGATCGGTCTCGTAATGCTGATCGGTCTCGCCAGCAAAAACGCGATTTTGATCGTCGAATTTGCCGAGCAATTGCGTGCTCAGGGAATGTCCATAGTAGACGCTGCGGTTGAGGCCGCACGCATACGTCTCCGCCCCATTCTGATGACCTCGTTGGCATTTATCTTGGGCGTTCTTCCGCTGGTGTTAGCTCAAGGCGCAGGAAGAGCAGGCCGCATCTCGGTAGGCACCACCGTGTTCGGCGGTATGTTGGCCGCCACAACGCTGAACCTGATTTTCATTCCCGTGTTGTACGTAATTGTGAAGAGTATCGTGCCCGGCCGCACCCGACCCAAAGCAATCTCTGGCGCGCAGCCTGCAACGCCTCACGCCTGAGTGCGCACCGCGTAACTTATATTTCAGCGATCGGTAGCTGAATTATTACCAGGCGGCAACGTGGAAAAATACTGTTCGAGGCTGGCCTTTACTTCACTCACTCCTCTTTGAACATTGCGGTCCAGCGCTGCCACCATTGCCGGCACATCTTTGCCGTCCACCGGTTCATCGTGACTGTAGTAATGCGACCACACCGTCGCTCCTGACTTCATGTCTTTCAGCTCGAATTCAACCGTCACACGCGCCTGCAGCGGACTTCCACTGACTTCTTTGAAATCGTACAACCGTCCTCGCAATACATAATCTGCGTGACTGGCACTGCGCTGCGCAAATACCTCGCGGTAGCGATTCGATGCTCGCAATTCTCTCAACAACACCTCCTCAATCATCTCTGCGGGAGGTTCCGTCCACCGCTGAAATTCATACGTACCCATTTGATGTTGGCCGGAGCTGTAGACGATGCGATCCTCTCGATATAGATGGGAAGAGACCAAGGGTCCGAGTGCCAGCGAAACCCCAGTCGCGTTCGGCTCTGCATGGTGGACGTCAGCAGGAACCGTCAGCTGATAATACTGCGTCGGCCGCGTTGCGCCGCACCCCGCCATGCTTCCCGCAGTCACCATCGCCAGCAGTAACCCTGCAGCTTTGAAATTAAACGACCAGGGAACCTTCCCTTCGCCGCGCGTTACTCTTGGCCGCCGCAGTCCAAAACAGCCGGCGTTCATTGTCGCTCCCCCGTCTTATGTTCGCGAGGACTGCTGGCCCGCAGCAAAGTGTACGGCTTGGTTTTGATGGTCTCTGTGAATTGCTTGAGGTTTTCGCTCACGTGCCGGAAATTTTCCAGCATCTCATCGATATTCTCGGAGTTTACGTCCAAGGTCTGATCGATGCGCCACGTGAGATCAGTCACATTCGTCAAGGATTTGCGCAGTTCCACCACGGCTTTCCGCACGTCCTCGCGGTTTTCTCCGATCAAGCCGTCCACATGGTCCAAGGTCTTGTTGGCTTCCGCCGAGGTCTTGCGCAAATCTTCAAGCAACGGCCCCAACTTCTCGCTGCTCGCATTAATATGCCCAATCGTAGCTTTTATCGCTGTACGATTTTCCGCCAGCATCTGATGGGCTTGCGCCAACGTCCCCGATAGATTCGAACGATTGTCATCGTTCAAGAGGTCGTTGACCCGCGCGATAGTCACTTTCAATTCCGTCGCGCGATCATTCAAGGTGTGCAAAAGCTGTTGCGCCTCCGGAGCCAGATCATTGATCCGTTCCGTAATGGCGTTCAAATCCAGATATCGGTCCGCCGGCAGTGTCGCGCCATCCTTCGCCAACTCCGCCTGCGGACTTCCCGGCACGATCTCCAGATGGTTATCACCGAGCGGACTCATGCTCATGATCCTGACATGGCTATCCGTCTTGACCGGCAAATCGGTCTGCACCGCCAGCGTGATTTCTATGTTCCCTGGGTTTTGCGGATTGATGCGCAACTTCTCTATACGCCCGACTTTCGGCCCGCCCGCGTAGCGCACCGTAGAACCCACTTCCAGGCCTCCCGCGAACGGAAAGTATGCGTGAAAAGATTTCGCCGTTCGGCCGAAAGCCCCGGTGATGCCAAACACCGTCGCGACCAAAACCACCGTCGCGACAATTACAAATAATCCCACTAGTGCTTGTTCGCGTCTTGTCTCCATCACGCACTCCTCTTGGCTGTGGCACCCCGGCTATGGCCCGACTGCTTGGTCAACATCTGCAAATAATCCATTTCGCGCGCTACTTCCGGTTCCGGTACACGATCCAGAAACTGTCGCAATCGCGGCTGCGTACTGTTCCGCATTTCATCCACCGTTCCGATAGCCTCAACATTTCCTTTATCGATCAGCACCATGCGGTCCGCAATTAGAAAGGCGCTGGCCAGCTCGTGAGTGACCACGATAATAGTCATCTTGAAGGCCCGCTTCAATTCCAGAATTAGCTGATCGATGCCCGCTGCAATGATCGGATCAAGTCCCGCCGACGGCTCATCGAAAAACAAAATCTCCGGATCCATCGCCAACGCTCGCGCCACCGCCGCGCGTTTCTTCATTCCTCCGCTCAGCTCGGAAGGCTTGTAATCTTCGAACCCTGCCAACCCTACCTGCTCTAGTTTCAACCGAAGCATAATCTCTATAGTCGAATCTTCCAGTTTAGTGTGCTCGCGCAACGGCAGCGCCACATTCTCACCGACCGTCATGGACCCGAACAACGCGCTCCCTTGAAATGACATTCCCAGCTTCTTGCGAATCTCGTCCATGTCTTCGTCAGAAGCGGTAGCGATATTTTTTCCCCGCAGAATCACTTCCCCGGAGCTCGGCTTTTCCAGTCCCACCAATGTTCGCAGCAGGGTGCTCTTCCCCGACCCCGAACCGCCTAGAATCACCATGGTCTCGCCGCGCATCACGTCGAAACTGACGCCATGCAATATTTCGCGCTCCCCATAACTTACTCGCAGGTCCCGCAGCGAAATCATTACTTCCGGCGAAACGTCGTCTTCTAATTCTTCGATCATGAAGGAATTCCCGGGTTAATGCTCGCTCACAAAAAAGAACAGCGCGGTAAATATTAAATCCACAACCACAACCAAAAAAATCGACATCACTACCGCTCGGGTCGTGGAACGCCCCACTTGTTCCGGACCCGCTCCCGTTGCTAGTCCTTCGTGACAACCCACTGCGGTAATGGTCACGCCAAACATCACGCTCTTCACCAGACCGCTGATAATGTCGCGCAGGAAAAGTGCATCCACCGAGGCCTGGATATAACGAACAAAAGTGAAATCCGCCTGGGCTACGCCAAACAAGGCGCCGCCCAACACCCCCATGAAGTTCGCCCAAATGGTCAGGCAGGGCAGCATGACAATCATGGCCAGAAACTTTGGCGTCACCAAAAAGTGGATGGGATTGACCGCCATGGTTTCCAGCGCGTCAATTTCTTCCGTAACTTTCATCGTGCCGATTTCCGCCGCAAACGCCGATCCCGACCGTCCAATCACTACGATGGCGGTAATCAAAGGACCCAGTTCGCGCGTCATTGAAATCGCCACTGCGCTGGCCACGAAACTTATCGCCCCGAATTTTCGCAATTCGTAGGCGCTTTGCAGCGCCAGAATCAATCCGATAAAAAATGTGATCAACGAAAGGATAGGTAATGCGCGAACTCCCACATCCAGGGCCTGCGAAATAGCCCGCTGCACACGAATAGGTTTTCCCTGGAAAGGAGCGACAAACGTGTAATACGCGGCTTTACCGCCCAAATCCGCTAGTGAGCCTAGATATTCAAGGCCACCTATGACGCCTGAACCGATTTGAGCGACGAACGCCAAGAGCCCTCGATCTTACGTGCCACTGTCCGCTGAATCTAAGCCAAAGCCTGTTGTTCGTTATCGAATACTTCAAAAATTTTTATCAATCGGGACAGTTGTAACACTTCTCTTGCCGATGGGCTCAAGCCATACAAAATAAAACGCAATCCCTGGTCGCGTGCGGCTTTCAATCCTTCCACTAGCGAAGCCACACCCGAGCTGTCGATATAGCGCACGCCCGTTAAATTCAGAATTACCCGCGGCGTCTTGGTTTCCTTCAGTTCCTTTAGCAATACTTTTCGCAACTCGGGGGAGTTGGCGAGATCAATGTGTCCTGTAATATCGAAGATGGTGACCTGGTCTAACCGGCGAGCGGCAATCTGCAAGGTTACTCTCCTTGGTATTTCTGACCTTTTTCTTCTGTACTGAAATATTTCACTAACCGCAGCCGGTTCACACCGCTTTCGCGACTGTGCTCCATTACATCCATGCTGTCTCGAATGAAATGCAGTCCCAGTCCCCCAGGCTTGACTTCATCCAGGGACCGGGCGGTCAGTTTTTTTTGGTCGAAGGGCGCACCTTGGTCGAGCAACTCGATTTCCAGACCTTCGCGTTGTATCCCGTTTACCATGCCTGAGATTCGCTTGCAAGACACGTCAATACGTTTGTCCGGACTGCTTCCATAGGCATGGCGCATCACGTTGGCCACCGCTTCGTCCACCGCGCGCGTTATGGAGCGACACTCGGGAGGTGAAAACCCAATCACTTCCGTCAATCGTTCCATGGCAGCGCGCACTACGCAAAGCAGCTCTGGATCGCTCGCTAACCTCAGGTCCAATAGAAGCCCACTCTTGTGCAATCGCTCAACTCCCTGCGACTCCACGAGTATTTGATACTCGCGTCATTTATGTAACACCTTGGAAATCAGAGGACTAAGGCAGACACAATCGTGCATACGGCCTCAAAAGTCAATGCCATCTCCATCGCCGACCAATTCCATGGGAATCGCTGCCAAAACAGCCCGCCCCCTTAAAGATCGCTATGCACTTCTACGTGACGGAACCGCATGAAGGTAATTTAGAATCTTAATTGTTGTTTCAAAGGAGCGTCAGCGTGTCATTGCGAATTGAAGACTACGGAATGATCGGTGATTGCCACACCGCTGCATTAGTTTCGCGCGAGGGTTCTATAGATTGGCTTTGTCTTCCCAGCTTCGATTCCGCAGCTTGTTTCGCCGCGCTCCTCGGCACCTCCGAGCACGGCTACTGGCTGATAACGCCCGACTGCCCAATCAAGCGCATTCATCGCCGCTATCGGGAAGACACCCTTATCCTGGAAACCACCTTTGAAACAGAAGCCGGGACCGTAACACTCGTCGATTGCATGACGCCCACCACCAACACTCCTGATCTCTTGCGTCAGGTTGTTGGTCAGAGCGGCAAAGTACCCATGAAAATGTCCTTGTCCATTCGCTTTGATTACGGCTCAATCGTTCCTTGGGTGCGCAAAACAGACGATGGTCTCATCGCCATCGCCGGACCCGACACGCTCCGTCTTCGTACGCCGGTCGAGCTTTGCGGCGAAAATTTTCATACCACCTCCAACTTTACGGTTTCCGCCGGGCAAAAAGTTCCATTCGAGATTTGTTGGTATGCATCGCATCGAGATGAGCCGCAGTTTCTTGACTTTGAAAAGACTATCGCGGACACCGAAAAATGGTGGCGCGAGTGGACCGGACGGTGCACCTTTGCGGGACCATCGAAACTCGCGGTGACTCGTTCGCTCATCACTTTAAAGGCTCTAACCTATGCCCCCACCGGCGCCATCGTCGCAGCGCCGACGACTTCCCTTCCCGAATTGATCGGCGGCGTTCGCAACTGGGACTATAGGTTCTGCTGGGTGCGTGACGCCACGCTCTCGCTTCACGCGCTGATTATCGCTGGATATCTTGAGGAAGCGCGCGATTGGCGCGAATGGATCATGCGCGCAGTTGCGGGCAAGCCCTCCGAACTCAACATTGTTTATGGGTTGCGTGGCGAACGGCGTCTTACGGAACTGGAACTTCCGTGGCTTCCGGGCTACGAAAATTCCGGCCCGGTGCGAACCGGCAACGCCGCTTACAATCAGCTTCAACTTGACGTCTACGGCGAAATCATTGACACACTTTATCTTTGCCGAGAGGCCGGCATTAAGCCCAATGACAAAGACGTGTCCCCCGGAATTGGACGCGCGCTCCTCGACCACTTGGAAACTTCGTGGGAAGAACCTGACGACGGCATTTGGGAAGTTCGCGGGCCTCGTAGAAATTTTACCCATTCCAAAATGATGGCGTGGGTGGCCATGGATCGCGCCGTAAAGAGTGTCGAACAGGGCTGGGTGCCCGATCCGGCTACAGAAAAATGGCGAAACCTTCGCGACAGAATTCATGCGGACGTCTGCACCAACGGCTTCGATACTGAGCTGAATTCTTTCGTGCAGTTTTACGGCTCAAAACACCTCGATGCCAGCTTATTGATGATGGCCATTGTCGGCTTTCTTCCCGCCAACGATCCACGCCTTCGCGGAACGGTTGATGCCATAGAAAAACATTTGCTTTCCGAGAATGGCTTTGTTAACCGCTACACTCTCGATCCGGAAGTTGACGGATTACCGCACGGCGAGGCCGCTTTTATTCCTTGCACTCTCTGGCTGGCTGATAATTACGCTTTTCAGGGCCGCTATGAAGAAGCGCGCAGAGTCTTTGAACGCGTCTTGTCCATACGCAACGATCTCGGCTTACTGTCCGAAGAATACGATCCCGTGGACAAGCGGCTTCTAGGAAATTTCCCGCAGGCTTTTTCGCATTTCGGCATGGTCAACACCGCCTACAACCTAGAAGGCAAGACCAGTGTCATCACTGCCGGCGGTTCCCCGGGTACACAAATAAGATAAGTTTCCGTCAATGCGATTCTGAACTTCGTGGCTTCAGTTGCGTTTAGCCGACCGCATTTTTGTCAACATTTTGGTTGGCCGTATTCTGATTGTTGCAGTTTTGTAACTTGTACTCTCGCGCATTCCGCGATTCAATTGTGAGTCACATCGATTGCTACGGGCCGACTCCATCACGGCTCGGTGGAGGTCTGGCTTGTCGGCTAGAATGAGAATTATCTTTCTGCTTCTCTGTCCCATTCTTTGTGTTGGGCTCGACATGAACCAAGAGCAGGAACGCACGCGGCTTCCAACCAGCAAAGCGGTCGTCAAGCCAACTCCTGGCGCGCCGCAACGTACCAACGGCTTCCCAGAAACAATTGCGTTGAGTCCCGATGGCCGATACGCCGCGCTGCTGAACAACGGCTTTGGCACCGCCGAGTCCGGCATGAAGCAATCCATCGCCATCCTGAATCTGCAGACAAACCAAGTCGCGGATTTTCCGGAAGACCGGCTTGGTGAAGAAGCGCACCAAAGTTATTTTCTCGGCCTGGCTTTCAGTTCCGATGGCACCCACCTGTACGCTTCACTCGGCTCGATCAGCGATCCCACCGGCGAGAAACCGGGAAATACCGGCAACGGCATTGCCGTGTATCGCTTTGAGCAGGGCAAACTCTCTCCAGATCATTTTCTAAAAATACCTTTGCAACCCGTTCCGGCTGGGACGCATGTCGCTCGCGGCCTTGGCAACCTCCCAGCGGGGCGCGCAATACCGTATCCGGCAGGACTCACTGTTATTTCAGGGGCAGCAGATCAAAAAGATCAGCTTCTGGTTGCTAACAATCTATCGGACAACGTGATTCTGCTCGATGCAGAGTCAGGAAAAGAGTTGGCGCAATTCGATCTGAGCGCGCACCGCTCTATGCCTTCGTCTTTTCCGTATACCGTGGTGGCTACTCGCGATGGCCACCATGCGTGGTGCAGTTTGTGGAATGCTTCGCAGGTCGCCGAACTTGATCTGGTTCACAAAAGTGTTGTTCGACGCATTTCGCTGCTCCTACCAAAAAGTCCTGTTGCTCCTGGGTCGCACCCCACCGCGATGCTGCTTTCGCCGGACGAAAAATTCTTGTACGTAGCTTTGGCCAATGCCGATTCCGTTGCCGCAATCGACGCGCGCAGCGGCAAAATTCAAGCGTTCTTTTCGACGCATCTTCCGAAACAGGAATTCTCGGGCAATGAAACAGATGCTCTAGCGCAGAGCAAAGATGGAATGCGGTTATTCGCGGCTAGCGCGGCAACAGATTCAGTTGCGGTGTTCGACACCACAACATTGACCGACGGCCGACCGCATATCGGCAAACCACTTATCGCTATGGGGTTCATTCCCACCGAATGGTACACGCTTGCCGTCGCTGTCGCGGATAACGATTTGCTGATCGCCACCGGTAAAGGCTTGGGCACCGGTCCAAACGCTACGGATATATCCAAGGTGCCTTCCAAACGCAAGAGACTGCATCCCTACATCCCAACCATGCTTCACGGTTCGATCGCGCGAATCAATCTGGAAGCAGTCGAAAAAAACCTGCCGGAGTTTACGCGGGTGGCACAGGAACAAATGCAGCTCTTGGCCGACCCAACTGCTTTGCCGTTTCACGACGGCGCGAATCCCATTCATCATGTGATTTACATCATCAAAGAAAACCGCACCTACGACCAGATTTTTGGTGACCTCAAAGTAGGCAACGGCGATCCATCGCTCACTCTTTACGGTGCAGATATCACGCCTAATGAACACAAGCTGGCTTTGCAGTTTGGGGTCCTTGATAACTTTTACGATTCCGGCGAAGTTTCCGGCGACGGCCACATGTGGTCCACTGCGGCGATTGCCGGCGACTACAACGAAAAAACGTGGCAGATCGCCTATCGCAGCCGCGAACGCACTTACGATTTCGAAGGCATGGTCGCCGACGAGTATCCGCTGGAGCACGACGAGCCAGACGTTAATGAGCC
>DATMOS010000039.1:0-5563 GCA_035568155.1 Verrucomicrobiia bacterium | reverse complement strand
AATAAGTCAATTTGAACTGGGCAAACGTGTCGGTGCTTCTGCAATGTCGATTTCAAGGTGGGAGTCCGACAATAAACGGCCCCCGGCGAAATATCTAATTAAATTCGGACTTCTTTCAACCGCGGATGACTGCTGGTTCTTTTGGGGACAGGCCGGATTAACTATCGAGGACGTAATTCGCGCAATGCCCCGATCCAAAGGCGGTCATTTGTGAATCCGGTATTCTCCTAAAACGACGCGGGCTGGAAGTCACACTCCGCTTTAAAGCGTGACTTTCCGGGTCGAGTCCGTTTAGTTTGCCGATCCGATCAAGCCGCACGTCGCCCGCCGGGGAAAAGGAAGAGTCGCTAGCTCGAATATAGGCTGGGGAGCTAAATTTTTCAGTCGGTTAGTATCCAGGGTTTGGCAAACGATTTATTCCGGTGCCGTCAATGTCCAAATCAGGAAAAGGTTGACGCTATCGTCCACCGCGGCGAGCTTTGCGCTCTTTCTGTCCGAATGACCCCCCGGGACTTGGATCGAGGGATATCTGTTTGACAAACCGCCCCTCCACGGTGAACTCAACGAGTTCACTTGGTTGCAGAGGATCGGGGTTGATCGCATCGTTGTTGGTCACCAACAAATGGCCGTTTGGCGACATCGCCAATCCAAGCGCACCGTGCAAGTGTTTCGGGTCTTCGTAAATTAATGTGCCGATGCCTCCATCATGGGTTCGATCCGCTGCGTCACTCACGGCATACACAGCATTGTCCGCGGATGAAGCCACGTAGAGGACGTCCTTCGATGGATCGTAGACCAGCCCTGTAGGCGCATCGACAAATGTGACTGGGTCGCAATTATGCAAGTAGCCGGATGCAATTTGCGTCGCTTTTGTTACCGCCACGCCCGAGTTACTGACACTACTGACATTTAGGTCGTAACGCACAACCGCCCCGCTCAGGGCGTTGGCAACGAAAAATTTTGCCGTGCCTCCCTCGTCGAACAGTGCAGAATCCCATGGTCCCTGAACGCTATCTGTAATAGTCGAAACCACGTGTCCGTTTTTGTCCATCACCAGAATCGATCCCGCCAAGGCGCTCCCGCAAGACCCGTCAGGAGATGGGAAGTTACCGACCAGGACGAAACCCTTTTGAAGAACGTTCAGCGCGGTGGTCAATCCGAGTGGAACCGTCCGTCCCTTGGAAAAACAGCGTTACTGGCGCGTTTGCGGGCACATCGACGATCGTTGTACCGCTTCCCTGGAGATTCGTACTGGCATTGAAATTTGAAACTAGAACGTCGCCTGGCTGGATCGTCCCTCCCGCGGGGAATCCAGGTGGCACGAAAGCTACGCCGTACGGATTCAAATCCCCATTGGCTGGCACAGTCGATACAACCCGAACAGGCCCGGGAAGAAATGGCTTGTCCTCCGCCTTCAATAGGGCCGGGCAAAGCACACCGAGTAAGACCGCGGCAGTAAATGGCATCAATAAAAGACTCAACTTCAAGCAGCAGCTGCACAAAGCGGGCTATTTCCGCGAACTGTTGGCCACGAATCCGGATATCGACGAAGGTTTATGTTCGCTGCTGCGACTGTGCCGCGAAACGGTGGTGCGCTTGCAGAAGACCGAGAGTGCTCTGGTGCGCTCGCTGGAGCGCGATGCGTTGCTGGTGGAACGAGTGGAGCGGTTGATGAGCATTCCCGCGGTGGGGCCGATCACGGCGCTGACCTGGGCTCTGGAAGTAGGAGATGTGCAGTGTTTTTCCTCGATCAAGAAAGCTATCAGTTACTGCGGGCTGTGTGGAGCAGAGAAGAGTTCGGGAACCACTGTTCAGCGCACGCCGCTTTCGAAGCAGCGTAATAAACATTTGCAAACCACGCTGATCGAAGCGGCCAAGATGGCCCCGCGAAACAGCCCGGAGCTGGCGATGCTTTATGACCGGGAGAAGCAGAAAGGCAACGCCAATCGCGCGACACTAGCAGTGGCGCGCAAGCTGGTAGCGTATTTGGTTGCAGTGGATCGCCGGCAAAAAGAGTTTCTAGTAGTAGAAAAAGAAAACTGCGCCGCCGCGTAACACGACGGCGCGAAAATATAAGGAGGATTTCTTCGGCGCGTGACCTGCCAGGTCTTGCCGTTAACGCGACTGGGCGAAGGAGCAATAAGCTCCGGATGCTTCCATCGATTAGTTTCGAGACTGGCAGGAGAACACCAACTCAATCTTCTGGGCAGCCCGAAAAGGTTGCGCCAGCAAATGGAAGTCTGGTTCTAAACCATTAGGAACCAAGGCTGAGAGGCCAACACACGCGTCGAAGGATCCAAAGAGTTTGTACCCGCGCTCCTCCGAAGCGCGTCAGGAGAGCTTTTGCCCTCTTGACAAAGACTTATCATGGAAGTCGCGTTACTGGAGATATAGTCGGTGGGAATGCTCAGTTCCTGTGGTATTCCCACATAACTCGTGGCACACTTGTGGCCATACCACAGGAGCCACATGACCGCTGCCAAACTTGACCTCCTACAAGGCACTCTGGACCTTATGGTCCTCCAAACTCTCACCGCCATGGGCCCGTTGCACGGTTACGGCATCGCGCGCCGCATCGAGCAAGTCAGCGGCGATAAAGTTTTTCTGAATCAGGGCACCATTTATGCGTCGCTAGTCAGATTGCAGCAGCGCGGATGGATCTCCAGCGCGTGGGGCGTCTCGTCCAACAATCGCAAGGCCAAGTTTTATTCCATTACCAAAAAAGGCCGCAAACAACTTTCTGAGGATGCCGTGAACTGGCAAAGACTGGCCAGCGTCATGAGTCGCGTTCTCGGTATGCAGGAAGGTGGCGAGTAATGATCGACCGGCTGCAACAATTTTTTCATCGGGTCATCTGTATTTTTCGCCGCAAGAAACTGGACCACGACCTGGACGCCGAATTGGCCGCCCATCTCGAATTGGCCATCGAAGAAAATCTGCAGCGCGGCTTATCCCCTGAGGAAGCTCGGCGTCAGGCACTGATCCGTTTCGGCGGAACACAACAAGCCATCGAACAGCATCGCGACGCTCGCGGACTACCCGGCCTGGAAGTCTTGATTCAAGATCTTCGCTACGCCGTGCGCGCATTGTTCAAAAATCCCGGATTCACAATTGCCGTCGTTATCACCTTGGCCCTCGGCATCGCCGTGAATGCCACCATGTTCAGTCTCGTCAGCGCCTTTCTGCTGCGGCGTCCGGTCGTCCACGAACCAGATCGCGTGGTCGTGGTGACTTCCATCAACCCCGCTCGAGGATTTCTCCCCGACTCGAATCCTGTTTCTGCGCCAAATTACTTTGCGTGGCGCGAAGCCAACGATGTTTTCTCAGATATCTCCGCCGCGGACGAGTACCGCACTGTCAGTTTGACGGCCGCGAAGGGAAAACCGGAGGCCCTTCCTTCCGCTGCTGTTTCGTCGAATTATTTCGACGTGTTGGGAGTGGCCGCGCACCTCGGCCGCACCTTTTCCGAAGGAGAAGATCAACCCGGGCGCGATCACGTCGTTATCCTTAGCCATGAACTTTGGCAGCGACGTTTCGGTTCGAACCCTTCACTCATCGACAGCACCATCCGCTTAAACCGTGAAGACTATGTGGTGATCGGTGTGATGCCCGCCAGTTTTCGTTTATTGGGTTTCACACCGCAACTCTGGACTCCACTGACATTGACAGTTGAGGACCGAGCCACCGCAGCGCGCAAAGATCACAACTTGCATGTTTTCGCGAGATTAAAACCTGGTGTGACTCTCGAACAAGCTCGCCTGGAGATAAGCAACCTGGCGCGCCGCTTCGAGCAAGACTTTCCCGAAACCGAAAAAGGTTGGAGCGCCGCCGTGCGTACTTTGCCCGATTTCCTGGTCTACAACTTTGGCATTCGCAACGGATTGGCTCTGATGATGACCGCCGTCGGATTCGTTCTCTTGATGGCCTGCGCCAACGTAGCCGGTTTGCTGTTAGCCCGCGCCACCGGCCGCCAAAAAGAGCTGGGCATCCGCATCGCTCTCGGCGCCGGAAGACTCCGCATCGTCCGCCAATTATTAACCGAAGGCCTATTGAATGCCATAATTGGCGGCGGCGTAGCGCTCGTCCTCGCCTATTGGGGCATTAACTTTGTTGCCACAAAAATGACCTTCAACGAAGCCATCAGCGCCGTCCCATTAACTCTCGACCGCAACGTTTTGCTATTCGTCCTGGGTGTCTCCGTGTTTTCCGCGGTGCTGTGCAGCCTCGCCCCAGCGCTCAGGGCATCGCGAACTGATATCAATACCGTTTTGAAAGACGAAAGTCGCGCAGCCTCCGCGGGACGATCTCATAGTCGACTGCGAACCGTGTTGGTCACCGGCGAAATCGCCTTGGCCATGTTTCTTCTCATCGGCACCGGCCTGCTGATTCGCGGACTCTATGTCATCGAGCATCAGAATTTGGGTTTCCAGCCAGACCATCTGCTTACCGCCGGCGTGACTTTGGATAGCGCACGCTACAAGGATGCCGCTCAGCAAGTTTCTTTCGTTCGAGAAATCATTCCTCGTCTACAACATATTCCTGGCGCCGACACCGTGGCTGTCACCTCCGACTTACCGGCAACCGGCCCCGCCAGCGTACGTATGCAAATAAAGGGCGAGCCAGACTTGCCAACGAATCAGGCGCGCAATGCGCGAGATGCGGTCGTCTCCGCCGATTACTTCAGCGCGGCGGAAATTCCCGTACTTCGTGGACGCACGTTCACCGAGATGGATAGCGCGACATCTTCTCCGGTGGTCGTGGTAAATCAAGAATTTGTGCATCGCCATCTGCGCGATCAAGAGCCCCTTGGAAAACAGATCCGCTTGAATGTCACTGGCCCTACGCCCAAGTGGTCTGAAATCGTCGGCGTCGTGGCTAACGTAAAAAATTATTCCGAAGCACCGGATGAGGACCCGCAAGTGTATGAACCGTTCCTTCAGCGACCGGTGTCATCTTTTTCCATCATGATACGAACCAAGGATCCGAATGCCCTGGCATCCGGTCTTCGCAGTGCTATAGAGCAGGATGATGCGGACCTGCCACTCCTGCACGTAATGAGCATGCCCGCGGTCATCGACCTTCAGAAGGGCGGCGACGTATTGTTTTCTCGTATGTTAGGTGTCTTCGCGCTTCTCGCCCTGGTCTTCGCAGCCATCGGCATTTATGGCCTGATTGCTTATTCCGTCGGCCAACGAACTCACGAAATCGGAATCCGCGTGGCCCTCGGAGCCGGCAGTAAACAAGTGCTACGCATGGTGCTTTTGGAAGGTCTGAAAATGACCGCCATCGGCGCGGCCATCGGTCTGGCCGTGGCCCTGCCCTTGCCGAAGGTTTTTGCCGCAATGTTTACCGGCTTACTCTTCAGCGAGCCGAGGTTATACTTCATCGTGCCGCTAGCGATAATCGCCGTCTCCATGCTGGCGACTTACATTCCCGCGCGGCGCGCCGCCAACGTCGATCCCACCATCGCTCTGCGCAATAGTTGAAAATCGCCGATCATTCATGTCCACAAAGATTGAATTCGGCCTGCTATTCTCGCTGATTCGTTGATTCGTTGATTCGT
>DATMOS010000038.1:0-45846 GCA_035568155.1 Verrucomicrobiia bacterium | reverse complement strand
GATGCCGCTGCGGATCCACTCCTGTATCGCGACAGCTGCGCGGGTGTACACGTTATTGCCTGGCCCATCGCTGGGATGCACGCGGCCCTTTTCTACCGTGACTAAGTTGTGTGGATTGGCCGCATAGTACTTGTCCTGCATCGCGGGCGAAATTTTGTCATAGGGCTGGGTAAGCACATGTTCAAACGGGGCGTGTGCGGGGTTATAGCGAAATGCCCGGAACGGAAAAACCTTAGCCATGTATTCTCCGGAAAAATTTCCTGAATTGTAGTGGTCTAGTTTACGCGAAGTCGCCGCAGAGTGTTGCCTTAGCGGCGTGCGGATCTGGATTACGGCTAAATCACCTGCACATCGAGCAGCGCCACCCAGTATTGAACGGATTGCAACGCGAATCCGCACAGTATAAGCACAATGCCGAACACTCCAAGTGTGCGCGCAGGCAGTCGATCTGCGTAGTATTCGATGTACGGATTCACCGTAAGTCCCATCGCCGTGACCAGTCCGGTCACCACTCCCACACGCACCGCAAACCGCCAGGGATGCTCAAGATGCTGCGCGAAAATTCCGCACACTAGCGCCGAAGCGCTGTACCCCAGCGTTCGCAACACCGTTCCCCAAAATTGCCTGCGCGTGAGGCGTGGCCGGCGGGCAGCCGCATAATCCATTCCCGGACGCATCCCACGCGAATATGCGACCACCTGCCCGATGGTGATCAAGATGCTGAAAGCTACCGCGAACCGCAGCCCCACAATGCGGTAGAGTCCCGCGGCGAAACCCGCTCCGCGCACCGCGCTAAAAAATGCTTCCCACGGTAAGGAGTAATGATCACCCTGGCGCGCCGCCCGGTTAAGTTCAATCGCCACCGTGACTCCAGTAGTCACGCCGGAAACCACACCAAAGAAAAATCCCAGCCCGATTGCATAGCCAAGGCCAAACACAATCGAGTACGTCACCGCTCTGGTGAGCAATCGCAGCGGCCCATGTTCGCCGCCCAGCAGATCGTAAGCAAGGTACAGCGTTCCGAGCACGTCGAGGCACGTCGCCGCGATGCTTACGCTGGCCAGCAAGTGATGGTCGATGGAATGCGCGAAATGCACGCGTTGATTGTAGAAGGGAATTCAGTTCGATTTCAAAAGTTACTTCCACCTCAAACCGGGTTTTCCCTGCGTTTATGTTTTTTTTCTTAATGCTTTAGAATATTTAGATATATATGGCCAGCCATAATTTCCCTGCGGTTCGCGCTCTGATTTTTGATCTCGACGGCACGCTGATCGATTCGAAACTCGATTTGGTCCATTCCGTAAACGCCACGCTTCGCAAACTCCATCGCCCAGAATTGCCTGAAGAGACCATCTCCAGCTACGTCGGTAACGGCGCACCCGTCCTGGTCGCCAAATCCCTCGGCCAGGACGTGAATCCCGAAGAACTCGACCGCGCCCTGAAATTTTTCCTCTCCTATTACGAAGAACACAAGATGGACAACACTTGCGCCTATCCCGGCGTGCCCGAAGCATTGCGCGAACTTTCCGCTATGCCCATGGCTGTGCTCACCAACAAGCCCGTGCGTATCAGCGTGCGCATTCTGGAAGCTCTTGGGCTAGCCAAATATTTTCGCGCTATCTACGGCGGAAACAGCTTTGCCACCAAAAAGCCGGATCCCCTCGGTGTAAACACCATCTTGCGCGAATTTAGCACTCAACCCCAAGAAGCGGTGCTCATTGGCGACTCCGAAGTTGATGTGCAAACCGCTCGTAATGCTGGAATTCTCTCCGCCATCGTGAATTACGGTTTCGGTATGCATGATCGCGATGCACATCCCGCGGACCTGTATCTCGACCGTCTGATCGATATTGTTCCGGCCTTGACGGCAACGCATTCGTGATTTCGGGTGACTCGCGCTTGCGTTCCATCGCTGCGCTTGGCAGACTCAGCCAGTGCTCATCGGCATATTTTCTGAACTGGACGCCCCCGGCGGTGTTCAACGCGCCAGCCGCCACATCGCGGCCGTGCTCACCGAGTTTGCCGCCAGCCGTGCCATGGAATGCCGTCTCTTCAGCCTCAATGACTCGCCGGAACTTCACCGCATGTCCGTAGGCGGCCGCGAATTTGTTTTTACCGGTTGCGAGCGCGCCAAGGGCCGCTTTGCCGCCACTGCTTTTCGCACCGCTCGCCGCCATGCAAAGCTGGTGATCGCCGGTCATCCCAATTTGGCCCCGGTAACCCAAACCATGCGACTCGCCGCGCCGCGCATGAAAACCATTATCTGCACTCACGGCATTGAGGTATGGGAGCCGTTGTCCCCCGTGCGAAGGCGTTCCTTGCGGCGAGCAAACCTGGTCCTCGCGCCGAGTCAAAACACCGCCCAGCACGTCATCATGCAGCAAAAAGTGAAGCCCGAGCGCGTTCGTGTTTTGCCTTGGGCCCTCGATCCGGAATTCGAAGCTCTTCTTCCGGCGGCATCAAAGGCCCCGGTCCCTCCCGGTTTCCCCACGGGCCACGTAATTCTCACGGTCGGCCGCTGGCTCGCCACGGAGCGCTACAAAGGCATGGACACCCTCATCAACACGCTGCCGCGCTTGCTTCCGCGCTGGCCCGAACTGCAGCTCGCCATGGTCGGCGAAGGCGATGATCGCGACTGGCTCGAAGAGCTAGCTGAAAAAAATGGCGTGCGCCCTCACGTCCACTTTCTCAGCGGGCTTTCCTACTCCCAGCTGGCCACCTGCTACTCGGCCTGCGAAATTTTTGCGCTGCCAAGTCAGGCTGAAGGCTTCGGCCTCGTGTATCTGGAAGCTATGGCCTGCCGCAAGCCGGTCATCGGTGGCGATCATGGCGGCGCCCCTGAAGTAATCATCGACGGAGTCACCGGATATCTCGTGCAGCATGGCGACGCACCGCAGCTCTCTACCGCGATTGAGACGCTGCTATCCGATCCAGCCCTCGCGCGCGAGATGGGCGCGCGCGGCTGCCAGCGTGTCGAGCACGAATTCCGCTTCAGCGTTTTCGCTAAAGCGCTAAAAAAAATCTTTCGCGAACAATGCGAATCCTGAACGTCACCGAAACCTACGCTCCTTTCCTGGAATTCGGCGGCCCTCCCGTAAAAGTGCGGGCCTTGGCTCATGGGCTGGCACGACGCGGCCACGCCGTAAACGTGCTCACCGCGGATTGGGGCCTTGAAAAGCGCTTGCGCCACCATTCCGAATCGGATCTTCAAGCTCTCGGCTGGGACCGTTCACCGTTCGGTTGGCGTCACGCGGAAGAAGGTGTCCAATCTATTTATCTGCCCAGCTGGTTTCGCTACCGCGCGCTAAGCTGGAATCCCGCGGTGAAGCGCTACTGCCGCGCGCGCCTGCAGAATTTTGATGTTGTCCACATTTTTGGCATTTATGATCTTCTCGGATATGCCGTGGCCGCCTCAGCCCGGTCAAGAAACACGCCTTACGTTGTTGAACCTATCGGCATGTTTGTGCCGATTGTCCGGAATGTATGGCTGAAACGGATGTATCATCATTTTGTTGGTCAGCGATTATTTGCCGGCGCCAGCACGGTCATCGCTACCTCAGACCTGGAGGTTCAGGAGTTAGCTTCCGCCGGCGTCGCGCTCCAGAAAATCGTGCTTCGTCGCAATGGTGTTGAGTCGCCCGGTTCGTGGCCGGTGCGAGGGAAATTCCGCGCCTCTCTCGACATTCCTGAACAGGCCAAACTGATTTTGTTTTTGGGCCGCTTATCGCCGAAGAAAAGTCCGGAATTATTGCTTCAGGCTTTCGGGAACCTTCCAGAGCGAATTGGGGAACATACTTTAATGTTGGTCTTCGCGGGACCGGATGACAATTCCATGCAACAGCGTCTAACCACTAGCGCTTCCCGGCTCGGCATATCCGGACGGGTAATATTTTCGGGCCCATTGTATGGCGATGATAAATGGGCTGCCTACCGTGACTCCGACGTTTTTGTGCTGCCCTCGCAAAACGAAAACTTTGGCAACACCGCCGCAGAAGCGGCCGCCGCGGGAACACCGGTGGTAGTCACGGAGCAATGCGGCATAGCTCCGCTGGTTAAAGATGTCGCTGGCTTGGTTGTGGCGCACGACGAAACATCTGTTGCAAACGCGTTGGAGCGTTTGCTTCGCGATCCGCAGCTTTACGCAGAATTCGTTTCGGGTTGCGCAGAGCTCACCTCCCGCTTGAGTTGGGAGAAACCTGTATCGCAAATGGAAGAGTTGTATGCAAACCTGACGCCGCCAGTTTCCGGCGTTTCATCCCGGCCTATGGAGTAAATGGTGCCCGCTGTGTCCCCCAGGAGATTGGCCATCTTTCGCGTGCTGTGGCGAACAGTAAACGCTCTACTCATCGTTTCATTGTTATTCGTCGGATATTCCAGCGTTTGGGAATATTCCGTACGCCGATACCTTAAGGGCTTCTCGGATGCCATCGTTCCCAGTCCCGCTTCTCCCGAAGAAAAAATCGATTCCATCCTGACCTGGATTCGCGCCGGCGCTCCTCGTCCTCAGGCTCCTAACCTCAACGAACTCTCCGCTCGCGATCCGGAAGACACCCTGAATTACAGCCAACTGCTCACCATATGCGGGACCGCCACCAATGCTTTCTTGAATCTCTCCCGCAGCGCGGGCCTCAGCTCTCGGCGTCTGCTGCTGCTGACTCCCGAATACACTGCCAAACACGTGGTCGCCGAGGTGCTCGTGGATGGCCGCTGGATTATCGTGGATCCCACCTATCGGACGATCCTGCGCGATGCACAAGGCCATACCCTGACCCGCAAGGATTTGCAGAATCCCGTCATATTCGCTCAAGCTACGGGCAGCATCCCTGGTTATCTTCCCGGTTACAATTATCAAAAGTTTGCGCACGTGCGTCTGGCGCGGCTGCCCCTGGATGGTCTTGGCCTGCGTTACGTTCTGCGCAACATTTATCCTAGTTGGGATGAAGCTTTCGACTGGAGTCTACTGCTCGAGCGCGAATCGTTCTTTTTCTTTTTCGTCTCTTCCTTGTTCTTCATTTTTTTCTTTTTAGTTCGCTTTCTGCTTGCCTGGTACGCCGATCATCGTTTGCGAGCGCCGCGTTATCGGTTTCGCCGCCACATTGTTCGCGCCGGGGCTACCTTTTTCTCCCCTCCTGAGATAGAAGAGTAGGGTGTGCGGAATTTGCGGCGCTGCTTTCGCTACTCCTAAGCAAGACACCGAATCGCGTGTGCGCGTTATGACCGCGGCGATGTCTCACCGGGGTCCCGATGGCGAAGGCTTCCTGGTGAACGAGCCGCGCGCGCCCGGTCTGGCTCTGGGCATGCGTCGCTTGTCCATTATCGATCTACCCGGCGGCCATCAGCCCATTTGGAACGAAACTCGTGACGTCGCCGTAATTTTTAACGGCGAACTGTACAACTATCGCCAGTTGCGTGACGCCCTTGCACTGTCCGGCCATCGCTTCTCCACGCAGTCCGACACCGAAATCCTGGTGCATGCCTGGGAAGAATGGGGCGAAGATTGTCTGCCCGAGTTTCGCGGCATGTTTGCCTTCGCCGTGCTCGATTTGAGCCGGCGCTACGCCACCGTGCCGGTTCTCTTTCTGGCTCGCGATCCGCTGGGCATCAAGCCGTTGTACTACACGCAAACTTCTGACGGGTTTGCATTCGCTTCGGAAGTCCGAGCTTTGCTGGCCTCCGGTCTTTGCCCCAAACAGATTTCGGAGGACGCGCTTACCGCTTACCTGCTTTTCGGAAGCGTTTCTGAGCCGGTCACTCTTCTTGAAGGAGTTTTTTCGCTGCCTCCCGGCCACAAAATGATGACGTACATTCCGGAGCGCCGCCGTGTTCCACGCGCTCGACCCTGGTATGACGCGACCCACAGTTCTGCTGCGCGCGATCCCAATCGCCCCCGAGAATTTTATGGCGCCGCGCGTCTTTTACGCCCACTTCTGAAAGATGCTGTTGAAGCGCACCTCATCGCCGACGTTCCCGTGGGACTTTTTCTTTCCAGCGGCCTGGACTCCAGCGCCATCGCGATGCTGGCGGGCCGCGCCAAAGCCGGCATTCAAAGTTTTACTCTGACATTTCCGGGAACAACCTTCGATGAAGCAGCTCTCGCCCGCGTCGTCGCGGACCGCTGCGGCTCGCAGCACACCGAAGTGCCCCTCGACGGCGCTGCAATTCTGTCGCGAATCGATGAGGCCCTTGCGGCCCTCGATCAGCCCACCATGGACGGCATCAACACCTATTTCGTTTCGTGGGCTGCACGTCAGGTTGGATTGAAAGTCGCGCTTTCTGGATTGGGCGGCGACGAACTTTTTGCCGGCTACTCCACTTTCTCCGACGTTCCGCGTTTGAATAAATTGGCACAAACCGCAAAGCTTCTCCCCGCGCCTCTTCGCCGTGCCCTCGCGCCCATGCTGCGCAGCATGTTCGGAGGTGCGGGCAAATCAGACGCCGCATCTAAAGCCGCTTCGGCCTGGACCGACCCTCGCGTTTTGCCGCACCTGTATTTTTTCGCGCGCGCGCTATTTCCGCCGGGTGGCCGCCTGAACGATCTTGTTGACCCGCGCTTTCGCGTCAGCGCCATCGGCTCAGATGGCGTCACCCTCGATCCCACCTGGCTGGCATGGTTCCAACGCGTCGCCGATGAAGCAGCAAAATTGGAGCCGGTCGCGGCAATTTCCTGGCTCGAAATGCGCACCTATATGGCCAGCACTTTGCTGCGCGACACCGACTCCGTCAGCATGGCGCGCTCGCTGGAAGTCCGCGTGCCGCTCCTCGATACCCTGTTGGTCGAATTTGTGAGCGCCTTGCCGGACGCCGCGCGTAGCAAGCAAGGCTCGCAGAAAGCTCTTCTAGTGGAAGCTCTCCGGGACGTCCTGCCGCCGGAAATTCTAAGACAGCGCAAACGCACCTTCACCTTGCCGTGGGATGAATGGCTGCGTGGCCCGTTGCGTGCTCGCCTAGACGCCAGTTTCGCTTCGCCGTCTTCGAGTCTGGCTCAGCACTTACATTTCGACGGGGTTCGTACGGTGTGGAGCGATTTTCTCGCCGGCAAAACTTCCTGGTCTCGTCCGTGGTCGCTTTACGTTTTAAACGAGTGGTGCCGCCGCCATCTTCCTGCATAAGCTGGTTGCCTAAGGTAAACTGATCTTCATTCCATGAACATTCTCGGAATTAATGCTTACCACGGCAACGCTTCCGCCGCGATAGTGTGCGACGGTCAATTGATTGCCGCCGTCGAGGAAGAACGTTTCAATCGCGTAAAGTATGCCGCCGGCTTTCCCGTGCAGGCCATCCGCTTCTGCCTCAAGGAAGCTGGACTGACTCTCGCGGACATCGATCATGTCGGTATTCCGCGCAATCCCTACGCGCGTCTCTTCACGAAATTGGTCTATTCCTTGCGGATGCCTTCTTTCGCGCGTCAACGCGCCAAGGTTCTTGCCACGTTTGCCGGCATTCCCGAGGCACTCGCCGCGGCCTTTGATGCAGACCCACAAAAAATAAAAGCTAAATTTCATCGCATCGAGCATCACCAGGCCCATCTGGCCAGCAGCTTTTTTGTTTGCCCCTTCGAGACCGCCGCCCTTCTCTCCGCCGATGGCCTGGGCGATTTTGCCAGCACCATGTGGGGCGTTGGCCAGGGCAACCGCATGAATATCCACGGCTCCGTCGCGTTTCCTCATTCCCTGGGACTTTTTTACAGCGCCGTCACCCAGTATCTGGGCTTCCTGAAATTCGGCGATGAATACAAAGTGATGGGCCTTGGCGCTTATGGCCAGCCCGAGCATCTGGAGACCTTCCGCGACATCGTCCGCTTCGATGAAAATTCTGGCGTCAACGGTTTCCGGCTCGGCCTCGACTATTTCACCCACCATCGCACCGGCCCGGAAATGAGCTGGGCGGAAGCCGACAAAACTCCGACTCTCGGCAAATTATTCTCTCCGGAATTGGCTCGGCACCTTGGACCGGTACGTCATCCTGACGAGCCGCTCGAACAGCGCCACCGTAATCTTGCTGCGTCTCTGCAGGCGCGGCTTGAAGAGGTTTATTTAGGGATGTTGCGCAAGCTCGCCCAAGCCACCGGCATGAAGTCCGTGTGTCTCGCTGGTGGCGTGGCATTTAATTGTGTCGCTAACGGAAAAATTTTTGACTCCACCGGTTTTGAGCAGATCTACGTTCATCCCGCGGCCGGTGATGGCGGCCTGTCCGTGGGGGCGGCGTTCTACGTGTGGAATCAGATTCTTGGCAAGCCGCGTTCCTTCGTCATGAATCACGCGTATTGGGGCCCTGGCTATTCACGCGACCACGTGCGTCAATCCATCGATTCCAGCGCTCTTTCACGCAAGGGTTATTCCGTAGCCGAACTGCCTGAGCCGGAGCTCATGCGGAACACCGCGCAAATTATTGCTGATGGCAGAATTCTGGGCTGGTTTCAAGGTCGTGCCGAATGGGGTCCGCGCGCACTCGGTAATCGCAGCATCGTTGCCGATCCGCGTCGTCCGGAAATGAAAGAAATTCTGAATCGCCGCATCAAGCATCGCGAAATCTTTCGCCCCTTCGCGCCCTCGATCCTCGCCGAATCGACCGCCGATTATTTCGAGAAATCTCACCCCTCACCGTTCATGACCCTCGCCTATTTCGTGCGCCCCGAGAAGCGCGACAAAATTCCCGCCCCCACTCACGTGGACGGCACTGGCCGTCTGCAAACAGTCACGCGAGAAGCCAATCTGCGTTACTGGCAACTTATCAAAGCATTTGAAAATCTCACCGGCGTTCCCGTGGTTCTCAACACCTCCTTCAACGATAACGAGCCAATCGTCTGCCGCCCTGAAGAAGCCATAGATTGTTTTCTGCGCACCCAAATGGACGCGCTGGTCCTCGGCGACTTCCTGATCACCCGCCAGTAATCGCAGCGCGCCGGGTCATCCCCTAGTAACGCGTTGTGGCGCCAATCTCGCGATTCGATTGGCGATTCATAACCATCCGAAATCCCGCGCACTGCGACTCCTCGCCATACCTGTACAATCTGCCCATGCGTATTTTGTTTTTGAATTTGTATTTTCCGCCGGACACTTCGGCCACTGCGAAATCCGCGCAGTCCATGGTGCACGCGCTGGCGAAAACACATGAAGTGACGGTCCTGTGTGGCCGCCCATCCTACGATCCAACGGAACGCCGTCTGTGGAAACTCTGGCAAACAGAACGCATCAGTAGCACAACGCCGCAATCAACCGGCGAGGGTGCTGCACAAATTACCGCCGACTCCAACGCCTTCACCGTCATTCGTGTAGGTTCCACCGACTACCCCCGCATTCGGATGAACCGTCGCGTTCTGAATTACCTGACCTACGTTAAGATCGCCTTCTGGCACGCGTTTTTTATTCCTTGCGATGTTATCTTTGCGATGACCGATCCGCCTTTCAACGGCATTGTGGGCGCATTGCTCTCCGTTCTAAAACGCAAGCCTCTGGTCTACGACATTCAAGACATGTACCCCGACATGGCTGTCGCCGGTTCCATCATGAAACCCGGATTGCTTACGCGATTGTGGGAACGCCTTCATCGTTGGGCCCTGCGCCGCGCCACGCGCATTATCGTACTTGGCGACGACATGCGCGCCCGCATCATCGCCAAGGAAATTGATGCGGCCAAAGTTTTCATCGTGCGCAGCGGTGTCGACACCCCGGCGCCTCAATCACTGGCACCTCCAATAAATCCCGAAGTAACGCGCGCCATCCGTGGAAATTTTCGCTTTGTTTTACTCCATGCCGGCAATCTAGGTTTTTACGGCGCGTGGGACACCATCATCGCCGCCGCACGCAAACTCGAAAACCAAAACATCGGATTTGTTTTTGTCGGTGACGGAGCCGAGCGTTCCCGCGTGGAAAATCTGGCAGCAGGCTCAACGAACATCCGCTTCTTGCCATTCTTCCCCAACTCGGACATTCCTTCCGTCCTCGCCGCGCCCGACGCCCACATTGTCACCATTAAGCGAGGACTCGAAGGCGTGGTGGTTCCCAGCAAAATGTTCGGCATTATCGCTGCGGGAAAACCCATCGTGGCCGTCGCGGCTCCTGAGAGCGACGTTGCCGCCCTGGGCCTCCAGCACGGATTCGCCATCAGCGGCGATCCCAGCAGTCCCGACGAACTAGCCACTAGCATCCGGCGCATCGCCGTGGACCCCGCCGCCCTCGCCGCCATGAGCCGGTCCGCCCGCGAAGCAGCAGCTAAATATTCTCAAGCCAACGAATTACGGACCCTGACGACCATTGTCGAAGGCTTGGAACCGGGGCCGTAGCGCCACCAAACAGCGGAGCCCAATCCGCTTCTCAAGTCACTAACCCTTACGTTAATTAATTTGATATTACCGATGGACTACTACAGCACTTTACGGACTTGTGGCCCGCTAATTTACCCAGTATGGTAATTACGCTGCGTGGGGCAGCGATTTTGTCTTGGGGGCCGGATTCCCAATCCGGCAAATATAAACGTGAACGCGGCTTCCTCTCTCGGTGCCGTCGTTTACTTCCATTCATGAGGTTGCATGGCCGCAGGCTTGCTCGCGTTTTTTGTCGCGCTGATCGCATCTCTACTGCTGGTGGTTCCGGTGCGCGCCTTGGCTCTGCGTGTTGGCATGGTTGATCTGCCCGGTCCACGCAAAGTTCATGGCAGTCCTATTCCACTGCTTGGCGGCTTAGCCATGTATGGCGCGGTCATGATTGCCGTGCTGTTCGTTTTCGGTGGCCCCGCGCGCGCCCAGATTGAAGGAATCCTGGCCGGCGCCTCGCTGGTTGCTGCCGTGGGAATTCTCGATGACAAAGGCTGGCTACATCATCAGGTAAAACTCTTCATTGGGATGCCCGTCGCCGCCGTAATCCTGCTGATTACCGGCATTCACGCGCAAGTTTTCGGCGCCTTGGTCGGCGGCCGCACTGGTTATGTTCTCGACGCCATTTTGACGGTTGTCTGGGTTGTGGGCATCACCGCGTCGTTTAGCATTCTCGATCACATGGACGGCCTGTGCGCTGGAATAGCCGCCGTAGCATCCGTCTCATTTGCCGTAATCGCCTATTTGAATGGCCAGACTTTTGTCGCCACCCTCGCCGCCGCGGTTCTGGGAGCGGCCAGCGGGTTCTTACGTTGGAACTTCAAGCCCGCCAAAATCTTCATGGGTGACGGTGGTGCAATGTTTCTGGGATTCCTGATGGCCACCTTGGCGCTAAAGCTGCGCTTGGAAAACGCTGCAGCGCTAGCCGGTTGGCTCGTTCCGGTTTTGATCCTGGGCGTGACTATTTTTGACACCACGCTCGTCACTATTTCGAGGGCACGCCGAGGATTGCTGCCCTTCGCGACGCCGGGAAAAGACCACGCCGCTCATCGCCTTTCGAACCTTGGTCTCGGCCATCGCGGCTCGGTACTCTCCCTGTATTTCCTCGGCGCATTCAGCGGGGCTACAGCCTTGCTGGTCAGCTATCTGCCATCGCAGGGCGCTGCCATCGTCGGTGTTATCACTCTCGCTCTCGTTTTCGCCGGCGTAGCCTACCTTGAACGCGCCCCGTACGAACGCCAACCCAAAGCAGAAACTCCCGCGGAAAAATCACCGTTGAACCAGTTCGCCGATTAATACGCCGGAATTTATCCACATCAACAGTCAGCCTTACTCACAACGGGAGCACGGTCTCCTCCACCAGTAGGCCTCCGTTGTGAGCGATCACGTACGTCACCGTACTAGTCGCTGAGATTCAACGTCTGCTTTGCGTTCTCCAGCACTTTGGTCCACCTTGGGTCCACTGAGGCGTCGGCGGCGTATTGGTCGTGCCAGTTCCACCACTTGTAAGGTGCAGTCTGGGGGTAGCCTTCCGGAGAGTCCTCCCACTCCTCCTGGCGTCCGAGCACAGTTGCGTCAAGGTAGCTCCAGATACTCCCCATCGCCTCGTCACCGCGGTTGTTGATGAAGTAGGTGCGAAACATACGCTCACCGTCACGGAAGAACACGTTGTGGCCGTGCCACTCGTCCACGCCGAAGTCGGTATCGAAGGTGTCCGTGATGGTGTACCACGGCATCTCCCAATCCATTCGTGCCTTCAGGCGCGCGATGTCCGCCTGCGGCGCGCGTGAGGCGTAGGCGAGCGTGGTGTCGCGGGCGTTCAGATGTGCGAGGTGGCTGACCTGGTCGGCACCGAGGGAGCAGCCGCGGCAGGCATGATCCGGCCAGCCGAACACGCCGGGCTCGAAGAAGGCACGATAAAGGACCAGCTGACGGCGGCCCTCGAACAAGTCGAGCAGGCTCACCTTGCCTTTAGGCCCCTCGAACTCGAACTTCTTTTCCACCGCCAGCCACGGCATCCGCCGGCGCTCCGCCGCCAGCGCGTCACGGGAGCGGGTAAAGGCCTTCTCTTTCACGAGCAGTTGTTGGCGCGCCTCCTCCCATTCCTGCGGCGACACGATCGGCGGTGTCTTCATTGCCGGATATTCTTTGCGTTGCTCCATGTCTCTCTTTGCTTGTGCCATTTTATTTCTCCTTCATTTTCTGAAATAGACCTAGACCATTCGTCCTGAAAAATTCTCTGAATTTGCCCATGCACACCGCCAGAATTCCTCCCGTGGATCCCGCTCCTGCTGCCATCACTGCTGCGCTTACGATGCATGCGGGGCACATATTTCCCTCCTCTAAACTTCTAACTCAGCCGCTCTTCAGTGTGGCCGCGCCGCTTCCGCTCGCTGTCGCATTAGCTCGTGCAAGTGTGCCCAGCCATTCTTTGCCTTTCTGTACTCCTCCAATACCAGACCAAAAGATTGCTGCCGAAACGTAATGACCGTCTCGCCGCCCGATTCTTTCAGCCGATATTGAAGATTGTTTATCACCGGATTGGACATGAACAGTGGACCCCAAATTTCGAGTAGTGTCGGCCGCTTGATGGCCTGCACCGCTCCCCAGTAATGCCCATTGTTGTCTCCCAGGTCGCGATACCATCTACCGCCGGGCCATGCTTCCAGCTTCATCGGCATGGGCTTGTTTACTTCAGTCTCGTTGTACGGTCCAAGCTGATCCAGCAACGCGGCAAACGTCACTTCAATCGACGCACGCACTCTGATTTCCTCCGCCATTTGGATGGTTGTTGCTTGCAGCGATAGTGCGGATGAACTCACGATTTCCTCCTCATTTGAGATTTCACACGACTATTGTTTCGGTGCAGCATTGGCCTCGGCGCATTCCTTAATTCGCAGCAGTTGGTGTTTCCAGAGCCGCTCGAACGTGCTGGTCCATTCGTGCAGCGGCCGGATCGCTATAGCATTCACCTTGTAAAGCATCTGCCGGCCCTCCCTTCGAACCTCCACCAGGCCAACACCCTTCAAAACTTTCAGGTGCTTCGAAACCGATGGCTGCTCCATCTCCATTGCGTCCACAATCTCGCTGACGGACCTCTCCTGCATCGCAAGATAGTTCAGGATGTCCCGCCGCCGCGGTTCGGCCACAGCATTGAACGCGTCCGAAGTTGTCGCCGCCCTGGCCATGCCGCTAATATATTCCCATATAGGAATATGTCAAGTGCTTTTTTGTCGCCCCTTCCCGCCACCCTTTTTCCTATGCTGCCTGCCGCTCAAACTGATTTCTTTGCACTGGCGGGTTGGTCGGAATAATTCCGCCTGCGTGGTTAATCGGGTAATCGAAAAATGACGCGTTACCCATTTTGTGCGGTGCCTTCTTTGTCCCGTGAATTTTCGCTATACTCGCAACGGGCGTCCTGTCCCACTCGTCGCGTAATTCCCCTAAGGGCGGACCAAAAGGCCGTAACTTTTATCGTGATTTCGAGCTGAAGCATCAAAGACACCCGCGTCGGTTGGGGAAAATCAAACGGTGGCAGACATAAATAATAATTCCCGGCCGCGCCGGGAAGACGGTGAAGTAATTGTGGTCGGCGGTTCCGCCGCGGGATTGTACACTGCTGCCGCGGTAGCGCGCGGCGGCCGCCGTGTTCGCGTACTTGAATCCAAGCCGCGCTTCGATCCTCCTGACCGGACGCTGATCGTCACCAGTCATTTTCGTAACCAGCTTGGAGCCGCAGCCCGCGAGAGCATCATCAACGAAATTCGGCGCTTCGAACTCTACACCGACGGGCGTTCCGCGCAGATTGCTCTCTCCAAGCCCGACCTGATCGTTGAGCGTTCCCGGTTGATCCCCGCACTGGCGCGCGCGGCGGAAGCATCTGGCGCGAAGTTGTCTTTTGATACGCGTTTTCTGGGCATGGGACCCAATTCCAGCGGACTGCGCCTGGAAACCGAAACAGGAGGCTGCCGTGAAGAATTGCACGCTGCCAGCGTTGTAGGTGCCGACGGCGCCACCAGCAGGGTCGCGCGTACCGCCGGCTGGCCACCCATTGAAACTGTTCCGCTGATGCAAGCCATCGTGCGTTTGCCGAAAGATTGCCCGGTTGACACCACTCGCGTGTGGTTTGTGCCCGACGATACGCCCTATTTTTATTGGCTGGTCCCGGAATCCTCCGAACGCGGAGCTCTGGGCGTGATTGGCGAACAGGGCAGCGACACCAAGCGGCGCTTCGAACGCTTCCTCGAAAAAAAACACCTCGAGCCCCTCGAGTGGCAGGGCGCGCGCATTCCCGTCTACCGCAAGTGGGTGCCGGTTCGCAAACGCGTGGGCGACAGTGACGTTTATTTAGTAGGCGACGCCGCGGCGCAAGTGAAAGTTTCCACCGTGGGCGGCATCGTGACCGGGTTTCGCGGAGCGCTGGGTGTGGCGCAATCCATTTTGCACCGTGGGCGCAGCTCTGAATTGAGCACGCTGCGTCGTGAGCTAAGCACTCATTGGCTGATCCGCCGCACGCTGCACCGCTTTCAGCAGAAAGATTATTCCCAGTTGGTCGACCTTCTGGACGCCAGCACTCGCGCATCGCTGGGTGAAATTAACCGCGACGAATCCGCGCGCTTACTCTGGAACGTGATTCGCCGCCAGCCGCAACTGGTGCTTCTGGGACTACGCGGACTGCTGATGGGCAAGCGAAATTCGTGACTAAAAGTTTGCCGCAAAAAGAAAATGGCTACCAATCAATCGGTGCTTCGATCAGGCAGGTTTTAACTGCCTCGTACTATGCCTTTCTGCGCGGCATTCTGCGATGATAATAGCGGTTCCGTTTTAGCGCAGTGTCCCCGCTCTTTTCACTTTGCTTAAAGGGAGTTTCGCCTTGCATATTTGCGTAATCGGGTGCGGTTATGTGGGACTGGTGACTGCCGCGTGCCTCGCGGAAGCGGGCCACGATGTAATTTGCACGGATATCGATTCTGACCGCATCGATAAGCTGAATGCCGGTATTGTTCCCATCTACGAACAACATCTCGATGCCATTCTCTCGTCCGCGCGCAAAGCGGGCCGCATTTCTTATACCCTCGACGCCGGGGAAGCCATTCGCGCCGGCGACGCGATTTTTATTTGTGTGGGCACGCCTCCCAGGGAAAATGGCGAAGCCGATCTTTCCGCCATCGACCACGTCGCGCGGCAAATCGCCGAGGAGTCCCAATCCTCAAAGCTGGTCATTGAGAAAAGCACGGTGCCCGCGCGTACTGGGTTCGAGTTGCAACGCGCACTGGGCGCTTATTCGCGTACCGGCAACATAAAATTTCGAGTGGCCTCCAATCCCGAATTCTTGCGGGAGGGCACCGCGGTAGCGGATTTTTTACATCCCGACAGAATCGTTGTCGGTGTGGAAGACGATGTTTCTGCCACGCAGTTGCGTGAAATCTACGAACCAATCCTCGAACATCGTTTTCATTGCCCGGTGCACCAGGGCAAATGCCCCGCCGAACACAAAGCTCCTTTCCTGGTTACTACCATCAATAGCGCCGAGCTTATAAAACACGCTTCCAATTCGTTTCTCGCGCTGAAAATAAGTTACGCCAACGTCATCGCCGACCTCTGCGAAAAAATTGGCGCCAACGTCGATGAAGTGACCCACGCCATGGGTCTTGATCCGCGCATCGGTGGCCAATTCCTCAAGGCCGGACTTGGCTTTGGCGGTTTTTGTTTTCCGAAAGACGTGCAGGCTTTCATTCATCTTTCCGCTTCTGTCGGCGTCGATTTCGACATGCTGAAGGCCGCCGAAAAGGTGAACAAGCAGCGCATTGACCGCTATCTTGATAAGGTGCGCAAGGCTTTATGGATTCTAAAAGGCAAGCGCATCGCCGTGCTGGGCTTGGCCTTCAAAGCCAACACCGATGACATCCGTTTCGCCCCCGCTTTGGAAGTTGTAAAGCGGCTGGTCGACGAAGGCGCGCATGTTCGAGCCTGCGATCCTGAAGCCATGGACCGGGCAAAACATTCGTTTCCGCAGCTGCAATATCACGAGGATCCTTACGATGCCCTGCGCGACGCGGACGCTGCCCTGGTCTGTACGGAATGGGATATTTTTCGCACTCTTGACTGGGTGCGCGCCGGAAAGCTGATGTCTCGCAAACTGGTCATCGACGGACGAAATCTCTATTCGCCGGCCGTCATGCGCGAACTGGGATTCGAATATTATTCTTTTGGCAGGGAACCGCTGAGTAATGGCCGCACCGCCTCTGGCTATTAATCCTGAAATCACGCAGTTTGCTGGCGCGAGAACTCCTGTTTGAAATACGCGAGGGTGCGCTTCAATCCTTCTTCCAGATTTATTTTTGGTTCCCACTTCAGGATGCGCTTGGCTTTGCTGATGTCGGGGCAGCGGCGCTTGGGATCATCTTGGGGAAGCGGCTCGAATATAATCTGCGGCACATTGTCGAAATGTTTGCGGATGCGTTCCGCGAATTCCAGGATGGTGATCTCCTGCGGGTTGCCGATATTTACCGGCAGGTGTTCGTCAGACAGCATCAGTTTATAAATTCCATCGATCAAATCGTCCACGTAGCAAAAACTCCGCGTCTGCTTTCCATCTCCGTAAATCGTCAGCGCTTGCCCGCTTAGCGCCTGATAAACAAAATTCGGCAACGCGCGCCCGTCGTTCAGCCGCATCCGCGGTCCGTAGGTATTAAAAATCCGCACAATGCGCGTATCCACTCCGTGATGCCGGTAATACGCCATGGTCATCGCTTCAGAGAATCGCTTGGCTTCGTCGTACACCGCCCGCGGCCCCACGGAATTGACGTGCCCCCAGTACTCTTCTTTCTGCGGCGACATTTCCGGATCGCCATAGCATTCGCTGGTGGAAGCCATGAAAAACTTTGCGTTTTTGCGCAACGCCAACTCCAGCGCATTTTGCGTACCAATCGATCCCACCATCATCGTGGCAATCGGGTGCTTCAAATAATCGGGCGGGCTCGCGGGCGAAGCGAAATGCAACACATAACCCACTTCGCCATCCACCTGCAGGGCGTCGCCGTTGCTCACATCTTCATTTTCCAATTTGAATTTTACGCTCTTGGCCAAATGCCGGACATTTTCTGCTGTCCCAGTAATGAAATTATCCACCGCCAGCACGTCCCAGCCTTCGGCAAGCAACCGGTCACACAAATGCGAACCCAGAAATCCTGCTCCGCCCGTGACTACCGCACGCATTCTTCCTCCAAAAATCTCAGCTCGCCAGTGTAGCCTGCGCTCCGCCGATTGACCACCTCGCCATCGCAAGATACGATGCGTCCACTCTCATGACTTTTCGTAATAGTTTTGCGCCGGCGAATGTAGCGCCGCGCCGGTATACCCGCCGTTCCAGTGGCCTGGGCCTGCTGCTCCTGATCACCTTTATTTTCTGTTTCTTTTACGTGGGCCGCTGGCTCATTGTTGAAGATCCTCTTGATCACGCCCAGGCCATCGCTGTCCTCAGTGGCCGCATGCCTCTGCGCGTCCTGGAAGCAGCCAAGCTTTATCGCGCTGGCTACGCCCCGGAAGTCTGGCTGACGCATTCCACGGAACCAGGTAAATCTGTGCAAGATATGGGATTGAAATATCTCGGCGAGGAAGATTACAACCGCGAAATTCTCATTCACGAAGGTGTGCCGCCCGCAGCCATTCATGTCCTCGAGCCGCCCATTCTCAACACCGCCGACGAAATCATCGCGATCAAGTTCGCATTAAACGCCGTGCCGCTCCGCACCGTGATCATTGTTACCAGCAAGCCGCACACGCGCCGGGTGCACACGCTATGGCGTATGCTGACTCACGGCGAAGGCCGCATTATTGTGCGCGCATCGTCACAGGACCCCTTCGATGCGCGGCATTGGTGGCGCAATACCACCGACGGCTTGGATGTGGTCAGGGAAGTTCTAGGGCTGCTGAATGCCTGGGCCGGCCTGCCGTTTCATCATACTTAATTAGTGGTACCAAGATACTTGGGCGCGGTGCGGCTAAAAAAATAAAAATCGTTTCCGCGGTGACTGTACTCGCTCATCTTGTAGCTCCGGTACATGAGGCAAGTCGCGCCCTTCGAAAGCAGCCTTCGGATTATCTATAAATAATGCGCGCGCCTTATCTTCCCCAAACGCTTTCGCGACCACCTCAAACGCCGGCCTCAACTGGAGAGGCCTTGAGGTTGTATTGTGCGCGTCGCTGCATACAAAATGAATCAGGCCGGTCTCAATCCAGCGCATCGCATCTTTCTGCGCCGCCGGGCCAAACCGCCCCGTTAGCGCCCCGCCGGTCACTTGCCCGTAACAGCCATGGCGTATCCAGGTAATCAGCCGTTCCGGCCGCAATCGCAATAATCGATTGCGCTCTGGATGCGTCACAATCGGACGTATTCCCGCTAGCTGCATCTCATGCAAGGTCTGGTCCATCGCCGGCGGAATAGCAATTTCGTTAAATTCCACCAGCAAATAGTCCTTCTGATTCACGCAGAAGCGCGGAGTCTGCTGTTTCAACGCCGCAATATTCTCCGGGTTCATGTGAAAATCGCATCCCGTTGCCAGTTTCAGCCGGTCGCCAACTTCCATCTGCAGTTCTTTGCACAACGCCCGAATTTTTGGGTAGTCGAAAAAGTGTGTGCTGTTGGAATGGGGAGTCGCCACCAGGTGGGTGATCCCATCGGTGATAGCCGCGTTGGCCATTTCCACCGATTCCTCCATTGTTTTTGGTCCGTCGTCCAGCCCAGGCAAAATGTGGCAATGCAAATCAATCATAGTGGGGCGTACCGATAACCTGCTCTCTCTACTTCAATTTTCGCTCATCCCGCCGCTCGGTACCAATGCCCACGTATATCCCCGTAAACAAGCTGTAAACACCTCTGCAGTCAGCTTGGTTTTGTCCTCGCCGAAACTGCTATATTTGGTGTGTAAGTGCCGCCGAGCTTGTGGCCCTGTAGCCCCGATAAACCGCCGCATCGCGGATTAAGAGAAAATTCAACCATCTAACGAGGAAGACGACGAACTCATGCCAATCGACCGGAAACCCGAATTCTTCAAAGGCGCCCAGCTTAAAGTAGGCATTATTGGTTGCGGCTATGTGGGATTGCCGCTGGCGTTACGTTTTGCCGAAGCGGGCCACAAAGTTACAGGTTTCGACACCGACCCTAAAAAGGTCTCCATGCTCAACGCCGGCAAATCTTACATCGAGCACATCCAACAAACCAAGATTCAACAATTTGTGAATAGCAAACATTTCGGCGCCACCACCGATTTCGAGAAGCTGAAAGAATGCGACGCCATTATCATCTGCGTGCCAACTCCGCTCGATGAACGTCGTGAACCGGACTTGAGCTACGTCGAGAAGACCGCGCTCTCCATTCAGCCCAATCTGCAAAAGGGCCAACTGGTAGTCCTGGAATCGACTACCTACCCCGGCACCACCGAGGAGCTCGTTCTTCCGATCCTCGAGAAAAACGGCCTTAGGTGCAAAATCGCCGTCGGCCCGCAGAGCGAAAACATCCCTTGCGATTTTTTCCTCGCTTTTTCTCCTGAACGCGAAGATCCCGGCAACAAGCAGTATGGCCTGGCGCAAATCCCTAAAGTTGTAGGAGGTATTAATCCTCCGAGCACCCGCGCCGCAATCGCGCTTTACGCCCAGGTGGTCGCCAAAGTCATTCCCGTCAGCTCTACGCGCGCCGCCGAAATGGCCAAGCTGCTCGAGAATATTTTTCGCTGCGTGAATATCGCGCTGGTGAACGAGCTGAAAATGCTTAGCCTGCGCATGAATATCGATATCTGGGAAGTCATCGATGCCGCGGCCACCAAGCCTTTCGGCTTCATGCCGTTCTATCCCGGCCCCGGCCTGGGCGGCCATTGCATCCCCGTTGATCCTTATTATCTTTCGTGGAAAGCCCGCGAATTCGACTTCTCAACCCGCTTTATCGAACTCGCCGGCGAAGTGAACACCGCCATGCCCTATCACGTCGTAGACGCCATTGCCGCGGCCCTCAACAATCACGAGAGGAGTCTCAAGGGCTCGAAACTGCTGATCCTTGGCGTCGCCTACAAAAAGGATGTCGACGATTTGCGCGAATCTCCCACGCTGAAAATCATGGAATTGCTCAAGCAGCGCGGCGCCGACTTCGACTATAACGACCCATACTTTCCGCAGCTGCACAAAATGCGCCATTACAACTACGAGGAAATGAAATCTGTGCCTATCAATCCGCAGACCCTCGCCAGCTATGACGGCGTGATCATCGCTACCGATCACTCCAGCTATGACTACAACGCCATCGTGGACGGCGCCAAACTGGTGGTTGACACTCGCAACGCTACCCGCCGCGTTATGCGTCATCGCGAAAAAATTGTGCTCTGTTGATGGCGCGCTGAACGAAACAAGTTCGTTGAACGAAGCAAGCCCACTGGAAGAAATGAAATCACTACTTGCCGTCAAACGCCAATCTCCGATTGGCGTTTGACCTTCAAAGGGTAGAGTTTCTCTACTCCGCCTTCACTAGCTCCACTCGCGCCGTCGCAAACGGCATCACTGCTTCAAGCAGCACCGGCAGGCGTGCGTCGGTATTGCTCAAATACAAAATAAAATGCGCGTCCTTCATTTCCGCGCCGTTATCCAAAACGCGAAGCTCAATCTTCAACGTATTGAAATTCCCCGCGGGCACCGTTACTGGCTCTCCGCGTGCCTCCAGCCGGGCATGCACGTCGTACAATTTGTGCCCGTCGTAAACCGGGCTGCGAACCTCCGGAGTTTTTGTCCAATCCACGGTGCGCAGGTACTGCATCATCCCCAGCGGATCGCGCGTCCCCGGCAACACCCGCGCCGCTATCGCATCCGCCGGCGCCGGCTCCCTAACCGCTGGCGACATGCGCTGCACGGAGTCCACCGTCTGCCCCTTTTCATTCAGGTGCATTTCATATTGCATGCTCACCAGCGTGCCCGCGTCGCTGTAGGAATCGAACTGATCGTCCAGCGCAAACATCATGCGCAGAGGGTTTTCCGTGTGCGCAAACGCCTGCAGGTGCCACGCGTTTTTGCCCAGGAAATTGCGTTTCTCCGCAACCTTCAAAAGAAGGTTCGCCACGTTACTCAACTTCGACACATTCGCGGAGTATTGCCAGGCCTCCCCCGTGCGTAGCGGCGAAGCAGCCTCAGCAACCACAGCGGCTTTTTTCTTATCCATGGGTTGTCTTGCACCGTCAGGTGAAGGCCGCGCAGCCTCGCTCGGTTCCGCAGCTCCGCGCTCTTTGGGTTCTTCCGGCATCGCCGTCGGTTGCGACGCCGTCACACTCACAGCCGCGGACGCCCGTGAATCTCTCCGGGTGTGCATCTGCCACGCCACCGCGCCGCCAGCCAAGAACGCGATGCCTATCAACACCAGTGTCGTTTTATTGCTCATATCCTATGCGTGACGCTCCTAGCAAACAGTACCTTGCACTCCAAATTTCCGTCGTACAATTATCTCGCTCGCGGCACTCCAGGCTTCTTTGCCTGCCTTGCCGGATACTTTCAGCGTATCAAAACGCGCACCGCGCGTCTTTGCCAGCGCTTATGGTTTTTCTATCGCCGCTTGACGCCGCGATATCCTTCCGGGGAGGATTTTTCTTATGCGCTACCTTGTAACCGGCGGCGCCGGTTTCATAGGATCAAATACCGTCGACGAATTGGTGCGCCGCGGCAATAGTGTCGTGGTCCTCGATGACCTTTCCGGCGGCAAAGAAGAAAATCTCGCCGAAGTCCGCAACAAAATCACCTTTATCAAGGGCACCATTACCGACATCGAGATCATTCGTCGCGCCATTTTTGAAGCCGATTACGTAATCCATTTGGCCGCGCGTACCTCCGTGCCTTTCTCCATGAAGGATCCCATCGAAACCAATCGCATCAATATCGATGGCACCCTCAACGTTCTGGTGGCCGCGCGTGACGCCAAGGTAAAACGCGTAGTTTTCGCTGCCTCTTCTTCCGCCTATGGAGAGACCCCCACCCTGCCAAAAACTGAAAACATGCAGCCGCACCCTATTTCTCCATACGGAGTCACGAAATATGTGGGCGAGCTTTATGCCCAGACTTTCGGCCGCTGCTTCGGCCTGGAAAGCGTTTGCCTGCGCTACTTCAATATTTTTGGTCCGCGGCAGGACCCCAGCTCCCCCTATTCAGGAGTCATGGCAAAATTTTGCACCGCCTTCCTGGAAGAAACCGAACCCGTCATTTTTGGCGACGGCAGCCAGTCGCGCGATTTCACTTATGTCGACAACGCCGTGCAAGCCAACTTGCTGGCCTGTGAAGCTCCCCGCGCCTCCGGAGGAGTCTTCAATATCGGCACTGGAATGCGCGTCAATTTGAATGAAGTGGTCGCGGCTTTGGGCGCCATCTCCGGCAAGCCCCTCAGAGCGCGTCACGATCCGCCCCGCGATGGTGACATTCGCGATTCCCAGGCGGACATCACCCATGCCCGCGCTGTCCTCGGCTACGAACCCACTGTAGGCCTGGAGGAAGGCCTGCATCGTACCTTCGATTGGTACCGCGCCACCCAGGCCGCAAAAACCGAAGCCAAATCCTAGACACCTTTTTAGGTATTTTCTAAAGATCATTAAGGGAGCGCCCCGGCGTATCGGATTAAGTAGAATTACAGTTCACTACGATCGGGCTGGAGGCGTTGCATGACACTTGATATCCGCGGCCTGGTCCCACTTCTTCAGGTGTTTGACATGCCCACATCCATCCACTTTTATCGGGACATCCTTGGCTTCGAAGTTGTGAATGCCTCTGGGGAGGGTGACCACGTCGGTTGGGCTTTGTTGCGGCTGAACGGTGTCGAACTGATGCTGAACACCGCTTTTGAAAGCGATCAGCGCCCACCTGCCCCTGATCCAAATCGTGTACTAGGACACGGTGATACAGGTCTGTATTTTGGTTGCCCGGATGTTGAACAGGCGTACGCTCAATTGCGCATCAAGGGCCTTAATGTAGAGGAACCAGTCATTCGAACATATGGTATGAAGCAGTTAAATGTCTCCGATCCCGACGGCTACAATTTGTACTTCCAATGGCCGGCCTGATTCCCGTGGCGAACAAAAACTCACAATTTGCCAGAGCGATGTATTGCTTAGTTGCAGGACTTCTTTTGGTGGCCTCGGGCGTATCGTTCAACGCTGCTTTCGCGAATTGGTACTTTGCCGACTTCCATAACGGAAGTAGCCGTTCGTACGCCGGGCGAGGAAATATTTTGTTCCTTTTGGGGCTCATCCTCCTAGCTGGATGTACGTGGCTCGTGGTCACAATTTCTCACTCGCTCAAAAAGCCGAAAAAAGCTTGATAGCCGGACCTGTGCCACAGGCTGGCATTATACTGACCGTTGTGAACCCGACCAAACGTAATCCCTATGCCGAGGCGAAGATTTATCTGGGCACTTCTGCGTTTACTGCGGCGGGATGGCCGGGCGCTTTCTATCCCCCTGAAATAAAATCGAAGGATTATCTTTCGTACTACGCGCAGCATTTTGACACCGTGGAGGTGAACTCCACGCTCTACGGCTGCCCCACGCCTCGCACCGTGGAAAACTGGGCCGCCAAGACTCCCGACAATTTCATTTTTTCGATCAAGACGCCTCGTTCCATCACGCACGACAAAATTCTCGTGAACTGCGACGCCGAACTCGAAGAATTTCTCACCACCATGGAAATACTTGGCCCCAAGCTGGGACCAATCTTGTTTCAGTTTCCGCAGTTCAGCCCCGGGGTCTTCGCCGACCGCCAGGCCTTCACTGACCGGCTCATCCCGTTCCTGAAGAAATTGCCCGCCGGCCGCAAGTACGCCATCGAGATTCGCAATCCAGAATGGCTTGACGCCGAATTCGCGCATCACCTGCGGCAACACCAAATCGCGCTGGGCCTGCCGGACCTGCCGTACATGCCGCGCCCTGACGAGCTCGTGCAAAAGTTTGACCCTATTACCGCGGATTGGACTTACATTCGTTGGCTCGGCGACCGCAAAGGCATCGAGCTGCAAACACTCACGTGGGACAAAACTATCCTGGACCGCACCGCTGAATTAATCAGTTGGGTGGATTTTTGCTACCAGATTAAAAGACGCGGCATCCTCATCTACGGCTACGCAAATAATCATTACGCAGGCCATGGTCCGGCAACTATCCGGCAATTCCGCGATCTATGGCGCAAAAAAGGATTCGGACCGTTGCCTGAGCCCGCACCCGCACCAGTGCCAATAACTCCAATTCAAGCCCCGCCTAAAAAACAGCCATCACTCTTCGACTAGCTCCAACAGAACTACGGCTGTACCGTCGGCCCATAACTCAACGGCTCGCCAGCCTTAGGCACGTCGTAATTATTCCAGAACCACAACGGCTCGAGTTTCTTCTTCTCTGGCCACACCTGATCCAGTGTGTCGCCTTCAAATAATTCTCCGTTCTTCATCACCCAGCTAATCGTATTGGTGTTGTGAATATCGTCCAGCGGATTCTTATCAAAAATCACCAGGTCCGCCAGCTTTCCGGGCTCGATCGAACCCAAATCCTGCGGCCGCCCCACAATTTTCGCTCCATTGGAAGTCGCACAACGCAAAACTTCCATCGGCGTCATCCCGCCGCTGGCCAGCATCCACATCTCCCAGTGGTACCCCAGTCCTTGCAGTTGGCCATGACTCCCTACGCCTACCAAAGTGCCGGCGCGTTGCAGCTTGGCCACCTGCGCCGCTAGTTTTGGAAACGCGTATTCATCTTTGCGGAACCATTCGGGCCGTCGCTTGGTTTTCTCATCAATAATTCTGTGCGGCGTAAAATGGTTCAACTTGGCGTTATCGTGCACTTCCGTGTTTTCATACCAATAATTCTCGCCAAACGGGCCGCCGTAATTCACGATCAGCGTGGGCGTTTCGGCAATTCCCGACTGCGCGAACATCTGAATCACGTCCCTATACAGCGGGGTGATCGGCAAAGTGTGCTCATTACCGTGGAAACCGTCGATCACGTGCGTCAAGTCCAGTTTCAGATCTATCGCGCCCTCGGTAGTCGGCATCATCTCTAATTCCTTCGAAGCCTGGACCATGTACTGTCGCTGCCGGCGATTGCCCACGATGTAACTCTTGATGTTGTGCGTGCCGTAATATTTTCTATATTTCGTCAGCACCCCTTTCACTTCTTCCATGGACTGAAAATTGTTGTCGGAAAAAACTCCCGGCCCGGTAGAAAAAGCGCGCAGCCCGATTATGTCCCCGCTATCCGTCAGGTCCTGATACGCAAACATATCGTTCGTGCCCGTTTGCACGTCCAGACCGGCGGTCACCCCGTACGCCAGGTTGGCAAGGAAAGCCCAGTTTTGGGTGTCCAGAATGCCGCGCCGAATTTCCGTCCAGTGCGCATGCGTATCGATAAATCCGGGAGAGATGGTCTTGCCGCGCACATCAAGAATTTTCGCTCCGGCCGGAGCACTGCCGCGCGCCCCAACACTCTTGATGCGATTGTCCTCGATGAAGATGTCGGCATTCTTCAAGACTTCGTCGCCCTTCATGGTCACCACTGTCGCGCCTCGCAGCACGATGCTTCCTTTCGGCGTTTTTCTGGGCACTTCCAGGGTCACCGCAATTTCTTCGACATCCTTCTCCTCTTCCTTTAATTTCTTGGGCTCTTTCTTGTCCTCTTTCTTATCAGCTTTTTTGTCGTCTTTTTTTGCGGCCTCGGCTTGCTGTGGGTTGGCATCCTTCTTATCGTTATCTTTTGCGTCCTTGGCGTCGTCTTTCTTGTCTTCGTCCTGCTTTTCATCCTTCGGCGGCTCAAACGAAATCGCGCTCAGCGGCTCGCGAAACAAACTCGATCCCACCGCCCACGTAATGGTTTTCCCGTCATCCGCCCACGCAAAATAATCTGCGCCAATATCCGTCAGACGTTTGGCCGGCACTGCCGCCGTACTGACGTTCACTGTCGGCGCCTCGCCTCCCACCACGGGCATAGCGATCAAATAAAGCTGATTCATCACGTGCGCCAGCACCCATTGCCCATCTGGACTGGCCCGCACATCGTCAGCCGGAATCGGCTCTTCAAAAAAATACAGCCCCTGCCCCTTCACCTGCAGGTGCGTTCGCCGATCTGTCCCGTCGTAGCGCAGCGACACCAACCCCTGCGGCGTGTAGACGTAAATGCGATCCTTCTCGTGTGTAAAATGCGGTCCCCCAGCTCCTCGCGCCGGCAAAATTAAATTCGCTTCTCCGCCTTCCGCGGGAAGCCACACGAGATCCGCGTTCCCGGTTTGCCCACCATCAAATTCACTGTTCTCCCGGTCATAGGCATTCCCGCGCAGTGCCACAATTTTCGATCCATCTGGCGACCACGCCGGGTTGCTGTACACCGCGAGCGACTTTGACAATTGCACCGGCGTGCCGCCTCCCGACGGCACTTTCCATAGCCGCCCGCCTTCGCTCGACCACGTCACATAAGCGATGAATTTACCGTCGGGTGACCACGCCGGCTGAAATTCGTGTCCATTGCCACTAGTCAACCGCTGCGGTTGTCCATGCGGCAAATCCATGGTGTACAAGTGCGTCATCGCGGAAAACGCCAGCCTCTTGCTGTCCGGCGACTCCACCGGATCCATGATCAAACGCACCTTCACCGGCCCTTGCTCTACTCGCTGCGGAAAATCCAGCTTCGGCCCGATGTCCTGCGAAACCTGCGCCGTGAACGGAATTATTTTTTCACTGCCGCTCGCTAGATCGAGCCGCCGAATTTTCCCATCCTGGTTGTAAACAATTTCTTTTCCGCCCGGCAGAAACGCAAACCCCGGAAACACGTCGCGCGTAAACCGCGCTTCCTGATCGTCGCGCGTTACCGGATATTTCAGCCAGTGATCTTCGCCCGTTTCCAGATTGCGCAGCCGCAAACCCGTTTCCGTTTCAAAACGCGTCACGTATACCATCTGTTTTCCATCCGGAGACAATGTCGGCCGGAATGCGCTTTCCGGTTGCGAGATAATTTCGTCTTCATCGCCGGTCTTCCGGTCGCGTCGCACGATCTTCCATAGCGGCAGCTGCGCGTTATAACTGAAGGGTCCCTGCCGTACCGCGTAATACAAATATTTCCCATCCGGCGACGCCACCACGCCCACCGCGTTATGCCGTTCCTTGCGCGGCGTCGTAGGCGTCGGCTTGGACTTGGTGATTTGCACACCAGTCCCGCCATCCACGTGAAACATCCACAGCTCGTTTGCCCCGATGCCGAACGGCATCTTCGAAGCCACAATGTATTTCCCGTCGGGAGTCCATGCCGGAGACGTAAAATCGTCAGCGGTATTTTTCGAAACCTGCTTCACCCCAGTGCCGTCCGGATGGATGATCCAGATGTTTTCGCTTCCTTCGCGGTCGGAAATGAACGTAATCCATTGCCCGTCGGGAGAAAATCTCGGTTGGCTGTCGAAAGCCATGCCCCCGGAAATCAGCTTTGCCTGCCCGCCCTCAATCGGCAAAGTGTAGAGGTCGCCCATCAACTCAAACACAATGGCCTTTCCATCCGGTGAAACGTCCAGCGATAACCACGTTCCCTCATCGGTCGTAAACGTGATTTTGTGGTCCGGTTTCAGCGGCAGACCCTTTTTCTCGTCCTTCTTGTCATCCTTCTTGTCGGGTTTTTGCTCATCCTTCTTATCTTTGTCTTGCCCTTGATCCTTCGCGTCCTCAGCAGCAAGTTGATTGTTGCCCAGCTGAATACCCATCTGCGAAACTTCGACGCTGGCTCCCCTCACGCTAAAACCAATGAACAGCGCCGCAATCCCCAGCCAGGTCGCAGACCCACACACACCCGATTGCTTGGCAATCATCCTGGCAATTCCTCCATTGCTGATTTGACGTGTGAAAACTCGATTCGTTCTTCTATCTAACGGCTATTCGGCGCCGCCGCCCCGTTCCCCCGCAATCAATAAGTCCGGCATCATAACCCGCCATGCCGCTCTGCGCATCATCTTCTTTATAGCTTCGCAGTTACCGGCCACACTCAGTACAATAAAAACAGCACCAAATTATTTAAACGCCAAGTCAGGGAGAACAAAAACTGCAGATGGCTACCTTGGAAGTGGTGGCTCCCGGCCCTCTGACGATTGATCCGCGGGAACGTCCAGATGTTTTGGATCTATCGCTGATTCTTCCCACCTATAACGAGAGCGCGCACATCGACGCCATCGTCGAGCAACTCATCACCGTGCTCGACAGTATTCCTACACTCAGATACGAAATTATTATTGTGGACGACGATAGTCCCGATCGTACCTGGGAAAAAGCGCTGCAGTTATCCCAAAGATTTTCGCAAGTGCGCGCGATTCGCCGCCAACACCAGCGCGACTTGTCCACCGCGGTTTTGCAAGGATGGCAGATCGCTTGCGGTGAGATTTTTGCCGTAATGGATGCCGATCTGCAACATCCTCCGGAAACCATCGCCAATTTGTGGCGGGCCATGAAACGCGGGGCCGATCTGGCCGTCGCCAGCAGGAACGTCGAAGGCGGTGGCGTAAGCGACTGGACTCTTCCGCGGCGCATCGTTTCCCGCAGCGCCCAATTGCTGGGGCTCGTTGTGCTGCCTGAAGTCGCCGGAAAAGTGAGCGACCCCCTGAGCGGCTATTTCATGGTGCGGCGTTCCGCATTGGAAGGGCGTGAGCTGAAGCCGCTGGGATACAAAATCCTGATGGAAGTGTTGGCACGCGGGGAAGTAGAAAAAATCTCAGAAGTTCCTTACGTCTTCCGCGAAACCCCGGAGCGCCCCAGCAAGCATTCGCCTGCGGTGTTCGCGCAGTACCTGAAGCACCTCAGCCGTCTGCGCATTCACCTGTTGAAGACCTCTCCCTTTGTACGCTTTTGTATCGTGGGCGCCAGCGGAACGTTGATCGACACCACCATGCTCTTTCTTTTAAGCGATCCGCGCACGCTGAACTGGAGTTTGACCGGAAGCAAAATTATTGCCGCCGAAGTGGCCCTTGCAAATAATTTTATCTGGAATGATTTATGGACCTTCGGTAAATTTTCCAGACGCCAGAACAACTTTCGTCAGCGCGCCCGCCGTTTCCTCAAATTCAACCTGCTGTGTTCCGTTGGAATTATCTTGAATCTCATTATCTTGAATGTCGGCTTCAAGGTATTCCATATGAACCGCTACATCGCGAATTTATCCGCCATTTTTGTAGTCACTTTTTGGAACTATAATACCAACCGCAAACTTAGCTGGCGCACCACCGCAAGAGAATAGAAAATTATTCCCATGACAAATGTTTTGAAAACAATTTGCAAGACCACGGTTCTCGTGTGTGCGGCGACGATCGCTAATGGCGCAATCGACCGGTACGCCAATTCTCCATCCCAGGACGGCGCAGCCACACCGCCAGCCGTTAATCAAATGGCGCACGACATTTTCAAGCAACTGGTGGAGATCAATACCACCGATTCCGTGGGTAACGTGACCACCGCCGCCGAAGCCATGGCCAAACGCTTGCGTGACACCGGTTTCGCCGATAAAGACGTAATCGTAGCGGGCCCCAACGAGAAAAAGAAAAATGTGGTCGTGCGCTTTCGCGGCAGTGGCAAGCGCAAGCCCATTTTATTCATCGGCCACCTGGATGTCGTGGAAGCCCGACGCGAAGACTGGACCACCGACCCATTCCAGTTCGTCGAAAAAGATGGCTTCTTCTATGGCCGCGGCACCAACGATATGAAAGCCGGCGACGCTCTACTACTCACCACTTTCATTCGTCTTAAAAAAGAAGGCTATGTCCCTGATCGCGATTTGATACTCGCCCTCACCGCCGACGAGGAAGGCGGCAACTTCAATGGCGTGGAATGGCTCCTAAAGGAACATCGCGACTGGGTAGACGCCGAATATTGCATCAACCTCGACGGCGGTGAATTCGAACAGCAGAACGGCAAACGTTTACTGGCCGCCATGCAGGGCAGCGAGAAAGTGTATGCCGATTTCCAATTCGAATCCGTAAATCCCGGTGGCCACAGCTCCGAGCCGGTTCGCGATAACGCGATTTACCACCTCGCCGGCGCGCTGGCGCGCTTGCGCGATTACGATTTTCCCGTGAAGGTCAACGAAATTACCCAAAATTATTTTGCGCGCACCGCCGAAATCTCTCCGGGCGATTCCGCCGCGGATTTAAAAGCCGTCGCTAAAGATCCGCCTGACCAAGCCGCAGCCGCCCGTCTGTCGCGGGAGCCCTATTACAACACTCTGCTGCGCACCACTTGCGTGGCCACTATGCTGAGCGGCGGACATGCTCCCAACGCTTTGCCCCAGACCGCGCGAGCCAACGTGAATTGCAGGATTTTTCCCGGTGACGACCCGGAAGAGGTACGTAGAACCCTCGAGCGCGTTGCCGCCGATTCAAAAGTGAGCGTCACTCTGGTGCCGCAGCTCGGCGCCGACAGCAAGCCCGTTCCCACCGTCACCGTGCCGCCTTCCGCGCTGCTTCCCGAAGTCGTTAAGGCCATGGAGAAAACCCTGAATGAATCGTATCCCGGCGTGCCCCTGGTAGCCACCATGTCCGCCGGAGCCAGCGACGGCAAATTCACGCGCACCGCCGGAATCCCCACCTTCGGCATCGCTTGCATGTTCTTTGAACTGGGAGACAACCGCGCCCACGGAAAAGATGAACGCATCGGCGCCCAGGATTTTTACGACGGAGTCAACTTCACCTACAAATTCATGCGAGCCTTGAGCGCATCAAATTAACCTATAGATTAGTTTATTATAATGATATGATACCCAACAAGTAATCTTGGGCACTCTCTCCCGCCGTAAAGCCCACAACCAGTCACAACCGCTACAGTCCGAGGGTGCCCCACCCTCGATTTTTAGGGTTTACCCGCCGTGGCGGGTCTTTCTATTGACGTTGATTTTGAAGTTGACGTAGACGTTGATTCTGAAGTTGGCGTAAAGCAGTTGACCTAACCAACACGAATCTATCGGATGGGTTACAAAACTTCCCGCGAGGGCTAAGCGATTTCGCTGATCTTTTTATCCAGGTGGGCGAGGGCGGCTTCGAGGGATTTGCGATGTTGCGGGTGGGTGGCCGATTCCAGGTCGTTAACGATTCTGATCCGGGAGAGTTGTAAGTCTTTACGTTCCTGATCGCGTCTTAACTGCTCGGCCGTCTTGGCCGCCGAGGTCGATTTCTCTTGCTTGGCTTCCAGAAGCTCGACCTGTGACTCTACGTCCTTGCTTTCCCATCCTCTAGCCATAACGATATTTTGACATAATTCGAGCAGTCTGTGGATATTTTCCGCGAAAAAGTATCAGGCGCTGGCCGCCCGCCGTCGCGGCGAAACAGGTACCGAAGGATGCAGCACGCTTTGCACCGTGCTTTCAGCAGTACGCGCAAGATTCTCGGCAAATACTCCGGAATACGAAAAGATCGCGCTGCGGTCCGCCCAGCGAAGCCGCAAAATCCATCTCCCATCCATCTCTTCGACGTGCGCGGAAATCAATTCAGCAACGGGAATGACCAATAGGGGGTGAAAATCGGCTTCCAATGCCCACAGCTTTTGAGAGCCCACGAAAAGCTGCACTGGAACCGCGAAACTCCCCGACAGGAATGTGCCGCCGTCGACCACCACTAAGGCCCCCAGTTCCCGCGCCTTATCGTCGCTTCCAGACGTGGCTTTCGGAGGAGGCAGCAGAATGGCCACTACAAACGCGACCAGCCCGGCAACCGCCAAAAAATAGCTGCCAAAAAAGCCGATCGGCAATATCACCAAGGCGGCGCCAAAAACTCCCAGCACCATACGAAAAATGACCCAGGAGCGCTCGTCTCGTCGAAGATTCAGGACTTTAGGAACTAGCAACACTACTGCGAATCCGGCCCCAATGACTGTCTTGCGCAATTTGGCGCCTAACCCATCGGTTAGAGCGGTTTCGGTGGTGGTTACGGTACTCATAGACGTTGCCCCGGACGCGTTTCGATGGTGCTACCTGCCCTTAAGGACAGGTCCAAGATAGTACGCGATTTCTGCCTCTATGTGTAGATGATGAATTGGCCAATAGGTAGCAGTTCGTTAGTGTGAAATGCCGCCGGGCGCAGATTTCAGCTTGGGGTCATCGCCCTTCATGGCCGCCTCGGACAGCAAAACGCGGCCGGGTTTCGCGCCCGTGGCTTTGCCGTCGTCCCAAACCAGCGCGCCATTCACAAAAACTTTCTCGATTCCGGCCGACAGCTCAAAGGGCTTCGCGAAAGTCGCATGGTCGATCACCGTATCTGGATTAAAAAGCACCAGGTCAGCAAACGCGCCTTCGTGCAGTGTGCCACGCTCTTTCCAGCCCAGTCGTTGCGCAGGCAAACCGGTCATTTTATGAACGGCCTCCGGCAAAGTAATCCAATGTTTTTCGCGCACATACACGCCCAGCACGCGCGGAAACGTTCCCGCGCCGCGCGGGTGCTGCGAACCGATCCCGCCGTCGCTCGCGACCATCACCCAGGGCTGCTGATAAAAGGCCTGAATATCCCTTTCGATCATGGATTTACCGATAATGCTTGCCTCGGTGTTGGCGGCGTCGCCGTCGCGAATAATCTGAACGTACATTTCCGTAGGTGAAATTTTGCGTTCTGCAGCCAGCTCCGCGATGGTCTTCCCGACGTATTCTGGATGCGGAGCGAATTCCGTGATCGTTACCGTGTCCGGCCCGCCATTGTCGGTCAGGGCCTTTTCCACGCTCTGCGGATTCGTGTATTGCTTGTCGGGCATGAGCACCTTGATGTTGGAATGCCACGCGTCATACGGATAACAGTCCGCCAGGAAATCCAGTCCGCGTTTGCGCGCCGCTTCGATCACGTTAATGTACTCAGGTGCTTTTCCCCACACCGCAACGGTACTCACCTTGATATGTGAATGCTCGATGGGCAGATGCGCGCGCTGTCCGATGGCAATTTCTTCCTCCAGCGCGGAAAAGCTTTTGTTGCCTTCATCACGGACGTGCGTCTCGTAAAAACCGCCGTGTTTCGCCGCCACTTCCGCCAGTGCCACAATTTCCGCGGTGGAGCTATAGCTGGCCACATCGTATTCGAGCCCCGTGGACACGCCCAGCGCCCCTTCATTCATGGCAGCTTCGGCCAGAGTTACCATTTTTTGAATCTCTTCGGCGCTCGCTTCGCGACGAAAATCCTTGCCCATTACCTGTGACCGCACCGTCGCATGTCCGAACAGTGTAGCCACATTCAGCGCTGCCGGCGCTTTTCGCCGGGTGTCCATCCATGACCCAATCGGCCACGGCGAAAAACCGTCAGGACCGAGAATTATGGTGGTGATGCCCTGCGAAATTTGCGTCTCGGCCAGGGGATCTTTGTCCAACCCTTCCGTCGAATGGTTATGAATATCAATGAATCCAGGCGCCAGAACCAGCCCTTGCGCGTCAATCACTTGTTCGCCTTTTAAAGGCTTGAACACCCCGATCTTGGTAACGCGATCACCCGCAATGCGGACGCTGACTTTTTTCAGTGGCGCGTCGCTGCCATCCGACACCTGCGCATTAACAATCACTATCGCCGCAGCCGCCTGTTGCGGCTCCTGTACTCGCTGCTGCTCCTGAGCAACCAAGCGCGGCACAAACCCAGCCACCAGCAGCAACACCATGCCAAATTTCATCAGAAATAATTTCATGTCCTGCCTCAGTTCGCAGCAGTATGACAAAAATCACGCCGCATGGAAGCATTGGTTTTGGAACGGTAACCGTGTGCCGACCACGCGCAAAATTGTCACAATCCTACGGACTTTGTGTTCGTTGACTCGTTTCTCCTCACAACCTAATATGAGCGCGAATGGCAGACTCCTCCTCGCTGATCGGACAGACCGTTTCCCATTACCACATCCTCGGGAAGCTCGGGGGCGGAGGCATGGGCGTGGTTTATAAGGCCCAGGATACGCGCCTGGACCGCTTTGTCGCGCTGAAATTTCTGCCGGACAATGTGGCGAGAGACCCACAGACGCTGAGTCGCTTCCGCCGCGAAGCCAAGGCCGCATCCGCACTGAATCATCCCAACATTTGCACCATCTACGACATCGGCGAAGAAAACTCCCGGGCGTTTATCGCCATGGAATATCTGGAAGGCACCACCCTGCGTCACCGCATAAGGGACCGCGCCATGGAGCTGGAGTCTTTGCTGTCGCTCAGCCTGGAAATTACCGAAGCGCTGGACGCCGCACATGCCAAAGGAATCGTGCACCGCGACATCAAGCCCGCGAATATTTTTGTTACCGAACGTGGCCACGCCAAAATTCTTGATTTTGGTTTAGCCAAGCAGGCCACCATCGGCGAAGGTGTTTCCGCACTGCCCACCGCGGCATCCGAGGAAGTGCTAACCAGCCCGGGCACTGCCTTGGGCACGGTGTCCTATATGTCTCCCGAACAAGTCCGCGGCAAAGAGCTGGACGCTCGCACAGATCTTTTTTCTTTTGGCGTGGTGCTCTACGAAATGGCTACCGGCGCCCTGCCATTTCGCGGGGACACCAGTGGCGTGATCTTTGACGGCATCTTGAATCGAGATCCAGTCGCGCCAGTCCGGCTAAATCCGGATCTACCCCCGAAGCTCGAAGAAATCATCAATCGCGCGCTGGAGAAAGACCGGAACTTACGCTTCCAGCACGCCTCCGATCTGCACGCCGAATTGCAAAGGGTAAAGCGCGACAGCAGCTCAGCACGCGTGTCGGCGGCAATTGCACAGCAAACCGGGCGTCACGAATTAACTCCGGGCCCGCCTTCCGAAAAAATAAACACAAAGTCTTTAGGGCGACTCGGCTACTACATCGTGCCAACGCTTCTCGTTTTAGCTGCCGTGGGCGGTTATTTGCTGTACCGCTCGTCCCAGAGCCCTCCTACACTCAGCAAGGAATGGGAGCAAGTCACTTTTTTCACCGACTCCGCGGTGTACCCGGAATTGTCGCCGGACGGGCGCATGCTAGCGTTCATTCGCGGAAATAATTCTTTCTTCGGACCGGGGCAAATTTACGTGAAATTTCTTCCGGATGGACAGCCGGTGCAGCTTACTCACGATGCGACCAACAAATTGAGTCCCGCCTTTTCTCCCGACGGCTCGCTTATTGCCTACGGCATATTTGGGCCTGTGAATGTAATGGAGGTGCCGGTTCTGGGCGGCGAGCCTCGTATGTTATTGCCTAACGCCTCCTCCTTGACGTGGATCCAGGGCGGGAAGCGTCTGCTTTATTCGGAAATCAAGGAAGGATTGCATCTGGTGGTGGTCACCTCGGACGAAAGTCGTGGCAACAGCCGCGATGTATACACTCCTCCCGGCCAGCGCAGCATGGCGCACCATTCCTATCTTTCGCCTGACGGGCGATGGGTGCTGATCGTGGAGATGGATAATCGCGGCGAAGTTGGTCCGTGCCGAGTCGTTCCGTTTCAGGGTGCCGGAGAGAGTCGTGTTGTTGGTCCTCCCAATAGTCCGTGCTTCGCGGGGGCTTGGTCCAAGGATGGGAAGTGGGTTTATCTCAGCGTACGCTCTGACAATTCTCATATCTGGCGGCAGCATTTTCCTTCCGGCGAACCTCAGCAGCTCACCTTCGGCCCCACCTCTCAAGAAGGCATTGCCATGGCTCCCGACGGGAAATCATTCATAACGGCTGTCGGCTCACAGGACAGTACGGTATGGATTCACGATAAGAGTGGTGACCAACAAGTCTCCTCCGAAGGATACGCGGGAAAACCTTCGTTCTCTTCTGACGGAGCGCGTCTTTACTTTTTAATGGTCAGCGGCCAGTCGCCGCTTGCTGAACTGTGGGTTAAGGATCTGACGAGCGGGAAGATGGATAAGGTTCTCCCCGGCTACTCCATGGCTGACTACTCGGTCTCGCGCGATGGAAAAGAAGTTGCTTATGCTGCCAATGATGCCGCCGGCCATGCCAGCATATGGATTGCTCCGACGAACCGGCGCTCTTCTCCGGTGCGCATTTCCTCAACTGAAATCGAAGATTCTCCGTTTTTCCTGCCGAATGGCGATCTTGTTTTTCGCGCCGTTGAGAATGGCTCTAACTTTCTGTATCGCATGAAGCCCGATGGAAGCGAGCGACGCAAGATAACTTCCGAACGCATTTTGGACTTCCATTCGCTGTCGGCGGATGGTCGCTGGCTTCTTGCCAGCGCGCCTAATGTGGGGGAGGAACACACCACTGCGACTAAGGCGTTCAGTGTGGATGGAACTCGATCAGTCTCGGTATGCGTGGGTTATTGCCAATTGGTGTGGGATCCGGAGAGCAAGTTCGCCTATTTGTTTTTCTCGGAGCTATCCAACAACAGTTATGCTCTTCCCGTCGACAGAGACTCAGGACTTCCAACGCTTCCTCCCAATGGAGTGACCCGAATGGAAGATTTAAAGACCGCGAAAGCGATTGCCAACGTTCCGAATTTTGCGGAATCCGCCATCAGTCCCTCGTTCTACGCCTACACGCGCCAAAATACGCGACGCAATCTCTACAGGATTCAGTTGCAGTAGCTCGGAAGTCGTAATTGATTGCTCTGGAAATTCGCACCCGCAAACAGAAAATGTATTAATCCCGGCATGAAAGGCCAAACCGCATCCTTCGAAATGCAACGAAGGATGCGGTTCGTAGTTTACGCAGGCGGGTAATTTTAATTACTTAACCGGGATAAGGTCGAATTTTCCCGGGCCGTCCTCATAAAACAACGCACCTTCTGTTTTGTCACCACCGCTCCAGTGTTTATGTCCGCCTGGAACCATCAGGAAATCTCCCGGACCTACGCGCTTTTCGCCATCCTCATCCTTATAAAGATAAGCGCCCTTAATGACTACGATGCGCGTGTCATTGGTGTGGTAGTGCATCCCTGCGTCGTAGCCCGGCTTGAATTTCGAGAGCGTTGCATGAGGGCCATTGTCCGGGTCACCGTAAAGGACGGCAGTGGATACCGCGCCTGAACTCCTCTCCATGGGTTTAAATGTGGCCTTACTCGCAGATACGTAGGTGGCGTGATCCCTACTTAATTCTTTTTGGGCCCGCGCTATTGCGAGTGAGGCCACCAGCAACAGAGCTGCCGCAACCGACATCGTCAGTGATTTCTTCATAGTTTTCCTCCGTAAATTTTTAGGGCTCAATTTTTGAAAGGGGAACCGTGATTGCAACCTGTATACACCAATACGCGACGGGCGTGGTGGAAATTCCGCCAGGACCTGTCAGCAGCAAGTGGAAACGGTGGGCGTCTAGAACTCGCGCGTGTTGAGGACTTTTTCGGCGAACTCTTTTGCTCCCGGCTTTCCGGCCATAACCATTTCGGCCCACTCCGCTCCGCCGTGCGAAAAACGAATGGCTTCGCTGGTCAGCGATTCCGGTCCGCCTGAATCATTGCCACTGAAATAAATGCGATCCATGGCATGCGCCGCGGCAATGCGATTTTTTGTGTATTGTCCGGGTACGCCCATGAACATGGGATGGCCGCGGCGATAAATACGCACTTCCACCGGATCAACATTGAACTCCGGCAACACTTTCTGGAAATCCGCCAGCACTTGCGCGGCCAGCTTTTTGCAATTGTCTTCTTCCAGCAGCGTGGAGCGCTGCGTTTCGCGCAGCGGCGTGTAGAACGAAAGAATGTTGTGCTTCTGGTGATAGCCAGGAGTATTGCGGATGGTCCAGTCCGCCACAATAAAATCCGTGAAGGAATTTCCCGGACACCACGTGTCGTAGCCGCGGTTGTAAACCGGCTTATCAAAAATTACGTTTACCACCGGGTATGGCGCGTAACGCGTGCGCCGCATGGCCGTTTTCTGCTCATAAGGAATGCCCATGACCAGCCGGGAAGTGATGTGTTTTTGCGTGCACATGATCACTGTTTTTGCCGCCACGGTAATCAACTGCCCGTCATGTAAATACGTTACCTTTACGTGATCGTCAGCCGGAACAACTGCCACCACCGTGGCCTCGCCAAGCATGCGCTCCTTGTATTTCGGTTGCAGCACTTCCACCAGCTTGTGCGTGATGCAGCCAAGCCCGCCGGGCAAAATCACGCGCTTGGCGTCTTCTCCAGTGATCAGACCTTGCAACGTGGCCAAAGCCACAAACGCGGACGTGTCTTCCGTGGTGGCGCCCCAGTTGGAGGGGCCGTAGCCGTCCCACCAATGCTGGACTTCCGGCGCATACTTCGACGTGTAATCGGTGAGCGGCTGCGCGTCTAGTTCATCGACGTGTTTCAAGATGTCAATCTTCATCATATCGTCGCGAAATGTTTTAAAGCTGGCGCGCACTTCCTGCGGATATGGCAAATGATCCAGCCCGGCGTTCCAGGTATCGGCAACAAAAGTTTTATTCACGATGGTTGGATCGGGATTATTCACTGGCAAAAGTTTCAGACCTATCTCGGCGGCCAGCTGGTCTCCATGATCGCCTTTGAAGGCATAGGCTGAGCCGGTAGCGAACGCCGCGCCATCGTATTCTTCCTGGTAAGCGTTGCCGCCAAAGTGATCTTCTTTTTCGAGCAGCAGCCAGTCCTTACCGCGCAGGAAATATCCAGCCGAGAGTCCCGCGACCCCGCCGCCGACAATCACCACGTCAGCCTTGCGCGTGGCTTCGGGACGCTGGAATTGGTGGCCGTCGCGCACCTGGTGGCAGATTTCGAAATGTTCGCCTTCAACTAGCGGTGTCGTGGAGGATTTTTCATCTGGGACGGCAACCAGGCTCGCGTCAATGGGGCAGCCGGCAGCCACCGATCCTGCGACTACGTATTTGATGAAGTTGCGGCGTGTGTGCGACATGAGTCTCCCTATTCAAAAAGCTTTACGTTGCGCGCGAGTGCGCAACTGAAACCAGATGACAATCAAAATTACCGAAGCGGCAAAAATTAGCGTGGAGACGGCGTTGATTTCCGGGGTGATTCCGCGGCGCAGGCGGCCCCAGATTTCCAGCGGCAGAGTATTGTCGCGCCCGATCAGAAAAAACGTGACGGCTATTTCGTCCATGGAAAGAGTGAAGACCAGCAAGCCCGCCGCAATCAGGGAAAGTTTTAAGTTGGGCAGGGTCACGCGCCAGAAAGTTTGCAGTGGCGTCGCTCCCAGATCGAGCGAAGCTTCTTCCTGGGAGCGATCCATTTTTTGCAGCCCAGCAAAAAGTTCAGTAGTGGCAACGGAGATCAATGCCGTGCCATGACCGAGAAAAACGGTGAGCAAGCTCAAGTGCGCGCCCGCGTACACCGCGAACATCAACAACGAAAGCCCAGTAATGATCCCCGGCAAAATCAGCGGCAGCAAAACCAGCCGGCGGAAAAGTGATTTGCCCGGGAAGCTGGCGCGATCGAGCGCAAGAGCGGCAAGCAAGCCTAATGTTAGTGAAAGCGCGACACTGCAAGCGGCAACGATCAGACTATTCAGTACCGACGTCCAGATGGCGCCGTCCCCAAAAAGTTGGCGATACCAGTTGAGTGTCAGGTGCCCTGGCGGAAAGCCTCCGACGCCGTCGCGATTGAACGAATAAACGATGAGCACCACGATCGGCAGATAGATGAACACAAACACCAACCACGAATACACGGCAAGCAGGGGCGCGCCACGTCTTAGCGCAGTAGTGGAGCGCGTTGCTGCTGTAGATGTTGTGCCACTCATCGGAAAGACCAGCGCTTCTCAAGGCGCTCGGTTAGAAATAAGAGCGTCACTGTGATCAATAGGATGCACACCGAAATGGCTGCGCCCAGCGGCCAGTCATACGCCGCGCCGAAGAGGCTTTGCACGATGTTGGCGATCATCGTGCCGGAAGCCCCGCCGACAAGTAATGGCGCGAGAAAATCGCCCAGGGAAAGAACGAAGGCAAACGTCGCTCCGGCCAGCAATCCCGGAAACGAAAGCGGAAGTAGCACGCGAAGAAATGTTTTGAGCGGGCTTGCGCCGAGGTCTTGCGAGGCTTCAACGAGCGGCCGCGGAATATGTTCCAGCGCGGCATAAATCGGCAGAAAAACAAACGGTGTGTAAATGTGGGTCAGCATCAGGATTACCGCGAAAGGACTGTAAAGAAGAAAGCCCACCGGCGCGTTCGTGAGATGCAGATATTGCAGGAAGCCGTTTAAAACTCCGTCGCTGCCAAGAATCGTCTTCCACGCGTAGCCGCGAACCAGATAACTCACCCACAGCGGAACGATCACCAATTGATACAACATTTCTTTACGCGCCCCAGCGTAAAAAGAAAGATAGTAGGCCAGCGGATATCCAAGCAGCAGTGAGCACAGCGTCACCGAAGCCGCAATGCGCATGCTGCGCAGAAGCACTTGCACATACACAGGATTTGTAGCTAGCGTGCGGTAATTTTGCAGATTCCACTGGTGCGCAATAAAACCATCGCGAACCATCCAGAAACTGTGCCCCAGCATCAACGCATACGGCAGCAATAAAAATAACCCGACCCACAGCAGCGGCGGTAGGGAAACGAGCAATCTGTAAGCGCGTGAATACATTTTTATAAAGCCAATCGTGTTGCGTGTAAATGCCCGAAACGTTCTTCCGCCAATTTATTCCGAAACTTGCACGGCATCTTGACCGGAAAAACTAAAATCCTGTTTGCCGGATAACGCGCCGCGCGCGGGAATCTTTACGCGCAGGATCTGGCCGCCGCAATCTATTTCCAGTAATTCGCTAGCCCCGCCGTAAAGTTGCTGTTTGACCTTCGCGGAGAAGCGCACTTCGGCCGCCGTCGAATTCGCAGCAGAACTTGCAAGGGAATCTGCGATGGCTCCCGCGAGTCGAATCGCTTCGGGGCGCAACGAAAAAACAGCCAGCCCGTCCGGCGCGGACGTGGGCCACCGCAAGGCGCCGCACGTCGCGGTGCCGCTGCGAACCTCAGCACGCAGTAAGTTCGTCTGCCCGATAAATTGAGCGGTATAAGCGGTAGCAGGATGCGAATAAATTTCGCGCGGCGTGGCGATCTGCTCGAGCGCCCCGTTGCGCAGCAACGCGATGCGATCGGAGAGGGCCATGGCCTCATCTTGATCGTGGGTGACGAAAAGAAAAGTGATGCCCACCTCGCGCTGCAGCGATTTCAGTTCGCTTTGCATCTCTTTGCGCAAATTGGCGTCCAGAGCGGAAAGCGGCTCATCCAGCAGCAGTAGTAACGGGCGATTCACCAGCGCGCGGGCCAGCGCCACCCGCTGTTGCTGCCCGCCGCTAAGCGTGGCGGGTCGCGCCGAAGCGAAACTCTCCATCTTGACCATGCGCAACGCGCCAGAGACGCGCGCGTCAATCTCGTTTGACGGCACGTTGGTCACACGCAATCCGTAAGCCACGTTGTCTCGCACATTCAAATGCGGAAACAGCGCGTATTGCTGAAACACCGTGTTTACGCGGCGTTTGTAAGCCGGCAAAGTATCAAGCCGTGCCCCATTCATCCAAATCTCGCCCGAACTCGGCTGTTCAAATCCGGCAATCAATCTCAGCATCGTGGTTTTGCCCGAGCCGCTCTCCCCCAGCAAAGTGATGAACTCGCCCGCTGCCACATTCAGGGAAATTCTTTTTAACACTTCGTGCGCGCCGAAGCGTTTGGCCACCGCGCGAACTTGCAACAATGGCCCAGCCGTCCGCCCTTCTTCCAACGGCGGAATGGCGGGCGCCAGGCTCACTGCGCGGCCTTCACCTCATTCCAGATTTCGTTGTATTTGGGGCGGCGTGGAACATCCTGCCAGAAATAAATGCGTTGCATGTAAGCGTCTGGATCGTCGAGATGCAGCGTTCTCTTCTCGTCGGCATTCAAATACTGCGCCGCGCCGGGATTCGCTGGCGTGTAGTGCGTAACGTCGCTGACTTTTTTCTGCGTCTGAGCCTCCACCATGTATGCAAGAAAGGCCTGCGCCAACTCTTTGTTGGAGCTGGCCGCGGTAATCATCAGGTGATCGATCCATCCGGTGGTGTTTTCGCGCGGAATAGTTTCGCCAATAGGGAAAGTTAATTTACGAAGGTCATTGGTCATCAGCGGCCAACCCATGGCGATCACCACTTCATGATTCTGAAAAAGATTGGTCAACTCGCCACCGGTCGCCCACATTTTGCGAATATTTGGCTTGAGCTCGATGAGTTTTTTCTTCACCGCCACAAGTTGCGCGTCGCTCAAATTATAAAGCTGGCTCGGATCGGGCTTATCGTAGCCGAGCACCTGTGCGGCCATATAAATCGTGGATAGTTCGTCCCACACCGAGACCTTGCCGCGATATTTTGCGTCCCACAAAATTGCCCATGAATCCGGCGGATGCGCGAATGCCGTCGTGTCGTACAACAGCGGATTCGGGCCCCACACAAATGGCACACCGTAAACCTGACCGTTGAGCTTGACGATGTTCGATTCGCGCAGCTTCGGGGAAAGTTGCGAGTACGCCGGAATTTTTGCAAGGTCTAGCGGCGCGGCAAGCCCCGCGCGCACGATGGAAGCGGCCACGTCACTCGAAGGGGAAATCACGTCATAGTTGGAAGCGCTTCCGCCGCGCAACTTGGCAACCAACTCATCGCTGGTCCCCATGTAGGAAGCAACCACCTTGCAGTGATGGCTTTCCTCGAACGCGCCAATGAACGACGGATCAGCATAGCCTTCCCAAACCAGCAGCGTGAGCGTCGGCTCTTTCGGCTTACAAGCCGCGCAAACAAACGCGAGCAGCAGCAGAGCCGCAACGGCACATCTTGCCGCTATCCGATTGGAAGCCGCGGTCGAAATTCTTTGGGAGTTATTTGGCATCGGACTGGTAAACCACCTGTCCGCCCACGACGGTGGTGCGAACTTTAGTTTCCGAGATTTTATGCGGATCGATTTCGAAAATGTTCTGCGAAACGATAATCAGGTCCGCGAGCTTGCCTTTCTCCAGCGAGCCTTCCAGTTTCTCCCGTCGCCCTGCGAACGCCGCTCCGAGCGTGTAACCTTCCACTGCTTGCGCAACACTCAACCGCTGCGAAGGTACGAAGCCGCTCGCTGGCGTGCCTTCCCGAGTCTGCCGCGTAACAGCTGTTTGCAAACCTTCCCACGGATTCAAGGTGACTACCGGCCAGTCGCTACCAAATGCGTAACGCCCCCCAGCAGTGGCAATACTTTTCCACACCCACGCCCGTGAAGCGCGATCCGGCCCGGCGTTGCGCGCCCAAACTTCCAAGGTGTCCGCGTTGGGATAAGAATGCAGCGGCTGCATGCTGGCGATCACGCCGAGTTTGCCGAATCGCGGAATGTCCGCTGCTGTAACCGTCTCAATGTGTTCGATGCGTGGACGGTGATCGCTTGTGTGATTCACTTCTTCCGCATGTTGGTAGGCATCCAAAGCAGTGCGCACGCCAAGATCCCCGATCGCATGTGTAAATAGCTGCAACCCGCGCTTGTCGAGTTCCGCGACAGCTGAACTATATTTAGCGGGTTCCCAAAAAAGTTTGCCCTTCAACGATGGATCGTCGCTATACGGCGCGAGCATCGCGGCGGTGTGCGATTCGATGACCCCATCCACCATGAATTTCACGGCGTTGGTATCGATCCACGCGTCATGATATTTCTTTCGCGCGCTTTCGATGGCAGCCACATCCTGCGGCCGCATTTCCGGAGGGTCCATGAAATAGGCAATGTAGAAGCGCAGCGTCAAGTCGCCGTGGCGGCGCAGTTCATCGTAAAGCTCGAGTTGCGGGAAATCCCCCCCAGCGCTGTGCACGCGCGTGAGACCGTTTTCATTCGCCCATTTGATGCCGGCCCTTAGTGCCGCCAGTCTCTCGGCCCGAGTAACCTCGGGCACCGCTTTAGCGACCGCATCTTGCGCGGCTTCTTTTAAGGCGCCGGTAGCTTCGTGTGTAGTTGCATCACGGACGATTGCACCGTTGGGCGGATCGGGCGTGTCACGCGTAATTCCAGCGAGGGCCAACGCTTTGGAGTTTGCCCAATACGTGTGACCATCGTAGCCTTCCAGGAAAACCGGACGATCCGGGAAAAGTTCATCGAGATATTTTTTGTCAGGCAGCGCCGCCGCGCCAAACATCGCGTAATCCCACCCGCGCCCAAGCAGCCAATCGTTTCCGGGATGCTTGGCAGCGTAGTCGCGGAGACGCTGCTGAATCTCGGCGACATCTTTCGCACCCTCCAGATTTACGCGACCGAGGCTCAGCGAGCCGTCCATAAAGTGGATGTGGCAATCCACAAAGCCCGGCAGCACCAATTGCCCCGCGGCATCAATTACTTTCGTGTCAGAACCGCGAAATTTTCCGATATTGGCGTCGTCGCCGACCGCCACGATTTTATCCCCTCGAATCGCCAGCGCCTCGGCCCAGGGCTGCTTCGAATCCAGCGTATAGATGCGCCCGTGAAGCACTACTATGTCCCCGGCAGTTTGAGAGTTCTGCGCCCTGGCGGACCCAACCGCCAACAAAATAACGCAAAGAATAACCACTACGAAGTGAGTTCGGCGCTCAGTCATCAACAGTTAGGTCTCCCTGAAATTAAAATGTTGGCGGCGTATTGATCCACAATAACCATGTTTCGCTGCGCCCCGGATTTTTCCAGCGATGCGGCGTGGAACTCTCAAAATAAAGACTGTCGCCCGGCTTCAAGCGGTAATGTTCACCGCTTTTCAGCCAGATTTCAAAATCGCCGCGAAGCACATGCAAGAATTCCTCGCCTTCGTGCGCATAAGATTCGCCACTCCCGCCCCCCGGCCGCACGCGAAAGAGATGCGGCTCCATGGCGGTATGGCCCCATGCCAACAGTTCCATGCGCACTCCCGGAGTGGTTTCCAGAATTTTGCGTTGCGCACGGCGAACCAGGCGCGGATTTTCTTCGGCGGCTTCAAAAAACGAAAGAATATTGGTGCGGTAGAATCGCGCGATACGCCGCAACGTAGCGATCGAAGAACGCATCTGCCCGCGCTCCAGCGCACTAAGAAATCCTACCGAGACTCCCGTCGCGCTCGCTACCTGCGCCAGCGAAAGGCCCCGTCGCGTGCGCAAACGTCGAAAGCGTTGGCCCGGTACGCGCGGAGCATCCGGAGGAGCCATCACTACACCCTGCCGCTTTAACACATGCACGATCGCCGCAGGATTCAATCCCCGCTCGCGGCGCAAAAAAATTGCCCGGCGCAACATGCGCACGTCGGATTCGTCGTATTCCCGGTAGTGGCTTTCGCTGCGGCGTGGAACGATCAGGCCCAGGGTTTCCCACGATCGTAACGCCGAAGAAGAAATTCCCACCCGCCGCGCCACCTCGCTGATACGCAGCGGTCGGGGTATCCCGCGTTTTGGCGATTTGCCGGATAAATTATTTCTGCTTGACACCGGTCCCAACCTTCTCTAAGTTTGCAGGATTATAGTAAGGTTTGGGAAATGCAGCAACCTCGAAGAATCGCGCAAGTGAATAGAAATGTCGCGTCCAGAAAATAGGGGTGAGTTAATTATGTCCCGAGACTCAAATTTACGTTTACGTTCGCGTTCATCCGTCTGTTTAGGAGCTCTCTCGCTTTTATTGACAATACTTTGCATTGCTCCGCGCGCGTCAGCGCAAAGCACTGGCGGGCGAATTCGCGGCAC
>DATMOS010000037.1:0-7734 GCA_035568155.1 Verrucomicrobiia bacterium | reverse complement strand
GGTTTTGATAGTTGAACACGTTGAACAGGGCGATCTCAGGCTCAAGGATTACTCGCTCTGGCAAGGCATGGAGCACCCGATTCACTCTAAGTTCCCACGAGACGTGAGCGTCAAACGTAAAGATCGGCGCTACGCCTACTTGACCGGCAGGTGCGTTAGCCAGCGTGGGCGTAACCGCGCCCAGAGACGTTAGCTGGGCTGCGGTGAATAGATTCGCAGACACCAATGCTTGACCGGCAGGCGTGAGCTTCCCGGCGGAAGTGCTGTTGTAAGAGTTGATGAAGTTGTTAAGTTGCGAGGCCTTGATACTGCGCCCGAATGAACCGACGTTGGAGCCCGGCACAGGATCACCCACGGTCCCGTCGCCTGTGACGTCGGTGAGGAAAATTTCGCCAGGGTTGCCGGACTGCGGCAAAGTCAGAGTTAGAGGGGCAGCGGTGTCCCAGTGGGTAGTTAGTGCAAATCGGGTAGCTCCGGGCAGATCCATTACGGCGCCGACGCTCACCTGATGAGTGCGGTCAAGACCGCTGGGGCCAAAGAACCGTAGAGCGTTGTTGAAGTCTACGGCGTTATTGACGAAATCCTGGTCCTGCGCTTGGGCGTCGAAACGCGAGAGCGTATAGGACGCGATCAAGTTCAGGTGCTTAACCCCACGCATCGGATTGCCGAGGTTAGACTTGAGCGAAACCAACAAACCGTCATAGGTTGATCGGCCGATTGGGAACAGCATTTCGTTTTGTCCCAAGTTCGGATTGATACCCGGAAAAGCACAGGTCGGGCACGGGAAGCCACCAGTCGCGCTCTGACCAGAATCGAGACCGTTACTGGCAAAGTCGGAAATGGTAGCGCCGCCGCCCGTTGGGTGAAGGCCCGGGCACGCCGCGATGGCCGCATCAATACTGGCCGCGCCGCACGCCGAGAGGGTCGCAGTGATGGCTGCCTGGGCGTTGGGAACGTTGAGGAAGCTAGCGCTACCAACCCGATTGGTGTCGACTCCCAACAGATAGTGAAGACCAACGTTGCGAACATAGTCCACACTGAGGACGGTATTGTGACCAAACTGGTGTTGCACACCGATGTTCAGCTGCTCGGAAAGCGGAGAGCGATAGTCAGGGGCGATCAACTGTTCGCCGGTTGACGAAGGCGAGTCCGCAAGAGCGTTTCCAATGAAGTTTCCATTGGAAGCCGGCCCTGCGGCCAAAGTAGCGGCCTGAAAGGCGGCTTGGTCCGCGGCAATCTGGGCCGCTGCGGTGCCGATTGCCTGACCGCAGTAGGGTACGCCCGCCCCAGATTGGCTGTCCGCTACCCCGAGCACGGCCCCGGTCGCGCCGCCGTTGAAACAAGGCGCGGCGGTTCCCAGGAACAGGCCGGTTGTCAGTCGCGCCGGCCGGTCAAAGAGTACGTTGTTGAAAATGGCGTTCTCAAAGTAGAAACCGCCGCCCGCGCGAATGACTGTCTTGCCATTCTTCCAGGGATCCCAGGCGATACCGATCTGGGGTCCAAAGTTCTTATTTGGCTGGTTTACGCGGTTTTGAAGCCCCGAATAGATCTGATTGTTGAATTGAGTTAGATCAGAGATAGGCGCGATATCGCTATCTGTGCGGCCGGTGTCCCGGCCGTAGTGCAGGCCCAGGGTAATCGTGAGGTTCGAACGGAACTTCCATTGGTCGCCAAAGTAAGCTTCGAAGCGATTGTCGTGCTGACCGCCAGCTGGCAAGCCAAATCCGGGCGTCTCCGTGGAGAAACCCTGCCCATTGCCGAAAAGGATCGTATTCACCGGCCAATTGCCAGGGTTGTTGGCGCCGCCAGGGCCGAAAGAGCTGGTATTCGCAAAGGCCTCATTAGCGGTGTTGAAAACTGACTGAACCATGGGCTGAAGCGCGAAGAATTTCGCAAATCCACCACCCAGAATGTGGTTGAAGCTCGTACCATAACGCAAAGTATGGCGGCCTTTGGTGTAGCTTCCGTCGTACTTGATTTGAGTGTCGCTTTGGTAGGTCTTCTGTGGCGCCAGGATATTCGCGCCGGAGCAGAAGTTCTCGCCGCCGGCCAGGCAGGTTAAGTCCGAGCCGTTCGGCGTAATGTTAAGTGAGATACCGGGAATTGGGTCCAGCGCGCCGGAGCTAGCGATGGCATCCGCAATAGAGTTCCTGAATTTCAAGTATTCGAACCGGATGCTGTTGGTGGTGTGACCGATCGAGAAATCCGTGCCGACGACGTATGTTGGAGCATAGTCCACGTTCTCAAAGGGTTGATAGACACCAGGATTGAATCCGCGAACGCTCAAGTTCTGGTCATAATTGAACCTAGCAAAAAGCGTCCAGTTGGCCTTGATATTGTAGTCAAGTCGGGCCAAATATTCCCGCTCTGTGAACGGGGCACCAAAGGAACCGCTTAGTCCGGAGAAGTCGCCATTCAGTTGAACCGGGTTGGCTAGGCTCTGGTCGGTGCGTTCGAAGTTTCCATAGAAAAAGAGCTTGTTCTTCCAAATCGGCCCACCCAAGTCGGCACCGAACTGTTTCCGGCCGAAATCCAACTGCTCTGGGGCGATGCGGGCGGAGGTCTGGTCACTGCGACCGTAGTAATAGGCGCCGCCGTGTAGATCGTTGGTGCCGGATTTGGTGACCACGTTGACGGTACCGGAGGAGGTCAGCTCCGTGGAAAGGTCGAGTGTTGACTGGCTTACCTGGAATTCCTGGATCGCGCTTTGCGGGATATTTTGCGTGACCGTACCGACCGTTTCGTCGCTGATATCCACGCCGTCCACTTCGATGCGCGCGGAACGCCCGAATCGGCCACCGAACGAGAGTGAGGAGTAGCCGTTCTTCGTCGGGTCAAATGTAGCACCGTCCTGGATCTGCACGCCGGGTTCGAGGGTGGCGAGGTCAAGGAAGTTGCGGCCGTTGACGGGCAGCTGGTCAATGTCGGCCGCAGTCAGCACGTCCTGCACAGTCGCCTGCTCCGAATTAATCTGCACCGCCGAACCAACTACCTCGATGATATTTGTCGAGGCTCCCAATTCGAGTTTGGCATTAAACGTTGCAATTTGTCCGACTTGCACAACCACTGTGCTTTGGATGGTCCTAAAACTCGACGACTCAACGCGGATTTGGTAGTCGCCCGGTGGTAGTGAACCAGAAGTAAACGAACCATCGCTATTAGTCTTCAGCACTTGGTTCGTCCCGGTGGCTTTATTGGAGACGGTTACGTTGGCATCCGCAACAGCTGCCCCTTGCGGATCGGTAACTGTCCCGTTGATGCTGCCGGTCGAATTCGACACCTGGGCTGCTGAACCCGGCACGGCGACGGAAATTAACATCGAGAGAACTGCGCCTGCCAAAAAAAGGTGGGCCAGAACCTTGCGCACATGACGCATTGAATCCTCCATTGGTAATGCCGCGATTTAGATCTAGTGGCTTAATTCATGATCTGGGGCTAATGACAACCGCATTTTCATCTTTCTCTTAATAAACGTCCCATGAACGTCCCGGCCCAACCTGGGGGGCCAAAATGCTATTCCGTCAGTATGGATTTCCGTGGTGCAATCATCGCGCCACTTGCGTTTATAAGGTGGTGTCGGATTAACATCAATTACATCTGAGGTTTACATAAATTCGCGAATGTAAATTCAAGAATCCTGTTTCGTTTGTTGAAGGGAATACATAATTTTGTATTTAGGATAGATTTAGACGGGGGAACGGCTGGGCAATGCCTATTTCTGATACGGACCTAACGAGTCCTTAGTCAAATCCGCTATCGTTCCACAATTCACTTCCAGCACCAAAAATCATAACGGCCACGAGCGTCGAACACCGATTGACGTGTGTTGCTTAGTGCTCGAGTAACACGAGGAATTTCGTTACCGTTTCCGTGCGACGAACGCTTTCTTCACTTTGCCGCACGGCGGCAACTTGTTGCAGCGAGGTCTGCCGGTCAGCTAAAGCGGTTAAGCCCAGACGACGGTAGATGCGCGCGAGTTGATAATGACCATCAGGAGAGCCGGGATCTAACCTTACACAGGCTTCTGCCTCGGGTCTGGCCTGACTCCACAGCGCGGCCCATTCGAAGGCTTTTCCCAATTGACACCGAGCCAATGGCTCTCTGGGCCCAATTTGAGCAGCGTGTTGTAAACGACGAAGAATCTCGGGCTGGCGTGAGATATCCCCGCTGTCGCGGACGACCTTCAATAAAATACCCCCGCAGAAGGCGTCGGCGGTTCTGTTTTGCGGGTGTTCATCAGCGAAGCTACACACTTGGGCAATCGCCGCCGGGTTGGGCGAGGCAGTATCCTGCAACGTAATCTCACCCAGGTAACGGGCAACAGTCTCGTCTTGCGGATCCATTTTAGCTGCGTCCAGGAGTGCTTGACTGGCGTCGGCGGAGCGGTCAACGAAGTAATACGCCAGACCTAAAAGGATTTTTACGCGAAGGGATTGCGGGAAAAGTGTGGATGCCTGATTGAAGACTACCAGAGCAGCATCGAAGGTCTGATGCCGCAATAATTCCAGACCCAACGCAACATGGTACCGTTCCTCCGACGGTTCAAGAGTGACAGCAGTCTGATAGCCACGAACTGCAGCGAGCGGATCACCTCGCTTTTCCTGAATATCACCAATGAGGCTCTCTATCGAGCCGTTGTCTGCCACGCTTTTGGCATGCTCGGCGCTAGCCAAAGCGTCGTCGAGGTGGCCGGCGCGGAAATTCGCCAAGGCAAGATCGTAGAGTAAATCGCCGCGGTCTGGTGCGAGTGCGCTTGCTGCGGCAAAATCAACGGCTGCCTCGGAAAACAGGTTTGCGCCGCTAAGAATTTCCGCCAGATGCAGCCGGATATCGACGGCTTGTTGAGGCGGCAGAGTTTCTGCGCGCAACCGCTTGAGTGTTTGCGCTGGGCTGGTGTGATTTTGGACCTGCTGCTGGAGACGCGCGATGCCTGCTGCGATGCGTAAATCTTGATTTTCGGGCGCCAACCTGGCTGCGTTGTCCATATTTTCTGCCGCCGCCGCGAACTGGCCAAGTCCTGACGCAATGGCGGCTCTTAATCGGTAAAATGCGATCTTTTGGGCGGGATCTGCGGGAGCATTTAGGCCTTTAAGTGCTGCTTCTGCCTCCGAGTAACGGTGTTCGCGGGCCAGCTGGACGGCCTGTCTTATCGCCAGGTTTGACTCGTTTTGCGTCGGAGTTTGGGCTAACGCAGTGGCCATCACCATGAGAATAACTAACCAGAAATTGAAGACGCGCAGCGCTAACATAACGGTTCATCTTACCTTGCGAGCTTATGCAAACGTGTGAGAAAATCCCGCCGTGCCTGGCCAGAATTCTCCCCATCTGCAGCGCCGGCTTGGGCTTCTGGAAGCAACCTCCGCAAACATGCTGGAGATGATCGGGGTCGGCCCGTTCATCACTATCCCCCTTATTTTAACGACTATGAACGGCCCGCAAGCCATGCTTGGCTGGTTGCTGGGGGCGCTGGTGGCTGTTTGCGATGGCTTGGTATGGGCAGAACTCGGCGCCGCTATGCCCGGAACCGGCGGCCCGTATCGCTATCTCTCGGAAGCGTTTGGCCCCAAACGCCTGGGAAGGCTTATGAGCTTTCTGTTCATCTGGGAGACAGTGTGTCTCGCGCCGCTATCGATTGGAGCCGGGGCGGTGGGATTCGCGCAATATACGAAATTTTTGTGGCCGCAGATGAATTGGTGGGAGGGCAAAGCAGTTGCTGTCGCGGTCTGCGCCTTGATTACTATCTTGCTTTACCGCGACATTCACTCGGTCGGTCGGCTGTCGATTGTCTTATGGGTAGTGGTGATCTTCACCGCATTGGCGGTGACGGCAGCGGGCATCGCCAATTTTCATCTGAGCCGCGCGCTCGATTTTCCGCCGCATGCATTCACCTTCTCGAGACAGTTTTTTGTAGGTTTAGGAGGAGCAACGCTACTGGCGATGTATGACTACGGCGGCTACAACAACGCTTGTTTCTTCGCGGGGGAAATAAAGCGGCCCGAACATGTCATCCCGCGTTCAATTCTGTTGTCCATTCTCTTGGTAGGAATTTTATATTTGACCATGAATGTTTCGATCATCGGCGTAATTCCGTGGCGCGAGGCCATGCATTCGACATTCATTGTGTCGGACCTGATGCAGCGAGTTTATGGTTCGACGGTCGCGAAAGTGATGACCGCGTTTGTTCTGTTTACTACGTTCGCGTCTTTGTTCGCCGTACTGCTGGGTTATTCGCGCGTACCTTATGCCGCCGCGGTGGATGGGCGTTTTTTTTCGGCGTTCGGGCGCTTACATCCCACACGAAGTTTTCCGTGGGTTTCGCTGATATTTATGGGCGTCACTTCCGCAGTTGCAAGTTTGCTGGATTTATCGGATCTCATTACCGCGCTGGTCGTTATCCAGGTGCTCGTGCAGTTTATGGCTCAAGTGGTGGCGGTGACCATGATCCGTCGATACCGTCCCGATATTCAACGGCCGTTTCAAATGTGGTTTTATCCGCTCACCAGCGTAATTGCTTTTGCAGGGTGGGCCTTCATTCTCGCAGCCAGTGGACTGAAATTTATTCTCTGGGGAATCGCTCTGATCGCGGTGGGCATTGGCGCGTACCTGTGGCGCGCACGGGTGCAGGCTGAGTGGCCGTTCGGGCCAACTGAAGTTAAAGGAGCAATATGAGTGCTCCCCGGCCGCTGGACGTAATGGTCGTAGGTGACCTCTTCACGGAACTGGTCATGAGCGGTTTCTCTTCATGGCCAGGACGTGCCGGGGAAGAATTGTTTGCGGAGCGTTTTTGCCGGGAAATCGGCGGAGGAGCGGCAATCACAGCGTGCGGCTTGGCGAAATTGGGGGCCAAGGTGGGCGTGGTCGGAGTCGTGGGCGAAACCGACGGGCAATGGTTAATCGAGAGGCTGGAATCGCGCGGCGTAAACACCTCAGCCATTCAGCGAAGCTCGCGCGAGCCCACCGCAGTGACTGTGAGTATATCGAACGCTACTGAGCGCACCTTCTTAACTTACATGGGAGCTAACCGCGAACTGCCAGCGAATTTGCAACAAATTGCGTCGAGTGGAGATTTTGCCAAGGCCCGCCACATTCATCTGGCGTTCGCCCCAAAACCGGCCGAAGCACATAATTTATTCAGAGAGGTAATCTCGCAAGGTTGCACGCTCTCTGTCGATGTAGGCTGGCATCCGGAATGGCTTTCTGACAGAGACTCTCGGGAGGCGCTTCGCAGCGTTGACATTTTCTTCCCGAATGAGCGAGAAGCAGCCCTAATGACCGGTGAAACTGACCCGCGGCTGATTCTGCAGCATTTCGGGAAAATGGGCGTTCGGACGGTAGCCCTCAAACTAGGGCCGGCAGGAGCGGCGCTGCTGTCCGACGGCACAATCACGTTTTGCGAGCCAATCATGATTCAATCGCTCGATACTACCGGCGCGGGTGATTGCTTCGATGCGGGATTTTTATATGCGTGGCTGCGCGGAGACAACCCGTGTGATTGTCTTAGAGCGGGAACTATTTGCGGCGCCCTCTCCACCAGGTGTCTTGGGGGAATCGACGGATTTCCGACGGTCGCAGAATTGGATGCTCAGCTATGAGCGGTAAAGTTTGCATTATCGGCGGCGGTGGCGTCCGTACGCCGCTGCTCATTCATGGACTTCTCCAATCGCAGAACATTCTGAAAATCAGCGAGCTGGTACTTTTCGACGTAAGCCATGAACGCGCGGAAGTTATGGCCGC
>DATMOS010000036.1:0-8881 GCA_035568155.1 Verrucomicrobiia bacterium | reverse complement strand
GCAGGTTCCTTTGAGCGCTTTTACGCGCATGGAGCCGGGAAGCACGCCGCTCACGCTGAATCATCAGGGGCAATTTCCGGTGGTGACGTTGTCGTTCAACCTGGCGCCGGGCGCGGCTCTGGGCGACGCAGTAAACGCCATCAACAAAATCAAGAGCGATTTAAATATGCCGCCCAGCATCCAGGGACTTTTCCAGGGCACCGCGGCGGCATTTCAAAATTCGCTGGCGAACGAGCCTATCTTGATATTGGCCGCGCTCATCACCGTGTACATCGTGCTGGGTGTTTTGTATGAGAGCTACATTCATCCCATCACGATTTTATCCACGCTGCCATCCGCGGGAGTCGGTGCAATCCTGGCGCTGCTGCTGTGCCGCACGGAATTCAGCGTGATTGCGTTGATTGGAATCATCCTGCTGATTGGCATCGTGAAGAAAAACGCCATCATGATGATTGACTTTGCACTGGAGGCCGAGCGCAAAGAAGGCATGGCGCCGTTGGAGGCGATTTACGATGCGTGCTTGCTGCGCTTCCGGCCGATCATGATGACCACCATGGCAGCGTTGCTGGCGGGCTTGCCGCTGGCTTTGGGAACGGGCGTGGGAGCGGAGTTGCGCCGGCCCCTGGGAATCACGATTGTCGGCGGCTTGATTTTGAGTCAGCTATTGACGCTGTACACCACGCCGGTCGTTTATTTGGCTTTCGATTGGCTGGCGCAGCGATTCAAATTTCAAATCGGCAATCCCATGGAAGAGTCTGGTGATGGACACGCGCCCAGTCCGGCGCGGGGAGATTAGCCGGTGCACCTTACCTCCAACTTCTCCGCCCCTTTCATACGCCGGCCGGTAGCCACTTCGCTGATTACCATTGCGATTTTTCTTTCGGGAGCAGTGGCGTTTAATTTTTTGCCGGTAGCGCCACTGCCACAGGTGGACTTCCCGACAATTTCGATTGGCGCAAGCTTGCCGGGCGCCAGCCCAGAAACCATGGCGTCTGCGGTGGCCACGCCGTTGGAGCGTCAATTCGGCCGCATCGCGGGTGTTACGCAGATGACGTCTTCGAGCGGACTGGGGAACACCGGCATCGTTTTGCAATTTGATCTGAATCGCGATGTGAATGCCGCGGCGCGCGACGTGGAGGCGGCTATCAACGCGGCGCGCAGTCAACTGCCGGCCGATCTCCCTTACCAGCCGACCTATCGCAAGGTGAATCCTGCCGACGCGCCCATTCTGTTGCTATCGCTGACCTCCGACAATGTGCCGCCGGCAGAAATTTATGACGCGGCCGACTCCATTCTGGCGCAAAAACTGGCGCAGATAAACGGGGTTGGGCAGGTGTTCGTGTGGGGCAGCGCGCGGCCTGCGGTTCGCGTGGAAGTAAATCCCACGCAGTTGAATAGCTATGGCGTGAGCCTGGAAACGGTGCGCAAGGCATTGCAATCCGCGAACGCCAATTTGGCCAAAGGCTCGGTATCTAACGATAAAAAGACCATAAACATCACCGACACCGACCAGATTTTTAAGGCTTACGAATATCAGCCGCTGATTATTGCCGGGCACGCCGGCTCCGCGCTGCGACTGCAGGACGTGTCGCAGGTTGTGGATTCGCTGGAGGACACTCGCAACCTGGGGCTCGCCGGCGGGCAGCGGTCGGTGATTCTGGCCGTTTTCCGCCAGCCCGGCGCGAATATGATCGCCACAGTGGATCGCATTCTGCCAATGCTGCCCATGTTGCGCGCGTCCATTTCTCCTTCGCTGCATTTGAATGTGCTCATTGATCGCACCACCACCATTCGGTCGTCGGTTCACGATGTGGAGGTGGCGCTGATCATCTCCATCCTGCTGGTGATTTTTGTGGTGTTCGCGTTCCTGCGAAATGTGTGGGCCACGGTAATTCCCAGCGTGGCGGTGCCGCTTTCTTTGGTCGGCACTTTTGGCGTTATGTATCTGTGCCACTACAGCCTCGACAATTTGTCCTTGATGGCGCTGACCATTTGCACCGGATTCGTTGTCGATGACGCCATCGTGGTGATTGAAAATATCGCGCGGCACATCGAATCAGGAATGGCTCCTTACGATGCCGCGATGAAGGGCGCCCGCGAAATAGGTTTCACGGTCATTTCCATGAGCGCGTCGCTGGTCGCGGTTTTCATTCCCATCTTAATGATGGGCGGCATTGTGGGCCGGCTATTCCGTGAATTTGCGGTGGTACTCAGCGTGGCCATCGTGGTGTCGCTGTTTATTTCGCTTACCACCACGCCGATGATGTGCGCGCGGTTTTTGCGGCACGATACCGGGCGCCACAACCGGCTGTACCGTTTTTCGGAGCGGTCCTTCAATCGACTTTTGGGCGCGTACGATTTTTCGCTGAAGTGGGTGCTCCGGCATCAGTTCTTAATTCTGCTGCTCACCATCGGCACGGTCTGCCTCAACCTCTATCTATTCGCGAAGACTCCCAAGGGATTTTTTCCGCAACAGGACACCGGACGTATCAGCGGCCTGATCCAGGGCGATCAGGACTTGTCCTTCCCGGCCATGGCTGAAAAAATGCGCGCGTTTACCGACATTGTTTTGCAAGACCCGGCGGTCGACACGGTGGCTTCCTTTGCCGGCGGTGGCAACGGCGGTGGAACGGCGCGCATGTTCGCTTCGCTGAAGCCTTTGAAGGAGCGCAAGATCAGCGCCGATGAAGTGATCGGGCGCATTCGCGAAAAGACCGCGGCGATACCGGGAGCTTCGTTGTATTTGCAGGCGGTTCAGGACCTCGGTATCGGCGGACGCTTCGGCGGCGCGCAATACCAGTACACCTTGCAGGCCGACAATCTTGACGACCTGAATCACTGGGCGCCGATCATTATGGAGCGCATGCGCGCGATTCCGGAGCTGCGCGATGTAAATAGCGATCAGCAAATGAAGGGGCTGCAAACCTCTTTGTTCATCGATCGAGACACAGCTTCGCGCATGGGCGTTAATGTTCTGGATATCGACAACACTTTGGCGGACGCGTTTGGACAGCGCCAAGTTTCGAATATTTACAAAGGGATGAATCAGTATCACGTGGTGATGGAAGTTGCCCCCGAAGCGCAGGAGGGGCCGCAAGCGCTCAACACCATTTATGTGCCTTCGAAGAGCGGGAAATTGATTCCGCTCAGCGCTTTCGCGCGTTACGAGCCCTCAAATACTGCGCTGTCCGTCAATCACCAAGGTGTTTTTCCAGCCATCACGCTGTCATTCAATCTTGCACCCGGAGCTTCGCTCGGCCCGGCGGTGGAGCATATCGAAGCGGCGCAACGAGAGTTGCGAGTTCCTTCCACCGTGCACGAAATGTTTCAAGGAAACGCGCAAGCGTTTCAGGATTCACTGGCCACGGAAGGAATATTGATTCTCACCGCTTTGGCCGCTGTGTATATCGTGCTCGGCATTCTTTACGAAAGCTATATTCATCCCATCACCATCCTGTCCACGATTCCTTCGGCGGGCATCGGCGCGTTACTGGCGATTCGCTTCATGAAATCGGACTTGAACATCATTGCGCTGATTGGAATTATTCTGCTCATCGGCATCGTCAAGAAAAACGCCATTTTGATGATCGACTTCGCGGTGCAAGTGGAACGCGAAGGGCACAAGTCCCCGGTGGAAGCTATCTACGAAGCGTGCCTGCTGCGCTTCCGCCCCATTTTGATGACCACCATGGCTGCGCTGCTTGGCGCGCTGCCCTTGGCGTTGGGTAGCGGCGTAGGTTCCGAGTTGCGCCGGCCACTGGGTATCACCATCGTAGGCGGATTAATCCTCAGTCAGATGCTCACGCTGTTCACCACCCCGGTGGTGTACATCTACATGGACAGGCTGCAAACCTTTATTCAAAGCCTGCGAAGGCACGGCGCCGCCACTCCGGCACACGCACAAAGCGACTAACTACGGCGCGACGACTCGAGGAGATCGGGAATGAGTTGCTACAACTGGGCCACTCTGAGCTCACTGGTCTTTCTTGTGGTGGGCATCGATCACGTCAAACCTTCTCAACAAGTCACAGAAAAAATTGTAGAGGCAGATCGCCAGGTTACGCGGCTTCCGCCCTCCGCGTTTCCTCAAGTGCCCACAGAAATAAGGCGGGAACTAAAACGTCGCGGATGCACGATACCGCAGGTGTCGTCTGGCAAGAAGCCACAAAACGTGATCAAGGGCGAGTTCATCGGCAAAGGACGCGCTGACTGGGCAGTGCTATGTTCACTAAATGGCGTTTCCAGAATTCTTATTTTTACCGATGCATCAGAACGAGAGCCGTTGGAAATTGCGTCGCAGGCGGATGCCGGTAGCCTTTAGAGTGGTGGCGGCACTGCAATCGAATATTCTCGTGCCATCGGGCCGGTGGGCCGCGAATACATTCTTAAGCATTACCGCGCTGGCGGGCCCGAGCCACCAGCATTCGATCACCAAGGAATTAGTGATTCGTTTGTGGGAAAGGCGTCTGTAGTGCATTACTTCTATGCAGGTAAATGGCTTGAGTTAACTGGAGCCGACTAGGCAGCCAAGCGTTCTCGCTACCGAGTCACGACGCAGCAACTACTCAGTCGGCCCAAAGAAATCAACGGTCTGGGCCTCACGGTTTCGTCAGCGGTAACGGCTGATCCATGTCTAAGTCTGACTTCACGGCGACCACGCCTGGTTGATTTGGGTGCGAAATCGCGCTCGGTCTCGTCAGGTAAACCAGAAACGGCGCGACCTCAAAGGGCATCTTTTCGTAGTCAGCGATGGAGCCCTCTGATTCCAATTTGCGCAACAATAGGCGGTCGTCCCAGGGCTGAAGGATGATGCGTCCGCCGATCGGCAAGGCTGCGAGAACGTTGGCGGCCGGCTTTGTGCGCTGCTGCGATGCATCGGCTGAGGCGATTGTCGAGGTCCCCGGGATGCTGTCGCCCAAGTGCGGGCTGATCAGATTAGGTATTTCGTTGGCGCGCTCCTGCAACGCCTGAAAAAATGCCCACGCCGATCCGGACTGATCGCGATACGGCGAATTCTTCAGCAGTTCAGCGCCTTTTTTGTTGGCCGCCTCTTCTTCCTGGGCGTTGCGTGCAAATCCGAAGTGATGAAACGTTTCTTTATCGTCAAAACGCAGGTGGCTGAAAAACGCAAACTGCGTGTCCATGCGGTGGCCCAGCGTCACGTGACCGAGTTCGTGAGCAAGAATCGCCGCCAGGCTGGCTTCATCGGGTAGGACGTCGATCAATCCGCGGCTCAATACAATGGTGTGGCCCATGGTGAAGGACTCCAGCGTGGAGGTCATCAACACACGGCAGTGAACTTCCGGTTGGATGTCCAAATCGTTGGTGACTTCCAGGTTATTCACCACGGTTTCGAGCAGCTTGTCCACGTCACCGGAAGGCGCCATCAGGCCCATTCGCTGCATCTTGCCCGCGACGTTGTCTTCGGCGAGGCGCTCCCACGCGCGTTTGGCATGCAACGGCGAATAACCTTTGCCGAGCTCCGCTTGATCGGTGATTTGCGGCCCTTCGACCTCTACGCTGGTAAGGGTTTGTTCCGGATGCTGTTGGTTCAGCTCGTAACCCCACAAGCGGGTCTGCGCTTTGAAGGCCTGGAAAGCGGAATGTTTACGCTTGCCGTACTGAACGTTGCCCTCTTCGCTATACACAAAGGACGGGAGCCATTCGTTTTTTCCGGAGTTGGAGCGCCAGCTGTCGAAGTTAAAATAAAAGCTGCTGGCGTTAGATCCCGTGAATGCGCCGTTGAAACGGACGATGTGGTAGTCCTGATCTTCCACCCAGATGCGCCCCGCGAAACGGCCCTTGCCCGCGCCTGGCAAAGGGTCAACGTCAAAAATCACGCAGCGTACTTCGCCCAGGAATTCCTTTCCTGCGTAGGTGAACTTGTAGTGCTGGCGGTCGAAGCCGTCGGCGTCCAGGTAAATCATCTGCAGGAATCCGCGCGGCAAAAAGTCGCTGGAGAAAAAGCGGCCGACACTGAGCAGCAGTTTGTGCTTTCCGCTGTCATTGATCAGCGGCTCAAGTTCCACACCCTTGGCTAATTCTGCGCGCCCCAGGAAATATCGGTCTCCGTCGGGAACCGCACCCAGTTCTTTGTCTGGTCGCACCGTTTGGATATAGGTCTCCACCAGCGGCGAGTAGCGGCGCAGCATCTGCACCTCGACCTGCTCCTGAGTCACGATTTTGTCCACGATCGCGGTAACGGTGGTCGATTCCGTGGCGGCATTCGCGGCAAAAGGCATAGCTCCCAGCAGCAAAGTTGCGGGCAAAATCATTCGTGTGCGCATTCGTTCTCCGAACATTAGTAAGTTTTAAGGATGAGGCGACGAGCTGAATCCTAGCTGCTCGCGACGTTGCCGCCATCTGTCCTGAAGCACAGTTTACGGACAGCCGTCTGCGCGTTTTGTGGGGTGTCCCGACGCCTCCAGACAGGCCCGTCGCGGAGCAATATTTTGCTTTTCGGTGATAACTCTTTCAAGATAAGACGACATTCAATCCAACAGAAGGAAAACAAAATTATGAATCTTACTGAGACACCGGTAATTGTGACTTGGCCGGAAACACATTACGTCTTTCTTGAAAAGATTGGACCGTTTCAAAATACGGCTCCAGGGGCTTGGGGAGATCTGCACAAATCTGTTCCGGCGATTTCTGAACACAACAAGATCACCGGCTATACGAGCCTCTACAAAGTAGGTCCGAAGATTTATAGGGCAGGAGTCTCGCTCGCGGCGCCGCCACAACAATTGCCTGAGGGCCTGAGCTACGAAAAATTCAAAGGCGGAAAGTACATGAAATTTGTTTTGACCGGGCCATACTCGGACTTGCCGCAAGCATCGGGCCGCGTGTTTGAGATTGTCGCGGAGAAAAAAATCCAAATGCGAGACGACTACTGTATTGAAAATTATGTCACCGACCCGAGAGTCACACCCGCGGATAAATTAGTCACCGAGATACTTCTTCCCACGGTATAGACAGCCCCACAAGGCGATCGTTAAAAAACTTGCGAAGCGTACGGGCGGGTCATTTCCACGTTACGAGCTGCCGATTAAATAGCCAGTTAAAAAAACCAGCACGCCCCCGACAATGACCTGGAAAGCCGCCTGCAGAAACGGCGTATCCATATAGCGATGGCGAATGTACGCGATGGTAATGAGTTCAATAGCCACGACGACAGTCGCGACAGCCATGGCGATGTGGAAATTGGAAATTAAAAAGGGAAGTGTGTGCCCGAGCCCACCCGCGGTGGTCATCAGGCCCGTGGCACCGCCGCGAATCCATGGAGAGCCGCGGCCGGTGAGCGAACCGTCGTCGGAAAGCGATTCCGCGAAACCCATAGAGATTCCGGCGCCGATGGACGCCGCGAGCCCTACGAGAAAGGCTTCCCAGCTCTTATGAGAAGCGAACGCCGCGGCAAATAATGGCGCGAGCGTGGAAACCGAGCCGTCCATCAGACCGGCGAGTCCGGGCTGCACGACCTGCAACAAGAACAGTTTGCGGTGCGATTCGTCTTCTTCCGCGCGCGCGTCTTTGGTCAGGTGTTTTTCTTCCAGGTCGCCGGCGGTGGCGGAGTGTTTTCTTTCTTCATCGGCCAGCTTGTTCAAAAGTTCGCGAATGGAAACATCGGTAATGCGGGCTACGGCTTTGTCATAAAATCGCGCCGCTTCCATTTCCATCACACGCGCCTGGCGCCTGGCCACATTCACACCGAGCGGGCGAGTCAGCCAGGTGGGCTTACGGGTCAAAAAGCCCTTCACGTTTTCACGTCGAATCAAGGGGATGCGCTCGCCAAAGCGCTCGCGAAACATGGCCATCAGGCGGTCGCGATGAACCACTTCTTCTTCGCGCATTTCTTCAAACATCTGCGCGGTCGCGGGATACGAATCACGCAAACCCTCGGCGAACTCGCCGTAAATGCGGCCGTCTTCTTCTTCGGAAGCAATGGCCAGGGCCAGAATTTCTTTTTCCGTCAAGTCTCTGAACTTTTTCTGCGCCATCTTGTCCTGGATACCTCTATGGGGAAGAAGAATCGCACAAACAGTGAGAATAAGTCATCTCGGGGAAATGTAATTCCTCCCATCGAGAAGACTGCATAATAGCCGGGCTTATCTAATTTCGCCGGAAGAGTGAGAGCGCCAATGCTTGCAATGGTTTCACCCTCGGAGTGGACGGAACTGGTCGCGCGACAGAGCTGGGAAGCATTGCGTCAAAAGCTGGAACGCACGCACGTTTCCGATATAGCGGAAATGTTAACGGCCTTGCCGCCCAAAGAACGGGCCATTGTGTTTCGCTTGGTGGCACGCGAGCGCGCCGCGGAAGTTTTCGGGTACCTGGCGCCAAGCGAACAAAGGCAATTGATTCATTCGCTGACGGCCGACGAAGTGAAACGTATGCTCAACGCGATGCGCCCCGACGACCGCACGCGATTTTTTGGAGAAATGCCCGCGGAAGTTACGCGGAAACTTCTTGAAGAGCTTTCACCTGAGGAGTTGAGGGAATCGCGCGAATTGCTCGGTTATCCGCCGGAGAGCGTGGGCCGTTATATGACCCCGCATTACGTGACGATCTCTCCGGAGATGACTGCCGGCGAGGCGATCGAGCATATTCGCAAGGTTGGGCACAAAAGTGAAACGCTGAACGTGGTGTACATCCTGGATACGAACGGGAAATTGCTCGAAGACTTACGGCTAGGATCCCTGGTGATGGCCGACCCGCAGACTAAGGTTACTGAAATTGCCGATCCAGCGCTGGTTTCCTTGCACGCCATGGACGATCGGGAGACTGCGCTGGAGCTATTCGAAAAATATGACCGGGTGGCGCTGCCGGTAACCGATGCGCAGGGAAACATGCTGGGGATTGTGACCGTTGACGACATGCTGGA